>JAXKAR010000001.1:0-106408 GCA_036305845.1 Emergencia sp.
GTCATATTGATTCAGCACCTGTAGAAAAACTTGGCGGCAGGAGCCCCCTTGAACTGGCTGAATTTTTGTATCATGATTTATATGAAAAGCTTGAAGCTTATGGAATCCACAAAATAGAGAAAGATAAGGTTATATTGAAACCTTACCTTCTCAAAAAATAAACATTTACAGATGGCTGTCAGGACAAACTGCATATCCTTTATCCAGAAGTGGAATTTAGTCCTACACTCATAAAAAATTCGTCTAAAGTCCGCTTTCTTGGTATGCAAAAAATATGCATAAATCCTTAGAATCCAGTCACCAGCTGTATACAGTGTAACACTTAATTCTATTTTTATAAACAGTAAAAGTAGTAATTTCACTTTTCCGCAAGAGTAATTGCTACTTTCTTTTATCCGTTTTCAAAGTGGAAATGAACTTTTCACTTCAGCACTTTTATTTTCCATAAAAGTTTGCTATAATAAACCCATACGAAAATAAGGAGCTGATGAAGTGCAGTTAACAGAGAGAGTTAAAAATTGCAATGGCTGCGAGGCATGTGCCGTGGTATGCAAGTACAGCTGTGTCAAGATTGTGCAAGACGAGAACCAACATAAGAAACCGGTAATTAACGAGGATGGATGTCAGAAGTGCAATAATTGTCTTCTATATTGCCCGGTATTTAATCCGGTGGAGCTTCCGGATTTTGAAACATTTTATGCATACAGTGATGAATACTACCAGAGAGATATGGCAAAGGTATATCGGCAGACCATGCGAAAGCTGAAGTCGGGACAGACCACAGAGTTTGCCGGAACGCTTTGTCAGATTGCCGGACTCAAATCTCTTATGGGAGATAAACTGTCTTCGGATTTGGTGCTGTATCCGCTTCACTGTGATCCGGATCATCCGAGAAGACCGGAGTGTGCAGCCTGTCCGTTTTATAAGTAAAGACGAAACACAGAATGCTGATGTAAACTAAAATTAAATTTAAGATAGAAAAGGAGATTTTTTATTATGGCTGATTGTAATCATGATTGTGGATCCTGCAGTGCAAACTGCAGTGACAGACAGGAGAATCCGGGCATTGAGAAAGCGCCGATGAATGACATGTCCGATGTAAAGAAGGTCATCGGCGTAGTCAGTGGCAAAGGCGGTGTAGGCAAATCTTCTGTTACTTCCATGCTGGCTGCAGCGGCAATGAAGCAAGGCAAAAAAGTTGCCGTTTTAGACGCCGATATTACCGGACCGTCTATTCCGAAAGCTTTTGGCATTACCGAGAGAGCACAGGGAAATGACGAGATGATTCTCCCGGCGGTGACAGAAAAGGGAATCAAGGCTATGTCAATTAACCTGCTTCTGGAAAATGATACTGATCCGGTAGTCTGGAGGGGTCCGATTCTGGGCGGTGTTGTCCAGCAGTTTTGGAGCGATGTATGTTGGGGCGATATAGACGTTATGTTCGTAGATATGCCACCGGGAACCGGCGATGTTGCGCTGACCGTATATCAGACTTTACCGGTAGATGGAATCATCATCGTAACTTCACCGCAGGAACTGGTTTCCATGATTGTAGAAAAAGCTGTTAAAATGGCAGAGATGATGGATATTCCGGTTCTGGGCATTGTAGAAAATATGTCTTATTTCAAATGTCCGGACTGTGGAAAAGCCCATAATGTCTTCGGAGAAAGTCATATCGAGGATATTGCTGCGAAATACGGCATTGCCAATGTAGCAAAGCTGCCGCTTGACAGCAGCGTGGCAATGGCTTGCGATCAAGGCAAGATTGAAGATTTTTCATGTGAAGAAATGGAGAAACTGGCGGCTAAGCTGTAAGCAGATTGAATATTTTGTTGATTGAATGAGGATAAACTGTATTTGCACCGATTGTATGCGAGTACAGTTTTCTTTTGTCTTTTTTTAAAAAAGTATTGACAATCCGTATAAAAAGCATTATTGTACTAAGTAGATAGTACAATAATGCAGAAGGGAGGCGCAAAGATGGATAATTTTTTGAATGACAGTTTGCCGATTTATGTGCAGATTATGGATAGCGTTCGAGCAGCTATTGTTTCCGGCGAGCTGGCGGCGGGCCAGAAGGTAGCGCCAGTTAGAGAACTGGCCGAGGACTTTGGGGTAAATCCCAATACCATGCAAAGAGCGCTGGCGGAACTGGAACGGGAAGGTCTTCTGATTTCTGAACGAACGGCGGGTCGTTTCGTTACTCGGGACTTAGAGATAATCAATAAGGCGCGTCAGGATGCGGCAGAGAGAATCGTCAGAGATTTCCTACAGAAGATGAGCAGTCTGGGCTACAACAGAACCCAGATAGAAGAGTTTTTTCGCACGATGGATCTGATGGATTTTCATCAGGATGCGGTGATATAGGGGGATGTTATGCGCACATGCAAATTAACGCTTGTAGAGAATCGGCCGATTGTAACAACAGTAGGACTGAAGAAAAATTTTGATACGGTTTGTGCTTTGAACGGTATTGATTTAGAGATTGGAGAGGGCAGAATCATAGGCTTGCTCGGACCTAACGGCAGTGGCAAGACGACGCTGCTCAAGATTCTGGCAGGACTGTATACATCCTATGAGGGGAAGGTAGAAATTGACGGACAACGGCCGGGTGCGGAAACGAAAGCCAGAGTCTCTTATCTTCCCGATCGGTTAGCCTGCTCCATGAAGCAAACGCCAAAGGAAATCAGAGCCATTTACACAGACTTTTTTGAGGATTTTCAGGGGGAAAGATTTGATGAACTGATGGAGAAATTTGAGATCAGTCAGGAGACAGCGTTTAACGAGATGTCTAAAGGTATGATTGATAAAGTGCAGATTAGCTTTGTTATGTCCAGAAAGGCACGGCTTTATCTTTTGGACGAACCGCTTGGCGGTGTGGATGTTGCAGCCAGAGATCACGTACTGGATACTATTTTGGAAAACTTTGATCCAAAGGCTACGATTATCGTTGCAACGCATCTGATTTCTGAAATTGAAAGGCTGTTTGATTCGGTAATCGTATTGAAAAAGGGACAAATTGTCCTTGACGGACCTTGTGACGAAATTAGGCAAAAATATGGCGTCTGTCTGGAACAGACGATGAAAGAAGTGTTTTCGAAGAAGGTGTAGAGATGTTTAGAAAAGCATTAAAACTTCATTATACCATGGCGCACAGTATCTTTTGGTTTAACATGATGTTTCTCCTTCTGTCAGCCATATGGTTTGTTCAAAATTCTGCAGGCGGTTTTGTCATCTTCCTAAAAGTAGCACCGGTACTGTTGGAGCTGCTTTTAGGGGCTAACAAACTCTTTGCCAGCGAGGACTTTGAAGGTGAGGCAGTGTTGATGCAGATGCTGCCACTGAAAAAAAGCGTTTATTATTCGTCAAAGCTGGTTTTTATGGGAATTTGGTCTGCTTTTAGCCTTACGGTCATGACCGGCGCAGCTTTTGTATCATCGGCGCTTCTGGTCAGGGTTCCTTATGAGACGGATGCTTTGCATAGGCTTTTGTTGTGGCTGAGTGCGTCGGGGATGTCCCAGGAAGCGGCATGGATTGCCATCGGGGTTGCTCCGGTCGGGATTTTTCTCCTCACTTGCCTGCTCTGCCAGGGGATTACAGTGGCGCAGCTTATCGGTAACGGCTTTGGAAGCCGACTGAAGAAAGAGGGTGGGGTCTTCTTTCTTACCGTTATGGGTGCAGGGCTTTCTACGGCGCTTATTTATGGCGGAGCAAAGTGCGCAAAAAAACTGATGACCAGCATGGCTTTTGGAAATGGTGCGGTAGTACTGGTTAGCGCAGGAATTATTCTAATTGTGGTGAACATACGCCTTTATCTATGTCTGGTAAAGGCGATGGAATACAAATACGAAGTATAAAGGGGTATATTGAGAAAATGTTGACAGAATTTCGGGTTTTCCTGATTTCTGTCAACATTTTTTGTTTCGGTGAGGATGTCGGTTATATCTGCGTTATTCGGCAAGGCTACGCCCGGTCATTTCTTGCGGAACGGCAAGTCCCATAAGATGCAGAAGTGTTGGCGCAATATCAGCCAGTTTGCCGCCTTCGGCAAGTTTTGACGGCTGATTGGCGATATGAATAAGAGGTACCTGGTTCAGAGAATGGGCGGTGACGACATGTCCGTTTTCGTCAGTCATACAGTCGGCATTGCCGTGATCTGCGGTTAGCAAAATTTGACCGCCTTTGGCCAGGACTGCATCTATAATCCTCGGGACACAGGCATCCAGGGTTTCTATGGCTTTAACAGCAGCTTCCATGATACCGGTGTGACCGACCATATCGGCATTAGCAAAATTCAGGACGATACAATCGTATCGGTCTGCTTCAATTTGCTCGAGAACCCGTTCTGTCACTTCTTCTGCGCTCATTTCCGGCTGCAGATCATAGGTGGCAACCTGTGGAGAAGGAACGAGAATTCGATCTTCACCACTGCATGGCGCTTCTACACCGCCGTTAAAGAAAAAGGTCACGTGGGCATATTTTTCTGTTTCTGCAATACGAAGCTGAGAGAGTCCGAGAGATGCAATATAATCGCCAAAGGTATTGGTCAGTTTCTGTGGCGGAAAGGCAATTTCCACATTAGGCATGGATGCATCATACTGGGTCATACAGACATAACAGAGATCATGAATGGTCTTTTTTCTGTTGAATCCCTCAAAGTCCCGGTCAACAAAGGCACGGGTGATTTCTCTGGCTCTGTCGGGGCGGAAGTTATACATGATCATGGCGTCCCCATTATTGACTATTCCTGCGCCGGTTACGGTAGGCAGGACAAACTCGTCGTTTTCATCCCGGCTATAAGCATGATCTACGGCAGCACAGCCGGTAGCTGCTTCGTATCCTTGGCCGAGGGTCATAGCGTCATAGGCTTTTTCCACTCTATCCCAGCGTTTATCACGATCCATGGCATAGTATCTGCCGGAGATAGTGGCAATCTGCCCGAGGCCGATGAAATCCATATGGCTCTGCAGAGCAGCAATATAATTGCCGGCACACCTTGGCGGAACGTCTCGGCCGTCCAGGAAACAGTGAACCAGTACCTTGGACAGACCTTTTTTCTTCGCCATATCTAAGAGGGCAAAAAGATGGCTGATATGACTGTGAACACCTCCATCGGAAAGAAGTCCAAGAAGGTGAAGGACGCTGCCTCTGGCCAGAGCGTGATCCATAGCTTGGTTAAGCGCCGGATTCTCGAAGAAATCACCGTCCTCAATGGATTTGGTTATACGGGTTAGCTCCTGGTAAACGATTCTTCCTGCGCCAATGTTCAGATGACCTACTTCCGAGTTTCCCATCTGTCCGTCGGGAAGACCTACGGCAAGTCCACAGGCATCCAAGCGGGTTTTCGGATATTTGGAAAAAATTTCGTCCAGCGCAGGTGTATTTGCTGCAGCAATGGCGTTCCCTTCGGTTCGGTTGGAAAGTCCGAATCCGTCCAGAATCATTAGCATTGTTGGTTTCTTGTTTATCTTCATGGAATTCATCTCCTGTTTCACTTAATTGATTTTATTATAGCAAATTATTTGGTATAATCATAGAAGAAAAAAGATGACGAGGTAAGAAATGAACTGGACGAAAGAACAACAACAGGCAATAGATGAAAGAGGAAGAAACATTCTTGTTGCAGCGGCGGCAGGCTCAGGCAAAACTGCTGTTCTTGTGGAGCGTATCAAGAAACTGGTCATTGAGGACGGCGTGCCGATTGACAGAATGCTCATCGTAACGTTTACCAATGCGGCAGCGGCCGAAATGAAGGAAAAAATCAGAACGGCGCTGTATAAAGAAATAGATAAAGACCCTTACCATGCAGAGAAACTGCGGGAGCAGCTGAATCTTTTGCCAAAGGCAAATATCAGCACCTTTCATGCCTTTGCTCTGGAAGCCATACGCAAGTTTTTCTACCTTACCGATGTGGAACCGGGGTTTTCTATTTGTGATGATGCCCAGAGAACCATCCTGAAAGAGGATGCTATGGACCTTGTTATGGAAACCTGGTTTGCAGAAGGATCGCCGGAATTTTATGATTTTCTCAATTGGTACAGTGGAGACCGAAATCAGAATAAGATTAGATTGATTGTGGACAGTAGTTACAGTATTCTTCAATCCTTGCCTTATCCATGGAAGTGGCTGTCAGAAAAAGTAGAAGCACTTTCTATGTCGCGTGAAACCTTTGTACATTCTCCGATTATGACGGTGATCAGAAATTTTGTTATTCAGTCTGCGGAAGACGGAATGGATTATGTGGAAAAGGCGGCAGAGCTTTTGGCAGAGGCGGGACTTGACCGTCTGGCAGAAAAGGAAAACGAAGAGCTGGCTGTTTTTACAGCGATAAAAGAGGCTGCGCAGCTTGGAGATCTGGAGAATCTGGGTCAATGTGTCACAGCGTTCAAGGCGGTACGTTTATCGGCAAAAAAAGAAGAAAAAGAAGCTTATGAAGCCGTGAAAGGAATCGTATCCGCTTACAGAAAAAAAGGGGCTGCCCAGATCAGTCAGATTAAGGAGCTTTTGTTTGTGGATTCTTTTGATGTACAGATTGAAGAGATGAATCAGACTGCCGGACAGGGGGAGACACTGCAGAGGCTTCTCCTTGACTTTGATGCCGCATTCAAAAGCGCCAAGGCGGAGAAGCGGCTTATTGATTTTAATGATATAGAGCATCTTTGTCTTCAGATTCTCGAAAACCCCCAGGCGGCAGACCATTATCGAAAGAAATTCGAGTATATCTTTGTAGACGAATATCAGGACACCAATATTTTGCAGGAAGAGATTATCAGCAGGATAAAGAGGGAAAACAATCTATTCATGGTTGGAGATGTGAAGCAGAGCATTTACAAATTTCGTCTTGCAGAACCGGAGATTTTTAAAAGTCGATATAAAGCATACAGTGGAGAAACAGAACAGTCGGTGAAAATTGACTTGAACAGAAATTTTCGAAGCAAACCGGTGATTCTTTCAGAAATTAACAGGATTTTTGAGGGATTAATGGAAGACTATGATGATGACGCCAGGCTTTATCCGGGAATAGACTACCAGGGTCAGCTTCGCTATCTGCCAAAAGCGGAAGTGGTAGACGCTGCTTCTGCAAATGAGGCAGATGAGGAGCTTGCCAAACTGAAAAACACAGAACTTGAAGCGCTGGCTGTTTGCAGGCTGATCAAGGAGAATCTGGGAAAACCATTCTTCGATCAGAAGTTGGAACGGGAACGTCCTATTTCCATGCGTGATATCGCAGTGCTGATGCGTGGTGTGCGTAACTATGCAGATGTATTTTATCGTATATTTAAGGAAAACGGCATTGAAAGTTTTGTGGACAGCAGCGAAGGCTATTTTGACACCATGGAAATCAATGTGTTCATGAATTTGCTGTCCGTTATCGATAATAAACAGCAGGATGTGCAGTTAATCAGTGTACTGCATTCGGAAATATTCGGATTTTCGGCAGATGATTTGGCAAAGGTTCGGGCAGAATACAAGACGGGATCCTTTGCCGGCGCGCTGCGTGCATTTGCAGAGCAGGGAACGGATGAGGAACTGCAGAGTAGATGTGCAGATGTCCTTTCTGCGATTTCGGCCTGGAAAGCGCAGGCAGGCACCATGCCTTTGGGTAAGTTTATATGGCGTCTGCTTCTGGACACCGGTTATTATATGCAGATGGGCGCCATGCCGGCCGGTCAGCAGCGTCAGGCCAATCTAAGGGCGCTGGTGGATAAGGCGGAAAAATATGGACAGGACCGACAGAACTCTTTGTACAGTTTTGTTCGCTATATTGATTCCGTGAAAGACAGAAACGTACCGATGGGTCAGGTGAAACTGGTTGGGGAAAATGACGATTTGGTTAGAATTATGACGATTCACAAGAGCAAAGGTCTGGAATTTCCTATGGTTATTGTCAGTGGAATGGGAAGGCGGCTTAACTACACAAAAATCGGCAGCGGTGTGGTAATGCACAAGGATATTGGTATCGGTATGAGTCTGGTAAACTACGAAAAACACTGGTACAAGCAAACGCTGCTGCAGCGTCTGATTGCAAGGCAAGTGCATAGAGAAGAGGTACAGGAAGAAATCCGTATTCTTTATGTTGCGCTGACCAGAGCCAGAGATTTACTGTTCATGACAGGAACCGTTCGTGACGGAGAAAAGTTTCGAGAAAACAGAGAGGTTGGACTTTGGAGTGATACCACTTATCTGGATATGGCGCAGCAGGTATCTTCTCTGGACATTCTGGATGCCAATATTCTTTCTGCAGGAACTGCTTGCGGAGAAATGCGGTTTGGAAATCCCGTTGACTGGGATATTTATGACGGACAGGCGGCAGATGAAGCGGTCAAAGAAATAGGCAGACGGCTTTCATTTATCTACCCTTACGAAAAAGCCCGCAGACATAAATCCAAATATTCCGTTACCGAATTAAACCGAAATCGGATTGAGGCCGGTGACAAAAACAGAGAGCTCCGCCTTGCGGTACCCGGATTCCGTCAAGGAGAAAGGTCGTTTACGGCAGCGGAAAGGGGCACGATTTACCATGGCATAATGGAGCGGATTGATTTTCAACGGGCGGAAAAAGAAGGGCTTGCTTATTTGCAGACGGCAGCGTCAGACTATATTGCCCGGGAGATTTTTCTACAAGAAGAAATCGACGCAATCAATCTCTCTCGAATCGATGAATTCTTCCGGACAGATCTGGGAAAACGGTGCGCCGAAGCTGCCGGCAGAGGTAGTCTGCAGCGAGAACGGCCTTTTGACCTTCTTATGGAGGAAGAAGGGGAACCTGTAATCGTTCAGGGAATTATTGACTGTTATTTTGAAGAGGACGGCGCAATGGTTCTCATTGACTATAAGACGAGCTGGATTGACCTTTCTAAAGATTTTGAGGATGAGGCGGCACGTCTTAGAAACGAATACCTGGCACAGATAGAAATTTATAAAAAGGCGCTTGGTACAGCCTTGGGAAAACCGGTTAAAGAAGCTTGCTTGTATTTGTTTGGACCGGGGAAATCAATAAAAATGTAGGAGATGTTTATGGGAAACGGACTGATTTTGGAAGGCGGCGGTATGCGAGGTATCTTTGCAGCCGGCGTAATCGATTACCTGCTGGATGCGGGGATTCACTTTGACAATGTGATCGGCGTATCTGCCGGAGCATGCCATGGCTGCAGTTTTGTCAGCGGACAACGAGGCAGGGCCTATGCTACGGCTACAGCATATTTGCACGAAAAAGACTATTGCAGTCTGCATAGTTTAAGAAAGACCGGAGATTTGTTTGGCGCAGAATTTTTGTATCATAAAATTCCCGAAGAACTTAACCCTATTGATAATCAAGCTTTTAAAGAAAGTGGGATAAATTTTCAGGCGGTGGTTACAAATTGCTTGACCGGTCAGGCAGAATATCCGATGATAACGGATTTGCACCGAGATGTAGAGTGGATCAGGGCGTCCAGCTCTTTACCCTTTCTTGCGAATATGGTAGAAATTGACGGCAATTTGTATATGGATGGAGGCATTGCTGATTCTATCCCTTTGGCACAATCTATTAAGCAGGGGAATGAGAAAAATGTGGTAGTACTTACCAGAGAGAGGGGCTATACGAAGAAGAAAAACAGCAGTGCAAAAGCAATAATGCGATTAAAGTATAAAGATTATCCTAAGATGATTCAAGCGTATGCCAATCGATATCAGACCTATAACGATAGTCTTGCCCTTGCAGAGGAAGAAGAAGCAGCAGGCCGAGCTTTTATCATAGCGCCAATGGGGCCTCTTTCTATTGGCAGAACAGAAAGAAACGAAGAAAAACTGAAAAAAGCCTATAGGGAAGGATACTATGTTGCGGAAGGACTCTCGAAGAAACTGGCTGCATTTATGGCTGAATAAAAATGGAAAAAAATTACAATATGTTTAATTGATTTTGAAAAAGGATAAACATTATTTTTGTTAAACGGTAAAATAAACCTCTAAACGTTATACTGACCGGGACATGATATTCAATTAATAGAAAGGAAATTTTGGTTATGGAAAACGAAAAACGTTTAGAGACCCTGACCACTGAACAGACCGAGTTTAAACGAGAAATCGGTGTGTTTGGCGGCGTCAGCATTATCGGCGGAATCATGATTGGTTCCGGTATTTTCTACTTAGGTTCTTATGTTTTGGAAAGAACCGGAATGAACAGCGGTTTAGCTTTGCTCTGCTGGATTATTGCAGGTGTGATTTCCCTGTTTGGCGGACTTTGCTACGCTGAACTGGGAACAGCAATGCCTAAGGCAGGAGGAAGACTGGTTTACCTCAACGAAGCATATCATCCTGTTGTAGGCTTTATGGCCGGATTTACCGACTGGCTTGTTGGCGGTCCCGGATCAATTGCAGCTGTATCTATTGCGCTGATGACCGTATTTCAGCCTTATTTCGGACTGAGTGAATTTGGCGTAAAGACAGCAGCGATCGTGTTGATTGTTGCGGCAACCCTGTACAATCTTGTAGGTGTAAAGATTGCGGCATTTGTACAGAGTCTGTCCATGGTAGCAAAGCTGGTTCCGGTTCTGATTATTCTGCTGGCAGCCATCTTTGTGGGCAAAGTCAGTCCGGATTTATCCCTGGGTTCTGCAAGTGAATATGCAGCAGCAAACGATACCAGCGTATTCGGTATGATTGCCATTGCTGTCGTTGCAGCGCTGTGGGCTTATGAAGGCTGGACAAACCTGAACACCGTTGCAGAAGAAATTAAGAATCCGAAGAAAAATTTGCCGCTTTCTCTGATTATCGGTATTGGTGGTGTTACTGTACTTTATACGCTGTTTAACTTTGCTATTATGAAAGTTCTCCCACACGAAGAAATTGTAAGCATGATTGAAAGCGGAGACCTTTATCTGGGAACTGCAGTTGCGCAGAAAGTTCTGGGAAGCGCAGGCGCACTGGTTGTTTCCGCAGGTATGATTTTGGCCATGTTTGGCTCCATGAATGGCATGATTCTGGCTCAGCCGAGAATGTACTATGCAATGGCAGAAGAAGGTCACTTCTTCAAGAGCTTTGCTAAACTTCATCCGAAGTACAAGGTACCGTATGCACCGATTATCGTTCAGGGTGTGCTTTCTGTCATTCTGGTACTGATCAGAAACCTGGATCAGTTGACGAACATGGTTGTTGTTACCGGTATGGTATTCAACGTGCTGGTTGTTCTGGCAGTGCCTATTCTGCGTAAGAAGTATCCAAAGATCGAAAGACCTTACAAAGTGTGGTTATATCCGGTTTCCGTCATTCTTACTGCGCTGATCTTTGCAGGTCTCCTGATTAACTCCGCAGTGGAAGACCCTGTTACAGGCGCAATGGGATTTGGTGTTCCGGCTCTTGGCGCAGCAGTTTATTACTATTTTGACAGAAAGAATAAGAAAGAGAAGAACTAAAATGAAACAGATTCTATCTAACGCAAAAGTGTATGTGGAAAAAGGCCATTATGCGCAGGCGGTTTTGGTGGAGGACGGTTGTATCGCCAAGGTCGGTACAGATGAGGAAGTATTAAAGGCTGCAGCAGATTGCAAAAATATCATTGACTGCGGTGGAAGAACCTTGATTCCGGGACTGAATGATACCCATCTTCATTTTATGCAGGCAGGCGAGGTGATGAATCAGGCGCAGATTGACGGCGTTTCTTCTATCGGAGAAATGATTGAAATATGCAAAGAATTTGCTAAAACCCATCCTGATCAGGTAAAGCAGGGCTTACATGCCATTGGCTGGAACCAGGACTTATTTACTGACGGAGATCGTCTGCCTGACAGACACGATCTGGACCAGATCAGTACAGAGTTTCCTATTGTGCTGGAAAGAGTCTGCGGTCACATCGTATCCACAAATACTAAGCTTATTGAAATCCTGGGTATTGATGGTGATTCTCCTCAGTATCCGGACGGAGAATTCCTCATTGGGGATGACGGCTATCCAAACGGTATTTTTACAGCTAATGCTTGCAATATTGCAAAAAATGTCGTTCCTGATTTTACCATGGAGGAGAGACGTGAAATCCTTCTTGATACGATGAGAGATGCTGTTGCACACGGACTTACCAGCGTACAGAGTAATGATGTTGGAACAACGTTTATGGATGGGCCGGCTGCTTTTGCTATGTTCCATGATGTATATGACAAGGGTGAAGCTTTGCTTCGCTATAGACATCAGGTTTGTTTCAATGATTTTGAAGCTTTTGAGAAATACCTTACAGAAGGCGAGTTTGCTAAAGGTAATTATGGCGAAGACTCTTGGCTGACTTTAGGACCGCTGAAGCTTTTCAAGGATGGAAGCTTGGGCGCAAGAACGGCGCTGATGAAAAACGGATATGTTCCTGACAGAGAAAATCACGGTCTGGAATGGATCAAGAAAGACGAAATGGAAAAGTATTGTCAGCTTGCCAAAAAGTATAATCTACAGGTGGTTACCCATGTTATCGGTGATGCGGCTGTGGAAAGCACTATGGACTGCTACGAAAACGCTTTTGTCGACGGAGAAAACAAGTTGAGACATGCGCTGGTGCATTGTCAGATTACGGACGAGGCTCTTCTTGATCGTATTGCAGAAAAGGGGATCCTGGTCTTTGCTCAACCGATTTTCCTGGATTACGATATGCATATTGTGGAAGAACTTTGTGGAAAAGAGCTGGCATCAACTTCATATGCCTTTGGTTCTTTGCAGAAGAAAGGTGCACATGTATCTTACGGAACTGACTGCCCTGTGGAGTATTATAATCCGTTTGAAAATATTTATATGGCAGTGACCCGAAAGGACAGAGCAGGAAACCCTGCAGAAGGTTTTAATCCAAAAGAATGTGTGGATGTGGAAACTGCTGTAGACGCATATACCATAGAGAGTGCTTATGCGGAATTCATGGAAGACCGCAAAGGCAGAATCAAAGAGGGATATTATGCGGATATGGTCCTTTTGGATAGGGATATCTTTACGGTAGATCCTATGGAAATCAAAGAGATTTTACCGATTATGACGATGGTCGGCGGAAAAATCGTATACCAGAGAGAAGCAAACCGATAAAAGGATCTTTTCTATCGCCCGGATTATGACTTGTCCGGGCGATGTTTTTTATATATACTTAAAGAAAGAATATTCATTTAGAGGTAGCTTTGATGAAGGGAAATACGATAATCAAAAACGGCAGACTGATGACCATGGACGAGAGGGAGCATGCAGACTGGATTGTAATTGAAGACGATATAATCAAAGCCGTGGGTGATGGAGATGGGTATAAGGCATATCTGGCAAAAGGCTCTAAGCTTATTGATGCAGGGCAAGCCAGTGTACTTCCCGGTTTCATCGATAATCACTTTCATGTGGTCGTTACGGCGCTCAGCGCAGACTGGGTATCCCTGGAAGGCGTAAGGAATTACAGCGCCATGGGAAGGAGAATTCGTGCGGCGAAAGCAGCGAATCCGGGAAAGCTGATTATTGCGACAAGGCTGGATGCCGGACAGCTGGACGAAGGGGATTTGCCGGATAGAACGATTTTAGACAAGTTCTGCAAGGATACGCCTGTAGCAGTATATTCAGCAGACTATAAAGTCTTAATTCTCAACACCTGCGGAATTTTATATTTTAAAGTTCCCTTTACGTCTGCGGGCGTCGGAATTGACGAAAAAGGTATGCCGACGGGTATTTTTACCGGTCAGGCAGGGGCGAGGTTGGATCGCAACATCTTTCGCACACTTCCGGAAGCAGATGGATGCAGTGCCATCCAAAAGCTGATTCCGGAGCTTTTTCGTTATGGTTTGACTACGGTAGCTGCTGTAGAAGGCGGAAACATGACTTACAGTATGGGAGAAGAACCGCAGTCAGAACTGATTTATGCACATCACGACAAGTATCCGCTGGATATGAAGCTATTCTATCAGACTACGGATATTCAACGGGTTTTAGATAAAGATCTGAAAAGAATTGGCGGCGCGCTTTATGTGGATGGAACTATAGGAGAGCGGACTGCGGCTCTTCTTGCGGATTATTCAGATGCGCCGGGAAAAAAGGGAATCTATTGTATACAGCCGGAATATCTGAAAGCATTTGTAACAGAATGTTATTCTCACCATTTGCAGGTAAGTTTGGATGCCATCGGCGACGGCGCAATAGCCCTTTGTCTGGAAGCTTTTGCCTGCGCACAGAAACAGTTTGACGGGAGATATCTTCGGAACAGGATTGAACATGCGGAGATGATTAACGCTGAACAGATGGAAAAGGCCAGAGAACTGGGTATTATTTTGTCCATGCAGCCCACTTACGAAGGTATTTGGGGCGGCGAAGGGAAGCTGTATCACCAGAGATTGGGAAACCGCTATAAGGAGACGAATCCGTTTAGGGAAATTCTTGATTATGGCATTGTTTTGTGCGGCGGTTCGGACAGTAATGTGACAGATCCTAATCCGATGATGGGCATTCATTATGCAGTCAATCATCCGGTAGAAGCGCACAGGATTACCGTTGAGGAAGCGGTGAGAATGTATACCTATAATGGCGCATATGCGCTCTTTGAAGAAGAACAGATTGGCAGTCTGACGCCGGGGAAAAAGGCAGATATCGTCGTAATGAACAAGAACCTGAAGAAAATTCAGCCCAACCAGCTGAAAAAGGTAAAGGTAGATCTGACAATGAAAAACGGAAGGATTGTATTTAACAGAGGTTTATATGCTGAGACTTGAGTTTTTAGGCACATTGAAAGCAGAGACAGACGGAAAAGACATCACCAGAGAAATCAGCGGTAAGAGCATGGCGCTTCTGGCCATTTTGATGACGCAAAATGGCAGAGCCTCCAGAAAAGAGTTAATCGGTTATCTTTGGCCGGAAAGCGAAGAGAACGCAGCCAGGTATAATCTCCGGTTCAACTTATGGCAGCTCCGCAAACAGATTCCGCCGGACGCATCAGGGCAACCGTTTCTCATGGTGACAAGAGATGTCTGCAGTGTTAACAGGGCTTATCCGTATATCTGTGATATCAAAGAAGTCTTAGAAGCGGATATTTCCGGCGAAACCCGAATTGACCGGTTGGAACAGATAGGAAAGCTTTTTAAGGGAGAATTCTTTGAGAATCGGTATTTTTCGGACTGCGAATCCTTTGAAGAGTTGATTATTCTGCAGAGATATGTGGTGGAACATAAAAAACAGACGCTGTTAAAGAAGCTGATTGCCGCATATTCTGCACAGGGTAATGAAGAAAAGTGTATGCAGGCTCTGGCAGCTTGTGAAGAACTGGATCCCTACGATGAAAAAAATGCTGTCGTTAGAATGTCACTGCTGCTGAAGTCGGGGAGATACCAAGAGGCGTTGGAATTTTATCAGCGGTTTTATCAAAGGCTGGCGCTGGATATTGGTGTTACGCCGTCAAAAGAACTAATGGAACTGGCAGGCAGTATTGCGGGACAAAAGCAGAAGGAAGGAAAGACAATTTGCATCGAAGCAGATACTTTGCCCTCTGTAGACTGTTTCTATTTGGCAGGGCTTCTTGAACAGCTTATTGAAACGCCGGGATTTTCTGCGGAACGATACCTGGATAAAAAACAGATTGGAGATTTGGCTTTTATTCAGAGAAAGCTGGGCGATTGCCCTTGGCCGCAGGGGGTGCCGATGGTAAGGGTTGTAAATAGCTTTCTGGCGCTAATAACCGGGATGGTAGCTGATGGGACACAAATGGAAATCCGCTTTAGCAGTTGGACGGATCTGGACAGCGTATCAAAGGATACGATTTTGCTTTTGAAAAATAAGCTGAAAGGAGAACTTGTTATTACAGAGATGGAGTAAATGTAACCTTGAGACTACGGATTCTGCAGCAAAATAGAATTCCCTTTATATAGATCATAATAAAAAGCTTCCAAGCCTTTTTCCGGTGTAGTCTTGCCTTGCTTTGGTGCATGTTTTCTGCTGAATGTGCAGATACTATGGACTATAGTGAGGTGACGACATGGATTCAATCTGGAACAGAGGGTTTAACATGCCGACCTTTCCGTCACTGGATCGTGACTTGAAGGTCGGCACTTTAGTAATTGGCGGCGGCATGGCAGGATTGCTTTGCGGAAGATTCTTAAAGGCACAGGGTGAGGATTATGCCATCATAGAAAAGAATACAGTTGCCGGGGGCGTGACGGCAAACACCACTGGGAAAATTACGGTAGGTCACGGTCTTGTTTATGATGCATTGCGAAAAAAAGAGGGACTCGAATCGGCAGCGGCATATCTTGCGGCAAATACCGTGGCTCTCGATCGGTTTAGACAAGACAGCAAGGTCATTGATTGTGACTTTGAAGAAAAGGAAAATTATATTTACACGCTGAATGCGGCAGATCAAGGCAGGGTTCTTGCAGAAGCAGAGACCCTTGGGCGTTTAGGTGCAAAGGTCGAGTATACAGAGACGGTATCGATATCGCTTAAAATTGCCGGCGCAGTGAAAATGGAAGGACAAGCACAGTTTCATCCTCTTAAATATGCAGCTGCAGTGGCAGAAGGACAGCGGATTTTTGCTCATAGTTTTGCGGGGGAAATTGAACGAGGTAAATTTGGTTACACGGTATTTGTCAAAAATTCTCTGGGCAGATTGCTGAAAATTCGGGCTGATCGGATTATGATCTGTACCCATTTTCCCTACCTGAACAGGTACGGCATGTATTTTATGAAACTGTATCAGCAGCGTTCTTATGTTTTGTCTCTGGATGGAGAATCCCTGCCGGCGGTAGAGGGAATGTATATGGGCGCAGATACGGGTGATCTGTCTTTTCGTACAGCGAAAACTCCAGAGGGACAATCTCGTGTTCTTCTTGGCGGCTGCGGCGGAAGGACAGGTGAAAAGCATGGCGGTTTTTCTGAATTGAGAGAAGATGCGGCCTTGCTCTTTCCCGGTGCAGACGTAGAGCAGCAGTGGTCTGCGCAGGATTGTATGTCTCTTGATCATATCCCTTATGTAGGTCCTTATGCCAAACATCAGGATGGGCTTTATGTGGCTTCCGGATTTAATAAATGGGGAATGACCGGCGCTATGGCAGCGGCAATGATGCTTACAGGAAATATGGATCCGGCTCTTGCAGACGTTTTTTCCACGGAGAGAAAGGGAAGGACGATGCTGAAGGGTCAGCTTTTTTCTAATCTGTTTGAAACGACAAAGAATTTTCTCAGACCAACGGCGCCAAGGTGTACCCATCTTGGATGCGCACTGACCTGGAATAAAGCGGAACGGGTTTGGGACTGTGCCTGTCACGGTTCTTCTTTTACGGAGGATGGTCGGATTCGTTATAATCCTGCGCAAAAAGAATTGCGGATAAAATAACAGCCATGTTTTCGGATGGTAAATCTAACTGCTTTGTGGTACAATATCACCATACGTTAAAGTTACATTTGTAACAGTGGGAGCGAGAATATGTCACTGCATCAGGACAAGATAGAAAAGCTGGTTGCCATTGCCAGGTTATATTATGAGGAAAACAAAAATCAGCATGAAATTGCCAAAATAATGGGAATTTCCCGCCCTTTAATCAGCCGATATTTGTCGGAGGCCAGAGAGTATGGCATTGTGAAGATCCAGATTCAAAATCCTATAACCGAGAGGAAATTGATTTTGGATAAGCTGCAGGAGAAATACGGTTTGCGGGGCGGTATGGTTGTAGAGACGAGGAATCACGTCGTTGACACCAACTGGAACATTGCCGGTGCAGTGATTGAAGGACTGTGCCAGGTGGAAAACATGTCTATCGGTATGGGGTGGGGCTCAATTATGGGAAATATTGTAGCCCGACTGGAGCGAGAACCTGTTAGAAAACTGCATACCAAGGTTTATCCCCTTGTTGCCGACAGTGGGGTATTTAATCGGGACTACCATACCAACGATATTGTCAGGAAGGTGGCCGAAAAAACCGGTGGACAGGCGGTATCCTGGTATGCGCCCGCTTTTGTGGACAGTCCGGAAGAGATGAAAAGGATGAAGGAACTGGACAACTATAAGGAAATTGCCGCAGGATGGAAGTCGGTCAAGGTTGCTTTTGTAAATATAGGTAATTACCCCTCTGTACCGGATTTTGCTACAGCGGCAAGTTATGGCAGTAGATTGACGGAACAGAAAGCAGTGGGGAAACTGCTCAGCTATTATTATGACATTCATGGTCATATCATTAAACCGGATATGGACTGCACCATGCAGATTCCGATAGAGGTTTTGTCCAAGAGAAAATACGTCGTGGGCGTCTGCGCGGCTAATGTTAGCCCAAAGGCGATGATGGGAGCGTTAAAAACCGGGATTCTGACCCATATTGTGGCCTCAAAAGAAATTCTTGAGGAGCTGATTTAACCATGGAGCTGACTTGGATTGATCGATTTTAGTTACATATGTAACAATATTCTGATAAAAACGCCTGCGGGCGTTTTTTGCTTGGAGAAAGCGTTGACCCCGGGTATTTACCATGATAAGGTAAAGTCAAGAACCATTGAACAAGGAGAAAATAGTATGGTAATTGACAGAAAGCTTTTATCCGAAATGCTCGTTTCTGCGGCAGAAAATTTTATTGACCACAGCGATGAGCTCAGTGAGATTGACTCAAGATTTGGTGATGGCGATCACGGCATTACAGTAAAAAAGATTGGAAATCTCATTGAAGAGAAAGTAGAGTCTTGGGAAGAGGAATCTTTTGGCGAATTCTTTGACGATCTGGGTATGGCAATTATGGGGGTAAACGGTGGAAGCGCCGGACCTCTTTACGGAACATTGATTGGGGGCTTGGGCGTATGTCTCAGCGATGAGTCAGAGATTGACAGCGATATGCTGAAAGAGATGTTCACATCCTGCCTGGCTGAGATGGAGGATATCACTACTGCCAAAGTTGGAGACAAGACCATGATGGATGCGCTGATTCCTGCCGTAGAAGCGGCAAAAGATGCAGACGGTGATATTGCAGATATTTTGAAGGCTGCAGCTTTAGCAGCGGCAGAAGGCGCCAAGGAAAGTGAGAAGTTCGTTTCTAAATTCGGAAGAGCTAAGAGCTATAAAGAGCAGACCATCGGTACCCCGGATGCAGGGGCAATGAGCACATCTCTGTTCTTTGCAGGTCTGGCAAAACCTTTGATGTAAATTAAGTATCTACCAGAATGAAAAGGAGAAGAAAACCATGAAAATGAAAAAGTTTATCAACAATCCAGAAAATCTGACACCGGAACTGTTAGAAGGTTTTGCGCTGGCTAACGCTGACCTGGTTCGTCTGGAACCAAATAATACCGTTGTAAACAAAGCTTTAGACCAGGCTGACCGTGTAACCATCGTTACCCAGGGAGGCTCCGGCCACGAACCTGCAATCAGTGGTTTTGTCGGCGAAGGTATGGTTGACGTTTCTGTAGTTGGCGATGTTTTCGCAGCTCCGGGTCCTCAGGCCTGCGTTGATGCAATCAAAATGGCAGACAAAGGACACGGCGTTTTGTATGTGGTACTGAACCATGCGGGGGACATGCTGACCGGCAACCTGACCATGAAACAGCTGAAGAAAGAGCCGGGCATCAAGTGCATCAAAGTCGTAACCCAGGAAGATATTGCCAATGCACCAAGAGAAAATGCAGACGACAGAAGAGGTCTGGTTGGCTGCATTCCTACATACAAGATTGCAGGCGCAGCAGCTGCAGAAGGAAAGAGCCTGGAAGAAGTTGCAGAAATCGCCCAGAGATTTGCTGACAATATGGCAACCTTGGCCGTTGCAGCAAGAGGGGCAACACATCCGGCAACAGGAAGCGCTCTGGCAGAACTTGCTGACGATGAAATGGAAATCGGCATGGGTCAGCATGGCGAAGGCGGCGGCGGTCGTCAGCCGATGAAGTCTGCAGACGAAACTGCAGAAATTATGGTTAACGGATTGCTCAATGACCTTTCTATCAAAGAAGGCGAAAAGATTATGCTGATCTTAAACGGCTCCGGCGCAACTACCTTGATGGAACTGTACATTGTTTACAGAAAGTGCGTTGAACTGCTGAAAGAAAAGAACATCGAAATTGTGGCAAACTATGTTGGCGAACTGCTGACAGTACAGGAGCAGGCAGGTTTCCAGATGTTCATGGCAAGAATGGACGATGAGCTTCTTCGCCTGTGGAATGCGCCGTGCAATACGCCGAGCATGAAGAAATAGGAGGCGCTTAGTATGGCAGATAATATCGGAAACAAAGCGGCTCACGACTATCATCTGGATACACCGGTATGTCACGATGGCTTCTATATAAAAGGAAACGATCACTGTGACTGGGGTATGAAAAGCCGTCTTTCCAAAATGTTTAACCCGAAGAGCGGCAACACGGTTATGCTGGCTTTCGATCACGGCTATATCATGGGACCGACTTCCGGTCTTGAGCGTGTAGACCTGGTAATTCCGGAGCTTGCACCTTATGTGGATGTACTTATGGGAACCAAGGGCGTATTTCGCTCCTGCATCCCGCCGACTTCTCAGGCAGCAAACTGCGTCCGCGTCACTTACGACTCCACTGTTTTATACGATGATATGTCCAATGGAGGCGGCTTTGCCTGTGATATCGAAAATGCAATTCGCATGAATGCAGATTGTATGGCGGTACAGACCTTTATCGGCTCTGCCGGTGAATCTCGCTCTTTGGAGCTTTTATCCCGTACAGCAGACGCAGGTACTCGCTACGGTATCCCGACTTTGGGCGTTGTAGCTGTGGGTAAGGAAATGGCAAGAACCGAGCAGTTCTTCCTGCTGGCAACCCGTGTCCTTGCAGAAAACGGTGCAAATATCGTCAAGAGTTACTACTGTGACGGATTTGAAAAAGTTGCGGCGGCTTGTCCGGTTCCTATCGTTATTGCAGGCGGCAAGAAGCTGCCTGAGCTGGAAGCCTTGGAAATGGCTTATCGCGCCATCGCAGAAGGCGCTCATGGCGTAGATATGGGAAGAAACATCTTCCAGTCTGACTGCCCAATCGGTATGACTCAGGCTATTGCCAAGGTGGTTCACGAAGGATACACGCCGAAGCAGGCTTATGAAGTTTACGAAACTATTAAGAACGAAAAAAAATAAGAATAAAGGAGGCCCATTATGGCAGCTACATATATGCACATCGGTATTCCGGTAACCAATAAAAAGCCGGGCATGGTATACAACGAAGACATGAAGCTTTGGATGAGCAATCCGGAGGACTATGATTTTGTTATCGAATATCTGAAGTTTGAAGAAGGAACCCCTTTTCCGGAAATCCTTCATCACAATCCTCACGTAGCATACAAGGTGGACGACTTGGAGCACTATATTGAAGACGCTGACCAGCTGATTTTCGGACCGGCACAGGCGAGCGAAACAGCAAGACTGGCTTTTGTCATCAAAGACGACGCCATTATCGAGCTTTACGAAGAAAAATAGTTCACTTTATCCTATCTCATATTTTTAACCAAAATGAAGCAGCTGCCTTGTTGGCGGCTGTTTCATTTTTGCACCAATAGGATTTTTGTGCTATACTATAAAATTGGAGGTAAATAAGGTGAAAGAGATGAAACGATTGAAGTTAAAGGCCGATCCGCCGTTTCATAACAGCGTTGACGTTGCGGTTATTGATTTTCCAAATGGACTTGACGGACCGGAGCGGCAAAGGTGCAAGGTCACCGTGGAATTTGCAGAAAGTGATGTACGTCTTTTACAGAAACAGGGAATGGATTTTGATCAGGCAATGGACTACTATGAGAAATGGCTTTATCAGGTAATCAAGGTTCATATTGCCCAGGATTGGCAAGCCGCAGAAGGGTATGATCAGGTTATGTGTTTGATCAGAGAAAGAGTGGGCACATATTATACAGATTGAGAACCTATGTTGACAGATTTTTCGATATCGTGGATTTTTGTCAACAAAATGAGGGATCCTCCCTTTGTTCTTCGTACAGAAGAAGGTGTGCTGTTGACAGATACGACAGATTTTAAAAAAAGTGTCAATTTTGTCAACATATTTTGCAAAAAGGTTGACAGATTTGACAAAAAATAAAATATAAGTCAATTTTGTCAACGGGTAACCGAAAAAACTGGGTATTTGCAAAGGGAGTGAGCCGTAAATGTTGACAAAAAATGCAAAAAATCAAAGATCTGTCAACAGGAATCGGCTGAATGGATGAACATCACATCACGAGACCCCGTGCAGGCAACTGCAGACGAGGCTTCAGGCAATGTGACATAAATTTTATAGAAAGAGATGAACAGCAATGACAAAGGTAGATATTTTTTCAGGATTTTTAGGCGCAGGAAAGACTACGCTAATCAAAAAGCTAATTGAAGAAGCTTATCAGGATGAGCAGATTGTTCTCATTGAGAATGAATTTGGTGAAATTGGTATTGACGGTGGATTCTTACAGGATGCCGGGGTTAAGATCAATGAGATGAACTCCGGTTGTATCTGCTGCTCTCTGGTGGGCGATTTCGGCAGAGCGTTGGAACAGGTTATCCGTGAGTACGATCCGGATAGAATTCTCATCGAGCCGTCAGGCGTAGGCAAGCTGAGCGATGTTATTCTGGCAGTGCAGAACCTTCACAATGACAGAATTCAGCTGAACGGATTCACCACCGTTGTAGACGCGAAAAAAGCAAAAATGTACATGAAGAACTTCGGTGAGTTCTTTAACAATCAGATCGAGCATGCCAGCGCTATTGTTCTCAGTCATACCACAGGGCTTTCTCAAGAAAAACTGGATACTTGTGTGGAACTTCTGAGACAGCACAATGAGAAAGCTTCCATCGTAACTACGCCGTGGGAAGAGATTACCGGTGTGCAGATTCTCGATACGATGGAGCAGAAGAATACTCTGGCTGCAGAATTGGTGCATTTGGAAGAGGAAGCACATGGGGGGCACGACCATCATCACAGCCATAACCATGACGAGCATTGTGATTGTGGCTGTCATGACCATGACGAGCATAACCATCATCATGACCACAGCCACGATCACGGCCATCATCATACCGATCATGATGAGCATAGTCACCATCATCATGACCATCATCACGGGGAACACTGTGGCTGTCACGATCACCACCACGACCATGACCATGAACACCACCATCATCACCACGCCGATGAAGTGTTTACCAGCTTTGGTGTAGAAACAACCCATAAGTTTACGATGGAAAATATTGAGAAGGCGCTGTCTTCTCTGGCAAATTTTGCGGAATACGGACAAGTGCTCAGAGCCAAGGGTATCGTAGAAGGCGAGGACGGCCAGTGGATTCATTTTGATTATGTGCCGGGTGAGCCGGATGTTAGAGCAGGAAGCGCTGCAGTTACCGGGATGCTTTGTGTAATCGGCGCAGATATAGAAGAAGATAGAATCAGAGAGTTATTTGGACTTTAAGGAGAAGGCTATGGAAATACCAGTATATCTGTTTACCGGATTTTTAGAGAGTGGAAAAACCACGTTTATCCAGGAAACCCTAGAGGACAGCGGGTTCAATATGGGAGAGAGAACCTTATTGCTCCTGTGCGAAGAGGGCGAGGAAGAATATCATAAGAGTAGATTCTTTGGCACCAATGTGTTTATTGAACAGATAGAGAGCGAGTCAGAACTGACAGAGGAGAGCCTCAAAGCTTTGCAGCAGAAACACAAGATAGAACGAGTGATTGTAGAATATAACGGTATGTGGAGCCTGGACAGTCTATATATGAATATGCCTCAGGAATGGCTGACCTATCAGGAAACCACATTCTTTGATGCGGGAACGTTTCTGTCCTATAATCAGAATATGAGACAGCTTGTCTTTGATAAACTGAAAAGCGCAGAGCTTGTAGTGTTCAATCGGTGTCAGAAAGGCTTTGACAAGATGGAGTTTCATAAGATTGTCAGAGCCGTCAACAGAAAGAACCAGATTTTTTATGAGTATGCAAAGGATGAGGTGGAAGTCGATGATATCGAAGATCCCCTGCCTTTCGACCTGAATGCGCCGGTGGTAGAAATCACAGATGAGGCCTTTGCCGAGTGGTACAGAGATATCAATGATGAACAGGACAAGTATGACGGAAAAGTACTGACCGTTAAAGGCCGCAGCGTCCTGGGCGGCGGAATGGATGACAATAAATTTGTTTTCGGTCGTCATGTGATGACCTGTTGTGTGGAGGATATTCAGTTTGCAGGACTTGTCTGCAAATGGGAGAATGCGGCGCACAGCTTGGAGCACGGGGGCTGGGTCATTGTTACGGCAGAGGTTAAGGTTGAATTTGACGAAACCTACGGCGAAATCGGACCGGTTCTCTACTGTACAAAGGTGGAGCCTGCAGAAGAGGCTGATCCGGAAGTGGCTCAATTCTAATGTAGGAAAACGGCAAAGGAACAAAAAAGGAATTCCTAAGGGGAAATGCATGAATAACCCAGCATTTTGTATATGATTTCCTGAATTGTATACGAAAGTTTACATATCCTTTCTGATTTGTGTTATAATAAGAATAAGAGCAATGAACAGAAGAAAGGAGATGAGAGCAATTGTACCAAATTAATGATTTAGTCATGTATGGCAGTATTGGTGTGTGTAAAGTGACTGATATCACAAAACCGGATTTTGCCGGCAGTGATGAAGAAAAGTTGTATTATGTGTTAGAACCTCTCTATCAGAGTGGTGTGATTTATGCACCGGTAGACAATACCAAAGTCTTTATGCGTCACGTTATTTCTGAGGCTGAGGCCATTGAACTGATTGATACCATACCGGAAATTCATACTGAGATTTATAAGAATGCCAGTATGCAGCAACTGACCAAATATTATCAGTCGGTGATCGATACCCATAGATGTTTAGATCTTTTAAAGCTGACGAAATCCATTCATCAGAAAAAGATGGATGCCCTTGAGCATAACCGCCATCTTGGACAAATTGATAAGAAGTTCATGAAACGGGCGGAAGATCTGCTCTTTGGAGAATTCGCAGCTGCGCTCAGCATTTCCAAAGAAGATGTGGGAGATTACATCCAGAATCGATTGAACCGAGAATAGAACTCGTAAAAAGAACGAGCAGCAGGACTTACTTGCTGCTTGTTTTTTTACTTTTTCCTATTGACACAGAACAGAAAAAGGGTATAATAAATTTTGCACTTGAGTTTAGAAATACTAAACTGACAGTTTAGCATATTTGTGATTTTGCCAAACTGTATAGCGGAATTTCCGCAGATTAAGGAGAAATTTATCATGGATATCGGATCCAAGATCAAGGCCCTCAGAATATTGAACGGATTGACGCAGGAAGAGCTTGCTGACCGGTCGGAACTATCCAAAGGTTTCATTTCCCAGCTTGAGCGTGATCTGACTTCGCCTTCCATTGCTACCCTGGCTGACATATTACAGTGCCTGGGCGTAACTGTGGCGGAATTTTTTGCTGATGACGATGACGAACAAGTCGTTTTCAGCGAAGAGGACTATTTTGAAAAAACGGACAGCGAACTTGCAAATCGCATAGAGTGGATTATTCCCAATGCGCAGAAGAACAACATGGAGCCTATTCGCCTCACCCTTGAAGCGGGTGGAGAAACTTATCCTGATAACCCGCATGAGGGAGAGGAATTCGGTTATGTATTGCGAGGCGAATTGATTATACACTTGGGAAAGAAGACCCATAAGGCAAAAGCGGGAGAATCCTTCTATTATACGCCGTCCAAGAAACACTATATTACATCGAAACATGGCG
Source organism: Emergencia sp. (assembly GCA_036305845.1). Taxonomy (GTDB): domain Bacteria; phylum Bacillota; class Clostridia; order Peptostreptococcales; family Anaerovoracaceae; genus Senimuribacter. The sequence goes on from JAXKAR010000001.1 coordinate 25,650, forward strand.
CAGAGCTGATTTGGGTAAGCTCGCCGCCAAGCTTTTAAGAAAGGAACAGAAATGGCATCATCACTCATCGAATTGAGACATATTTATAAGTCCTTTGAGGATACACAGGTTCTGGATGATTTTAACCTGACTGTTAACGAGAATGAGTTCATTACGCTTCTGGGGCCATCCGGCTGTGGTAAAACCACGACTTTGCGTATCGTGGGAGGCTTTGAGAAACCGGACAGCGGACAGGTGTTTTTCGAAGGCAAAGATATTACCAACGTGCCGCCTAATCAGCGCCACTTGAATACGGTATTTCAGAAGTATGCGCTGTTTCCTCATATGAATGTGGAGAAGAATATTGCTTTTGGATTGGAAATCAGCGGAAAAAGCGATGCATATATTAGAGACAAGGTGAAGTACGCCCTGAAACTGGTCAATTTGGATGGCTATGAGAAGCGAAAGATTGATCAGCTTTCCGGAGGTCAGCAGCAGAGAATTGCCATGGCAAGAGCTATCGTTAATGAACCGAAGGTTCTGCTTCTGGATGAGCCGTTAGGGGCTTTGGATTTGAAACTGCGTCAGGATATGCAGTATGAGCTGATTCGCCTGAAACATGAGCTGGGTATCACCTTTATCTATGTTACCCATGACCAGGAAGAAGCATTGACCATGAGTGATAAGGTGGTCGTCATGAACGGCGGATATATTCAGCAGATGGGAACACCGGAAGAAATCTACAACGAACCGGAGAATGCCTTCGTTGCAGACTTCATCGGAGACAGCAACATTATCGACGGAATGATGATGGAGGATTACGTGGTAAAAATCTGCGATACGGTCTTTCCGTGTATCGACGATGGATTTGGACGGAACAAGCCCGTAGACGTAGTGATTCGTCCAGAGGATTTGATTATCGGAAAACCGGGAGAGGGTCGTCTTGATGGTGCAGTGATTCATAATGTGTTTATCGGCGTTCATTATGAAATGGAAATCGAGGCAGGTGGATTTACCTGGCTGGCGCAGAATACCACCAGCTTTCCAATCGGAACGAAAGTCAGTCTGGATGTGATACCGGAAAACATTCAGATTATGCATAAACCGCAGTCCAAGGAAGAGGAGGCGATAGAAATCGATGTATAGAAAATTGTTTGCCGGTCCTTTCCTGTTGTGGATTGTCTGCGGAACGGCGATTCCTTTGGCAGTCATCACTTTTTACGGACTTACAGATCGCAGCGGCGCATTCACCATAGAGAACATCACGGCGATTCTCAGTGCAGAACATGCACAGGCTCTTTGGCTGTCTCTGTTGCTGTCGCTGATCAGTACCGTAATCTGTTTTCTGCTTGCCTTTCCGTTGGCGCTGATTTTGAAACAGAGTAAGATTGGCCAAAAGGGATTCATGGTATTTATTTTCATTCTGCCTATGTGGATGAATTTTCTGCTGCGAACCATGGCATGGCAGGTGATTTTGGAAAAGGGCGGAATCATCAATGGACTTCTGACTGCGCTGCATCTGCCGGCGCTTGAGATTATCAATACACCGGCGGCTATTGTTCTCGGTATGGTTTATGATTTTCTGCCTTTCATGGTATTACCGATTTATAATACGCTAATGAAGATAGACGACCATATTATCGAGGCTGCCTACGATTTAGGCGCAACCAGGGCTAAGGTTTTGACCAACATTTTGCTGCCACTCAGCATTCCCGGTATTGCCAGCGGTGTGACGATGGTATTTGTACCGTCTCTCACCACTTTTGTCATTTCCAATATTCTTGGCGGCGGCAAGATTTATCTGATTGGTAACATCATTGAACAGCAGTTTACCACCAGTTCCAACTGGAATCTGGGATCTGGACTGTCTCTGGTTATGATGGTGTTCATTATTATCAGTATGGCGGCTTTGTCTAAACTGGATAAGAACGGGGAGGGCAATCTGATATGAGTAAAATATTAAAAAACGGATACCTTATTCTGATTATCCTGTTTCTTTATCTGCCTATTGCAACTTTGATGGTGCTTTCCTTCAACGAAAGCAAGTCTATGGCGATCTGGACCGGATTTTCTACCAAGTGGTATGCAGAAATGTTCAGCAATCAGGCCATTATGGACGCGATATGGAACACGTTTTCTATTGCGCTTGTATCAGGGATTATTGCAACGATTATCGGTACTGCAGCATGTATCGGTATACGCTCCATGAAAAAGAGAACGGAGACAGCCATCTTGAGCGTTAACAATATTCCGCTGCTCAATGCGGATATTGTCACAGGCATCTCTTTGATGATGACGTTTCTGGTCTTTGGCATATCCCTCAGCTGGGGAACAGTGCTTCTTTCCCATATTACGTTCAGCATACCTTACGTCATCTTGTCGGTACTGCCCAAGTTTAAACAGCTTACAGGCAATACCTACGAAGCGGCGTTGGATTTGGGCGCGACTCCGCTGTATGCGTTTTATAAAGTGGTTCTTCCGGATATTCGACCGGGAATTATCAGTGGGTTTTTGCTTGCGTTTACCATGTCGGTAGATGATTTTGTCATTACTCATTTTACCAGAGGAGCCGGAATCAATACGATTTCTACTCTGATTTACAGTCAGGTAAAGGTAGGAATCAGACCGACGCTTTTTGCGCTGTCGACGATTATATTTGTTGTAGTTTTAATTGTTTTGGTTATTTCTAATGTGATATCAAGTAAAGGAGAACGAAAGTAATGAGAAAGGTACTTGCAATAATCATGTCCCTGATGATCCTGGGCGCCATGACTGTAATGACCGGCTGCGGCGGAGGTTCTGCTACCGATGGCGGTCAGGTGAAAATTCTTTGTTTTGGCGACTATTTTGATCCGGCTGTGGAAGCTGAGTTTGAGGCAGCTACAGGTCTTGATGCTGTAATCGACTACTTTGACACCAACGAAGAAATGTATCCGATTGTGAAAAACGAATCGGTTAAGTATGACGTAATCTGTGCATCTGATTATATGATTGAAAAGATGGCAGGAGAAGGGCTGCTTGCGGAAATCAGCGACGAAAACATTCCCAATACAGCAAATCTGAACGAAAAATATATGGAGGCCGCTTCTGCGTTTGACCCGGGAAACAAGTATGCTGTACCGCATACATGGGGTACGCTGGGCATCCTCTACAACACTGACAAGATCAAAAAAGGCGAAATCACATCCTGGAACGATCTGTGGAAGGAAGAGTATAAAGAAAGCATCGTTATGCCGGACAGCATGAGAGATACACTGGCCATTGCCCTGAAAGCAAAAGGCTATTCTTTGAACACGACTGACGAGAAGGAACTGGCAGAAGCGACTGATTATCTGACAGAGCAGAAACCATTGGTCTATAAGTACGCCAACGATTCTGCAAGGGATATGCTGCTGGGTGGCTCTGCGGATATAGCCGTAGTATGGAATGGCGAAGTTCTCTGGTGTCAGGAGGATATGCCCCAGCTGGATTATGTGATTCCGCAGGAAGGCAGTGAAGAATTTGTAGATTGCTGGGCGATTCCGGCGGCTGCAGAGAATGTGGAAGGTGCAGAAAAGTGGATCGACTTTATGCTGGATGAAGATGTGGCGATGACAAACTTCGAATATTTGACCTTCTCCATCCCTAACAATGCCGTAATCGATGCGGTGAAGGATGATGCAAAGAAAATGGACGTATTGTTCCCTGCAGATGAAGTACTGGAGAAATGTGAATCTCTAAAGAACTTAGGCGCAGAAACTGACGATATGTATACCAAGTATTGGACAAAGTTTAAAGCATAATCAAAGAAATTAGTGTTTTCGGAACGCTTTATCCTCCTTACAGAAAGGGGAGGATAAAGCGTTTTTGTCTGCATTGTTTGACTTTTTTTGACAAAAAGAGTAAAATAAAGCGTTATTATTGCAAAGAAGAGGATTGTGAAATGAGTGAATCATATAAAAAAAGACGGGGTGATCGAAAGGATGCCAGATGGCTTAGAGAGCTGGATTCCCTCCACGGTATCATGCCCTATATTTATCCCAATCGGGCGGACAACGAAGCTTTTATCAGTGAACGCATCGATCTGACCAGAATCAATGCCTATCTGGAAGAGAAGAATTCTGCAAACCCGGAACTGAAATATAAGCTATTTCAGATTTTAGTCGCTGCTTTTGTAAAGACTGTAACCCTGCGTCCGAAGATGAATCGGTTTGTCAAGGGCGGACGGATTTATCAGCGGGATGCGCTGACGGCGGCATTTGTCGTCAAGAAAGAGTTCTCTGATGATGGCGGTGAAGCGCTGGCTTATTTGCCTTTTGACGAAGATACGACCATAGAGGTGGTCCGAGATAAAATTTATCATATTATTGACAGATATAGGGGAAGCAGACCGGAAAAAGCGGAGATTGACAATACGACCGGCGCAATGGATATGCTGATGAAGTTACCAAGACCGGTTCTCAGATTTGTTATGTGGCTTCTGCACAAGCTGGATTATTATGGTAAGGTTCCTGATGCACTGATTAAGGAAGATCCCAACTATGCCACAGTATTTATGACTAACTTGGGTTCTATCGGACTGAAATCCGGTTATCATCATCTTTCTAATTGGGGAACCAATTCTATTTTTGTGGTCCTGGGAGAGAAGAAGATTATCGATGGAACAGAGTATATTGACCTGGGGCTTACTCTGGACGAACGTATTGCAGATGGCTATTATTATGCAAAGACGGTGAAACTGTTAAAATACTTATTACAGAATCCGGAGCTTCTTGAAACTCCGGCAAAGGAGGAAGTGAACTATGACAACTGAGGTGAAGACGCCGTGGATTAAGAATTTGGGCGGTGTTCCGGCAAATCTGACTTATCCGCAGGGATCTATGTTTGAGGCGGTAAAGAACATTGCAGACCGTTACCCGGACTATATCGCATATGATTTTATGGGAAGCAGAACTACATATAAGACCTTTATAAAAGAAATCCATGACTGTGCCCGAGCGCTGAAAGCCATCGGCGTACAGGAAGGCGAAGCTGTAACCATCTGTATGCCCAATGCGCCGCAGACTATGGTCATGTTTTATGCCGTAAATCTGGTGGGTGCGGTAGCGAATATGGTACATCCTCTGTCCAGCGAAAAGGAAATTGAATTTACCCTGAGAGAGTCGGGAAGTGCAGTCTGTCTGACCCTGGATCAGATGTATGGCAAGTTCGAAAACATCAGACAGAATGTTCCTCTGCGCAGTCTGATTATTACCAGCGTTAAAGACGTTTTAAGCCCAATCAAGAAAAAAGGATATTATCTGGTAGAAGGTCGAAAAATCAGAGTGCCTAAGGATGCAGTCATCATTTGGTGGAATAACTTTATCAAAAACGGAAAAGGCTATAAAGCGGAGTATGCGGCAGAACGCACCGGTGCAGACCCTGCGACGATTCTTTACAGCGGCGGAACCACGGGAACCATGAAGGGAATTCTCCTTTCCAACTTGAATTTTAACGCATTGGCGGCGCAGATTATTGCGACAAACAAGATGTTCAAACCGGGAGACAAAATGCTGGCGGTCATGCCTATGTTTCATGGGTTCGGACTGGGCGTAAGCATTCACTCTATGGTTGCCAACGGTGGAAGATGTATTTTGATTCCCCGGTTTACACCGGAGAGTTATGCAAAACTGATTAAGAAACATCAGCCTAATTTCATTGCAGGGGTGCCGACACTTTATGAAGCCCTTCTTCGTCTGCCTACTTTGGACAAGGTCAATCTTTCCTGCCTAAAAGGTGTATTTAGCGGTGGAGATTCTTTATCCATAGAGCTGAAAAAACGGTTCGACAGCTTCCTGAAGTCTCACGGTGCGCATATCGTAGTCAGGGAGGGATATGGAACGACAGAATGTGTAACGGCCAGCTGCTTGACGCCTGTACACATGGAAAAAGAGGGCAGTATCGGCCTTCCTTTCCCTGATACTTATTATAAAATTGTTAAAGTGGGAACTACGGAAGAGGTGCCTTATGGTGAAGAGGGAGAAATTTGCCTGTCCGGTCCGACGCTGATGATGGGATACATCAATCATCCGGAGGAAACTGCTGATACGCTGAAAAAACACGAGGATGGTCTTACCTGGCTTCATACCGGGGATTTGGGCAAGATGGACGAGGACGGTTTCGTTTACTTCCACCAGAGGCTGAAGCGGATGATTGTTACCAGCGGATACAATGTATATCCTTCACAGATTGAGAATGTTCTGGATGCACACGAGGCTGTGCATATGAGCTGTGTAATCGGTGTCCCTGATCCACTGAGAATCCAGAAGGTAGTGGCGTTCATCATGCTTAAGCCGGGGTTTCGCCCAAGTGAAGAAACTAAGGACTCTATTCTGCGGCATTGTGAAAAAAGCATTGCGAAATATGCTATGCCAAGAAGAATTGAGTTTCGTGATATGCTGCCGACAACGCTGGTAGGTAAAGTGGCATACCGGTTGTTGGAAGAAGAGATGAAACAGAAGCAGGAAGAGACAAAGGCAGAAGCAATTTAGACTTACAGATTTAGACGACCGAGCTTTTCTATATTTTTTACGGAAAGCCGGTTTTCTTCTTCACATAGATTTCTTTTAACCTTCACGGAAAGGAAGTATGATCAAGATAATATGTTAGGCTATGTAACAATAGAAAAAGGAGAACTGAAGGTCAAAGACTTTGATTTGTATCAGGCGTACTACTGTGGCATCTGTAAAGCTATCGGAAAACGACTGGGACAGGTTCCCCGGATGACTTTGAGTTATGATGCGGTTTTTCTGGCAATGGTTTTAGATGGCCTTACAGACGGAGAAGCGAAAGTGCTAAGGGAGCATTGTGTGGTTCATCCTATTGCAAAGAAACCGGTTCTTTTGGACAGTCCTGCAGCCGATTATGCGGCTGATGTTATGGTAATTCTTGCGTATCACAAATTTCTGGACGATTGGAATGATGAACGAAGCGGTTTGGGACTTGCAGGGAAAACAGCGCTTTCCGGCGCATATCGGAAATTGAGACAGAAGTACCTTGACTTATGCCGTGGGATAGAAGAAGATTTGGCAGAATTATCTCGAATGGAGAAATCTGAATCGGGAAACCTGGATCAGGTCAGCAGGGCTTTTGCAGCTATAATGGAAAGATTGTTTACCGGATATTCCATTGATAACGGACAAATGCGAGTTCTCGCTAATCTTGGGAAAGCGCTGGGAAAGTGGATTTACATTATAGATGCGTTGGATGATTTTCCTGCAGATTATGAAAAACAGCAGTACAATCCTCTTCGTTTTCGCACAAATGGGCTTGAGGGACTTGAGGATTTGCTATATAATATTCTTGCGGATATTGCAAACACTTATGACCTTCTGGATCTGAAGAGAAACCGTGCGGTCATTGAAAATATTATTTTTATGGGGATACGGACGCAAACAGACCGGATTCTCAGGGAAAGGATAGAAGAGCATGAACAATCCATATGAGGTATTAGGGCTGAAACCCGGCGCTTCGGAGGCGGAAATCAAGGCCGCATATAAAGAATTGGTTAAGAAGTACCACCCGGATAAATATCAGAATAATCCATTGGCTGATCTTGCACAGGAGAAACTGCAGGAGGTTAACGAGGCTTATGACACGCTGATGAAGAACCGCTCAGGCGCAGCTGCGGGAGGCGGTTATGGACAGCAAGGCGGGGCGTCATACAGCGCCAATTCATCCAGCAACTACTATGCTGTTCGTCAGGCGCTGGATATGAATGATTTGCTGAGCGCAGAGCGGATACTGATTAACGCACCGGATAGAGACGCCGAATGGTTTTTCTTAAGCGGCGTATTGTCGTATAAGAAAGGTTTTGTAGATGACGGACTCAGCAATATCAGGCAGGCAATGAATATGGACTCCAACAATATGGAGTACCGCAGAATTTATCAGCAGATGCTGAACTCCGGGATGATGTATCGGACAAGATCTAACGGGCAGGGATATAACCAGAGTCGGCAGAGTGACTGCTGTTCTGATTGCTGCACTATATACTTGTGTTCCAGCTGTATCTCTCCATGTTGGTAAATCCAAAAAATAACGTTATAAACGTTATAGATGAAAACCTCGTATCAGAAATTGATGCGAGGCTTTTTTCATTGCGGTCGTAGCCTTTGCGAAAAAACCCCTATGTATTTAATCCTCAATTCAGGGAGCGGTACTTCTGAAAACACAGTATTTCTGAAATCGTTTTCGCTTTTACTGAAAATGAACGAATATCCCTGAAAAAAAGTAAAACTGCAGTGAAGATCTGTAACCGCAAGATAACCACACCCTTATTTTGTCTTTACATTAAGGGAATTTTACTTTCAAATGCCAAGTGGGGACATTTTTCAGTAAAATTCAGTTATGGTAAACACGGCATACCGGTCAATTTTACTTTTTTTCTCTAAAAATCCAGGTTTTTCAGTAACTCAATTTTTTCGTTCAACCTAAAAACAAACTCTCGCATTGAAAAAACTTGATGCGAGAGTTTATACGTTCAAATGGTTTAAATGATGTGAATATAATCCTTCAATTCTCTTTCCATTTCTACACGGTGGTGTTTGGTGTAGATGCCAGGAATTCCGCCGGTGTGCAGCATAACCACGTTTTCTCCCTGCGTGATTTTACCGGTCTTTACCATATCTAAAATACCGGCAAAGGTTTTTCCTGTATAGCAAGGATCCAGAATAACCGCTTCCTGGCGTCCCATATAATAGATAGCCTGACGAACTTCTTCCACAGGATTGTTATAAGCGCCGCAATCATAGTCGGAAGTTACATCGAAATCATCCTCGGTCAGCTCCAGATCCAGGTTAAAGAAGGCTTTGACCCTGCTGTAGTATTCAGCGCAGCAAGCCTTCAGGCTTGGAGATTTTGGAGAAATGCCGATACCGGTCAGACGAAGCGGTAGATTCTCATTTCGAATACCCACTTGCATGCCCATATAAGTACCCATACTGCCTACGGTAGATATTACACGTACATCGGTGAGTCCAAGAGCTTCTGTCTGTTTAGCAAGCTCAACAGCGCAGTCATAGTAGCCTAAGATGCCCAGTTCGTTAGAACCGCCAACAGGGATAAAATAAACCGTTTCTCCCTTATCTTCCCATTCTTTGGTTACTTTTTCTATCGCCATGGCTTCCAGTTGGCTGTCAGTGTGTACGCCGTCTGCCTGCACCAGGTAAACCGGACAGCCCATGATGCCGTCCAGAAGCAGGTTGGCAGACATTTCGCCGGGATAAGGGTCCACCGCAATGATTGCGGCTTTTAGACCGTATTTTGCAGCTACAGCGCCGGTAAGACGACCATGATTGGTTTGCGCGCCGCCAACGGTCAGCAGCATGGTTGCGCCTTTGTCCATGGCGTCCTTTGCCAGATATTCCAGCTTTCTCAACTTGTTTCCGCCGGTACCGAAGTTGGTCAGGTCATCCCGCTTCAGGTACAGGTTGATGCCCAGATCTGCAGAGATCCTGTCCAGCCGTGTAAGCGGCGTAGGGGTATTCAAAAAATTCAGCTTGTCGTGTCCTAATGTCATAAATCTACCTCCCGGATAAAATGTTCTTATCTAAAGTATAGCACAGTTTCGGGCAGAAAAAAGAGAAATTTCTCCCCGTTGGGGATTTATCCGTTATAGCGGTACTTGAGGCTGTTTTCTGTAATGCGGGACATTATGGCTGTACCGGCGGCAAGCAGAACCATCAACGTGATTTCCAGCGGTAAAAACGGCCAGATTCCTTTTGGGAGAAGCCTCTGCAGAAGTATGGGTGACACTTGGTTTATGCCATAGTTCAGGCCGAAGAATATGATGAATGCCCAGAGTCTGCCCTTGCCGTTACCTTTCAGATTTAGCTGAACCATAAGCATGAGCAGCAGCGCATTTATGCTTGCCTGTGATGCCAGCACGACCAATGGAAGAAGAGCAGCAATCAAAGTGAGAAAGATTGCATCGTTTGTGTTGATCTGAGCCAGGCTTGTGGTAAACAGCTCGGTAAATATAAGCCCCGGAAAAGCCATCGGACCTGATGTTGTTAGTGTAGACAGGATAATGATTACCAGAAATAAAATGTTGTAGGAAAACAGATAGAGGGTGCTGGCAATGATTTTTCCTGTGACCATGTCCTTCGCAGAAAAAGGCAGAGTCATATAGGTGAGGCTTCCCTCGCCAAATACAGAGCGCCAGAACATATCATAAAGTCCTTTATAGCTGAAGTATGTGGCGATTAGCATGAGTGGAATTTGCAAAATCAGTCCGGCAAAAAAGTTTGGTAACAGACTGAGTAAAAGCACGGATAGACCAAGGCCAAAGACGATCTGAAAGTTCTTCCAGCCGATTTGCAGATTGAGTAAAATAGACTTGTTCAGCATTTAGAAGCCCTCCTTTACAGTGAGTATGCCATAGCTGTCTTTATATGCCGCGATAAGATAGCCGTTGCTGTTGTGGCGCAGCTCATGAAAAACAGGTTTGATGACAAAGCGCCCTTTTGTGTCAATCAGACCGAATTTTCCGCCCTCGCCATAATCTTCGAGACAAACCGGCGCATAACCTTCGGTATAACACATCTCTCCGGGAGTTTCTGTCTCCATAGACAAAATGTCAGTATTATCAAAATCCCCTTTTAGAGAAAACAGCTCCTTCCCCTGAAGGTTATAGCATTTCAGCGCATTAGATGTGATGACGATGGCTTTATCCTCGGAAAAACGAAATCCATAGAGGGTATTGCGAGGAAGGGTGATGACCATATTTCCGCTTTCGTCCATGTACCCTTTTTCCAAGGTAGGACTTTCCGGCAGACTGTCTGCACTATAGTAAGCGTCCTTTAGCTTTTCAACATAGCGCAGTCCTTGACTGCGGACGCCGAACTTGTTGTAAAGCTCTCCATCTCCGGCAGGTCGAAAATCATCATCGAGAAATACCATATTATCGTTTTCTGTTATGGCATAATATTGTCCCTCTGCTGCAGGCCAGACAGCATGATATCGATTATCTATCGGTAAGGATTCTCCGGTCTCGCAGTCGAATATTGTGTTGTCATGGGAATTGACAAAATACAAGGCGCCGGTAACGTGCAAGATTTCGTCACCGATTTCCCCTTTGAAAAGGATGTTGCCTTTTGTATCGAGAATCATAGAAACACCTTCTTTTTCGCCGGAGCCATAGCCGGAGCCATAGAAGTCCAGCGCGCTGAATTGGGCCGGTAGAATCGTGTTTCCTTTCTTGTCAACCAGACCGTAAAGAGATGTTTCTTTGTCATAAAACCTATAGGCGTTGGTGCCGGCCTCTACCCGGTTGGAGGACGCTTCCTTGTGCAGCACCGTACCGTGAATATCCAATGTGTATTCTGTATCGTTGTCTTCTTCATCATAAACGACAGCGGTAAACTCATCCGGATTCTGACCGAAGTCGAGATAATGATAAGTGGCGGTAAGGGGCATAGTCCATGGCAGGGATTTTACCTCAGCGGCCTCCCTCAATATTTTGTTCGATATGATATAAGTTCCTGTTCCGGCAAGTAAACATAAAAGTAAAACGCAGACGCCGAAACAGAGAAGGATATGCACTTTGATAAAATGTTTCATATTTCCAACCCCCCCGAAATAAAAGCTCAACATTATTGTACTAATTGTTTAATACAATAATACTGCGTTAATAAGAATTTGTCAATTGCTATTTTGATAGTTAGATACGAGAATATAAAAAAGGCAGAAGACACCTTTTGTAGTGCCTCCTGCCAAAGAGCGTATTATGGAATATTAGCTTTCCAGAGCAGCGTCTTGTGCTGCGATTTCTTCATCGGTAACCTTTGTGATGGTGAAACCGGTTAGAATATAAATGAATCCAATCAGCGGAGCCAGCCAGGTTAACGGTGCATAGAAGAAGAAGTCGATGTTTTTAACACCTAAGGTTGCTGCGTAGAATGCACCCATGCCACCCCAAGGAATCATCGGGGACAAGCTGATGGTGCAATCCTGGAGAAGTCGTGCCAGGTTCTTTCTGTGAACATGGAACTTGTCAAATACTTCCGGCAGCATAGGTCCGAGTGCGGCATAGGTTAAGTCGTATCCGCCTGTAATGATAAAGAAGGAAAGACACATTGCATATACCTTGGACAGCATGGATCTTGGACTCTTGGAAGTTGTCGTAATCAGGTCAAGGAGCGCATCAATTACTCCGGCAGAACGAAGCGGTGCTCCAAATACGCAGGCAGAAATCAGAATTGCTGCTACGCCCAGGAAACCGGAAAGACCGCCTCGTAAAACAATTTCATCGATGATTTCGATACCGGTAGCTTCCGTATAGCCGTTCATCATTGCGCCGGCCCAGGAATAAAGGTTTGCGCCCTGGAAGACAAACGCCAGTATACCGGCCAGTACAATACCGGCAGCGAAAGTCGGAAGAATTGGTTTCTTCATTGCAATCAGAACGATAACCACAATCGGAGGAAGTAAAAGTAACGGATTCAGGTTAAAAATTGTAGAAAGATTATCCATAATCAGGTTATATTCTGCAGTATCTGTAGTTCCGGTGACATTTTCGCCAAATCCAAGAATTAAGAAATAAACCAGACAAATAACCAAGGCAGGGATAGATGTCTTTGCACCGTGAAGGCAGCCCTCAAAGAGATTACATCTGGATACTGCGCAGGCAACATTTGGGGAGTCGGACATCGGAGAACATTTATCTCCGCAAAGCGCGCCGCTGGCAATTGCGCCGGCGGTGATGACAGGAGAAAGACCCAGGCCTGCAGACATACCCAGAAAAGCAATGCCCACTGTACTCAGTGTTCCCCAGGAAGAACCCATAATCAGCGCCATGACGAAGCAGATTAAGCAGGTGAGGAAGTAGAAAATAGACGGGCTAATGATTTGAATACCATAGTAAACCATAATCGGAACGGTTCCTGACAGTACCCAGCTGCCCACCATCATGCCTACGGCGAAAACGATCAGTATCGGCATCAGCATGTTTTTTGCCAGAGCGATAGCAGTAGATTGAATTTCGCTGTAAGTGGTAGCCTTGAAGAAAATTGCGATAACAGATAAAATTGCACCTACACACAGCAGGATTACAGCGTCAGCATCCTCTGTAAGCATAAAGCCGATGACGACTAAAGCGATTCCCAGGATTAACATAAAGAATGCCTGACCTTTTGTAACTTTTTTGTTGGTTGTACTCATGTTACATATTCCTTTCTTTCTTAAGATGAGATAAAATGAACGAAACAGCAAAGGCTATCTGCGGCTGCTCATTTATGCTTTACATAGTAGCAAGTTCTGTGCCAAAGGGATGACGACGAAAGAACCATGGTTTTTTACAGAGAAAAGCGAAGTGGATTGCGAAGATGTGATAAAATGACAGCGGTACTTTGTCGTTTTAGGTGAATAATTAACCAGAAAAAACGATTTTCTTAAGCCTCGAAGTTTGCCGGTCAATCAGATTGACTGTTTTCATTACATACAATTTGGCATAAACTTTGCGGTATCATAATGATAGACGTAAAATCCGTTAATGGAAGAATGATCACATATAGGTAGGAGGAAAGATGATGACATTTACAGAAGAATGCTTGTTAAACCACAAATCAGTGAGAAGGTTTAAAGACCAGCCGGTAGAAAAGGAACTGCTGAACAGAATTGTAGCTTGTGCGCAGCATGCTGCAACTTCAGAATTTATTCAGGCGTACACCATAATCAATATTACAGATAGAGATGTGGTGCAGGCCATCTATGACCAGGTAACCGCCCAGAAAACTTTTCTGCATGCGCCTGTGTTCATGATTTTTTGCGCTGATGTCAATCGTTTGGTTCGGGCTTGTCAAATGAACGACAGAACTTGTCCGCAGGATTATATGGCATACACAGAAACCTTTTTGATGGCGTCCTGTGATACAGCCATCGCAGCGCAAAATGCCGTTGCAGCAGCCGAAGCCAACGGACTGGGATGTACGTATATCGGCGGAATAAGAAATAATCTGCCCAAGGTGATTGAGCTGCTTAGTCTTCCTGAGGGGGTTTATCCCCTCTTTGGCATGGCGATGGGCTATCCTTTGGAAAATACGGATGAAGCGGCAAAGCCGAGACTGCCGCTTGAGGTGGTATTTAAAGAAAATACTTATGATACTGCAGGTGATGAGGCAGCCATTCGCCAGTATGATCAGGTGATCAGAAATTACTACGTAGAGAGAACCGGTGGTGAACGCGATGAAACCTGGACACAGCAAATGTCCGATTTTGTACAAAAACCACAGCGCCCGCAGCTGAAAGAGGTCTTGCAGAGTCAGGGCTTTATGCTAAAATAAGAAGAAAACAGATAAGCGAGGGATGAAGATGAAACGAATTGCAGTGGTTGCCACAGAAAAGGAATATGCCGAATTCCTGAGAGAAAATGTAGAAAAATATATGCATGCATATGCTGCTTTCGTTTCGTATTCCATAGAGGAAGTTGAGAAAAAGGGCATTTTGGAAGAGGATTTTGTTCTGCTGTCTGCTTTCAATATTTTTCAGCAGGTAAGACAGAAGCTGGCGGAAACATCGGAGATTATCGTCTTGTCGTTGTCGCTGAATAAGCGGCAAATGGAAACGCTGAAGGAAATCCCGGCAGGTACAAAGGCGCTGATTGTTAATTTTGATAACAGAGCCTGTATGCATACGATTACCTGTATGTATGATGCCGGCATCCGGAATCTGGATCTGCAGCCTTACTATGGCGAAGGAGATTATGACCACAGCATCAGCGTAGCGATTACGCCTAATGAATCCCAGCTGGTTCCTCCCGGGATTCGCGAAATCTACGATGTGGGAGAAAGCTCAGTAGATATGAACAGCTTATACAATATCGCAGATAAGCTGGGCGTTTACGAGGAATTTTCCGCAAAAGAGGCCAACGAGGCGCGCAAGGAGTACTTTCATCTTAATTCCAGTATGGATAAACTGCTCAACGAGAAGGAAACCACTACGGATAAGTTGAATACCTTGATTAAACTGATGAACGAGGGGATTATCATCACGGATGCCTTTGGAAGGATTTATCTGACCAACGAGAAAGCGAATCAGCTTTTGGCGGAGCGGTCCAAGGTTCTCCTGGGATTTAATATTGATGAAATCCTGCCCGAGCTGGAGGTGAACTCGACAAAAGAAAAAATGATCAAAACGCCGTCTTCTAATCTGATTGTTGCGTCTGTAGAGATTCGTTCAGGAGAAGAAGTCATCGGCCATATTGTCACCATTAATGATTTTGAAGAAACAGAGGAAAAGCAGCATGGTCTTCGCGCCAAACTGAGTGAAAACAGCCACAGGGCCAGATACCATTTTGAAGATATTTTGGGAACCAGCCCTGCAATTGTCAAGGCGGTGGATGACGCCAGACAGATTGCAGGCGGAAATGGTGCGGTCATGATTATCGGCGAAAGCGGAACGGGCAAAGAGTTATTTGCACAGAGTATTCATAATGGCTCCGCTCGTAGAAAATACAATTTTGTTGCAGTAAACTGTGCGGCGATTCCGGAGAATCTTTTGGAAAGTGAGCTGTTCGGCTATGAAGAGGGCTCTTTTACCGGTGCAAGAAAGGGCGGCAAGATGGGACTGTTTGAACTGGCGCACAGGGGCACCATTTTCTTAGATGAAATCGGAGAAATGCCGCTGCCGCTGCAGTCCAAACTGCTTAGGGTGCTGGAGGAGCGCAAGGTTATGCGTGTAGGCGGCTCCAAACCGATTGATATTGACGTGCGGATTATTTCCGCTACCAATAAAAATCTGTTTGACATGGTAGAGGAGGGGGACTTCCGGGAGGATCTTTATTATCGTCTCAATGTTTTGCCTCTGTTCTTACCGCCGCTCAGAGAACGTAAGGAAGATATTCTGCCTATTTTCTATTCTCTTGCTCACCAGATGAACTCATTGATGCAGCTTAGTCCCGGCGCGCTGGGCGCATTGAAAAACTATTCCTGGAGAGGCAACGTGCGAGAATTACGCAATGTAGCTGAGTTTTTGGTCAGCAAAGGAAAGAAATATATTGAAGAAGAGGATCTTCCTCCGCTGCGTGATAAACAAAGAAATAGTATCAATGACGTAAGTATAACAGAAAATTCCACGTTAATTGATCAGTTTATTCTTAATGAGGGGCGAGAGATTGCCTTGTATTATGCCGTTCTTTTGGAACTTCACGAATCCCTTTTATCCGGTCAGCGCTTTGGCAGACAGACCCTTCTCGAACGAGTAAATGAGAGAGGTGGTTTGTACACGGAAGGGGAAGTGAGGAAAGCTCTTTTTAAACTTTCGTCTTATGGCTTTGTTCGTTCTGCCAGGGGGCGAGGCGGCAGTGTCATCAATCCGGAAGGATTGAAACTTTTGGAAGTAATCCAAAGATTTAAAGAAAGAGGTCTTTTTAAATAAAAGGTAAATATCAGAGAGGGAAGCCTTGCGATCGGTCATGCATATGAAGAGCATGGGATTGCAGCCTTCCCTTTTTTGATTTATTGATCCTTTTTTTATCCGGTAAAAGCTTTGTTGCGGAGATCTGGCGTGAACGTGAAAAGGGAAATAGGTAAATCATTAACCTGAAAAGAAAAATAACCATGGGGCAGTTATCTTTATGCAGGGCAACTGTGGGGAATCTTGCCATATAAAAAATATATATAGTTGGCATGGTTGTTGCATTTTGTTACCGTGAACAAGGATTTCGGATATAGAAAACCAGATGAATCTTTATCGAGGAGGAAAAAATGGAGAAAATGAAATGGCCTGAGGGAAAGAAGAGCGCCGTTATGTTCACCTTCGATGTGGATGGTGATACCACGTGGGAGAATGGAAACAAAGGGCTGCCCAATGGAGAGAAGTATATAAAGTCTCTGTCAATCGGTCAATATGGGCCAAAACGGTGTGTAGACAGGATTTTAGATAAATTAGACGAATATGGGGTGAGGGCTACCTTTTTCGTGCCGGGTTTGACTGCAGAGCGGTATCCTGACGTAATCTGCCGTATTGCAGAAGCAGGACATGAAATCGGTCATCACGGTTATGCCCATGAACGTTTTGCAGGACAGACGGTGGAACAGCAAATAGAAATCATCGAAAAAACCCAAGAAATTTTCAAGAAGCTGATCGGTCATCCTGTTACCGGATTTCGGACGCCATCGGGTGACTGGTCTGTAGAAACGCCTAAGCTGCTGTATGAGAGAGGATTTCGTTACTCCAGCTCCATGCGGGGCGATGATAGACCTTACAGAACGATCATAGACGGAAATGAAACGGATTTTATAGAGATTCCTACAAAGTGGGAAGTAGATGATTATGTTGCTATGGCATATAATCTGTATCCTGCAGAGCCTGCCGGACAGGACAGGATTTCTTGCTACAGACAGGTTGAAGATAACTTTATGCGAGAGTTTCTGGGACACCACAAATATGGTCTGTGCATTTCCTATATGAGTCATCCACAGGTAATCGGTTCTCCCGGCAGAATTCGAATTCTGGATCATCTGCTAAAAGAAGTTACCACAAGGGATGACGTTTGGGTCGCTACAGGCAGTGAAATTGCAGATTGGTACAGAGACCATCATAAACTTGGGGAGGTGGAATAAAAATGCTGAAGAAACCAGTATGGCCGGAAGGAAAATCCTGCGCGGCTATGATTACCATAAATCTAAATGCTGAATTGTTTTGGCTGCAGCTGGACCCCGGCTGTGAGAACATGCCGAAGACTTTATCTTTGGGACAATATGGCATGAGCAGAGGGGTGGATCGGATTCTGGATATCCTGGAGCGCCGAGGCATAAAAGCAACTTTCTTTGTGCCGGGATGGGTAGCAGAAAACTACAGCGAAAAGGTAATAGAAATCAAAGAGAAGGGCCACGAGATTGCTTCGCTGGGCTATCATCATGAACATATGGCTTTGCTCAGCCCGGCAGAACAGGAAGAAGCGATAAAAAAGAGTATTTCTGCTATTTCGCGTGTTTGTGGCATAATACCCAAGGGTTTTAGATGCCCGGAAGGAGAATTGACGCTGGAAACCTTGCGCCTTGCAAAACAAAATGGCATGATTTATTCCAGCAATCTCTGCGATGATGACCGGCCGTATATAAAGGATTTGGGAAATGGTCAGCAGCTTTTGGAAATTCCGATTCACTGGGTCAATTATGATCTGCCGTATTTCGCTTTTAATTACCACCCCGCATTTCCGGCAGGGCAGGGAAGAATCGCAAATTATACGGGTGTTCTGCAAAACTGGCAGGATGAATTTTGGGGATGCCGTGAATACGGCTTATGCTATGTGCTTCAGCTTGACCCGGCGGCTATTGGGGCGCCGGGAAGAATCGGTATCTTTGAATCGCTTTTAGATACCATGGAAGAATCGGGAGACGTTTGGTTTACTACCGGCGAAGAAATGAGTCTGTGGTATGATGCTTTTGCAAGATGATAGATGTGTAATTGCGGATAGATTTTACAGCAATTTTTTAGTATAATAAAAAAGGCTGCCGGCACAGCCGGACGGATTGTGATTGCCCGACCATGATGAATGGAAGACACGCAGACAAGAATAAAAATACTTAATCAAGGAGGATATATAGATGGCCAGCTTATGGGGCGGAAGATTTGAAAAAGAAATGGATGATATCGTAAAGCAGTTTAATGCGTCCATCGGATTTGACCAGAGAATGTACGAGGAGGACATCAACGGCAGTATTGCACATGTGACCATGCTGGGAGAGCAGGGAATTGTAACCTTGGCAGAAGCAGAGCAGATTATTGCCGGACTTGAGAAGATCAAAGAAAAAATTAAGAGCGGTGAAATTGTCTTTGATGTCAATGATGAAGATATTCATATGGGCGTTGAAAGCAAACTGATTGCAGAAATCGGCGACGTGGGAAAGAAACTGCATACGGCAAGGAGCAGAAATGACCAGTGTCAAGTAGACACCAGAATATATCTGAAGAAAGAAATCAGAGAAATTTTTGACAGGCTTTACTATCTGGAAGAGGTTATTTTGGATAAGGCAGAAAAGTATGCAGACAGCATTACGGTAGGGTTCACCCATATTCAGCATGCGCAGCCGATTACTCTGGGGTTTGTGTTCATGGCTTATTTTCAGATGTTCAGAAGAGATATCGAGCGCTTGTTAGATACTTATGCACGAATGGATTACTGCCCTTTAGGCGCTTGCGCCCTGGCCGGGACCACACTTGCAACCAACCGTCATAGAACAGCAGAATTGCTGGGTTTTACTGCGCCTACAGAGAATGCTATGGACAGCGTCAGCGACAGAGACTACAGCATTGAGTTTCTCAGTGATGCGTCTATTTCCATGATGCATCTGTCCAGATGGGCTGAGGAATTTGTATGGTGGAATTCCCAGGAGTTTAGCTTTATCGATATCGATGACAGCTATTGTACAGGAAGCAGTATCATGCCGCAGAAGAAAAATCCGGATATGGCGGAGCTTCTCAGAGGAAAGGTCGGAAGGGTTTACGGTGACCTGATGCAGCTGCTGACCGTGATGAAGGGAACGCCTCTTGCCTATAATAAGGATTTCCAGGAAGATAAAGAAAGTCTTTTTGATGCAGTGGATACCTGGAAAGCCAGCATTACTATCTTTGCCAATATGCTGGAAAAAACAGAATTCAGAATCGATCAGATTGAGAAGCAGTTTGCGAAGGGTTTCCTCAACGCCACAGATATTGCAGAGCACTTTGTCAAGCTGAACATCCCATTTAGAGAGGCACATTCCATTGTAGGGAAAATGGTCAAGGCCTGTGAAATCAAGGGCTGCGATTTTGAGGACTTAACCGATGAAGAACTGCAGAGCATTGATCCGAGAGTAAATCGAGAGGCCTTAGGAGATATCAGCATCAAAGCCTGTGTGGATGCAAGGGTTTCCTTCGGTGGAACAGCACCAAGTGAAGTAAGGCGGCAAATCAAAACGGGAAGATCGTTTATGGCGAATCTGCCGGAACTGAAATAAGTCATACAAGGGCAGCAGAACGTCAGGATTTTGCTGCCTTTAAACATACTTGAGTAGATAGAAAGGATAGAAACATGGACAAAAAAGAATTAGCCCTAAAAAAGCATGCAGAATGGAAGGGAAAGCTATCTGTCGTATCGAAAGCGCCGATTACAAATAAAGAGGAGCTTGCTGTTGCCTATACGCCGGGTGTTGCAGAACCCTGCCTTGAGATTGAAAAAGATGAGACGTTGGCATATACCTATACCGGAAAAGGCAATACCGTAGCGGTTATTACAGACGGTACCGCAGTTTTGGGACTGGGAGATATCGGACCTTCTGCAGGCATGCCGGTAATGGAAGGAAAATGTGCACTGTTTAAGGCCTTTGCAGGTATTGATGCGGTGCCGATTTGTATAGATTCTAAGGATCCTAAGGAGATTATCGATACGGTATATCTCATTTCTAAAAGCTTTGGTGGAATCAATCTGGAAGATATCAGTGCGCCTCGCTGCTTTGAAATAGAGCGGGCGTTGATTGAAAAGTGCGATATTCCTGTATTTCATGATGATCAGCATGGAACTGCCATTATCACCTGTGCAGGTCTTCTCAACGCAGTTAAAGTGACGAAGAAGGAAATGGGCAAGCTGAAAATCGTCATCAGCGGCGCCGGATCTGCCGGTATTTCTATTGCCAGAATGATTCTCAGGCTGGGCTTTGGCGATGTCATTCTCTGCGGAAGCAAGGGAACAATTTATGACGGCGCACCATATAACAATGGGGAACAGCAGAAGATGGCGCAGATTACCAACAGGGAGAATCTGAAAGGCAGTCTGGCAGACGCTATGGAAGGGGCAGATATTCTTATTGGTGTGTCAAAACCGGGAATTGTCAGCCAGGATATGATTCGATCCATGGCAAAAGATCCGATTGTTTTTGTTATGAGTAACCCTGTGCCGGAGATTATGCCGGATTTAGCAAAAGAAGCCGGCGCTGCCGTAGTCGGAACGGGAAGAAGCGATTTTCCTAATCAGGTAAACAATGTAATCGCTTTCCCGGGAATTTTCCGTGGTGCGTTAGACGCCAGAGCACCGAGAATCACAGAGGAGATGAAAGAAGCCGCAGCAAGAGCTATTGCAAGCGTTATTCCGGAAGAAGCACTCTCACCGGAATACGTTTTGCCTGATCCCTTCAATCCGCTGATTGTAGAACGAATTGCTGAAGCCGTTAAGGCAGAGGCAAAGAAAGGGGAATAAGGCTGTGGAGTATAGAATTGAACACGATACCATGGGAGAAGTTAAAGTTCCTGCAGAAAAATACTGGGGTGCACAAACCCAGCGAAGTGTTGAAAATTTTAGAATCGGAACGAGAAAAATGCCTTTTGCAGTGATTGAAGCTTTTGGCGTGCTAAAAAAAGCGGCAGCTTTTGCGAACAGAGATCTGGGCATGATAGACGAGAGACGGGCAATGCTCATTGCACAGGTCTGTGATGAGATCATGACTGGCAAGCTGAATGATCAGTTTCCTTTGGTTGTCTATCAGACAGGAAGCGGAACCCAGTCTAATATGAATGTCAATGAAGTAGTGGCAAACCGGGGCAATGCTATTGCAGGTGAAGTGTGTCTTCATCCAAATGATCATGTGAATAAATCGCAAAGCTCCAACGATACTTTTCCTACGGCCATGCATATTGCGGCGGTAACGATTTTAGAGGACAGGGTGCTGCCTGCAGTGATATCGCTCAGAGATGCGCTGAAAGATCTGGAAGATAAATATATGGGCATAGTAAAGACGGGAAGAACCCATTTGCAAGATGCAACGCCGATTACCCTGGGGCAGGAAATCAGTGGATGGCGCTCCATGTTGGATCACTGTTATGCTATGATTTGTGCTTCGACAGAAGGATTAAGAGAGCTTGCGCTGGGGGGAACAGCAGTAGGCACGGGACTCAATGCGCATAAGGATTTTGGCCGCGTTTCCGCTGAATGGATCAGCAGAATCAGTGGAAAGAACTTCTTCACGGCGGAGAACAAATTTCACAGTCTGAGCGCAAAAGACGCTTTGGTTTTTGCCCATGGCGCATTGAAAGCGCTGGCGGCGGACTTGATGAAAACAGCCAATGACGTAAGATGGCTCGCCAGTGGTCCTCGCTGCGGACTTGGTGAGATCCGCATTCCGGAAAACGAACCGGGAAGCTCAATTATGCCGGGAAAGGTGAATCCTACCCAGTGTGAAGCGCTCACCATGGTCTGTGTGCAGGTCATGGGAAATGATGCCACTATGGGTTTTGCTGCGTCTCAGGGAAACTTTCAGCTGAATGTATTTATGCCGGTGATCATTGATAATTTTCTGGAGTCTGCACAGCTATTGGCAGATGCCATGGATTCTTTCCGAAAAAACTGTGTTAGTGGGATTATACCAAACGAAGAAAAAATTCGAGAGAATATGGAAAAGTCACTGATGCTTGTGACTGTTTTGAATCCGCATATCGGTTATGAAAATGCAGCAAAAATTGCCAAGACGGCGTATAAAGAAAACATTACATTGAAACAGGCAGCCGTAAAACTGGAACTTGTGGATGAAGACGAGTTTGACAGATTGGTTGATCCTGAGAAAATGGTGTGAGAGACGGACAATGGTTGGATACGGAATCGGATATATTGCCCAGGGAAGTACATATAACTTTATGGGCGCATATTTTGTTATTTTCCTGACCAATAGTGTAGGACTCGATTCTGCCATGGCCGCAGCCATCACCTCTATTGCCTTGCTGGCAGAGGTGATTTCCGGTATGATTGTGGGAAACCTTTCAGATAACTGTAAGCTTACCATAGGCAGGCGAAGACCATTTATCCTTGCGGCGGCAATTTGTATGCCGGTAATCATCGTATTGCTGATGCGAACGATTGAGGGGTCTACCGTAGTAAAGTTTATTTACTACTTGGTGCTGAGCGTCTTGTTTCGGACCGCTTTTTCCACATTTGAAATACCCAATAATGCTTTCGGCGCAGAAATTGCTTCGGGTTATGATGAGAGAACAAGATTAAGAACGATTTCCAGAGCGTTTTCCATTGTAGGCAATGCGGTAGGATACGTTTTACCTCTTTGGATTTTGGATTTGTTTCCTGCCAATGCAGGGAAAGGATGGCAGACAATTGGATGTATTGTAGGCGCAGTGGCATTTTGCAGCTGGATTGCTTCTTTTCACCTGACAAAGGATAAAGACAGCCCGGCTTCAGGTGTATTTGCCACAGGCAGCAGGGATATGGTCAGACGTATTTTTCGGAATTATGCCCAGCTATGCCGTCTGCGCGCAATGCGGCTGCTCATGGTGTATAAAGCCGGCTTCAGCTGCGCTTTCGCATTGTTCAATGTAGCCACGATTTATTATCTGCAATATAGCCTTGGCCTTGGTAATCGGTATTCTTCTTATATGTATGTGCTGACGATTTCTGTTTTTATCATTACTACGCCGATTGCAGATAAAATGGCGAGAGTATTTGGAAAGGCAAAGCAGCAGATGATTGCAATGGGTATGGCGGCATGTATTGGATATTTTGTCTTCTTTTTCTTGCCGTCATCTCCGGTGGGGGCGATATGCTATGTTATTGGATTTTCTATAATGCAGAGTAGTTTTTGGCAACTGTCCGGGTCTATTTTTTACGATATCGTAGAAGTGGATGAGTTTGTAAACGGAAAGCGACGTGAGGGCGATATTATGTCTCTTGTTTCCGTACTGGGTACGTTGACTACAGCAGTTATGGTGCAGCTTTTCGGCGTATTTTTAGACTTATCCGGATTTGATTCGGGACTTGCTGTGCAGGGGGAAGGCGCAGTCCTTTTTCTCAATATCGCCTATATTTTTGTACCCAGTCTCTGTTTTACTGCCGGATGCATTGCGTTACATTTGTTTCCGGTGAACAAGAAAACCTTTGGCGCTTTGACCAGTGCGTTGGAGCTGAGAAGACAGGGCAGAGATTTTTCTGTGCATATGGAAGAGATAGAACAAATCCTTCGTTAGAAATTGTAGGAGTCGTTTCGGCTGATAGAAATATATCGTCAACCGAAATGACTCTTTTGTATAAATATTTAAAAAATAGGACATATTGAGCTTTGTATAGTAATTAATGAGATAATTGAAGCAGGCAGGATAAGAAATAAAAATTATTGGAAATATCTGAAAATTATTGTTTACAGTGGACCGTTCCCCCGTTATAATGAGAGAAAAGGAGAGGGGCCTTGCGGTTAGCGATAATACGATATAGCGAAAAAGGAACGTTTGAAGAAAGGTGAAGACCATGAAAACAAGAAAAAAGGCACTTCTGGTTATTGTGTTGTGCCTCAGTATTACGCTAAGCGGATTCAGTTTTAGTTTTGGCGCAGTATCTTCGTCAGAACAGTCCAAGTCCTATATGCAGCAGACGGTAGAAGAGCTGGGTGAATATTTGGACGGAGAGGAAATGTTTGACTATTTGTCCTATGTTTATCTTGGATGGAGAACAACAGGGGGCAGTTGGCAGAATCAGGTTATTGATACGTTTATTTACGATCAGCTGAAAGACGCCGGCTACACCGGCGCCGGTGCAGGTGCAACAGATTCTAACAGCAAAAGCGACAACGACAAGAGTTCGGCCACCGATGATGACTATGCATGGGTAACGTACTTTGACGATGTTGAATCTCTCACTTGGGATCCGGAGTATGCCAAGTTAGAAGTTTCTGTAGAAGATGAATTTGAAGGAAAGGATCAGCTGATTGACAGAATCAATGTGGAATCTGCTGCATTTAATCCGACAACAGAAACTTATCTCGAGTACTATGATGTGGACAGCATCGACGAAATGTGGCAGTGGATCACAGAGAAAGATGGACAGGGGAATCGTGTAAATGTGATTAACGGTGAAGAAGCTAAGCTGAATGACAGAGTGCATTTGGCATGGAACAGCAGCTTTACTGATCCTGCAGGTACCAAACCGGAAGATGCACAGGGTGTTACCGGAGAAGCCGTATATATCGGAACAATCAGCGGAACCAGCTGCAGCGAAGGATATAGTGCAGAGGAACTGAAAGGCAAAGTGATTCTTACTGACTCATCGCTGAGAAGCGCATTTACCTTTGCACAGAATGTAGGCGCCGTTGCGGTGGCTTCCAAAGCAAGTTTGAGCAGCTACAGTGTACCGAAGGACGAAAACGGAAATATTATTTCGCCTTTCGAGGAATCGGCAAGATACGCCTCCGGTGCATCATTGAGTTTGACAAAGGATTCCAATATTGTAGAATGGCAGTTTTCCACTGATCAGTATAATGCGCTGAGAGAGCTGCTGAAGAAGACGGATAAGCCAGTAATGGTGAAAAATATTGCCGTAGGAAAAACTTATGCCATGAACGACGCCAGTCAGGGCGGAAAGGGTCAGGCAATTGCTCTGGCAGAAATTAAAGGCTCATCCAAACCGGATGAAAGAGTTTTCCTTTGTGCACACGTGCAGGAACCGGGTTCCAACGATAACGCTACAGGCGTAGCAACCCTTCTGGGTATGGCAACCGCCTATAAAGAGATGATTGATTCAGGCGTGATTGAAAGACCGGAAAGAACCATCACCTTTATGTGGGGCGATGAAATGAGTATGGCCAGACTGTATATGAGCAGTCATGCACAAGAGAAAGATGGCATCGTTTCGGTATTGAATCTGGATATGACAGGTGAAGATCCGGATAAGACCGGAAGATCCATGAGAATCGAAAAAACACCTGATCCATCTGCAGTATATAATTATACTTTGGATACTCTGCCTTGGGAAGAACCGATTAGCGGTCCGGGCTATGACGATACCTTCAAAGATGCATCCGGTGAATTTGTAAGACTGCCGGATTCCCATACACTGTGGGGTGCAGGAAGTCTGGACGGATTATTCCAGGAAGGCTACTTCCTCAACGACCTGTATATGTATGCTACTCAGAATGTAATTGCACACCATGATGATACTTTTGAAGTGGATGTATGTCCGTATGAAGGCGGAAGTGACCATTCCAGATTCCTGGAACAGAATATTCCGGCTCTGCTGACTTGGCATTTTACTGACTATACTTATCATACTTCAGTAGATACGCTGGATATGTCCAGTGCAAGCGAAATGGAAAATGTAGGTATTACCTCCATGGCTGCAGGACTGATGATGGCAAATACCACCCAGGATAGCGAAGAACTGGCAGAAGAATTACTTGCAGAGGTTCTTGACGCTGCAATGGTAAGATTTGATAAGGAACAGCAGAATACACTGAACCACCAGATCTATGCAAAAGGTAACGGCGGAGATTATGAGACTGCCTTAGCAAACGAAAAAGAAGTGCTTACTGCATGGTATGAATGGTATGACCAGGCATTAGAGTCTGTAGAAAAATATCTGCTGGATGAAAAGGCTTCTAAGGACTATAGAAATCTGCGTGCAAAATATGCAGCGGCCTTGGAGGACAGATATGTTCAGGCTGTCGCTTTCGCAGAGGAAATGATTCAGGCAGAACCGGCGCATAAGGAACTGGTTAAGGTAGAAGCAAAGGAAGCTACAGCAGAGGCAGATGGCAATATTGAATACTGGCACTGCACATACTGCGATAAATACTATGCAGATGCAGAAGCCACAGAAGAAATTACCCTTGCTGATACTGTAATCAAGTACGTGCCGGACGAGACAGATAAACCTGACACTGACAAACCGACAGTAGACCCGGATAAGGATAAAGACCCTGCTGCAGGTGCAGACGATAGTGAGAAAGACAAGGATGCACAGAAGGCAGATCAGAAAGATGGTCCGCAGACCGGAGATAACAATCAGCTGATGCTGTTTGTCGGCGTACTGGCAGTTTCCTTTATGGGTGTTATCGGTATGACACTGAAAAGAAGAAAAGAATAGAGATTTGATGAACGAATAATTGAGAAATGAAAAAGGTTGCTGCATTGGCGAAAATTCCGATGCAGCAACCTTTTTAGTGCTTGCTATAGAATAGAAGTATCGAAGTCAATTTCGGTGGGAACTGCATTTGTGAGATTCTGACGAATCAGCGTCTGCAGAACATTTATTCCGTTTGCAATCGGTTCTATGATGTTCACCTGAACCCTTTCCTGCTGCAGTTTATCTTTCAGCTTGTCTGCAACATAAAACATTGCAGTGCAGCCAAGGCAGATTGCAGAAACACGATCCTTTTCCACCATTTCTTTGCACAGCTGAAAGAGGGTTTCCGTAAGAACCTCCTGCTCAGATCGGATATCGGAGACGGGAAGATTTACAGGACGTATAGAAACTATTTTTTCGGCGACCCCCTCTTTTCTCGCTTTGCGCTCTTCGCTGAGAATACCCGCCACATCTGTTGTGATAATGCCGATTCGCTCTGCAATGGCAGAAGCCGTAGATACTGCTGCCTGATAAGGACCGATTACCGGCAGATACCCTATTTCACGGCAGGGATAGACGCCGGGATCATCGAAACAGTTCACATAAACGCCATCGAACTGATCCCATCGATTCAGGTACGCCTTTACAACATGACATCCGTTTACCATGCCCTGAAGCTCGCTTTCAACTGACAGAAATCCCTGCGATACCTGGACGAACTCAATTTGCATATCCGGGCTGATATAGCTTTCAAGATAGGCGGAGATATCTTCTTTTCTCTGCGTAAAATCTGTATTTACCGGAATGAGAAACATAATTTTCATCATACTGTCCTCACTTTAGTCCAAGAAGATATCGTCGATGTATTCCTGCATAGGAATACGAAGAAGATCTTCTATCCGTTTATAAGTGCTGCGGTAACGAAGACCCTTACCCAGAATCATTTTTTCCTTTGGCGCAGAAAACAGAATGACTTTCTGCCCGTCCCTGATATCGGAAGTAGGCAGAATACGTCCGTCTTCGGCATCTACAGTAACCATTAGGTCAGGAAAAGTATTTAGCCTTTCACCGTCTTTTTCAAGGGCCATATACTCATTAAAAAAGTACATCTTATAAGCTGAGCTGCCGTCATTTATGATAAAATGTCCGTTATCCAGTGCATTTTCGGTATGAAGGGTATAGCCATCGATTATTCCGCAGCATATAATTTTGCCGTCAATGATAGGACAGATATTTTGGAGACTTTCCAAAGGCGTAGAACCGGAGAGATAGGCTTCGCCTAATTGTTCGGCCAAATCATAAGCACCGTCTGCACCGGAATCTTCCAGCCAAGAAAGGGAAACGGGATTTCTGGCAACCGCCACAGCTCCGCCTGCTTTTGCAGCAGCATTACGAATTAAATCAGAAGTAGATTCAATTGAACCGGAAGCCAGGATTTCCACATAGGTATCCGTTTCTTTGCGTCCTCCTGCACCGGCCTGGATCGTATAGTTTTCGCCTTTTTCAAGTCCGAGAGAACCCATAATTCCAAAAGGATGGGCGCGTCCGTCGCAGGCTGAGTTAATAATAGGAAGCTGTAAAAGAGCAGCAGGAATAAAAGGCTCAAAAGAAGAAGAGCCTCCCATTTCACAAGGGATAAACCCGATGATTTTTTTATCCAACTGAGTTTGAATCAAATGTAGAATTTTTTCATAAACATCATCAGAATAGAAAGCCGTATCAGAAGCGGGGGAGCCGACACCGGAAATCGTAATAACCACACCGTCACGATCTGCAACTTCTGACAGTGGAAGAACTTCGACCTTGCCCAGCTTTAACGCTTTAGCGGCAGTATCCAGACCTTCCTGAATATTTCCGCCGCCGCCGCCACCAAGAATAAGACTGCCAAGGGCAATCTTTTGAATATCATTTGAATTAATAACCATTTTCAGTACCTCCATTAAGCATAATGATAAGCACCGGAATTACACGTCATTAGTATAGTTTGTCAGTACAGAAAAGTCAATGGATGAGGCGGAAAAATTCAAATGTTCAAAAAAATATTGACAAATGATGAAGAGCATATTAGACTTTACTCAGTTAAAATATTAAATTTCATAGCGTTTCTCTGACAGGTTCTTCGGACTGCTGCGAAAAACAAAGGAGAAAGTTATGAGTAGTAATGAAAAAAACAGACAAAATGATATTCTGTTAGAAAAAGAAGTCGACAAACACAAAATAACTGCAGACCAAATGCCGAAAGTCAAGGAACCTGCAGTTCTTCTTGTGGCTATTGTTGTTTCTATTTTAGGGTGTATCGTAGGCTTGCAGGTTCAGATTCATACAGGAACCACGCCGGATACATCTATCGTTGGTGCAATTTTTGCAATTTTAGTTGCCCAGATTCCGCTGAGATGGTTAAAAGGATTTAAAAACATACACAGACAGAACTTAATTCAGACGTCTATTTCCGGCGCAACCTTTGCATCGGCAAACTGTATGTTCCTGACCATGGGTATTCCCGTTATCATGGGATGGCCGGAACTGATGGTGCCAATGCTTATCGGCGCAACACTGGCAACTATTGTTGACGCAACAATCTTGTATAAGTCTTTCGGCTCGCCGATGTTCCCTGAAGAGGGGGCATGGCCTCCGGGAATTGCGGTTGCAGAATCTATATATGCAATGGCAGACAAAGGCAAAAGAGCGCTGCTTCTGCTGGTAGGTGCTGCCTGCGGCTGGGGTGGAGCTATGATTGGAATTCCAATGGATTTAGTAGGTGTTGTTTGGGTTGGAAGTTTGGTAGCCATGGGTGCATTTGGTGTCGGCGCTTTAATCAAAGGCATACTGTCAACTAACGGATTTAGTTTAACCTTTGCCGGACATACAGCAACTTTTGCAACAGACATTTTCGGCGCCGATTTTTCTTTTGCGGACAATGTTGCATTTTCCTATCTGGGACACGGCGCCATGATTGGTGCGGGAATAATTTCCCTGTTGCAGTGTGCGCGCATTTTATTTAAGAAAGAAGGAAATACTTCTGCCGCAGCACAATTCGGAACAAGCCTCAGCGATATGAAAGGTGCATTAGGTAAGGGGTTCATAGCTTACTTGATTATTGCTCTCGGACTTGCAGTTGCAACAGGATTATACTATGAGATGAGCGCAGCAATGTTCATCGCATGGGTTATCTTTGCAGCAGTTGCCGCACTGGTTTCTGAACTGATTGTTGGTGTTTCTGCTATGCATTCAGGCTGGTTCCCGGGCTTTGCTACTGCCCTGTTATTCCTGATTATCGGAATGATGATTGGATTTCCTACACTGCCGCTGGCTATCTTGGCGGGATTTACAGCGTCAACCGGACCTGCATTTTCTGATATGGGTAATGACTTAAAAGCAGGCTGGATTCTCCGCGGAAGAGGCGTAGACATGGAATTGGAAAAAGCGGGAAGAAAGCAGCAGTACTATGCGGAACTTTTAGGCTTTGGTGTAGCCTTTGTTATGGTTGCAGTTTTCGCAAAGAGCTATTTCGATCAGGGGATGTTTGCTCCAATTAATGAAGTATATCAGTCAACGATTGAAGCTGGATCCACGGTAGAAGTAATGAAGTGGCTGGCAATTTGGGCTATTCCGGGAGCGATTATTCAGATTATCGGTGGAAACCACCAGGCAGGAATTTTATTTGCAACTGGTTTCCTGGTAGGCTGGACAGAAGCAGGTATAGTTATTCTTATTGCCATTCTGATCAGATTCCTTGTAATCAGAAAGGATCCGGAAAGAGACAGCATCTTTGCCATTTTAGGCGCAGGCGCTCTTGTAGGATGTGCATTACG
This sequence comes from Emergencia sp., assembly GCA_036305845.1. Taxonomy (GTDB): domain Bacteria; phylum Bacillota; class Clostridia; order Peptostreptococcales; family Anaerovoracaceae; genus Senimuribacter. Next base: position 56,265 of record JAXKAR010000001.1, read on the forward strand.
TGATTTCTCAACATCTATGTTAGGTCTGTTCAAAAAATAATAGAACAAAAAACAGGGACGCACTTTGTTTGAAGTGCGTCCTTTCATCATATCACCTCTTTGATTTTCAGGATTTTATACAAAATATAAATCGACTGGTTAAAGTCCAGAGGGGTTTTTCCGTAAGGGATTAATTCTTTAATTTTATTCAAACGGTAACGAACTGTATTTTCATGAATATGAAGCGTTTTTCCCGTTTTCACATGATCCAGATTACATTCGATAAAGCATTTGACTGTTCTCAGTAAATCAGAATTGTATTTTTTGTCATGCTTGTTAAGTGGATCGAGAAGACTGTGGTAATAAACATCCAAATCAGGGTGATTGATAAATTTAATCAGTAGTTGTGCAATACCAATTTCGCTGAAGGTAATAATTCCATTGGCAGAGTGTGATGCTGACAATGACGCAGTATTGCACTGGGCGATGGATTCGTCAAGTCTTGTAAGTGGCATTGGTTCGCTTATCCCGATCAGAGAATCGGGCAAAATGTCGCGAATGGTCTGAATCATCGCTTTGCAAATATCTTTACACCCCGATGTTTCGGAACTGTTATAGGAGCGCACAATAACGACCCCATTTCTATAAGGACAGGCGAAACTGTCTTTGTAAGAATGAATTTTGTTAAGCAGATGAAGTTCCTTTGGCGTTTTAGAAACATCGTTTGTAGAATTATCAATATCTCTGCAGAAAAATGCAATTACATAGTTATGGAAATTCGGATTCATTTGATTCAGAATTTCTTTTTTTCTTTGGTCGCTGCAATGAGGAAGCAAGATCTCGTGTAAAAGATTTTCATGCAATCCGGATTCCTGGTAGGAAAGCTTTAGCTCCATAATACTGGAAATAATCAGAGCGTAAGGCGTATTGCTGTCAATAAAAATGATGGGAACCTGATATTCGTCGGCAAGCTTATAAGCTGAAGCGGGAAGCTCAGACATATATTCATCGATGATGCAGACTGCGGAGACGTTTAAGTCAATAAAATGCCGTATAACTTTTTCAATATAGGGTTCATTATTGATTCCGTAATACATGGAAGTCAGATAAAAATTCTGCCCATAGTTGATGGGGGAGGACTCGGTGTCATCATAGTAATTATCCAGTACATTTACATAAGATACAATATTTGAAAGGCCGCTTTGACCGGCCTTTAACTCAGCATTAGCCATAATAGGAAGACTAAGAATATCCAAGACGGTAATATCTCTCATAGCCAATCTCCTTTCTTGTAATTACTTCTATTATACGACCTTTTTTTTTTAAATGGAAAGAAAAATGTATGAGCCTATAATTTTTTAGCAACTTTTTTATACGGTAGTACAATAGAGGAATAGTTATTCATTTGATAGAATAATATAAAATACCGGAATTACACAAACTGGGAAAGGAGCAGTCTTTACAAAATCAGGAAACGCAAATTAGTATTTTTAATATTTTAACGAACAAAAATTCAAAGGCAGGAATTATATTATGGTATTCAAGCAGATGATTGAAGTATATGATATTCTGGATGACATTAATGCCAATGGGGCAAGAATGGCAGAATATTTACGTGGAGTTAATAAAGATGCGCAAGTGGAAGTAGAAGCGCTTTACGGAGACAAAGGGAAAACGGATGTAATCAAGGTTACGATTCCCGGTAAAAACGGAAGAATCAATGGCGGGGATGCGCCGACTCTTGGACTGATTGGCAGGCTGGGAGGACTGGGTGCGCGTCCGGAGAGAATCGGTTTTGTTTCTGACGGCGACGGAGCACTGACGGTATTGACAGCAGCAGCAAAACTTCTGGATATGCAGAAAAAGGGAGACACTTTAGACGGAGACGTTATTGTGGTTACACATATTTGCAGTGATGCACCGACAGAGCCTCATGACCCCGTTGACTTTATGGATTCGCCGGTTAGCATGAAACAGTGCAACGATGCTGAAGTTTGTGAGGAAATGGAAGCCATTTTAACTGTAGATACAACAAAGGGAAACAGAGTAATTAATACTATGGGCTTTGCCATTTCCCCAACGGTAAAAGAAGGCTATATTTTAAGGACTAGTGATGATCTTTTGGATATTATGCAGATGACAACCGGAAAAATGCCATTTGTATTTCCGATTACCACACAGGATATCACCCCTTACGGAAATGACCTGTATCATCTAAACAGCGTTTTACAGCCGGCAGTTGCGACAAATGCTCCGGTTGTAGGAGTTGCTATTACAACAGAAGTTCCGGTACCGGGCTGCGGAACAGGTGCAACCCACGGGGCAGACGTAGATATGACGGTAAGATTTGTTTTGGAAGTCGCAAAGGCTTACGGAAGAAAACAGTGCAGTTTCTATGACGAAAAAGAATTTGCACATATCGTAAAGCTCTACGGAACAATGAACCATTTACAGACAATGGGGGCAGAATAATGAATAAAATCGGATTAATTACCATCGGACAGGCTCCACGATTAGATATAATGGAGGACATTCAGCCGATTTTCGGTGAGCATGTTGAAGTGCTGCAAAGAGGCGCATTAGATAATTTATCGGAAGATGAGCTTTTGGCAATTGCACCTGAGCAGGGAGACACAGTTCTGGTATCCTGCCTGCGAGATGGCAGATCCGTTACAATGGCAGAAGAGAAAATTCTCGGATTACTGCAGGATTGTATAAATTCCCTTGAACAAAATGCGGTTGCCTGTATTATGTTTTTATGCACAGGTGACTTTGGGGACAGACTCAGTTCAAGAGTTCCTTTGATTTATCCCAACAAAATTTTAAAAGGCTTGTTGCCGGCACTTTGTGAGGAAAAAGAATTTATTGTACTTGTTCCCGATGAAAAGCAAAAGGAAGAGGCTTTGAAGCAGTGGGAATCGCCGGAAATGAAGGTGAATGTACTTCCCGTATCTCCTTATGACGGAAGCCGGGAGGACTTTCAAAAGGCCGCAGAGCAAATTAATGCAATGAAAGGTCGGTATGTACTAATGGACTGTATGGGGTATTCCGTAGAGATGAAGCATCTGCTGGAAACCCTGACGGGAAGAACCGTTTTATTACCGAGAGTTCTGGCTGCAGCGGTGGCAAGTGCCGTAATTTCTTAAAGGAGACAATACATAATGAAAACATTAGTTGAAATCGCGAAGAATGTTCTTTCTGACTGCATGAATCTGAAAAAAGAAGAAACTCTGCTGGTAATTACAGATACCTTAAAACACCATATTGGAGAAGCTTTTTATAAAGCGGGTCTGGAGCTGGGATGCGAAGCTTTGCTTATGGAGATGAAGGTACGCAAAGTATCCGGCGAGGAACCTCCTGCAGCAGTGGCAAAGGCCATGCTTGCGGCGGACGTAATTGTTTGTCCGACGGAAGAGTCTTTGACGCATACCAATGCAAAAATCGCAGCGGTTGAAAGAGGTGCAAGAGTGGGAACCATGCCGGGCATTACCGAGGACATGTTTACAAAAGGTGCAATTACTGCGGATTTCAAGCAGGTGGAGAAACGGACCATTGCTTTGACGGATATGCTTACCCAGGCAGAAGAAGCTGTAATTGAAAAAGACGGCCTGGTGATGAAGTTTAATTTGCAGGGACGCCATGGTGTGGCAAGCACCGGAGTATACAGAGAGCCGGGAACCAGTGGAAATCTTCCTTCCGGGGAAGCTTATATTGCGCCTGTAGAAAATGGAATCACAGGGGAAACCATTATTGATGGTTCCATGGTGGGAATCGGAACCCTGCGGTCACCTTTAAAAGTAAGGGTCGAAAACGGACAACTGAAATCAATGGAGGGTGAAGGAACCGAAAAGCTGGAAATTCTATTTGAAAAACCGGAAAACGGCATTGTGGCGGAGCTTGGAATCGGAACCAACGAAAAGGCCCTTCTTTGTGGGAATACACTGGAAGACGAGAAGGTGTACGGGACTGTACATATTGCATTCGGTACAAACACATCCTTTGGAGGAATCAATAAAGCGGACTGCCATATGGACGGAATCATCCTGAAGCCTACCTTGTATCTTGACGGCCGGCCGGTAATTAGAGATGGTGAATTCGTATAGAAAGAATAAAGAATCAACTTAATAGTAAAAACAAAAACGGATTTTCAGTTGCGAGTAGGTGTGATATGATAATCCGTTTTATTTGTTAGACGATAGTGGGAGTGGAAGAAATTCTACTCCTATTTTAGTGCAAAGATTTTTACTAAATAATTGGCGAACGCTTTAGCGCATAAATAGGATTGACAAAAATATACGGGGGGGGGGGTATAATATAAGTGAATAGTTAGCTTCGCAGGAACGGAAGGCCAGTTCTTCAAGATGACCTGCACCGCTGCCTGTGCACAAATGAAAAATACGGAGTTGAAGTGAGCCTCCGACAAGTAAGAGCGATTGGAAAGGCAGCGCCTTGGACGTTGTTAAACGGGAAAGTGACAAATGGGAAAAACAACAAAAAAGATTTGGAATATCATCACAAATATCATTGTAGTTCTTGCTGTGGTTCTGGCGATTGCTCTGGTCGGTGTGCGATTGATTGGTTTTCAGGTATATACGGTGCTGTCCGGTTCCATGGAGCCAACCTATCATGTGGGTTCATTAATCTATGTGCAGAAAGTTGAATACAAAGAGCTTCAAGCTGGAGACGTTATCACCTTTATGCTGGACGAGGATACCATTGCTACCCATCGCATTGTGGAGGTTATACCTGACGAGACGGATTCTTCCGTCCTGCGCTTCCGCACCAAGGGAGACGCAAATGCAACAGAAGATGGCAGTCTGGTTCACTATAAGAATGTAATCGGTACGCCCGTATTCTCCATTCCAAAGTTGGGGTATTTGGCCAACTTCATTCAGCATCCGCCGGGAATGTATATTGCAATTTCCGTAGGGGCGGTCTTGTTGCTCCTGGTGCTCCTGCCGGACTTGTTCAGCAAGGAAGGGAAAGAAGAATCTGACAAAAAAGGCAGATACCTAAAAGAGAAAGCGTAATTTGCTGCTTATGCCTGACGAGATGCCGGCGCTTAATTTTGGGGATTATGCCGCAAGGCTCCCAATATAAATTACTCACAATTAAAGGAGGAAACTTTCATGAAGACTAAAACTAAAGCCTTTGGTCTGATGATGGTTGCGGTACTGCTTGTGATCGCAACAATCTTTGCTACCATGGCGTACTTGACCGCTAAGGATGAGGTTGTCAACACATTCACCGTGGGCGACGTTAAGATTAAGCTGGACGAGGCCAAAGCCAATACCGATGGAACCCTTGTCGAAGGTGCAGACCGTGTACAGGCCAACAGCTACAAGCTGCTTCCTGGCCACACCTATGCAAAAGACCCTATGGTGACCGTAATTGGGGATAGCGAGGAATCCTACATTCGCATGACCCTGACCCTCAGTAAATCTGAAGAGCTGGATGCAATTTTTGCGCCTGACGGTGGTGCCAACATGCCGGAAATCTTTAACGGCTACGACAGCGCCAACTGGACTTATAAGGGTAATGTGGAAGACGCTGCAGCCAATACCCGTACTTATGAATTCTGGTATAAGAATACTGTTTCTGCTGCTGACAGCAATGTTGCGCTTGATGCTCTCTTTGACAGTATTACCGTTCCCGGTGAGATTACCAATGCGCAGCTTGCAACGATCAAGGATATGCAGATCACTGTGAATGCCTACGCAATTCAGGCTGATGGCTTTAAGAACGCTGAAGCAGCATGGGCTGCATTTCCTGCAAACTAAGTTTCACAGAATGTAATCGGCTAAGCCGATTATATAGAGCTCTGCCTGCAATCGTGTGATTGGGTGCTGCTCAAGTAAATCTCGAGGAAAGGAGGAAAACGACATGAAGAAGAAAACTTTAGCGCTGGTTTTGGCTCTGGTTCTTGTCGGTATCATTGGCGGTACGATAGCTTGGCTGACGGATTCCACCGAGGAAGTGGTCAACACATTCACAGACAGTAACATCGAAATTACCTTGAAGGAAACCACGGGCGAAGAATATAAGATGGTTCCCGGCTACACTATCGGCAAAGACCCTAAGGTTACCGTCGAGGCGGGCAGTGAAAAGTGCTATCTGTTTGTCAAATTGGAAAAGTCCGATAACTTTACAGACTTCCTGACCTACGAGATGGCTGATGGCTGGATTGCTCTGGATGGCGTTGACAATGTGTATTATCGTACTGTTGACACTGCTGACAAGGATACTGTTTACAGCGTTCTGAAAGATGATCAGGTTATTGTGAAGGGTAACGTGACCAAGGAAATGATGAACGATCTGACCAAAGATAATTACCCGACCTTGAACGTGACGGCCTACGCATCTCAGTATAATAAGAATGCGACTGAGAGCTTCGCCGTCAATGAGGCATGGACGAATATTACAACGTCTTCTGGTAATTAATTTATGCGAAATTTCATCAAGATAGCCCGCAGCAAAATGTGGTCGGGGGTATCTGTGAAAATTACTTATTTAAGGAGAAAGATATCATGAAGAGAAAAACTTTAGCTATATGTCTGGTTGTTGCTCTGGCTGCTATCGCTATCATCGGCGGCACCCTGGCTTACTTCACCGACAATGATACTGCAACCAATAAATTCACCGTGGGGAATGTTGATATTGAGCTGACTGAACCTAACTGGGACGATCACGGCAGAGCTGAGGCTGAAACCGTTTACCCCGGCGAGCCTCTTGATAAGGATCCTACCGTTGAAAACATCGGTGAAAACCCTTGCTTTGTCCGTGTTAGCGTGAGCAATCTGGACCAGTTTGGCGAGAAGGGCAAGATTGTTTACCTGACCAAATGGGTTGAAGATGCACTCGGCGAAGGCTGGGTTGACGGCAAAGACGGTTACTTCTACTGGAGCAAGCCTCTGGTTGTCAAGGGTACGGAAAACGATACATGGAATCAGGGCCTGGCTTCTAAGACTACTGCTCTGTTTGACCAGATCAAAATGCCGACCGGTCTGACCGGCGACGAAGAGACCGAGGAGATTGTCGTTACTGCTGAGGCTGTCCAGGCACAGGGCGCTAAGGCCCCTAACTGGGCTGCTGTTAAGGGTATGACTGTTGACGAGATTCAGGCTTGGTTCAGCACCGTTATGGCTGCTGAGAACTCCGAGCACTAATTGCCCCTAATTCAATATGTTCTGCGCCCCTCGGGGTGCAGGGCATACAAGGATTTTCCGGCGCAGTTGTCTGAATACCCTTGTATGCCCTGTATGAAACAGGACAGAAAACAGTTGAAAAATCTAAACAGAGGTGAAGCCAATGAAACGAAGATTGTATGCAGGAGCCGTAATTGTTATGTGCTTGTCCCTCTTGGTCTATGGGACTTTGGCCTACTTTACGGCAGAAGATACCGCCCACAATGTTATCACGTCGGGCGAGATCGATATCGAGCTCCAGGAGTGGGCCGATGAGGAAAAAACAATGCAGTTCCCTGAGAATGGGGTTAGTGGCGTTATGCCGGGAACGGACATAACCAAAATCGTTGAGGTCAGAAATACCGGTTCCAACGATGCCTATATCCGAATCAAGGTGGAGAAGGAAATCGTTCTGCCTGAGGGCGTAGAGGGTGAACCTGATTCCGGTCTGATGAAGATCGACTTTGATGAGACTTATTGGGAAAAGGGTGATGATGGATACTACTACTATGTGAAAGCGCTGAACCCGGGCGCTGTGACAGAGCCGCTGTTTGCGTCCGTCAGCTTTGACTCTGCTATGGGTAATATCTATCAGAACAGCACCGCAAAAGTGGATGTAACCGCCTATGCCGTTCAGACAGCCAACAATGGCGATGGCTCCATGGATGCCAAGGGTTGGCCGAAAGTATAAGGAGGCTGCAAGATGAAGAGTATAAAGATAATCGGCCTGTTATTAAGCCTTGTTCTGATGCTTGGCGTAGCCCTGACGGGTACGCTTGCCACTTCCACGGATACCACCGGCAGTGGCAGCGAGTTTTCCATCAGCACAGGCACGATGGAGAAAACGGAGCAGGATTCCGCTACACCTTTGGAGGATGCAGAAAATAACGATATAACCTTCACAGAAGATGAGAGCCTCTATGCGCGGCTGATGGCTTGTGAAACGCTGGATGAGCTGTTCTCCATTGTGGACGCTGCATCGGAGGATGAGCTGATGGCTTTGACGGATGAGGAAAACGCAGAGATCGAAGCCAAAATCACCGATCTTGAGTCAGCCCCTTTACCTCCTGTGATTCTGGAGGATTGTGAGAACGAATCTGTAATCAGCGAGATTATTTATCCTGCGGTTAATTTTGATCATGTTGCGCCTTTTGGCGCTCCTGTTGAGGGATAAACGGAAGGAGGCAGAATATGAAGAGAACAAAAGCAGTATCGTTGCTTCTTTCCCTGTTGCTACTGGCTTCTCTTGCAATTCCGGGAACATTGGCTTTGCCAACCAGAGCTGCAGGTGAGCAGGAAGATAACGGCATGGTTATCAATAAAACCGCCGTGGCAAACGATGACGGAACCTATACCATTTCGCTGGAGGCTTATGCTACCGGCGATAAGGTCATTACCGAAACAAAAAAAGACATTCCTACCGACATTGTTCTGGTTCTCGACCAGTCCGGTTCGATGAAGGAGAACATGTCTTCAGAGCGGGCATATTCAGCATATGAGAATAAAGATAACAGCGAACTTCGGAGTGAACGCTTCAACGGAGGGAATGACAATCTGTATTACCCCGTTGATGGTGGATATGTGGAGGTGCAGGTTGACCGGGTTATTGTCAAAGGCTATGAGGCATTAAGCACTCGTACATCAAATAGCACCTATTATGACAGAGACAACCGCGACAACCTGTACATCAAAGATGCAGAGGGGAATTATCAAAAAGTAACGGTTGAGAGATCAGGCAGCTATCAGAGTTACACCTATACCTATTCTGTGAATGGGCAGCAGATTGCTCAGAGTAATGGCAGATATACTGTTCCGGACTTTGAAGCCTATGGCCCGATTTATCGAGCTGGGGAGGTTTATGCGTATACCTACTATTATCAGCTTGCCGGACAGGATCGTGTTGACATCGAAACTTCCATTGGCGAGGGGACTGTCCCTGATGAAACTTATTATCAGTATGGAACGGTCAACATCTCCCGGCTGGAAGCATTAGAATCTGCGGTTACAACCTTCAAAGAAAGTGTTGCCGAGAAAGCCGCCGGACCGGACGGTATCTTGGGCAATGAGGATGATGTGAACCACCGTGTTGCTGTGGTAGGCTTCGCAAGTAAAGATGGATACGGCAACAATACGGAGCTTCTGTCCATCAGCGGAAGAAATAGTGGCAGCGTTGGTGTAGAGTATGACAGCATAACGAATCAGAATCTGGTTGATGCGCTTCAGGATATGGACACTGCAGCGGGTCAGACTATGGTTCAACAGGCAATTGAGGCTTTGGATGCCGAGGGTGCGACCCGGGCCGACCTTGGTATGGATATGGCCAACCGGATTTTGGATGCCAATCCTGTGCCTGAAGGCGAAAAGAGAGCCCGAGTGGTGGTGTTCTTTACCGACGGTTCTCCTACATCCCATAGTGATTTTGACAGTAACGTGGCTAACGCAGCCATTGAGAAGGCAATCAGCATTAAAGAAAATGGTGCAGTTGTGTATTCTGTTGGCGTATTCTCCGGAGCTGATGCTACAGATAACGGTATTGCCCAGGGAAACGGCAGCCGCCAGGAGAATCAGTTCATGCAGGACGTGTCTTCTAACAACGGCACACCGCAGAACCCAAGCTACTATCTTTCCGCCTCGGATGCGGAAACGCTGAATAGCATATTCAAACAGATTTCTGACAATATCGAGACCGGCGGTTCTTCCACCACGCTGAGCGAGGAAACGGTAATTAAGGACATTATTGCTCCTGCGTTTACGCTGCCGGACGGTGCGGATGCATCGAATATCACTTTGGAAACCTACAGCTATACCGGTGAGGGCAAATGGGAAGCGAACAACGATCCCATGGGTGCAACAGCTACGGTGGAAGGAGATACGGTTGATGTTACCGGCTTTGATTTTGCTGAGAATTACGTTGGTACTGTTACCGAGAACGGCAACGTAACTTATCGTGGTGACAAACTGGTGATTACCTTTACTGTTACCCCAAAGGCGGGATTTTTGGGCGGCAACAATGTCTACACCAACACCAGCGCCGGTGTCTATGAGAACGATACTGCGGAAAGCCCGGTCATGGAATTTGAGCGTCCTCAGGTCAATGTGCCGATTGAGGGCGTGACAGTTACTGCAGAGGATAAAAACGTCTATCTGCTGAACGGCCTGACTGCAGAGCAGCTTCGCTCCGGCGCAGGCGCAAAGGTGGGCGATGTGTCGCTGGATTTGACCAAATCCGATCAGTATTACGGCTTGGAAGATTGGCAGATTTCTGGCGTTGATATTTCTGTTAAGATTACTGATGTCGATGGAAATATCGTAAGCGCTGACTTGACCGATCTGTGCAATGATACTACTTACAATGTTGAAGTTCAGGTATCTCCGAAAGAAAAAGCACTTGATGTCTCCGATGGCGATAAGGCTGAAACGCAGTCCGGTACTGACGAAGCAGCAATCAGAGTCTTTAAGCCAGAGCTGACCTACAAGGATTGCGAGGTATACTACGGAGCCGAGGTTCCCACTGACTTTACAGAAAACCTTAAGGACACCAAGTGGAAGCACGATACCACCGAGGCGGATACAAAGACCATGGGTGAAGCTCCTGAGCTGACCCTGACCTATACGCCGGATGCCACAAAGATTGCAGACGGAAAAATTAACACTAAGCAGGATATAGGCGTGGATGCACAAGTTAAAATTGGTGTTAGCGATGTGACCACCGATACTGCGTTCCTCCATGAGTCCTGTACCGGCACAGATTGCAGCTGGAACGAAACCACTTTGGACGGACGCCCTGCGTTCCTGCTTCATATTAAGACCTGCCAGTTGACCATTTGCAAGACCGGCGGCGCTGACAATGAACCTTATGTGTTTACCGTCAAGAAGGATGGCGAGAAGTATTCTGAGATTACCATTGTCGGCAACAACAGGGAAACCATCTGCGAGCTGCCCGTTGGCACCTATACCATCGAAGAAGATACCGGCTGGAGCTGGCGTTATGTCGCGAACAACGGAGAGAGCCAAATTCTGACCGCTGGTACGCCAACCGGAAGTATCACTTGTTCCAATGTTAAGCAGGAGAACTATTGGCTCAATGGATTCAGCAGCGTTTGGGAAAACATCTTTGGTAAAAAGAAGTAAGGAAGGAGGAGAAGAATGTATCACGGAAAATATGAAGCCAAACATCTGCAGCGCAGGCGCAGAAACAGCAGAAAAGCCGGGACGTTGTTTCTCTCCCTTCTGCTCGTAGTTATTCTGGCGATTGTCGGAACGGTGGCTTACCTGACCACCCATACCGCCCCGGTTGAGAATAAGTTCACGCCTTCTGTTGTGAACTGTGAGGTGACAGAATACTTTGACGGAACTGCCAAGCGCAATGTGAATGTGACGAATACCGGAGACACCGAAGCTTATATCCGTGTGAAACTGGTAACTTATCGGGTGAATGACGAGAACCGGCACATCGGTGGAACGGCCGAAATTCCAAGCTTCACTCCCGGTGAAAACTGGAAAGAATTCGGCGGATATTATTACTACACTTTGCCGGTTGCGCCCGGCAAAAAGCCTGCAGCTGATTTGATTACCGGTATCAGCTTAACTGGTACTTACGATGATGCCGACGGCGGTAAACAGGTTATTGAAGTCATGGCAGAAGCCATCCAGAGTGGTCCCGCTAACGCTGTGGGAGACTCTTGGGGCGTGTCTATCAGCGAAGGCAGTGTATCTGCCTATGAGAGTTAAGGAGGTGTGGATATGAAAAAATTGATTTCCTTCCTTCTTGCGCTGACTATGATTCTCAGTTTCAGCATCGCAGCTTATGCCACTGATGATGTAGGCGTGGTGGAGTATCGGCAAAAGCACTTTTTCTTCGGTCCGGGCTCTTTGTATTCCGATACCGATCTTTTTACGGATCTGACGAAAGGGGTCATGCCTGGTGATGAGGTTCACCAACAGGTGAAGATTTACCATAACGGTAGTCAAAATGTGAATATTCGCGTGTTTATAAAGGCTGAAGGCAGTGATTTGAATGCAGACTTTATTGAGAAGATGAACTTGCAGGTGGAACACAAAAATGGTGATATTCTCTATGATGGCGACGATTATGATGCTACGACAGCAAATGAAGAATGGACTCAACTTGCAACACTCGCTCCCGGAAAGGTCACCACACTTGATTTGACGCTCACCGTCCCTATTGATATGAGTGATGAGTTTGCAGATCATATGGGCACGGTAGTTTGGAAGTTTAAGGTCGAGGAAATTCCGATTGATCCGGATTCTCCTAATGAGGAAGGCACGATTGACCCGAATTCTCCCCAGACCGGTGATAATCGCAACTTTACCGGTTGGGCAGCGGTTTTGCTTATTAGCGGAGCGTCTCTTGCTGCACTCCTGTTTACCAGAAAACGGAGAAATGGCTAAGTCTGTAGTGTATGCTTATAGAAATGATACTATTTGGTAGAAACTTAAAACATCCGGGGGAGAAGTCCCGTGGATAAACAAAAATGACAGGCAATCAGAATCATTCTGGTTGCCTGTCTTCATATGATTTCAGCCATAGACCCGGGGATATGCGACTGATAGCTAAAACCATTTTTTCCGTTTAAATACCACAATCATTATGGCAATTACAGCCAGAGAAATGCCAATGACCAGAGGATAACCCCAAGACCATTCGTATTCCGGCATTTGCAGATTCATGCCATACCAGCCGGCAATCAGGGTAAGGGGCAGGAAGATCGATGTAACTACAGTGAAAACCTTCATAATGTTATTTTGTTCAATATCAATCTGGGACTGGTAAGCTTCCCTGACCTGCTCAATGTATTCTTGCAGATGGAGAACAAAATCCATGAGGCGGTCGAATTTTTTGTCAATGAAACGAAAGGAAGGGTCCACTGCGGCAAGTTCGTCAGAGAGAAATTCCATCTGTTCATAGTAGCGTTTTACCTTAAGTAAATCCTTGCGCACCTTGATGATATCCTGAATACCGTCTTTGCTCGGCCGCTTGTTCATCAGCAGATGATCTTCCAAAGTGATGATCATGTTTTCCAAAGATTCTAACCGGTAAACATCGTTTGCGGTAAGTTCTAAAAATAGTTCTACAAGCTGATGGAGGCCATTATCGGAAACGTCGATGTTGTCGGCGCATTTGCGAACGGAGGGACTTTCCGTCATGATGATGAGCTCATCGCAGGTGGCATAAACGGCTGTTTTCATATCGTCCAGACAGCGAAAAATCAGAAAGTAGGTCTGCTCAGAAAGTACAGTGAAAAAATTACGGCTGTCGTGAAAACGAGCCATCATATGAGAACCGACTTTTTTCTGCAGGACAGACTCCTCGGCTGTGGATATAAGTTGAATCATTAGTCTTTTTCCTCCTGTAAAGGGATAAACGGCGCATAAAGCTATTATGCACCGTTTTTGAATGATTTTATACGAAGATTAACTGAACATTCCTGCAGTTGGTCAAGTAGACGATAGAAGCGTAGTTGATGGCAAATTCTACGATATCTCCCGGTTTCAGATCCCGCTTTGCGTCTTCTACATCCAAAATGGTGTGGTCTGAAGAAGCGCCGATTACCTCAATACCCTCGTCTTTTGGGAAAATCTCGTCGATACTGCCGTAGTCCACTTTACCGATACCTAAAAGGGCTCTCTTTCTGATTCCTCTGTCCGTGTATTCCGGCGTATGACCAAAAGCATCGATGGAAATCTTTCCGATAGGGTGGGATGGTTTGTCTTTGACTTCGATGACTTCGACTTTCAGGGTGTAGACATCCTGATGCATAAAGCTCAGGTCGTAACCGAAGAAGTTATGCAAATCTCTTGCAAGGAGAATACCTTCGCCTACACGAAGCAGGTTGATTCTTGCCGGCATATCGCCGTCGAAAATTCTCATCAGGCTGGTAGTTGCGCCACCGGAGATATATTCCAGCGTTCTGCCGATTTTGGCCTCGATGTTTTCTGCGATTACCACAAGTTCGTCCAATTTATCTGCCGTTGCTTCGATGGAACCGTAACAACCTAAGTTGGTACCAACGCCTGCAAGTTCAAGATTTGCCAGGTCATTTTCTACCAAAAGCGCAGCATCTGTCATTTCGTCCTTATCCCAGAAGCCTTCTCGAAGATCACCCAGGTCAGCCATCAGGATAACCTTATGTATCTTGTTCTGGGCAGCAGCCTCACGATTAAGCGCCTCCAGTACGGAAACCTCGCTGTTTAAGCTGATATCACAGAGCCTTACCACTTCGGAGACTTCGCTCAGCATTGGAACACGGAGAAGGAGATAAGGCAAATCTATGCCGAAGTCCCTTGCGTCCTCGATCTGTTCCAGTCTGGACGAGGCGATCAGCTTGGCGCCGCCTTCCTCAAACATTTTGGCACATTGTGGAATACCGGTCGTTCCCTTGATTACGCCGGCAATATCGATGCCGTAAGGCTTGCACTTTTCTACGATAGCAGCCACGTTTTCTTTCAGATATTGTAAATTGATTTCCACTCTTGGATAAAGTTGTTTTACCATACTACTCACCTCTTGCTTATCTGTATAAATCGTCGTTTCTGTCTGAATTATACCATATGGATATGGAAAAAGATAGCCAGAGCAGAGATAATGTGGTAAGATTTTTAAGTAGAATCTCGAGGAGGGGCAGATAGTGGATAAGACGTATATTTTCGAAGAGAATCAGCTCCGATCCTTTGCATTTACTCGGTTTTCACAGATTTGCGGATTGGAGAAATGCGACGGACAGGTCGCTTCTGTGATTGAAGGCGAAGCGCAGCGTATTTACAGAAAGTACTTTTGCGCGCGCAGAGTGAAAGGCGTGGTTCGCCGCTTTGGTAAGAGGGTATGGCGAAACAAGAGGGTATATGCAGAAGACAGAGAAATCTCATGCAGCCTGTTTGCCCGGATTCCGGAAGATATTGTTGAGGGTGTATATTTTTATGCGCTGACAGCAGGAGCGCTGTTTGCGGAAGGTTCTGATGACGCAAGGAACGGTGAAGCAGCAATGAACCCCATGGAACAGCTTTACCTGGATATTTGGGGAACGGCTTTTCTTGACAGTGGCAGGATATTTTTGGAGCAGACATTGCTTGCAGAGGAAAATCATCAGAATGAGAATCCGCTGTTTTTATGGGGAACCGGACCGGGGTTTTACGATATGGATTTAGAAGAATGCAGCGCTTTTGTATCCGTGCTGAAACCGGACCGGATTGGTGTCGATCTGAATGAGAGCGGAGTGCTGCGCCCGGAGAAAAGTTGTATAGGCTTGTACCTGCTGCTGAATCGACCGTTTTTCTCGGATATGGCTTGCAGAACGTGCAGAGGAAGCAGCAGCGGATGCAGCTTTTGTCAGCTTATAGAAGGGAGAAATAAGGGATGAACATTACCTTTATACCGGAGAATATCACGGCAGAATTTGCAGCCGGAGACACTATAGCCCAGGCTGCGCAGCGCGTAGGGGTAGAGCTTCGAACAGATTGCGGCAGTATGGGAAAGTGCGGAAAGTGTAAAGTAACGATAAGGTCAAAAGAAAAATGCGAATCTGTCCTTGCTTGTCAGTGTAAGGCTGAGGATGGGATGGTCGTGGAGCGCTTACCGGAAAGAGAAGATGCGGAAAGAAAAAATATTCTTTTGCATATGCCGGAGCAATGTATGATAGATAGGGAAGAAAAAAGTATTGGGATTGCAGTGGATATTGGAACAACAACTGTGGTTGTTATGGCGTTAAGCCTTGAGGACGGAGCTTTGCTCGGAACCCTGTCTGCGGCAAATCCACAGAGGAAATATGGTGCAGATGTTATTTCACGTATTGCATTTGCATCTGAGGCTTCTTATCATACAAGACTGCTCCAACAGATGGTCACAGGATGCATCGGACAGCTTGTCCGTGAGATTTTGCAGCAGGTAAACTTGTCGGAGAAGCAAATCAGCAGATACGCTGTTGTAGGCAATACAACCATGAGTCATTTATTTCTGGGCTTTGACCCGTCCGGCCTTGGGGAAACACCGTTTTCTCCTGTTTTTATGCATGGGAGAGAAGAAACTGCTTCATCTCTCGGCCTTCCGGGAAGAGAAAATGCGGCGGTGTATGTGGCGTCCAATATGGCAGGTCACGTTGGATCGGATATTACAGCGGACCTTCTTGGGGCAGAGATGATATACAGTAAACCTAACCGGCTGATTGTGGATATCGGTACCAACGGAGAAATTCTCTTGCAAAGAGGTGATCGGATCTTGGTTTGCTCTACTGCTGCAGGGCCTGCTTTTGAGGGCGGCGCTATCAGCTGCGGAATGCGTGCGGCTGCCGGTGCTATAGAAAAAGTTAATCTGACAGGTGGAAGGATAGAACTCACGGTTATCGGAAACGGTGTTCCTTCCGGCATCTGTGGCTCCGGTATCATTGATGCGGTTAGTCAGATGCTGAAACAAGGAATTCTGGATGAAAGCGGCAGAATTCTTTCCCAATGGGAGGTGGAGACTTCGGTTCCTGCAGAGCTGCGCAGAAGGATCAGGTCGGACGGAGAAGTTAATCGATTCGTTTTGTTTGAAGATGAGGCGCAGGGACGGACGGTAGCGGTTACGCAAAATGATATTCGTCAGGTACAGATGGCAAAGGCTGCAGTCAGTGCGGGAATCCGTATTTTGCTGAAGGAACAGAAGCTGAAAGTCAAGGATTTGGCGCAGGTATGTATTGCCGGTGCATTCGGAAGTTATATCGATATAGAAAGCGCGGTGTCTTTGGGACTGCTGCCTGATATAGAGGCAGAGAAAATCACGGCGTTAGGTAACGGAGCTGGTATGGGTGCATGTATGATGACACTTTCAGCTGTATATAGAGAAAAGGCAGAGGATTTAGCGTTGCGGACAGAACATATAGAACTGGCAGAAGAAGACGGTTTTTTACCTCTTTATCTTGAGGCGATGAACTTTTCAACTAGGAAAGGAAAATAGCGGTACAGGCTTGTACCGGGAGGAGTGTGTTATGGCGTATATTGCATTATACTGGTCGATGATGCTGATGGGCTATGTGATTGGCAGCAGATGCCGCAGTCACAAAGACAGGTTTGGGTTTATTCAGGTGGTTATGCTGGTTTGCGTATCGGCATTGGTATTACTCATGGGAATTCGGATGGGCGCTAACGAAGAGGTAATTGCCAATTTGGCTACCATAGGCATCCGATCTCTTTTGATTACCGTAATCTTAATGGCAGGTACTGTGGGATTTGTGACTGCTGCCAGGAAGATAACCGGCCTTGATCGATATGGCAGACTAAAAGAGCAGAAGATAGAAACCGATGTTGAATACGATTTCCCCGCATCAGGAAGTGGGATGGATCTGCCGGAGAAATCTACGGCAGAAGAAGAGAAATCTTCTAATTTGATGACATGGCTGATTTTGATTTTTACCGCTTTGGGAATTTTGATCGGTTATTTTGCCGTTGGTGGATATGTCAGCGATATAGAAGGGCTTAATCATCTGATGGGAAATATGATGACGACAGGCCTTTGCATATTGTTATTCTTTATTGGTCTGGAGATGGGACTTTCCGGAACTGTGGCGATGCAGCTGAAACAGATTGGATTTCGGGTTCTGGTTTTCCCGGTGGCTGTTTTGATTGGAACGGCAGTTATGGGTGTTGTAATCAGCCTGCTTTTCTCCGATTTATCTGTGCGGGAGTCTCTGGCCATCTGTTTTGGATTCGGCTGGTATACCTTTGCTCCGGTGACGATTTCCGGTGCAGGGTATACGATTGCAGGGGCGATTTCTTTTCTGCACAATGTAATGCGGGAACTTGCCGGCATTGTCCTGATTCCTGTTTTGGCAAAACGGATTGGATATATAGAGGTAACCAGCCTTCCCGGGGTTGCAGCAATGGATATCTGTATGCCTATCGTGGGTAAGGCAACCAGGCCGGATATTATGGTCTATTCTTTTGCCATAGGGATTACGGCAAATTTGGCGGTGCCTCTGTTTGTACCGCTGTTTCTGGGCATATAAAGGATAAGATAGATAGAAAGGAATTTTTATATCATGAAAAGATTTAACGGTAGTGAAGAATATGTGGCGTCTAAAGAACTGATGAATGCAGTCAATGTATCTATCGCACTGGAAAAGCCGCTTTTGATCAAGGGGGAGCCGGGAACGGGAAAAACTATGCTGGCAGAAGCCGTAGCAAAGTCTCTGAATATGAAACTGATTATCTGGGGAATTAAGTCTACAACCAAAGCCCAAGAGGGACTTTATGTTTATGATACGGTACAGAGGCTTTATGACAGCCAATTTGGAGAAGGTGATGTTGCCGATATCAAGCAGTATATCAAATTGGGAAAACTGGGCGAAGCCTTTACCAGCCAGGAGCAGGTGGTACTTTTAATTGACGAAATCGATAAGGCAGATCTGGAATTTCCAAACGATCTGCTGTGGGAACTTGACAAGATGGAGTTCTACATCAACGAGACGAAAGAAACAGTAAGAACCAAACATCGTCCTATCGTCATCATTACTTCCAACGCAGAGAAGGAATTGCCCGATGCGTTTCTGCGCCGGTGCATTTTTCATTATATTGCGTTTCCTGATGCAGAGAAAATTGAAGAAATCGTCAAGGTTCATTATCCGGATATGGACAAGAAACTGGTTCGCTCTGCCATCAGTGCGTTTTACGCCATCAGAAACATGCGGCAGATACAGAAAAAACCAAGCACATCTGAATTGCTTGACTGGGTACAGGCTTTGGAAATCGCAGGTATGAATACGAAGGAGATTGAAGAACATATTCCTTACATCGGCGTATTGCTGAAGAAAAACCAGGATATTGATACGGTAAAGGGTTATCGTGATGTTTATTAAGTTTTTTTATTTTCTGCGGGGAAAGGGACTTGCCGTTTCTCTGAATGAATGGCTCTGCTTGATCGAAGCATTGGATAAGGGGCTTGCAAGAAACTCTCTTATGGAGTTTTACTCTTTGTGTAAAAACATTCTAATCAAGTCAGAAGCTGATTATGATAAGTTTGATCTGGCCTTTGCAGAATATTTTCAGGGAATCAAGTCTGCGGAGGATATTCCGGAGGAACTGTGGAACTGGCTCAATACCGATGAACGGGAGCGAGATTTGGATGACATGCCGCCTTGGGCTAAGGAACACGAATTTGAGGAACTGATGAAAATGTTCAAAGAACGTCTGGCGGAGCAAACTGAAAAACACGATGGCGGAAACTATTGGATCGGTACCGGCGGAACGTCACCTATGGGGCATGGCGGCTATAATCCTGCGGGTATTCGAGTAGGCGGCTACGGTCGCCACCAGTCTGCCGTAAAAGTGGCGGGAGAGCGAAAGTTCAAAGATTTTCGACAAGACAGTACCTTGGATACAAGACAGTTCCAGATGGCGTTCCGAAAACTGCGGCAGTTTTCTACCAGAGTGGACAGCGCCAAGACGGAACTCGATGTGGAGGGAACCATAGATGCAACCTGTGACAATGGCGGCTTACTTAAGCTGGTCTATGAAAAACCGAGAAAGAACACGGTCAAGCTGCTTCTGCTTATCGACTCTGACGGTTCCATGGCGCCTTATAGCAGACTTTGTAATCAACTTTTTCAGGCGGTACACCAGTCTACGCATCTGAAGGATTTGAAGACCTACTATTTTCATAACTGTGTATACGATCATCTTTTTACCACACCTTCCTGCAGACGAGGTGACTGGGTAGAGACAGACTGGGTATTCGGGAACTTGGACAGCGAGTATAAGGTTATCTTTGTCGGTGACGGCGCAATGTCTCCCTATGAGCTTCTTGCCGTAGGGGGAAACCAGGATTGGTATGCGTACAACGAGGAACCGGGGATTGTTTGGTTGGAAAAGTTCCAGCGAAAATACAAGAAATGCATTTGGCTGAATCCGATAAAAGAAGGACGATGGGACTGGACCTACGGCGCGAAGACCATTCAGGCGGTGCGCAGCGTGTTTCCTATGTTTGAACTGACTCTTGACGGACTGGACAGAGGCATACAACGGCTGCTTGTACGATAAAAGTATGAGGTGTGCTGAGACATGTGGCCGATTTTTAAAATCAAAAAAGGAGATAGTTCTCACGGTGTTTGAGTCTATCTCCTTAAATTGTAATGTTCAAAACTTTAGCTGAAATACCGGAATACCCCTCTGACCTTGCCCAGAATCTTAACATCCTGAACGATAATAGGACTCATGGTATCGTTCTCCGGCTGAAGACGGATATGTCCGTTCTCCTTGTAGAAGGTCTTGACCGTGGCTTCGCTTTCGAATCCGTCGATCATGGCAACGACAATCTCTCCGTTGCGAGCCGTGTGCTGTTCCTCGACCAGAATCAGGTCACCGTCCATGATGCCGGCATTGATCATACTCTCGCCGCTGACACGAAGCATAAAGTTGCTTCTGCCCGCGTAGCGAGCAGGTACAGGGAAAGAATCCTCTACATTCTGCTCGGCAAGAATCGGCGTACCGGCGGCAACGCGGCCGATGACCGGGACGTCTATGATATCTTCCCGTTCGGCGTTCTGCGGGATATAGTCGTCTTGCATTGAAGAGGCCGTATCATCGTCTACAACCATAAGTGCTCTCGGTTTGGACGGATCCTTCTTCAGATATCCGGCATCCACCAGACTTGCAATATCCTTGTGGGCCGTGGATGTGGACTTGATCCCCAGAGCAGTACAGATCTCGCGGACGGTAGGGGGATATCCCTTGGTTCTGATCTCGTTTTTCATAAATTCTAAGATTCTGCGTTCTCTGTCTTTTAAATTCTCCATGAGTTCCTCCTGGTTTGGGGCTATATCTATTTTCCATTATAGTATATCACAACGATATGGTAAAGTAAACACTTGTTCACGAATTGCTGTTCGTGTTTGCGGGCTAAATATTGCAAAGATTCTAATTTTTCCATTATATCAAATTGACTTACGCCTCGCTTTCACCTATAATAATTATAACTATACAAAAAATGAGGAGCAGAGGTTTATGCTGAAAAATTGGCTTAAAGCAACAATAATCCTGTATGGATTGTGGCTGATTTTGTCCGGCCACTTTGAAGCAAAATATATGATTTTGGGTTTAATCGCATCTATGACCATTGCTTTTTGCTGTCTGCCGGGTTTGACGGTATGCAATACGAAAACAGGGAAGACTTATGGTATTTTAGAGATCAATGTGCTTAAATTTACCCGATATTGGCTGTGGCTGCTGCTTGAAATCATCAAGGCTTCTTTCAGTGTGGCTGCTGCGGTGATTTCTCCGAAAATGCAGATTAATCCACATGTCATTACCTTTGACTGGACATACGAGAACCCTGTGGCGGTAACCATGCTGGTTAATTCCATTATTTTGACCCCGGGCACTGTGACCGTGGATGTGAAAGATGACGTTAGGTTTATTGTTCATGTGCTGACGGATAATGCGGCGGAAGGAATACTTAGCGGCAATATGCAGAGACAGATTGGTAAGGTTTTTGACGAGACAGTTGTGCCCGATGCGTTTTTACAGATTGAGACAGGGGGAGAAGAATGAACATGCTATTGACCTTTCTGATTTTCGGAACAGTAATGATTATGGGACTGATGCTGATTCGCGTGTTCAAAGGCCCTTCGGTTTTTGATCGGCTCAATGGGATTTTTGTCATTGGTATCGATGTAATTTTTGTTTTACTGCTGGTGGGTTTTGCCAGCGGCAGGCAGGATATGTTTGTAGACATTGCCATTTCTTATGGAATTCTGGGATTTGTCAGCACCATGATTATTGCCATGTTCCTGGGAGGGAATTATCATGATGATTAGAACGTTTATTGCCGGCGCATTTTTGCTTGCCGGGTTTTTCCTGATGATTGTTTCTGCCATTGGCGTAATCAGACTGCCCGATTTTTTTTCCAGGCTGCATGCGTCCAGTGTGGGGGAAACTCTGGGGATTGTCTTTGCCGGTATCGGTTTTATTGTTTATGAAGGATTCACCTTAACTTCTGTTAAAATCCTGCTGATTCTTATTGCAGTTTTTCTGGTAAATCCTGTGGGTACCCATCTGATTGGAAAGGCCGCCCTGCGTTCAGGACACAAGCCTTGGAAGGAGGAAGAAGACCATGCAGATCTTTTTAATTGAAGCGATTTTACTGTTATTTCTTATTGCAACCACTATTGTCATTATTCTGGACAAAGACCTTTTGTCCTCTACCATAGTTTATTGCGGATTCAGCTTTTGCTCCATGCTGCTTTATATCATGATGGGCGCTGCCGATGTAGCCTTTACAGAGGCCGTAATCGGTGTAATTTCAACGACCTATTTTGTTATTGCCATCAGGACAACCGACAGGTGGTGTAAATAATGCGGGGAACTGTATCAAAGATTGTCGGTATTGTGTTTATCGTTGCAGCCACGGTTATGCTGTGGCGGTTTATTGACTTGCTGCCGGTTATCGGAGATCCCAATTCAGAGCCTAATACCCATATCGCCCAGTATTTTATTACCAAGGGACCTTCCGAGACCAATTCGCCTAATTTGGTTACCGGTGTTTTGGCCGATTATCGGGGACTTGATACGATGCTGGAGACTACGGTTCTTTATCTGGCAAGCATAGCGGTAACATTGATTATGTCAAAAAAAGAATCGGAGGAGGAAGCCCAGCCTTCCTTTGAACGAATTAGACTGTTTGGTATTACCGAAATCAAAGTGGTTATGCCGCTGATTGTGCCGGTGCTGCTTCTTTATGCCGCCTATGTGCTTGTTCACGGCGAGGTCAGCTTGGGCGGAGGATTTCAGGCAGGCGCTTTGATCGCTATGGCCTATATTCTATATTCGTTTATTGATGATGAAGAGGCGAAAAAATTCCGTCTGACTCAGCATAGCGCTTTATGTATCGGCGCACTGGGACTTCTGATTTATTTTCTGACCGGTGTTGTACCCATGTTCTTTGGCGGTCATTTTCTGGAATACGGTAAGCTTCCTATTCCGGGGGTCAGCCAGCCTCAGCTGCATTCTATCGGCATTATTCTTATCGAAGTAGGCGTAACGGTATGCGTTGCTGCCAGTATCATCACGATTTTAGAGGGAATCTTAGAAAGGAAACACATTCGATGACAGAATTAAACGCTTTTCTGGCAGAACACGGTATCTTTATGCTGACGATCATTTTGTTTTTTCTGGGTATCTTCGGCATGATTTCCTGTGGTAACTATATGAAAAAATTGATGTGCATGAATGTGATGCAGATTGCAGTTATCTTTTTCTTTCTGTGCCTTGGACAGAAAACGGGAGGAACGATTCCTGTATCCGTAGAAAATCTGGCAGAGGCAAAGGACTATATCAATCCGCTTCCTCATGCGCTGATGCTGACTGCAATTGTGGTTAGCCTTGGGACAACCGGTGTAGGGCTCGCCCTGCTCATGCGGATTAAAGATAAATATGGCACCCTGGAGGAAGAAGAGATAATTAAGAAGGAGGCAGAAGAATGAGGGAAAACTTGCCTGTCTTTATCGTCTTTGCACCGTTTCTGGGCGCGCTTTTATGTCCGCTGTTTTCTGCTTTTTCCCGGAATCTGAGTCGTTGGATTACTGCCGGATTTACAGCTGTTTCGCTGATTTTCAGCGTTCTGCTCCTTTTGCAGATTATGGAGAAAGGAGAAGCGGCTTACTGGTTCGGCGGCTGGAAACCTCCATACGGAATTGAGTTTTCTGTAGATTCGTTGAGTGGCGTGATTCTGGTTTTAATTGGGGTGATTGGTCTTATGACCATCATTTATGGGATGCCTTTTCTTGCAAAGGAAAAGCGAGAGGTTAACGCCGGCTATTATGCAGCCCTGTCTCTGCTCATCAGCGGTTTATTGGGAACTACGGCTACGGGAGATGTATTTAATCTTTATGTATTTTTGGAAATTACATCGCTTGCAGGGTATGTGCTCATTGCGATGGGAGGCGGAAGAGGCGTGATTTCGGCATTCCGTTATCTGCTTTTGGGGACCATCGGCGCATCTTTTTATTTGCTGGGAATTGCATTTATCTATGGGGAAACGGGAACCCTGAATATGGTGGACATGTCTGGTCTTGTCGGACCGATTCTTACTTCCGGAACGACCATGATTGCTATGCTTTTTATTCTTCTGGGATTTGGTCTCAAAATGGCATTGTTTCCGCTTCATGGCTGGCAGCCGGAGGCGCATACCAACGCCCATCCGGGAGCAGATCCAATCATTGCAGGTCTTATGGTAAAAATTCCGGCTTATGTAATGATTCGATTTTTCTATTATGTCTTCGACGCCAACGCTATGCATGTTTCTCGTATGATTGTGCTGATGGGCATCATGGCCGCCGTAGGTGTTATTTATGGTTCGCTGAAAGCAGTTGTGCAGAAAGATATTCGTCGTATGCTGGCGTATTCCAGTATCGGGCAGATTGGCTATATTGGTATCGGTATTTCTTTGGGTAACTATTATGGACTGATTGGCGCAGTTTTACATATTATCAATCATGCCTTGATGAAAAGCGCCCTTTTCTTTGGTTCGGGCGCACTGAAGTATAAGTACGGCATTGTAAAACTGGAAAAGATCGGACAGGTTTATCGTAATATGCCAAAGACCATGGCGGTAATGGTTATCTGCGCATTGTCTATGATCGGCATTCCGCCGACGGCAGGCTTTTTCAGTAAATGGTATCTGGGTCTTGGCGCCCTTGAGGCAGGTGCGCCGATTTATATTGCCGTGATGATTGTCAGCAGCCTCTTAAACGCCATTTACTTTTTCCGTTTCTTTGAAAAACTATTTATGGAAAAACCGGCGGAAAAAGAGGAAAAACATCCGGAAACAAAGGGTGAACTTCCTTGGACTATGGTTTTTCCGTTGATTTTTTGTGGAACGGCCATTTTGCTTTTAGGATTTGGGAATACCTGGTTTGTTGATGTTTTATCTTCTGTCATACAGGAGGTGAGCGGGTGATGGAGTTTTTTCTGATGTTACGGCCTTGGATTTCAGTATTGATTCCTCTTACAGCGTCTGCGCTGATTCTGCTTTATGGCGGCAGGATTAAAGAAAATCTTAGGGAGGGGATAACCCTTGGGGCTGCCATACTTATGGTTGTCTGTGTATTTTCCATGCTGCCGGAGGTGCTATCGGGGAACTCCTTTACTGTCAGTCTTTTTCGGATTGCAGACGGCATTACTTTTGCACTGAAGGCTGATGCAGTAGGGATGGTCTTTGCCTGTGTGGCATCGGGGCTTTGGATCATTACCTCGGTATATTCTATCGGCTATATGCGGGGGCACAACGAAAAGAACCAAACCGGTTACTTCGCTGCATTTGCCATGTGCCTTTGCGGCGCAATGGGAATTTGCTTTGCCGCAAACCTGCTGACTTTCTTTGTTTTTTATGAGATTTTGACAGTGGCAACCTATCCGCTCGTGGTGCATTACAGAGATGATAAGGGCAAACGGGCAGGCAGAAAGTATCTGATTTATACCTTAGTCAGCGGACAGCTGTTTTTTGCCGGGCTTCTGATTCTCTACACAGAATGCGGAACGCTGGACTTTGTACCGGGCGGTTTTGTGGACGGAAACCTGTCCGGCGGCACGACGATTTTTGCATTTGTTCTGCTTATTTGCGCAGGAGCGGTAAAAGCCGGCGTTATGCCGCTGCATAGCTGGCTTCCGGCGGCTATGGTTGCGCCTACGCCGGTAAGCGCCCTCCTTCATGCGGTGGCTGTAGTCAAGGCCGGCGCCTTTTGTGTAATCAGAATCATCTGTTATACCTTTGGGCCGGAGGTCTGCCAGAAATATGAACTGAATACCACCCTTGCCTGGATTGCGGTAATCACCATTTTGACGGGATCTTTGCTTGCCATGCAGAAGGATAACCTGAAAGCCCGTCTGGCGTACTCTACGGTGAGTCAGCTTTCCTATATTGTTTTGGGTATATGTATTTTATCACCGATTAGTGTTACGGGCGCTGTCTATCATATCGTTGCCCACGCTTTTATGAAAATTACCCTGTTCATGTGTGCCGGTGCGATTTTTGTAACTGCTCATAAAGCGGAAGTCAGCCAAATGCGAGGTCTGGCTATGCGTATGCCGCTGACGGTTATCGCCTTTACACTGGCGTCTTTGGGAATTGCGGGACTGCCTTTTTTTGCCGGATTTGTCAGCAAAATGAATATCATGCGGGGTGCGGCAGAGATGGGACAGCCGTTTTTCGTTCTTACCCTGGCGGCCAGCGCATTGTTAAGCTTGACTTATCTGATTCCTGTGGGCTATGTGGCGTTTGCAGGCAAAAACGTAAATCCGGAATTTCTTGCTTACAAGGGAAAGAAACTTTCCGGTGAAGCCTCTGCGCTGATGTTGGTTCCGCTTATGGTTACTTTGGTGATTTCTGTGATTCTTGGTCTGATGCCGGACGCCGGACCAGAATTATTTACTTTAGCGGGTCAGGCTGCCGCAGAGATTTTCGGGGGAGGCGTATAAAATGATTATTCTTGAATACCTGACTGCCGGATTTGTTGGCGGCGTCCTATTGCTGGTTGTGTCTAAGGTAATTATGTCAGGGTTACTGCAGAGGCCGACAGACTATTATGTGGATCGGTATGATCAGGGAGGAAACGAAGATGAATAGTTTACATCCCGGATTGATTCTGATTCTAACCGGAGTGATAACTCTGCTTATACCGGATAAGAGAATTCGAAACAGTGTGGCGCTGCTTGGCGCTGTGTTTGCTTTCTTTTCGTTTTGGATGCTGGAGAAAGATGCAAGCCTGCAGTATGTTTTTATTTCGGGTATAACATTTGACTTGCTGCGTATAGATGGTTTGTCCTGGATCTTTGGATTGATTTTCTCTCTGATTGCAGTTATCTGTGGTATTTATTCTCAGGGTACGACATGCAGAGGAGAAAAGTGTGCGTCCTTGATTTATGCCGGCAGCAGTATAGGTGTGGTTTTGGCAGGCGACTGGATTTCGTTTATCTGCTTTTGGGAAATGATGGCCGTAGCGTCTTGCTATTTGGTCTGGGCAGGTAAAACCCAGGATGCAGTCAGAGCCTCTTATCGTTACCTGGTATTTCACCTGGTTGGGGGAAATCTTCTCCTGGCAGGAACGGTTTTGCTATGTGCCGGTGGAAATTTTTCCGTAGAGCTGATTGGAGAACCGACGAGCCTTGGACCTTGGCTGATTTTTTTAGGTGTGGCAATAAATGCAGCTATGCCTCCGTTTCATACCTGGGCCAAGGATGCCTATCCGGAAAGTACACCGTCAGGTACGGTATATATGGGTTCTTTTACAACGAAAGTGGCTATTTATGCGCTGATCAGGTTGTTTGCCGGAACGCAGTGGCTGGTACCTCTGGGCGCAGTTATGGCTGTTTTCGGCGCGTGTATGGCCCTACTTGAAAACGACCTTCGCAGATTGCTTTCTTATCATATCGTCAGTCAGCTGGGCATGATGATTGCCGCGCTTGGAACGGGACTTGCCGAAGGCATTGACGGCGCAGCGCTTCACGGCGCGTATAATATTCTATATAAAGGTGTTTTGCTTATGGGTGCAGGCGCGATTTTTACCGTAACGGGAAAACGAAAAATCAGCGATCTCGCCGGGTTGTACCGTAAAATGCCGCTGACGGCTATATGTTTTCTCATCGGTTCTCTCGCCATCGCAGGGATGCCGCTGCTCAACGGATTTACCAGCAAAGCCTTGATTATGGACGCGCTGCACAACGGACACTTTACGTTTTCCTACTGGATGGTAACGCTGGCAGGAGTGGGAACTTGGCTTTCTATTACGCTGAAGATCAATTATTTCGTCTTTTTTCGAAAAGAGGAAAAAGCGTTTTCTTGCAAAAACGTGCCGATTCATATGCAGGCTGCCATGGTTGTATGCACCGGCCTTTGTATCATCACCGGCCTATTTCCGCAGACCTTTTATGGGCTTACGCCTTTTGGAACAACGGCACATCCGTTTACCTTTGAACATATTGCCGAATATGCTGCGCTGTTTATCGGGGCAACGGGGGCATTTATCCTTTTTAGGAAGAGGATGGAACCCCATGACGTTATTACCCTGGACGTTGACTGGATTTACCGCAGACCTTTTGTTCAGTTACTGATGTGGTGCTCTAATTTGGTACATGCCTTCTTTGTCCGTGCAGATAAAGGATTCAGCCATTATACAGCAGTAGTAAAATATATCATCAAACATCCTGCCGGACTTTTTCGGGATATCGGTGCGCTGAAGGGGGAATTGATGGAAGAAGACGAGGAAGGCGCTTTCGAGGGGGATATGCCTGTAGGCGCATTTATGCAGATTTTTATCGTATTTTGCATTGTTGCTTTTATCGTTATTCTGATACTGGAATAGTTTTTTCGGTGACAGGCTGAAAAACCAGTTGACACAGATCCTCTAAGGTGATATAGTATTTTAGTAATGAAGAAGAAGTTATCCGCTTCTCACCTGCAGATAATTGCGTTTGCCAGGTTGATACTTTTGTAGAGTGCGTCATTCGGCGTGTTTTGAAGCGGGTACATTCATGCCCGCTTATTTTTATGTGTAAATCCACAGGAGGTGCTAACCATTAGCAAGGAAAACAAAATCAACGAAGAAATTCGTGATAAAGAACTGCGCGTTATCGATGAGACAGGTCAGATGCTCGGCGTGATGAGCAGAGACGAGGCTCTGAATCTGGCAGAAGAGAAGAAGCTGGATTTGGTCAATATTTCACCGAATGCAAATCCGCCGGTTTGCAAGATTCTCGATTACGGCAAGTACAGATACGAGCTGCAGAAGAGAGAGAAGGAAGCAAAGAAAAAGCAGAAGACCATTCAGGTGAAAGAAATCAGACTGAGCACGTTTATCGAAGAGCACGACATTCAGGTGAAGGCAAAGACTGCCTGCAAGTTCCTGCAGGAGGGCGATAAGGTGAAGGTCAGCTTAAGATTCAGAGGCAGAGAAAGAGACTATACTGCAAAGGGCCGCGATGTTATGGTTAAGTTTGCGGAATGCTGCAGCGAGGTCGGTACCATCGATAAGAAACCAACATTTGAGGGCAGAAGCCTGACGATGTTTTTAGCACCGAAAGCTGATAAGTAAACATTTTTTAACATAGGAGGAAAAGAATCATCATGGCAAAGAATAAGATGAAGTCCCACAGAGGCGCATGCAAAAGACTGAAGTTAACAGGAACCGGTAAGGTAAAGAGAAACAAGGCATACAAGAGCCATATTCTTACAAAGAAATCCCCTAAGAGAAAGATGGGATTAAGAAAAGCTACTACTTTAACAAGTGCTGACACCAAGAGAATGTTAAGATCCATGGCGAAATAGTAATAGGAGGTACAGAATTATGGCAAGAGTTAAAAAAGGCGTTAATGCCCACAAGAGACATAAGAAAATCTTAAAGCAGGCAAAGGGTTACTATGGTGCTAAGAGCAAGGTATTCAGAGCTGCTAACCCGGCAGTAATGAGAGCTCTGCGTTCTGCTTACGTTGGAAGAAAGTTAAAGAAGAGACAGTACAGACAGATGTGGATTGCAAGAATCAACGCTGCTGCAAGAATGAACGGCATGTCTTACAGCAGACTGATGGATGGACTGAAGAAGAGCGGCATCGAAATCAACAGAAAGATGCTCTCCGAAATGGCTATCCACGATGCAGCTGCATTCGCTCAGCTCTGCGAAACTGCAAAGCAGAACTGCGGTAAATAAGAGAATAGAGTCTATCTAAACGCTGACCGATAAGGTTGGCGTTTTTTAGTGTAATTTAGTGTAAAATCAGATGTTTGGCGAGGGGGTGGTGCATTGTTATCTATATGGAAAATATTGACATAATATAGAAGAAAATGCTATTATATGGATAAAATGTGAGATGCTGCAGTGAAACGATAAATCGGTTTACTGAAAAGACGCGAATATCCCTGAAAAAAAGTAAAAATACCAGGGGCCAACCAGATGGTAACCGAATAATGACCTGATATCGCTTTTATCGAATCTATCAATCCTGTAGTTTTACTGAATTTCTAATGATAACCGGGTTTTTCAGTAAAATTCAGAGAAGGTCGACATGAGATGATGAAATAATTTGAAGTTATGATCTTGGTTTTACTTTTTTTCTTGGAAAAATGTCTTCTTTCAGTAAAACCAGATTTGTGTTCAATTTTTCGGAGGGGGTTAGGATGATTTTTAACAGTCGAGAATATGTGGAAAGAGATTTAGAATTGCAAAGGCATATGCTTAAAAACTATAGAGCTGCGTTGCAGGGGCTTCCGATAGGGAAGCTGTATGTGAAAGAATATAATGGCCGCAGATATTACACGAAGTGGGATGTATTTCGCGGAAAGAAGCGAACGAAATATCTGGGAAATGGATCGGAGATGGAAGTTCAGCTTTTACAAAAGCGGTACTTTCTGGAGACGTCGATAGAGGCTATGATGAAAAATATTGAACTGATGGAGGAATTCTTGAGCCAATATATGGAAATAGATCCTAACTATATGCAGAAAACTCTGCCTAAGGCATATCAATCCCTTCCGCTAAACTGCTTTGATGCAGCCGGCGCCATTGACATAAGACGTTGGGGAGAGAAAAAGTACAGAGCTTCAGAAAAACACGCTGAAAACCTCAAACATATCACGGCCGCAGGTGAAAAAGTAAGATCCAAATCTGAAGTGATCATTGCAAACGGCTTAATGGCAAGAGGAATCCCTTACCGATATGAAGAGGAGATCAGTTTAAATGGATACAAGGTTATACCTGATTTTAAGATTATAGATGAAAGGAAAAACAGGATTGTTATTTGGGAGCATTTTGGATTAATTGGTGATACGCAGTATTTGAAAAACTGTATATATAAGCTACAGAATTATATTCAATCCGGTTTTGTACCCGGCGTTAATCTAATCATCACTTTTGACGATGCAGATGGAAACATTGACGGTCTTATGATAGAACGAACAATTCAACTCTGGTTTGGAAATACTGCGTAGAAATATTCAAATCTTCTTGCATTTCCAAGTGGTAAATAAGAGAATATGGAAAATGAATAGGGTGCTGACAAGAAGCGAACTGCACCCTGATTTTTTTAGAACAGATCACAAGATGAAAAGTGATTTGTTTTTTTTTTAAGAAGATAAAATTTGATATAAGCTGGTTAAAAAGTTACATTGTGCAGGGAGTTGGAAAAACTATAATATAATTAGGAGGTGTCAATTGAAATGAAATATGATTTGTTGATAAAAGGAGGACTTATTGTTGCAGAGACAGGTGTCCAGAAAGCGGATCTTGGAATTACTGACGGAAGGGTGTCAGCCATCGAAGAGCAATTAGATGCTTCAGATGCAGAAAAAGTGATTGTGGCAGATTATCAATATATTCTTCCTGGATTTATTGATCCCCATGTTCATCTGAATGATCCGGGCATGACCAACAGCGAGGACTTTTATACGGGGACTTGCGCAGCAGCGGCCGGAGGCGTGACTACAGTTTTAGAGCATCCCCTTACTTTTCCTCTTCCGGATAACCCGGAGGCTTTTAATGAAAAACGGAGGATCGGAGAAAGCAAGTCAGTGACAAATTTTGGTCTATTCGGTGCATGTTCTGCTGATAACGAAAGGGATATGTCGCAGATGATCGAGGAAGGTGCGGTTGCTTTTAAGACGTTTTTGACTTATTCTCCGGAGATTCCCATGTTAAACGACGGACAGATTATTGATCGGATGGCCTATCTGTCTCAGCATGATATTGTGCTGGCGGTGCACTGTGAGAATAATGATATTGTAAATTACTATACCGAGAAGGTAGAGAAGGAAGGGCATATACGACCGGGGGATTATCCGAAGGGAAGACCTGATATTGCGGAAATAGAAGCGGTTTCTCGGATGTGCCTTTTTGCAAAAAAAGCAGGATGCAAGCTGAATATCGCGCATTGCTCTTTGCAGGAAGCGGTGGATATTGTCATCGACAGTAAGCGTCTTGGGGCAAATGTTTCTGTAGAGACCTGCCCACAGTATTTGGTATTGAATCAGACGATGATGGAGGATCTCGGTGTATTTTCTATCTGCAATCCGCCGCTTCGCAGTGATGAAGAGGTGGAGAGACTATGGAACTGCGTTCTTGATGGGAAGATTGACTGGGTATGTAGTGATCATGCAACCTACACTATGGAAGAAAAGATGGCAGGCAAGGAGAATGCATTTAAAGCACCTGCAGGGGTGACCAGTGTAGAAACCTGTTTCCCTCTGTTCTTCAGTGAAGGCGTAGTAAATCGCGGCCTGTCTATAGAGAGATTTGCAGAGATGTCCAGCACAAATGCGGCCAAAAGATACAATCTGTATCCTCAGAAGGGCAGAATCGCTGTGGGCGCTGATGCAGATATTACGATACTCGATCCTAAGCGAACCTGGACGATAGATGATCAGAATTTAAAGCAGATGATAAAGTGGAGCCCATATCATGGCAGGCAAATTACCGGAAAGGTTACAAAAACCATAGTGAACGGCGCTGAAGTATATGACGGGGAAAACATTGTGGCAGAAATGGGAAGCGGAAAGTTTGTTGCACCGGCAGGGAGTGAGAAGTAGATGAAGATTTTGTTTGTGAATCCTAATTCTTCGGCGCTGATAACCAATATCCTCAGAAAGGAAGCAGAGAAGTATGCAGGAGAGAATCTGATCATAGACGTAACAGCCTGTGCGGACGTGCCGACGGCTATTGAGACCCGCTATGATGAACTTCTGGCAGGAAGTCAGGTGGTTAAATTGTTGCAGGACATGCAGGGAGAATACGACGGGGCAGTCATTGGCTGTTTTGCAGACCCTGGACTTTCAGCAGCACGGGATCTTCTTGGTATTCCTGTTGTGGGCCTTTATGAAAGTAGCTCCTTTTTTGCTAAATTCCATGGCGGTGGGTATTCCATTATTGCATCAGGCGACTACAGGGACATATCGGCTTGGCACGGAAGTATCCGTGCAATCGGTGATTCACAAAATGTGACCTCTATTCGTTGTTTGAATTCTACAGTGGAAGATGCGGCCGGAGAATCAGATGAAAAAATCTGTAAATTAATTGAAAGATGCAAAGTGGAAGACGGGGCTGAGGCAATAATTCTCGGATGCGCCGCTTTTGCAGGTAGGGGTGCAAAACTATCTGCAATGATGGACATTCCCGTTATCGATGGGATTGAAGAGTCGATTAGGATTATTGAGATGCTGTGCAAATATAGGAGAAAGGAGGAAAGTTGTGGAAAGGGAAATACAATGGATTAAATCGGCGGTGGAAGAGCTAGCAGTTACTGCTGAGAGAAATGGTGAGTATTGGAGAGCCACGTATACGGCCGAAGATGCTAAAGGCACGGCGCTGATTGAGAAGTGGCTTATGGAAAAGGGGTTTCAAGTCAGATATGACGAAGTCGGGAATCTTTATGGGAGAGTTGAAGGAGAATCCGCAGAGGTTGTGTTGATTGGATCTCATCGGGATACCGTAAAAAACGGCGGGAAATATGACGGTGCATTGGGAATTATTACCGCTATCGAAGCAGTGGCTGCTTTATGTAAAATAAAGGGGAGGCCAGAAAAAACATTAGAGGTGGTTGCCTTGTGTGAGGAGGAGGCCAGCAGATTTTTGACCGGATATGTAGGCAGCAGAGCGATAATCGGAGAGCTAAGGGAAGAACACTTAGGTGAAACGGATGCCGATGGTATTACCCTGGAAACAGCGATGAGAAACGGCGGCTATTACCAAGGGAAACTTCCGAAGAAAAGGGAAGATCTTCATTCTTTTTTGGAGCTGCACATCGAACAGGGCGGCGTGTTGGAAAAGAACCAGAAGAAAGTAGGAATTGTCGCTTCCATTGTAGGCCTTTACACTGGAGAACTCTTGTTTTACGGAGAGCAAAATCATGCCGGAACAACGCCGATGTCCATGCGGAAAGATCCGGTTCCTCTTGCAGCAGAATTCATAAATAGGTTGAACAAATGGGCTGGAAGTAAGGACGATCAAGTAACCTGTACTTTTGGGAATCTTTTAGTTAAGCCGGGAAAAAGTAATGTAATTGCAGACATGGTAAGGTTGACTTTCGATATTCGTTCAGGTCGGAAAGAACTTCTTAGAGAGGCACAAGAACAAATTAATGCGTTTCTTTTGGGTCACCAAAATTTTAAAACCGAGGTAAAGTTTGCTTGTAAGGAGGATCCGGTTAATATGGATGAGACAGGTATTGAGCTTTTAGAATCGTTAGCACAAAAGCTCAATCTAAAAGCGCTGAGAATGAGCAGCGGCGCTGGACATGATGCACAGATTATTGCATCAGAAACCAGGACGAATATGATTTTTGTGCCGAGCCAAGGAGGTGTTAGCCATTCGCCACAGGAATACACCAGCGAAGAAGATATTTGTCAAGGCTATATGTTGATGCGAGCATATTTAGAAACGATTGCGTGGTAAAAAAAGGAGGAACATAGAATGACAACTAAAGAAAAATACCTCTATATAAAAGGACAAAAACTTGTAACCATGAATTCTTCCGATGATATTATTGACCATGGTGTGGTGGTTGTGAAAGATAATATTATCGACTTTGTCGGTACGGAAAGAGAAGCAGAAAAAAAATACGCCCCTGATGAATGCGAGTTTTTAATGTATGAAAATGGCTTGATATTACCTGGTTTGGTGACTTCGCATACACATCTTTTTCAGAGCTTGATGAAAGGAATTGGAACTACACTTAATCTGGATGATTGGGTAACGAAAGTAATTTATCCTATGAGTATGGCTATGGACAAGAATGATTGTTATAATGCCGGCAGACTGAATATGGCGGAGATGATTCGTACCGGTACAACTTGTTTTGCGGATAGTCATTATATTGTACAAAAAGATGAAAATTTTGATGGTATGGCAGAAGCTGTAAGGGCGACAGGAATTCGTGCGATTCTTTGCAGAGCAACACAAAACATGAAGTATCATCCAGATGTGCCGGCAGAGGCTATTGAGGATGACGAAACTGCTTTGAGAAAAACAGAGATGTGTATTAAAAAATACCATAATACAGAAAATGGCCGTCTGCGGATTGGAGTAGAACCCATTACCCCAATTGATTGCACTGAGACAACAATTAAAGGACTATTCGCATTAGCAGAAAAGTATGATACATTATTCCAATGTCATGCGGCAGAATCCTTTGGTGAGCTGACTACGATAAAGAATACGAAAAACCAAGGAATTATGGAATATCTAAACTCTCTGGGTGTATTATCAGCAAGAACTATGATTATCCATTGTATTTGGATTAGCGCAATGGAGCAACAGTTACTGTCCGATACACAAACTAAGGTGTCGCATCAACCTTTGGCAAATATGATTTTAGCTGATGGGATTGCGCCTATTCCGGAATTAATAAGCAGAGGTGTAACCATAGGAATGGGAGTCGACGGAGCTGCAAGTAATAATAATCAAGATTTGTTTGAATGTATGAAGGCAGCAGCATTGCTGCATAGAGTAAATACACTGGACGCCGGTGTTTTATCTGCTTATGATGTTTTGAAGATGTCTACTATGGGGAGTGCTAAATGTATAGGTCTTGATCAAGAAATTGGGTCTCTTGAAGTTGGAAAGAAGGCAGATATTATTGTTGTGGACAATCATTCTCTGCATTTAACGCCGGCAATTGATCCAATAGCTAATATTGTTTTCTCCGGAAATGGACGAGACGTTGATACGACAATTATTGATGGTCGAATTCTGATGAAAGATAAAAAGCTGGTATGTCTTGACGAGCAGGAAGTTGTCGACTTGGCAAATATAAGCGCAGCAAAAATGTATCAAAATATTTCTAACGATATTAAAGGAAGGAGTTAATATGTCTATTTTACAACAACTAATACCAATAATACCTATGATACTATTAATTGTATTAATTATCGTTACTAAAAGAGTATTAGAAAGCAGTATTATTTCTTTGATTGTTGCATATTTACTTGTTTCGCCAAAAGATATTATTGCAAATCTTTCTACGGGCATTTCTGAAACACTTAGCGGAAGCCTTTATACTTATTTACTTTCAGTTACATGTATTATGGGTATATTTATCAGATTGTTACAAGATTCGGGCGGAGCTATTGGTTTTGGTAATCTTTTGGGAAGATATGCAAATACGCATAGAAAAAGTTTAGTTGCAACATTTATCTTGGGGTTAATCATTTTTATTGATGAGTATTTAAATGCACTAGTAGTTACTTCCTCCATGAGAACGTTAACGGATAAGCATGGAGTTCCAAGGGTAATGTTGGCATGTACAGTAAATTCAGCAGGAGTGCCGGCATGTATATTTGCACCTATTTCAGCTTGGGCAGTATACTATATTGCACTTCTTTCGGATAATGGAATTGCAGACAGTATGAATATGACAGGTCTTCAAATGTATGTAAAAATGATGCCATTTATGGTATATCCTGCGGTATTCTTGGTTATTTTTTTACTGTTGGCTTTAGGTGTATTTCCAAAATATGGACCGCTAAAAGAGGCTTATGTGAGAGCGGAAAAAACTGGAAACCTGTTCCCGGAAAGTGGTATTGTTGGAGATGGTGGAGTGGTTTCCGAGAAAGGGAACATCGTTTTCTTCCTTGTACCACTCTTATCCACAATTGTGGTTGCATTTTACTCAGGAGATATCTTTATGGGGGTACTCATTGGTGTATTGATTATCTCATTGATGCTTGCATTATCAAAGAAAATGACAACTACAAAAATCATAGAATCGGCTATTGCAGGTGTAAAAGATATGGTATATATTCTGGTGATTCTATTGATACTGTTTACATTTACCGCATTATGCGAAGATTTAGGCTTTATTGAATTAGTAGTTAATGGTGCAGCCCAAATCATTACTGCTGAGATTCTTCCAGCTGTTATGTTTGTTGTAATTGCAGCCTTGTCTTATGTTATGGGTAGTTATTGGGCAACATCTGCATTATGTCTACCGATTGTTGTTGAATTAACAACCCAACTTGACGCAAATATGCCATTGGCATTAGGTGCATTAATCTCGGCAGCAGTGTTTCCAGCAACCTGTGCGTTTAATTGTGAATCGATTATCATGTCATCACAGTCTGCTCAAGTGCAGCCGGCCGAAGTTGGTCTGGCTAACCTACCATATGCATTAACAGCATTGGGGGTTTCAGCAGTAATTTATTTGATGTTAGGGTTTGCAATGTAGCTTAAGTTTTGGGCAAAGGAGTCTTTAACCACTTTTGTTGGAAAGACTCCTTTAATTATATTTAAACCGTCTATTTACGTGTAACGAAATTTGTTGTATGATTTTACGGGAGGTGTATTATGCAGAATTACACTGGACTATGCAAGGCAGGGATTGCGGTTGTTGAATCTATACCTTTTCATGTATGCCGGCAGCTTACGATTATTTATTTGTTAGAAGATAAATTGAAAATAACGACGGTGGCGGGAGAGCAAGTATTGACCAAGGGACAAATTGAGATTCTTAATTTAAAAGAACCTATTATGTTAGAAGCCGTTTCTGAACCTTGCAAAGTTGCTTATCTCTGCTTTGATAAAACACTTACAGATTCTATAGATGATGGCTTTGAAACGATTACCTATAATTGTAATTTCTGCAATTTTTTTGCCGCTGCAGCTAAACCGGCGTACATTCAAGAATTGAAAGATAAGTTATTTTGCATCTGCAAACACATGCAACAAAATAGGTCGCAAAACGAGATAGAACAAGAAGCAAGATCATTATTAGAATATATCAGAAAAAACTTTGATGATGTGGGTCATCTTTTTCCCAAAAGCGAAAAATCGGATGTCAGTAAAGAACGATTTAAGAGGATTAGTGCATATATGATTAAGCACGTTTCAGAGAAGATGAGCCTAAATGAAATCGCACAGATGGAGTATTTAAGCATTCCTTACTTGTCGAAGGAATTTTCTGCCAAACTGGAAAAAAGTTATCATGCGATTGTTAATTATTACCGAACCATCAATGCAGTGATTCAGCTGCTGGATACGGACGATAGTTTAACCTATATTGCGGAAAACAGTGGATTTTCTTCTGTACGCTATTATAACAAGGTTTTTTCCGAATTTCTCAATTGCCTGCCGTCAAAGTTCAGGGCGATCTATAAAAATAAGGAATGGAAGTACACCGAAGAGGATATAAAAGGATTAATTTTTCAGGAAGAAAGATGCAGCAGCTTAAAAAAATCAACCGCAGACCAAAGCAGATATATTTTAACTTTGATGAAAAATAGAAAAAGCTGCAGAGCCTTTTCGGATAGACCCATAGAAAAAGCTGTATTAGATCAACTCCTTGATGCAGCATGTCAGGCACCTTCTTCAGGAGGATTTCAGAACTATTCTATTATTAAGGTAACGGAAGAATCGAAAAAGAGAAAACTAATGGAGGTCTGCAGAGGGCAAAGTTTTATTGCGAAAGCGCCTGTGAATCTGATTTTCTGCATGGACCTTCATCGAGAAAAGCGAATTGCTGAAAGCTTTCATGGAATACCCAATACAGATTACAGTTATGAAGAATTTGTTATGCTAATCATGGATGCTGTCATTGCTGCGCAGAATCTGTGTATTGCAGCGGAGAGCTTTGGTCTGGGAAGCGTGTATGTTGGCAACATAATTAATATGGAAGACCAGGTGGTAAAATTGCTTAGACTGCCCGAAAAAGTTTTGCCTGTAATTATGGTTACCTTAGGCTATCCGAAGCAGGAGGGGAGTGTATCATTAAAGTATCCGAAAGAAATATTGGTTCATGAGGAAACCTATCAGGAAAAATCCCTCGAGACCCTGCGAGAGGCCTTTGATGAAAAATATGCAGACTGGAAAATGAAGCCGACAAATAAAACGCTTACCGTAATTGAGCGAGAAGCTGAGAAACACTTTGGTACGGATTATGCAAAAAAATGTATAGAAACAATTAAAGACAATAATCGAGTTGATGCATTTTCCTTTTGGTATGGTTTCTACTATGCAAACCGAGATGGAATGCTGACTAATGAAGAACTGTGGACATTTTTGAAAAAGCAGGATTTGGATTTTACCAAGTAGTATTCCATAGATAACAATGCACAATCCACAAATAGAAATTTCTTGATTTTTATTATGGTATCGTTTATCCTATATTAAGAATTGTGTTTCACGAAGAAGCACAGCTGCTTCCGAAGAAGCGAAGAACCAATAACAGATTTAGAATTTATGCCACGAAGGCGGTCTGTCCTCAGAAGAGGACGGCGTTTTCGTGGTATTCTTTTTGGAGGATAGATGAATTTACAGGAATTTTTTAGGGTGTATCCAAAGGTGGCTTTAGGCTTTTCGGGCGGTGTAGATTCCGCATACCTGCTTTATGCGGCTTGCACCTGTGGCGCAGAGATTCGGCCGTATTTTGTTAAAAGTCAGTTTCAGCCGGAGCTTGAATTAGAAGATGCAAGAAGACTTACGGAAGAAATGGGGGTATCGCTGACGGTAATTGATTGCGATGTACTAAGCAGTGCAGTGATATGTGACAATCCGCAGAACCGTTGCTATCACTGCAAAAATATGATTTTTGGCAAGTTGATGGAGCAGGCAGAAAGGGACGGCTTTGACACCATTATTGATGGTACCAATGCTTCCGATGATGCAGACGACCGTCCCGGCATGAGGGCCCTTGCAGAAATGAAAGTCCTTTCGCCTTTACGACTTTGCGGCATGACCAAAGACCGGGTGCGAGTCCTTTCCAAGGAAGCCGGTCTTTTCACCTGGGACAAGCCGGCCTATGCGTGTCTTGCCACCAGAATGCCTTGCGGTGAGAAGATTACTGCAGAAAAACTGACCCGCATAGAAGGTGCGGAGGCGGCGCTGATGTCTATGGGATACTCGGATTTCAGAGTCCGGTATTTTCATGGAGCAGCGCGACTTCAGTTTAAGCCGGCTCAATTGGAACAGGCAGCAGCACAGCGAAGAGAAATTCGCACAGGATTAAAACCGTATTTTGATACTGTACTCATAGATTTGGAGGAACGATAGATGGAAAAATTTGAAATGAAGGATTTACTGCAGAAGGTGGCAGATGGCGTTGTATCTGTTGACGAAGCAATTCTTCAGATGAAAAAAGAGCCCTTTGAAGATATAGATATTGCCAATCTGGATTATCACAGAGGACTGCGCCAGGGCACATCAGAAGTGATTTACGGCGCCGGAAAAACGCCGGAACAAATTGATGCCATTGCCTGCAGACTTTGGGAAAGCGGGCAGAAAACCATTTTGATTACCAGAATGACAGAAGAAGCGGCGCAGGCAATCAGCAAGACGCTGCCTTTTACCTACTTTGCCCAGGCAAAAATCGGACTGATCGGACAAAAAATCCCGCCGAAGAGAGAAGGCTGCATACTCGTTGCTACCGGAGGAACCAGTGATATTCCTGTAGCAGAAGAAGCCGCATTGACAGCGGAGATTATGGGCAATCACGTTGAACGGATTTATGATGTGGGGGTTGCCGGTATCCACCGCCTTTTTGCCCATCTGGATAAAATTATGAATGCAAGAGTTATCATCGCCATCGCCGGAATGGAAGGCGCACTGGCCAGTGTTATTGGCGGGCTTGCGGATTGCCCGGTGATTGCCGTTCCCACAAGCGTAGGCTATGGTACGGCTTTCGGTGGTGTTACGGCGCTTTTATCCATGCTGAATTCCTGTGCCAGCGGTGTCAGTGTGGTCAATATCGACAACGGCTTTGGCGCCGGTTATCTGGCAAATCAAATTAACAATATGGAGGCATAGCGAATGAAAGTTTTATATCTTGAATGCAGCATGGGAGCAGCCGGCGATATGCTGATGGCGGCGCTGATGGACTTAATTGAAGATCAGGCAGGTTTTCTCCGGGAAATGAATAATCTGGGTATCCCCGGTGTTCATATCACCTGTGAAAAAATGCAGAAATGCGGGATCTACGGAAATCATGTGCATGTCTTTGTTCATGGAGAAGAAGAGGGGTGCGGTCATGGTCACCATCATCACAAAGCGCATCACCATACCCATACCCATCATCATAGCGCATTGGCAGAGATTTATTCGCTGATTGACGGTCTTCCGGTTTCTAAAGAGGTAAAGACCCATGCAAAAGCGGTCTATCAGCTTATTGCAGAAGCGGAAGGCAAGGTTCACGGGCAAACCATGGATCAAATTCACTTTCATGAGGTAGGAACCTTAGACGCTGTAGCAGATGTTGTTGGGGTATGTCTGCTCATGGAAAAAATCGGCGCAGATAAAATCGTAGTATCTCCGGTACATGTTGGAAGCGGCACGGTAAAATGTGCCCATGGTATCCTGCCTGTCCCTGCGCCGGCAACAGCGCTTTTGCTTAACGGCGTACCGACTTACAGTCAGGATGTCAGGGGAGAGCTCTGTACCCCGACGGGAGCTGCATTGCTGAAATACTTTGGGGATTGTTTTGCCCGGATGCCGTTGATGACCGTAGAAAGAATCGGATATGGTATGGGGACAAAAGACTTTGACGAAAGGGCGAACTGTCTGCGAGCTATGATTGGTCAAACTGAAGATGAGCAAGATGAAGTTATTGAGCTTGCAGCCAATATTGACGATATGCCGGCAGAAGAAATGGGATTTGCCATGGAGCAGTTGTTTCAGGCGGGGGCGCTTGATGTCTACGCCGAGCATATCACTATGAAAAAATCTCGTCCGGCGATCAAACTTGTCTGTATGTGCAGAGCAAAGGATGAGGCAGAGATGACAAGGCTGATGTTTATGCATACGACCACCATTGGCATCAGAATCTATACCTGCAGACGAGCCGTGCTGGAAAGGCGAATCGAAAAAAGACAGACTGTCTTTGGGCAAATGGAAAAGAAAATCTGTGCAGGATATGGAATCAGCAAGGAGAAGTGGGAGTTTGAAGATCTCGCACAGGTAGCCCAGAAAAACGGAAAATCTATTATGGAAGTAAAGAAAGAAATCGATGAAGGAAATCAATAAACAGAAAATCGCATATGTGTGTAGAAAATTTCTGCAGATGATTGTGGTACTGGTTTTGCTTTCTATGGCGGTATTCGTCATTGCAAGACTTTGTCCGGGCGATCCCCTGAGGGCTTACTACGGTGACGGTGTGGAGCATATGAGCGAGATAGAGAAGGATGCGGCCAGAGAAAACCTGGGGCTGAATGACTCCATTGTCGTTCAGTACGGCAGGTGGGCGCAGCATCTGGCGCAGGGAGATTTGGGACTTTCCTTTAAGTATAAGCAGCCGGTAAGTCAGGTCATTGCAGGGGTATGGATAAATACGCTGGTTTTGTGCGGTCTGGCTTATGTACTGACCTTTTATCTGGCTATCGCCTTGGGAAAATTTTGTGCCTTTCGGGAGGATAGCAGGATTGACAGGTTGATTTGCAAAGTTGGTACGGTGTCGACCAGCATTCCGTCTTTTTTTATGGCGCTTTTGCTCATTCTGATTTTCTCTGTAAACCTGGGTATTTTGCCTGCGGGAGGCGCTTACTCTCTTGGTGAAAAAAATGATGTGCTTGGCCGAATCTATCATCTGATTCTGCCGGTCAGTGTTCTGGTTTTGGAGCACTTGTGGTATTACGCATACATGGTCAGAAATAAGCTGCTGGAGGAAACTCGCAGAGACTACGTGCTTTTGTGCAAGGCAGAAGGAATACCTGCCGGGGTGATTCTGGGAAAGCACTGTATGCGTAACATCATGCCATCGATGTTGACGGTAATGGCGATTTCTGCGCCGCACATTCTGGGTGGCGCTTATGTAGTGGAAATGGTATTTAGCTATCCGGGACTTGGTACGCTCAGCTTTGAAGCAGCCATGTATCAGGATTACAATATGCTGATGGCGCTGTGTCTGATTACAGGCGCTGTAGTGCTGGTTTTCAATCTGGCAGCCCAGATTCTCAGTATGTTGATTGATCCGAGAACGCGTTATGCAGAAGAAATTACCGGAGAGGAGGGCGTAGGATGAACAGCCGGAAAAAACTGCCGAAGGCGGCGCTTGCTATTCTTGCGGTCATCTTTCTGATGACGATCTTTGCCGGCGTCTTAGCGCCGTATTCGCCTAAGGAGATGGATCCGTCCGCAGTCAGTCTTGCACCGGGAGGAAAACACCTCTTTGGCACTGACCAGATGGGGAGAGACCTGCTCAGTCTGATTCTTTACGGGGGAAGAGCTTCTCTTTATATCGGACTGCTCAGCAGTTTGATTTCTACGACCATGGCAGTAATCTACGGGACGGTCAGCGGACTTGCAGGGGAAAAAACAGATGATCTGCTTATGCGGTTTTCGGAACTAATGATGAGTATACCGTCTATACTGCTGATTATTTTTCTGCAGGCTTTGTGGGGACAGGCGTCTTATCTTTCCCTTTCGGTAATCATCGGCTTGACCGGATGGATGAATATTTCCAAGGTAGTCAGAAGCGAGGTCAGACAGCTTGCGGGAAGCGACTATATTCTTGCGGCAAAAACCATGGGAGCCGGTTTCTGGTACATTCTCTGGCGGCATTTATTACCGAACTTTATCCCGTCCATCATGTTTATGGTGGTGACTAATATCGGGCAGGCAATGATTACCGAATCCACGCTGAGTTTTATGGGTTTGGGTCTTCCGCTGACGGAAATTTCCTGGGGAAGTCTTCTTTCCATGTCACAGGAAGCCCTGCTTTCCAACCAGTGGTGGATGATTCTTTTGCCCGGAAGTGTGCTGATGATTACCCTGATTTGTATGACCAGTTTGGGCGAATATATCAGAAAAAGCAACAGTAGAAAGTATAGTAATTTATAGTTTAGGAGCGAACAATGAAAAAGAAGTTTAGAATCATGGCGCTGTGTATGACTGTGATTATGGTATGCGCAGGATTATACGGCTGTGGCGAGAGCGGAGAGAAGAACGAAAACACGTTGGTTTACGGCAGTCAGGATTATACGGCGATTAACCCCGCCCTTTATGAACACGGAGAAATCAATGCCCTGCTCTTTGCCGGACTGACTGCGCATGATGAGAATAATAGGGTTGTACCGGGTCTTGCAGAAGACTGGAGTTTTGATGAAGACAGTCTAACCTATACCTTTGACTTACGGCAGGGTCTCACCTTTCACGACGGTGAACCACTGACTTCTGCCGATGTTAAGTTTACACTGGAAGCGATTTTG
Organism: Emergencia sp.; assembly: GCA_036305845.1. Classification (GTDB taxonomy): domain Bacteria; phylum Bacillota; class Clostridia; order Peptostreptococcales; family Anaerovoracaceae; genus Senimuribacter. The sequence continues at coordinate 100,575 of JAXKAR010000001.1, forward strand.
GATGAAAAGAATCAATCGGAAATCATTTCTAATTATACGGATATTGAGGAAATCAGCTGTCCGGACAGCACAACGGTTAAAATCAGACTGTCACAGGTCAACGTTGCTTTTCCGGACTATATGTCCATCGGTATTCTGCCCAAGCACCTGCTTGAAGGGAAGGACTTGGCAACTTGTGACTTTAACCAGAATCCTGTAGGGGCGGGACCTTACATGTTGGAATCCTGGGATCAAGGTCAGGCCATTACGATGAAGAAGTTTGACGGATACTATGATGGTCCTGCAAATATTGAACAGGTTATCTTTAAAATCGTGCCGGATACAGATGCCAAGGCTATGCAGATTTCTGCAGGTGAACTGGATATGGCGCAGATCACGGCAAAGACGGCAAGCGGTATCGAAGAAACCGGTAAATATGAAGTCTATCAGATGGATACAGCAGATTACAGAGCCATTGCCTATAACTTTGCAGGGTGTGATTTGTTCAGAGAAAATCCGGAGCTTGCCGGCATGCTCAGCTATGCGATTGACAGAGAGGCTATTGTAAAGAGCGTGCTTCTGGACGAGGGAGAAGTCGCATATTCTCCTCTGCAAAAAGGCGCATATAATAACGACCAAATCAATACCTTTGCCTATGATCCGGAAAAAGCAGAAAGCCTTCTGCAGTCCTCCGGATGGCAGAAGGGTGAAGACGGATATTATGAGAAGGACGGAAAGCAGCTATCTTTCGTGATCTCTGCTATGAGTGATGATCAGGTTCGGGTAGACATGGCGAAGATGTGCGCAAACCAGCTGCAGAAAATCGGCGTTAATGCACAGGCAGAAGCAAAGCCTTCTTTAGACTGGGAAAACCAGGATTGCTGTATCATCGGCTGGGGAAGTCCGTTTGACCCGGACGATCATACCTATAAAGTGTTTTCTACGGGGGCAGGAGACAACTACACCGGTTACAGCAACACGCAGGTTGATGAAATTTTATCAGACGCCCGCAGCACAAATGCTGATAATGTCCGCAAGCAGCTTTATCAGCAGTTCCAGGAAGAATTGACAGAGAACATGCCTTACACCTTTATCGCTTATGTGGACGCTTCTTATGCTGTGAGAAAAGGAATTACCGGCATTACCCAGGATACCGTTTTGGGACATCACGGTGTGGGCGTATTTTGGAATATTGCTGATTGGGAGATAGAAAAACAGTAATATAGAAAGACAGAATTACATTGATGGAAAAAATCGTAGAAGTAGAAAACTTAATTTTATCCTTTCATGGCCCTGCAGGAAAAGTGGAGGCTGTCAAAGGAGTCAGTCTGTCGGCAGCGACGGGGGAAATTTTGGCCTTGGTCGGAGAGTCGGGCTGTGGGAAAACTGCCTTATGCCGCAGTATTCTCATGCTGCACAGCAGTCATGCTGAGATAGAGGGCGGGAAAATTCTTCTTTGCGGCAGGGAGGTGACCCAATGTACCGAAAAGGAGCTGACGGATATAAGGGGAAGAGATGCTGCTGTAGTCTTTCAGGACCCGTCTGCTTCTCTGAATCCGGTTTATTCCATAGGCAGCCAGATTATGGAGCCGATGATTTTTCACGAGCGAATCAGCAAAATAGAGGCTTGGAAGCGGGGCGAAGAACTGCTTAGGCAGGTGGGTATTGATGATCCAGAGAAAAGGATGAGTCAGTACCCCCATCAGTTTTCCGGAGGAATGCGTCAGCGGGTAGCTATTGCCATAGCCTTAGCCTGCAACCCTAAACTGGTCATTGCTGATGAGCCGACAACGGCGCTTGACAGACAGACCCAGGAAGTGGTAATGGGGCTTTTACAGAAAATCTGTAAAGAGCAGAATAAGGCGCTTATCTTTGTCACCCACGACCTGCGTCTTGCTCAACATGTAGCTGACAGGATTGCCGTGATGAAGGATGGACGCGTTGTGGAAACCGGCAGTACCGAAGAAGTTTTTTCAAATCCAAGCCATGATTATACGAAAAAACTGCTGCATTTTGCCAAGTACGGACAGCCGGGGAGTCATTTTCACGGAAAGGCAGATCAGCAGAAAAACGCAGAGAATGATAAGGCGCAAGCAGAAGCGCCGCTTTTGTCTGTAAAATCTCTGACAAAGACCTATTCTCTTGGTCGGGACAGGGTTAATGCTGTGCTGAAAGATTTTTGTCTGGATATTTACCAAGGGGAGATTCTTGGACTTGTGGGAAAATCCGGGTGCGGAAAATCTACCCTTGCCCGGTGCCTCATGGGAATTCATGCAGCGGATCGGGGAGAAATTCTTTGGAAAAGACCTTGCAGGAAGCAGATGATTTTTCAAGATAGTGCATCAGCGCTGAATCCGCGGATGACGCTGGGTCGGATTATTGCAGAGCCGATGGTGATCAGCAGGTCGTATGGGTCAAAGGATCAGCTAATGGATAGGGTGTTTGAAATGATGGATACGGTAGAGCTGCCACGGCAGCTGGCGGAGAGACATCCTTATGATGTTTCCGGTGGACAGCGGCAGAGAGCGGCTATTGCCAGAGCGCTGATTACTGACCCGGATTTTATCATTGCCGATGAGCCGGTTTCCTCTCTGGATGTGACGGTTCAGGCACAGATTATCCATCTGCTGAAACGTATACGGGATCAGCGGGAGCTTACGATTCTTTTGATTTCTCATGATCTGCCTATGGTAGAACATGTCAGCGACCGGATTATTTGCCTGACGGGCAAAGATGAATCTCATCAAGGTCAATCCTTTGTTTACTGATGGAAAAATTTATGCTATCCTTAGTGAAGAACAAAAAGAGTGAGGTAGCATAGTCATGAGAATATTAGTTATAGATGGACAGGGCGGACGCCTTGGCAAACAGCTTGTAGAATCTCTTCGCAGAGCTTTTTCCGCTGCAGAGATTACGGCTATCGGCACAAACAGTACTGCGGCGGCCACTATGCTGAAAGCCGGAGCCGATCAGGCGGCAACAGGGGAAAATCCGGTGATTGTGGCCTGCAGAAAAGCCGATTTTATTGTAGGTCCGGTAGGCATTGTCATTGCCGATTCTCTCCTTGGAGAAGTAACGCCTAAGATGGCAGTGGCCGTTGCAAGAAGCAGCGCAGTCAGAGTGCTGATTCCGATGAATCGCTGTGATAACTTGATTGCCGGCGTGGGAGCAGAGCCGGTTGGGGAGCTTATTGCAGACGCCGTAGAGAAAATCCGCATAGCGATGACCGGCTGTTAGGAAATATTTTTCCCCGTCGTCAGCATTTGACAAATTTCACACTCTCCTTTCGCTATACTGTTAAGTAAAGCGAGAGGGGAGTTTTTCTTTTGGTCATTTACGGGGAATATCTGTTTTTAGAGAACTTCATAACAGGCGTGGTAATCTTGTATTTTACCGGGAAATTTCTGGGAAAGGATATGGGTGTTCTTCGCCTTGTTCTTTGCGGCGTCCTTTGTGGGATTTGTGCGTTTTCTCTGTTTCTGCCGGTGGGGAGTGGAGGCGCTGCTGCAGTAAAAATTGGCTTTCCGTGCCTGGTTTGTGCCATAGCTTTTGGTTTTACTTCTGCGAAAAAATTTGCAGTCAGCATATGTGCGTTTCTTGCCGTTACATTCCTATTTGGCGGAATCACGATCGCTTTTCTGGGGGCTTTCCGGCTTAATGGAATTTATGGCTTAGGAGGCGTATATCTTCCCGGCGTAACATATCTGACGGTGACAGCCGCGTCAACCGCTGCGGCGCTGATGATTGTTCTCCTGGGAGATTTGATTAAAAGTAGGCGAGCTGTGGAACGGACCCATGTGGCCGTTACCATCAGCCTTGAGAATCACCGTTTCTCGCTAAAGGGGCTTATTGATTCAGGAAACTTCTTGAAAGAACCGCTTTCGGGAAGACCTGTGGCTGTAGTCAGCAGAAGGGTGATAGAGAAGATTTTACGTGACATAGAAGGGAATATGGAGACCAGGTATACAGTGATTCCTTATCGGAGCGTGGGTGTGGAAAGGGGTGTCCTGGAGGGGTACAGGATGGATACACTGACCGCTGAAGGAAGAGTCATAAAACGACCGATTCTTGCTGTTGCCGAAGGAAACTGTTTTTTCAATGGAGAGAATGAGGAAGACCAGATACTTTTGCCGGAAAGTATGCTGGAGAGGGGGATTTATGCTGAAATGGACTGAAATAAAGAAAAAAATTTCTGTTCTTCTGGGCCTGTGGGGGAAGAGCGTATACTACATAGGCGGAAGCGACGTACTGCCGCCGCCCCTTGACAGGGAGGAAGAACATAAGATGCTGGAAGAATATGACCGGGGAAGTATGGAGGCAAGAGCAGTGCTGATTGAGAGAAACCTGCGCCTTGTAGTATATATCGCCAAGAAATTTGAGAATGCCGGTATCAATGTGGAAGATTTAATTTCAATTGGGACGATTGGATTAATAAAAGCTGTCAATACTTTTAAGATAGACAAGAATATCAAACTTGCAACATATGCGTCAAGATGTATTGAGAATGAAATTCTCATGTATCTGCGCAGAGATGTCAAACGGAAGAGCGAAGTTTCTCTTGATGAACCACTGAATGTGGATTGGGACGGAAACGAGCTGTTGCTGTCGGATATTTTGGGAACGGAAAGTGACATCGTCAGTACTCGTTTGGAAGAAGAAGTGAACAGGAAGCTTTTGTACCATGCCATGAGCAAGCTGAATCAGAGAGAGAAGACGATTATGGATATGCGTTTCGGCCTGAAAAACGGCAAAGAAATGACCCAGAAAGAAGTGGCTGACGCTATGGGAATTTCTCAGAGCTATATATCCAGATTGGAAAAGAAAATTATCGAGCGTCTGCAGCGGGAAGTCCAGAAACTGGGATAAATTTCTTGGAGTGTATTCACACCTGCCGGTACAACCTATACATATGAAATTTTATAGAACAGGTTGGTGTGTATTATGGCGAATAAAGTAGAAATCTGCGGAGTAAATACCGCAAAGCTTCCCGTATATAAAGATAAAGAAATGCAGGAGATGATCCTGGCCATCAAGGATGGCGATATGGCTGTCCGGGAGAAATTTATCACCGGAAATCTCAGGCTGGTGCTTAGTGTGATTCAGCGCTTTAACAACAGAGGAGAAAACCCGGACGATCTGTTTCAGGTAGGATGCATCGGTCTGATTAAGGCGCTGGATAATTTTGATCTGCGCCACGGCGTCAAGTTTTCTACCTATGCGGTGCCGATGATCATTGGTGAGGTGAGAAGATATCTGCGCGACAACAACAGTATACGTGTATCCAGATCTCTGCGGGATATCGCATACAAGGCGCTGCAGGCAAAGGAGCAGCTGTCCAGCACACTGTCTCGTGAGCCGACCGTTTCGGAAATTGCAGAAGAAATCGAGGTTCCCAGAGAAGATGTGGTTTTGGCTCTGGATTCAATTCAAGAACCTGTATCTCTCTTTGAACCTGTTTTTCATGATGATGGTGACGCTATCTTCGTCATGGATCAGGTGCAGGATACCAAGAATACTGATGAAAAATGGATTGAGAACATCTCTCTTTCTGAGGCCATGAACAAATTGACCCCAAGGGAGAAGCATATTTTGAAGTTACGTTTTTTCGAGGGTAAAACCCAGATGGAGGTTGCAGAAGAAATTTCCATCAGTCAGGCCCAGGTTTCCCGTCTTGAAAAAAACGCCCTCAAATATATGAAGAAATATGTATAACCTGTCAATAACAAGGTAAAATGTCACCCCTAAAAGAGTTAATTATCGAGCGAAAATGTCACCCCCCTCAAGTGTTTTGAGGGGAATAGCTTTAATATTTTGCACTGAAGATTTCATGTACCATTTCTACGGTTTCCGTCCAA
>JAXKAR010000002.1:0-25576 GCA_036305845.1 Emergencia sp.
GATACCGCAAAATCAGAGGTTCAGCGTCTAATCGCATAAGAAGTATTTACCACGATTTTAACCACGCTTGATAGCGAAAATATAAGAAGATAGACCTAGATATGTGAGGTTTACCACAAAAGCAAAATGCCCGTAGAGCCTATAAAATAAGGATTTGCGGACATTTAAGAAGATATAAAAAGATAGTCAAAAAGACATATATGATTTAAAATAACTTTTTCAAAGTTTCTCCATTCTTTATATTCTAAAACAGATTGAAGCTCTCTTGCAAACCAATACTCAGAGCCATTACTGTCGTAATGTTTAATAGAATCGAAAATTGTGTTAGTAGAATTTTCTATATTTGTACTATTCATAAAATCTCCTGCCATGTTATAATATATCTGAACGTACTCCAGCGTCCTTCGGGCCTGGGGTCTTTTTATTCTTCGTCAAGTAGTTTCATATCTTTTGCATTTGAAGAGGAAATAACACTTTTTCCGAGTGCCTCTTCCAATTCTTTACGGGCATTGCCTGCGATTTTACCGCCTTGCTTGGTAACAGTTTTGCTTTCATCAAAACCTTTTGGATTTTTAGCTTTGGACAGCTCTGCAGTGGAAGCTTCGGCAAGCATATTTAAAGCAATTTCTGTACTGGTCATATTATCCCGAAGATTCTCTTTTTTTAGGCCTTTATGTGCTTTATATTGTTTCGTAGACATACCAGACCAAGAACGAGTAAGAATGTCCGTAAGAATAGCAAATTCTTTTCCGGCTTTTACTCCGGCACGCTGCCATTCGTCAGTGAGTTCTTTTCGTGTTTCAATACCACGAAGTCTCTGAGCAATCCACTTATCGGAATAACCTTTTTTCTTGTAATATTCTACAGCACGGTCAATTGCTTGCTGCGGATCTGCAATTTCATCAATGCGCTCTTTACCGACTTTAGCTAGCCAAAGTTTAAACGGTTCAGCTTTAGGAGAAGGAACGGACTGAATGATACGAAATAACCCCTCGATGGTAGCTGATTGGATTCGACGCATTTTACCATCTTTTGCAATCATCGGAACAGGGGTACAAATTGTACCCCAGTTGGAATTTAACTCGGGATCCCTTGAGCGCATTTTTTTTATGTATTGTTTTGGGTCAGTACTTTCGGTTAAATGCTCAATTACATCCGAAATTGAAAAATACCATTCTTCGTTTTGCTTGTGCCATACATGGCGAATATTTGAATTAAAGAATTCAAAATCGGATTCTGCAGACTCAATTAGCGGGTATTCGGTCTGAACCTCTTTTGTTTCATTTGTTTCTTCATCGAAAAAGAAAAAGAACCACATATTTTACCTCCGTATTTACAACGAAATATCCAAAATCCCGTAAAACACATCTCGTACCTGCTTGCAGGGGCTTTTGTTTTTTTCTATTTCTTTCCTGGCCAGAATTGATAGCCACAGTTCATACAAGTCAGACGAACTTTCTTTGCATTAATATTACCGGCGACCAGACCAATTCCTCCGGTGAGGTAGGCCCCCGCAACGGCTTTTCCTATTCCAAATCCTTTCTTATTGGCGGAAAGACTTGTGGAGTGGCACTTTGGACAATATGGAATTTTATTTCTTTCGTATTCCTTAATCTTCTCTCGCTCTCTTTGCTTTTCAATCATTTTGCTAGTAACAAATTCTTTGGCCTGTGTGCCTGCATCATTCATTTTGCTGGTAACAAATTCTTTGACCTGTGTGTCTACATCATTGTTTTTCGGTGTGCGAATAACTTCGAATAGATTTTCTTTATAATACTGCTCTGCATAATCAGGGGCAATAAGCATGATGATTTCGAGTTCAACGCAGCTTGCCTTTTTAAGGTCTATAGGAAGTTCGCAGTCAATGGCGCCAAACTTAAAGCCGACGATTTCTTTCGTATCCAATTTTAGTTTATTGGGATTAAACAGCTGAGATGCTTGGGGATCATCTTGGGAAATTTTCTTGACTTCCTTTTTTGAAATGCTGGTTGTAACAAAATATATATCCGAGCCGATGACATATGCAAGTTTGCAATTACCGGTCCTGGTATACATTCCGCCGGCAATGGTAATCTCCTCGGCGGTGTTTGCAATTCCAAGTTCCCGCGCAAGTTTCAGCTGCGCATTTTTTACTGTGTAAGTCTTTTTTCTGCGTTCGTAAAACTCTGCTGGTGGTCTCCAAGTCTCATCGGGAGAACCTTCTGCAGAAACACTCTCTTCTTGAGGTGCTTGCCAAGAGTCATCAACATATTCTTCGTAACTAATATCGTCATAATCAGAGATTTCTTCTATATCTAAGCTACTATCTTCTGCAGGTGTAAACTCTTTTAAATTGGTTCCGCACTCTGGGCAGAATTTCATACCTTCTACATTAGTGCCACATTCAGGACAAAACTTCATCTTTATTACCTCCAAAATTCTACAATACACCAAAACGTTAGTTCTATACTGCGAATCCTTCATGCCTTGCGGCTTCCAAATCTTCGACAGGTAACATCAAATCAAAATCGTGATTATCGATATGAGAAATCTCGTGGTCATAGGCAGAACATTGCATTTTGCTGTTTAACCTTGAGTTTATTAAAATTGTATAGTAGACCTGTCCATCTTCGTCGTAATAGTAAACAGTGAGGCCCCTTACGGTAACAGGCAAATCTACCAAGACGACTTGTATTCTATCCACGTAATCAACCCCTTTACTTACCGCTCAGTTTTTTGAGGAGATCTGCGACTTGTTCTATATCTTCTTTTGTTGCTTTTCTGCTGGCGTCAAAAAGCACGCGCATTTCTGGTCGCTCATAAAGTTCTTGGGCCATTTCGGCGGCTTCTGGATCAAGATAGTAAACAGAACCAGGTTCTTTCCCTAAAAGGAAATTCATATCAACATTAAAATAATCGGCAATGGCTTCTAATGTGTCGAAATCAGGATTCCGTTCTCCACGCTCATACATACTGATAGCACTTTTTGATACGCTTAGTGCGTCAGCGAGTTGCGCTTGCGAAATACCTCTTCTTTCCCTGAGCTCTTTTAATCTATCATTAAATGCCATTGGTCGTCTCCTCTCAATAAGATGATACTATTATATGCACATTTCGTGCAAAAGTCAATAAGATAAATGCACAAATCGTGTTGACAAATAAACACAATTCGTGTACAATGATTTTAAAATTAAGACAAGGAGGTGATACTTTTGAAAAATAGTGTTGAGAATAAATTAAGGAACTTGCGTGGAAATAGAACACAAGAAGAAGTCGCAAAGGGGATTGGGGTTAGTGTATCAACCTATGCAATGTACGAGAGAGGGGAAAGAACGCCAAGAGACGGAATTAAGCTGAAAATTGCCAGATATTTTGACCGAAGTGTGGGCTATATTTTTTTTGACGAAGCGGACACGAAATGTGAACTGCCGTAAGGCAAACGAACCAAAGCAAAAGAGATAAACGGAAGTGAGGTGAAGAGGGGATGAAACGAGAACCCGTCATATATGTTGGACACATGACGAGGAAAGAGAGAAAGAACTTCAAAAAAGACCATCCTGGTCAGAGGCTGGCCTTTCGGCAAAGATATCCGCATTTCCCGATATATAGGGAGGTGGAGAGAAACGAATGGAAATCCGAAAGTTAGAAATAGACTTTGACGAGAGCAAGTTGAAAATCAACGGAGAAGACAAAAGGACAAGAAGAACCACCCCGAGAAGGAAGTGAGGTGAGGGGAATGTGGAATTTGTGCTTATTTTTAGCAGCAGCAGGTGCAGTAATCGAAGCGGCAGCTCAAATACTGCATGTACCATTAAAAGCCGGACTATAGATTATACCCCTGAGGGGAGGAAAGGACAAGAACCAAAGAAAGTGAGGCGGAAGATGAAACCAGAAGAATTAAAATCTCTGCACATTGATATAGAAAGAGGAATATACGAATTAAATGGTAGAGATATTTCCAATAAGGGAACCTATATGAATTTAATTTTTGAAGATGGAAAATGGTCACTTGTGACAATAGAGAATAACCTTTATAGCGCTCATTATCACGAAGATGAAGAATCTCTGGAGCCAAGCCAGATAACAAAACCTCTCAAAGATAACTTAATCCAGCTAAGAGTAGTCCCGGACGGGAACGGCTATCGCCTTTTTCTGGATGACAAAGAGCTCCATCATGTTGAAAATTATGAGTTTAAAAGTGGAAACACACCAGGGACGATAGAACTTACGGTGAAATTATTAGCACAGTATTGCAATTAAAGCATAGGACAAACTTACTACCCGTAATCATTAAAGGGGTGATTTGATGATAGTGAAAGAATATAAGACCGCTAAAGGCGTGACCATAATCTTTGATGATGCGGCGTACCGGGACAAAAACGAAGAGGAAAAAGCTGCTCTGCGCAGAAATGTTGATGAGACGATATCTCGCATACTGAACAATCAACTGAGGAAATCGCCATGATTGATATCCGAACCGAAGAAGAACGAAAGATGGAAGCCAACGCCATAAAAATTGGACAAGCCCTTACCGGAAGGAAGACTCCGCCGGAGAAGGTGATTATCGAAAAATTGAAAAAGGAGTGTAATTATGGACATAAACACAGCGGAAATGATAGACGAAAAAAGACGGTTCGTCAGAGCTATCGAAACCATGCTGGCTGCAGATCAGAAGAACAACCAGGTTGACTGCTTGCATTACGGCATAGCGTTTCATGATGAAGTTTCCTACGATGAGTACATAGAAATCATCTATTCAAATGGTTATAAACGGAGGATCCTCGCTACTGCAAACAGTAATGGGGCGAACCTACAGGCGATTATTAAGGAGGTGTACTAAGTCATGATCATTGAAGACAGATACTATGAGTATGGCCTGCAGCAAATGGAACGGGCCGAGCGAGAGAAAAAGAAATACAACGGATACAAGGACAAATCTGAAAGAGTGTGCTTCTACACAGGGTCTAATTACGCAGAAAGACATGAAGTCTTTTACGGAAAACCTGACCGGGAAATCAGCATAGCGCATGGATTCCAGGTGGACCTGCATCCAGAAAAGCATAGAGAAATACATGAAAACTGCACGCCATGGGCAAAGGAAGAAAATGCAAAATGGAAATATGTCTACGAACGTCTGTACTTGGACAAGTTGATAGGTCAAGACATAACGGAAAAAATGGCGTTGCGTTACTGGATGAACTTAATTAGATGGAACTACATCGAGGAGCTGATGCCTGAATGATTGCTTGTCCAAAATGCGGGAATCTGGGCGGCCAACATTGGAGACAGTGTCCGCAGATGAACAGTCAGCCGGTGTGCCTGCGGTGCTGCATGGAGTGCGGATACTATGACCCGGGAAATCTCTTCCCCTGTAGATATCATATTGAGAATCCAAGGCCGGACTATGCCGGAGAATTATATAAGCTGAACAATCGCATAGCGAGAAAAAAGGAACAGATAGAAAGGTTTTATCGAATGAATAAGCCTTGGGTTGCAAATCGCATGGAAGGAGAACTCCAGCTGATGTACCGAGACCTGAAATCCTTAAAGGAGAAGAAAGATGAAGAAGATCAAAGACTTGGCGCTAAAGCATAACAGCGTAGCTTACATACTCGCCGCCGGGACAGTCATCGTGACAATCCTGCCGCTGGTAAGTCTCTACCTGATGCTTTGCGCCATACAATAAAAAAAGGACTTACCGAAGACGGTAAGCCAAAAGTCAATGAGTAGGTGCTGCAACACCTACTCTAAGTCTATACGAAGAGAGGAGAAAAGTCAATGAGCAATAAAACAGATAAGGCCATTGCAAAGATTACGGAAGAGGCCATGGCGATTAATAATACGTTCGCGATTTTCATTGAAGAACATTTAACAGGAATCTGCACCAATGACAAGGTGGCAGATAAGCTGCTGGTCGGAAAGCCATTGAAAGAGTTCTGTAAACGCTGTGAGGATGAGGCAAGAGAAGAAGCAAGAAAACAGGGGAACGGCGTACAACTGAACGGTCTTCCTGATGCCGAATACCAACGAATGGTAGAAGAATACTATGGTATCACGGATGCGGATAAAGGTCGCGCCGGTGGTGTAGTGGATATTATGGATTATCTATAAGAGGTGCAGTAATGGAAAAACCGTGGAATCTAAAACGCCCTGCAAAGATGGCGGGATATGTGATCCATGTTATGGCAGATAAAACCTATTTAATCTACGATACAAAAGCAGACACTATCCGCTGTACCAGGTGTGGTAAGACTGGAAAGTTATCTCGAGAACTACCATACGGTCTCTCGCATAATGTAGAGTGCCATTGTCCGTTTTGCGGAGAAAAAGCTATAGCAAAGAATAACCGGTATGGAAGAAAAAACCTGACTGAGTACGGCCGAATTCTCTGGCTAAAGAAAGCCGACCGGGTTACCTTCGCCCAGCTGGATGAGTACGAGTTAGACTATACCGGAGAAAAACCTGAAGTATCGTTTTGGCCAGCTGCTCAGTATCGCTTTGCTTCTGATCGGCAGGAATGCTACAAGCATCATCCGGGCTGGTATTGGTGCGATGAATACTGGGAAAAAGTGAAAACGGTAAAACTCCCCAGACCGCCAAGCACAATTAACTTTTATGCTGCACCAAGATACGAAAAGACGGTGATCTACTACCCGTCTCTGGAAAAAGTCGGAACAGATTTAAAATATGCCGATCTCAATTTGCAAAGATTCAATTTCGATATGAATAGCAGAGCCTACGGTCTGATCGGATACATCTACAATTTTTTAAAATATCCAAGCATAGAAATTCTGGACAAAGCCGGATTTTGGAATATTGTTGCAGAGAAGGCTCTTGGAACTACCTGTAGGCAGATCAACTGGCGGAGTAAGGATTTGCGAAAAACCCTAAAAATGAACAGGCAGGAAATCAGAGATTTTAGACAGACACAAGCCGGGATTGGAACGCTGGAGAAATATCATCAAATTAAAAGAAAAGGCATAAATGTACGCTTTGATCAGCTGAGATATTTTAGCTATGCATGGGAAAGAGAAGTCGACAGAATAAGAGTATTTACCGATACAGAAAGGACATTAACCTATCTGGAAAAGCAGGGAGATACTGATTTGCGCATATATGCGGACTATCTGGAAGAATGTCAAAAGTTAGGCGAAGACATGACGGACAAAAAGGTGCTGCGACCTGAGAATCTTCAGACAGCCCACGAAAACACATTCTCGCGGCTTCGCATTGAGAAAGACAGAAAAACCAAAGAGGACTTTGAAAAAGGTAAGACGGCAATCTACGACAATAAGCCATACAGCTTTGGGAAATTCTTTATCCGCCGGGCGGAGTCTATAGATGAGTTGAACAAGGAGAGTCGGGACTTGCATCATTGCGTGCGTACCTACGTAAATAAAGTTGCCCGGGGAACTTGCGTGATTCTCTTTATTCGCAGAGTAGAATGTCCGGACAAGCCGTTTTTTACCCTCGAATTAAATCAAGAACTAAAAATCGTGCAGTGCCGAGGCAAACACAACTGTAGTTATCCGGAAGAAGTGAAAAGCTTTATCGAGCAGTGGGAAAAAGATATTCTGCAGAAGTTACGAAAGAAGAAAGGAGCGGCTGCATCGGCAGCGTAGGGACCTATGGAAAATATTATAGATGTTGAATACAGAGAGATAACAGATATCGAAGCAAAAAGCAACGAAGAGCTCTGCCAGGAGGTAAATTTGTACTGGAACCAGATGGAGGCTTTGGGTAGGCTTGGACTTGAATTCGCTGCCAGAGCAGGGAAAAGATTATTGCTAATCAAAAGCAGACTGCACCATGGAGAATGGGAGGATTGGTGTAAAGATAATCTAAACTTCAGCAAAAGTAAGGCTGAAAAAATGATGAAACTATCACTAAAAATCGACGATGAAAATAGCTTGATTTTCAAATCCGTAAACTTTACGGATATTGGAATTTCAAAGGTTTGGGCGCTTTTATCCGCTCCGGAAGAAGTAGCAGAGGAAGTCCTGGGAAAAGAAGAAATATCCGATATGACGGTGCGAGAGTTAAAAGAGGAGCTGAAGAAGACGAAAGAAGAACTGGAATCTGAAACCGAAGAAATGAAAGCTTTGCGCGAAGAGGCTAAGCACTTAAAGGTGCAGCTTCAGGAAGTAAAGGCGCTGCCTGAGAATCCGGAACTTGCAGATTCTGAAGAAATAGAAAAGCTTAAAGCAGAATTGAGAAAAGCAGAGGACAAGCTGGCCAAGGAAAAAGAGAAACAAAAACGAAGTAAGGCGTCAATTGATGCCGAGCGTGATAAGGCTGTCAAAGAAGCTGTGGAGAAAACCAAGGAAGAAACTGCCGCAGAGTTAGAAAAGAAACATGCAGAAGAAAACAAAAAGCTGGCGGAAAGCAACCGCCAGGCCGCTGAGGAAATCGAAAGACTGAAACGCAATCAAGGTGAAAGTGTGATCACTTTCAAAGTACAAACAAAGAACCTGCAGACAGACTTCACCGGCTGTATTGGTGCAATCGATCGGACATCTGATGAAAATCAGGCCGAAAGAATGAAAGATGCACTGCGCCGGCTAATGGAAGAGTTAATCGAGACGATATAAAGAAAGGAGGCGGATGATAATGGAACTTACGGACAAAGTGAAGATTGAATCTGCGAACCTGCAGATAGCTATGAACAAGATTGACTGCGCACACCATATGGCGATAGAAAAATGGACAAGCCTAAACAGAAAACTGATATATGGCGATATATCAAAAACAGACCTAAAGGAATTGGAAGAAGAGATAGCAAAAATGAAAAGAGCCTGTGGGGAAGTCGAAGTGATAACGCAGAAACTGAAAGAGCTATATAACAATGAACTACAGCTGCAGCGTATAAGAACTTTGCTTGATTAAAAATGTATATATAAGGAGGAAAAAGAAATGGAAAAGAAAATCAGAGCAGACATCTTAGAAGATTTTGGTGTAATCGGAGAGGACAACAAAGGAGATATCAAGAAATTCATCCGAGTATCCTGGTATGGAAAGACACCGGTGTATGAAATCAGAGCCTTTGCAAAGGACGGCACGCCGAAAAAAAGGCTGGGAATGTCTTTGGAAGAACTGAAAAAACTCAGAGACATCTTAAACAGCATGGAGATTTAACTACATATATAAAGGAAACAAACGCCTGGGACAAGCAGTCCCAGGCATAGCTATAGCAATAATTATGGTAAGAAGATGAGCTTGTGGGTAGAGCATATCGACCTTGTAATGAGTAGTAACAACTTAGACACGGAGGAAGAAATGTTACGGCAGAAGGTGTATGAGACAGGTAACTTTTGTGAGATAGAAATATTCAATGTATCAGACCTGTGCAAAAAATATAAGAGAACCAAGAAAGTGAAGGAAAGTACTCCGGCACAGAAAAGATTAAATAATAAAAAAGCACAGAGACACTTTGTCAGAAAGGTGCACCTTAATTTCACACAGAAGGATCTGTATATAGATTTAACCTATGACGGGGAGAATATTCCTACCTCCAGAGATAGAATCCTGAGGGATATTCAAAACTATGTGAAGAGGCTGAAAAGGGCTCGCAGAAAGTTGGGCATTACAGAACCATTAAAATACATATACGTGATATCTAACATAGATAACAACGGAAACAAGGTCAGATACCATATTCACATGATTATAAATAACATGGATAGAGATACTGCAGAAAAAACATGGGGAAAAGGAAGAGCCAACACCGATCGCCTTCAATACAACGAGTACGGAGTAGAGGGAAAGAGCTTATATATGGCTCGCCAGGCAAGCGGTGAAAAAGCATGGGGAAGTTCAGCAAATCTGAAGCAGGTGGAAGCAAAAGTGAAAGATGACCGGAGAGAATTAACACCGAAAAAGCTGGAAGACATGGAACGTTGTCCGGAAGATAGAGAGATTTTTGAGAAACTTTATCCGGGATGGACTTTTACTGAGTGCATTATCGAACGAGAAAATGAAGAGGGGTTTGGATCTCGGAAGTTCTTAATTAAAATGCGAAAATACGATGATAATTTTAAAGCCGCAAAATAGGCTTTATTTGACATACAGAAAGGCGGGATAAAATGACAAAGCGAGAGTTAGAACGATATTTCTGGCTGCAGCATGAGATAAAGCAGCAGCAGAGAAGACTGGCCAGACTGGAAAAGAAAAAACAGGGAGAAGATGATATCGTGGGAGATTCCGTCAATAATTACAATTACGGAAGACCACGGCCGCTGAAGATAGAGGGAATTGAGCAGGAGAGCATAATGCTCCCGGTAAGGATTAAAATTCTCAAAGAGAAAATTGCCGAGAACATAGAAGAGTCAGAACAGGTTGTTGTGGAGATAGAAGATTACATACAAAGCCTGCCTGATCCCAAGCTTCGGGAGTTATTTCGCAGCAGATTCATTGATTGCATGAAGTGGGAAGATGTAGGAGCAAGCAATTTTATTTCCCCTGACTATGCCAGACAAGTAATCAATAAACATATCAAGAATAGCAAATAGAAAAACATTTGTTGAAATATTGACAAATATAAAAATATGTGTTAATATAATTATGTCAGGAGGATAGAATACATGAAAAGCTATTCGTCAAGAGAAGTGATAAAGCTGTTGCTTGAGGATGGATGGTATGAAGTGAATGTGGTCGGAAGCCATCACCAATACAAACATCCTACGAAGAAGGGAAGAGTTACGGTAAAACATCCTGACAAAGATATACCGATGAAAACCCTAAAGAGCATATCACAGCAGTCAGGGCTTACATTCTAAGCCCTGGCACTCTTGAACAAAAGGAGGTTTTAAGAATGGCAAAAGATAGATATTGCTACCCTGCAGTATTTGGGTATGATCCGACAGAGAGTGAAATTTCCGTAGTATTCCCGGATTTGAATTGTGCAACCAGTGGAACGACTGATGAAGAGGCGCTGGCCTGTGCAAAAGAACTGTTAGGCTGTGTTCTGTTTGGTCTTGAAGAGGATGGAGAAGAAATTCCTCTGCCTACACATCTCTCGGAAGTAGAGGCAGCGGCAAACGAAAGAACGGCCTTAGTCGAGGTTTTTATGCCGGCGGTTAGAATGGCACAGAATAACCGGTCTGTAAACAGAACCGTAACTCTCCCGGCATGGTTAAATGCGGCAGGCCAGGAACACGGAATGAACTTTTCACAGTTGCTTCAAGAGGCAATCAAAACGCAGCTTGGCATGGAAAAATAAAAAAACTCCGTTTTTCTCCGCTTTTTGTATGTTATATTGTATGTAGACCAGAAGGAGATGATAGCTTCCGGTCACGTCTTTTACCCAATCAATAATGAACAGCAGATCAGGCGCCGCATGGTGCCTGTTTTGTTATGTAAAAATGAAGAGGTTATTAGATCATTATATTAAGACAAAAGAATCGGCAGTTTTCGGCAGCCATAAAAAACAGAACGTGGGAGGTGAAAAAAGGCAGTGCGAAAAAGTAAATACGAAACTCATGTAAAACCGTATTTGACGGTGATTGCGGCATGGTGCAGAAATGGCGCAACGGATGAGACGATTGCAAAGAAATTGGGCGTTGCCTATTCCACCTTCAGAACATATCGAAACGAGTACCCGGAGCTGCAGAAATCAATGAAGTATGCGAAAGAACATGCGGATCTGGAAGTAGAGGCCGCACTGTATAAGCGGGCAGTGGGATATAGCTATGATGAAGTTACCATAGAAGGCGGAGTTGAGACGAAAAGAGTGACCAAAGAGGTTGTTCCTGACACAACCGCTCAGATATTCTGGCTGAAAAACCGTAAGGCAGGCGAATGGAAGGATAAACAAAACATGGAATTGAGCGGAAGTCTGGAACGTCAGAAGAGTAAGCTTGATGATTTGATCGGACAGCTTAGAGGTGATGATGATGGATGAAACCCTTGTCTTGTCCGAGAAGTATAAAGCCTTTTTGCGGTGCGATGCGCCGGTGGAGTTTCTGGAAGGAACTACGGCGGCTGGAAAGACCACGGTAGGTTTATTTAAGTTCATGCTGAAGGTAGCAGAAAGTCCAAAGCGTTTACATGTTCTGGCGGCGGATGATATCGGAGCAGCGGAAAAGAATATTATCAACAAGGACCTTGGAATCATTGATGACTTTGGCGAATTGGTGGAGTATCGCGGAAATGGATCCAGGGACTACAAGACACCTCATATTATTTTCCATACATCCAAGGGCGATAAGGTTATTTTTATCATCGGCCACGGAAACAAAGCTAAGTGGAAAGATGCGCTGGGTGGCCAATACGGCTGCTTATATATCGACGAAATTAACACGGCTGACATGGAATTTGTGAGAGAGGCTGCTATGCGAAGTGACTACTTGCTCGGCACATTAAATCCCGATGATCCGTCGCTGCCGATTTACAAGGAATATGTCAACCATGCAAGACCTCTCGCAGAATGGGAGCATGAAACCCCTGGAGAGATTATGGAGGAATTGAAGGAAGAACCGAAACCTGGATGGGTACACTGGTTCTTTTCTTTTGTCCATAATCCAGGGTTGTCAAAAGAGAAACTAAAACGAATTATCACCAATGTGCCCAAAGGAACGAAGATCTGGAAGAACAAGATTAAAGGTCTGAGAGGAAAAGCGACCGGACTGGTATTTTCCAACTTTGAGAGAATACGCAATGTTATTACTAAGGAGGAGCTGAAGAGGCAAGTACAGTCAGGGAAGATAAGCTTCAAGAAATTTACTGCCGGACTAGATACTTCCTACTCCAGTAAGAGTCAGGATACAATCGCCATGACCTTCCAGGGCATAACGGAATGCGGAAAGCTGATTATGATAGCTGAAGAAGTTTATAACAACAGCGACTTGTCCGTTCCCCTAGCACCGTCAGATACTGCGGTTAGGCTTGTGGAATTCTTGGATGTGTGCGGCAGGGAATGGGGAATCGCCAGGGATGTATATATCGACAATGCGGATCAGGCGACCATCACAGAACTGAAGAAATACAAGAGGATGCATGGCTGCTTATATAACTTCATCGACAGCTACAAAAAAGTAAAGATCATCGACAGAATCAATCTGATGCTGGGATGGATTCAGAAGGGGATATATCTGGTTTGTGAGAACTGCAAGAACCATATTCAAGAACTGGAAACCTATAGCTGGAAAGAAGATAAAAACGAACCTGAAGATAAAAATGATCATACGATTAACTCCGGCCAATATGGCTGGATTCCGTATCGTTACGAGATAGGAGCGAAAGAGTGAGGATAGTAGACAAGATGAAAAGAGGAATTAGAAGCTGGTTAAATGTTGAAGAGGCGAATCCGGTGCAGATCAACATCTCGCAGAGCTTTGACTATATTGGCAATGCGATCAAAAACAGAATCTGGTACCGGGGAGATGGCAATGAGCTGCAGCAGTTGTATGAGCAAATCGATACAGGAATAGACCGATACAAGTTCTGGGCATGTAAATCAAGCCCGGGAATGGAAATCAGGAAGATACATACCGGTATCCCAGGATTGATTGTAGATGTGTTGACTTCTGTATGTCTGGCCGATGCAGGAGAAATAGAATTCGAAAACAAAGAGGATGAAGAAGTATGGAGAGCCATAGAACAGGAAAACGAATTCATGAAGAGGCTGGAAAAGGCGATAAAAGAGTGCTTATATATCGGTGATGGAGCCTTTAAAATAAGCTACGATGAATCAATCTCGGAATATCCCATCTTAGAGTTTTATCCCGGAGACCAAATCGAGATAAAACGAGAGAGGGGAAGAATTAGAGAAATCGTTTTCAAGACGGTGTTTTATCACGGCACAAAACGATATGTGCTTTACGAGTATTACGGATACGGTTATATCAAAAATGAACTGTACTACAGAGAAAATCAAGTGGAATTGGATATCCTTCCTGAAACGAAAGACCTTGAGACAGTGAGTTTCGGAGGATATGAAGAAGAGAAAGGTGGAACCGTTAAACACAAGGGAGAATATATGCTTGCGGTGCCAATCAAGTTCTATGAATCAAGCCGATGGCTAGGCCGTGGACAGAGTATTTTTGATAAAAAAGTGGATAGTTTTGATGCGCTTGATGAAGCGTGGTCACAATGGATGGATGCACTGAGGGCAGGAAGAACCAGAGAGTATATCCCTGACTGCTTTCTTCCTCGTGACCCAAACACAGGAAAGCTGCTCAAAGCAAATGCTTTTGATAATCGGTATATCAAAACCGAATCTGATATGCGTGAAGGTGCAGTGAACAAAATCACATTGGAACAGCCATCAATTCCCTATGACAGTTATCAAACGACCTACATAACAGCTTTGGACCAGTGCTTACAGGGAGTTATCTCTCCGAGTACGTTGGGCATTGACATGAAAAAGCTGGATAACGCAGAAGCGCAGCGAGAAAAAGAAAAAGCAACACTATACACAAGAAACTCAATGATTTCAGCACTCGAAGAGGACTTATCAGAAATTGCCCGAATTGCGGTCAGAGCATATTACGAGCTCACTGATAAAGAGAGAAAGGGGAAAGAGATCATGGCAACCGTTGACTTTGGAGAGTATGCCAATCCATCTTTTGAGGCGCAGGTTGAAACCGTATCAAAAGCGAAGACCGGCGGGATTATGTCTGTGGAGGCATCGGTAGAGGAACTCTATGGGGATAGCAAAAATGCAGAGTGGAAAAAAGAAGAGGTGGGACGATTGAAAGCCGAGCAAGGAATTAGCGAGATTGAAGAACCGGCGCTTAACCTGGGAGAAGTGAATATTGATGATGAGCCGATTAGTTAGAGTCAAAGTAGGACCGAATCTATATAAGATGACAGAGAAAGAATTAAAGGGATTACTCGCTGTAGCAAGCGAGCAAATCCCTTTTGGCATTTATGCGGTAAAGAAAGGGGATTATGTGGAGTTAGTCCGTGAAAGATGTAAAACCATAACCCAGCTGAAGCAGAGGATTAGAGCGTATAAAGCAGAGGGCTTCGGCGTATATGCAAACAAGGAGTAAACATGGATTACGATATCCAAAGTGCCTTTGCCCGGATAGAAAATGAACTTATTTTCTCTATGATACGGAACTTAGATAAGCATCGGGCATGGGAAGAGGAAGAAGGCGTTGCTTGGGAACAATGGCAGACCTTGCAGTTGAAGACCCTGGAACAGTATCGCAGAGACAACAAGGCTAAGTTTACCAAGGAATTTGACCATATCAATAAGAATCTTGAAGAAGCTATCCGCATGGCCCGGGAGAGAGGGAATACTGAACAGGAACTGAAGATACTGGAGCAAATCAAAAGCGGCAAATTTAATCCGCTGCGCAAGCGGAAAAGCAGCATACAAACCAGTGCAGAGTTCTTTCGCCTTAATGACCGAAAGATTGAAGCTCTGATAAAGGCGACCACGAACGACCTACAAAAAGCTGAGTATGCTATGCTCAGAATGTCCAATGACAAGTACCGGAAGATTATTTTCCAGGCGCAGGTGTATGCTAATACCGGAGCCGGAACCTATGAAAAAGCTGTTGATATGGCGACCAGAGATTTCCTTGCTGCAGGTATTAACTGTGTAGAGTATAAGAATGGTGCCAGGCATACGGTAAAAGAGTATGCGGATATGACAATCAGAACCGCCACCAAGAGGGCTTATCTTACCGGAGAAGGTGAGAAAAGGCAGGAGTGGGGGATTCATACAGTGATCATGACCAAACGAGGAAATCCGTGTCCTTTGTGTCTCCCTTGGGTGGGTAAGGTACTGATTGACGATGTGTGGAGTGGCGGTGCATCGAAAGATGGTAAATATCCGTTGATGAGCACAGCGATGGCCGCAGGATTATATCATCCGCGTTGCAAGGATAGTCATAGTACATATTTTCCAGGAATAACGGAGGCTGAAGATAACTTCACTCGCAAAGAAATTGCAGAGATTGAAGAGGAAAATCGGCAAGAGGCAAAGAAAAATTATGCCAGACGGCAAGCAGAAAAGTTGGAACGCTTATCCAAAGGTTCACTGGATGAAGAAAACCAGAAAAGATATGCCTTGCGCCGCGAAGAATGGTATAAAAAACATCGGGATATATTGCAAACGAATGAGTCGGGTTTTGATAAGTCTAAGGCCAGAAGTGAAATAAATCGCTTGAGACACACCAAGATTAAATATGAAGAGATATTAGGAAACCTAAACAAGGAAGAAAAAGAACTTACGCAAAAAGTGTACTTTGAATTGAATGGTTCCAAGGCTGATGCTGATAGGCTAAAGGATATTATAGCACACAGAAAAGAAGCGGAAAGTAAAATTGAAGAACTAAAGAGAGGGATTACAGATAAACAGAACATATATAAAAGCGAAGCAGAAAAACGTCTCTTGCAGAACGGTGTGATTGAAGAGATAAAATTATCGAAGCAAATGACACCGGAGACGGTTGACGAGCTTGAGAACACTTTGACTGTACTGAAAGAAAAATACGGAATTATGCCAAAGGGTATTATTTATAATCCCAAGAAAGTGACAGACGCAACGGCAACCTACAACTGGATTGAGGATACCATTTATGTGTCAAATCGGTTTAATGATTCCAAGGAATATTTTGAGAATATAATCAGGAAATCGGAAGATTCGTTGGTTGAATATAATGAACATCATGGAATTTTTGATATAGCCAAGGAAAGATTAGAAAGGGTAGAGGAAGTACTGGCAGATAAAACCATTAAAGGTTATGAAAGACAAAAAGCACTGATTGAAAAAGCAGAAGCGGAAATACAGCTAAATTCTACTCGAACGGCTGTCAGAGAAAATCTGATGGATGCTTTAAAACATGAGTATGGACATTTTATTCATCGACATGCAGGGGATTATATTCAAAAAAAGAATATATACGGAATGAAGGAGCTTGGAGGTCGCTTTATATCCGGTGACTGGGTATATGATGTTTATACGAAGGATACCAGAATTGGAAAGGTAAATGCTTCACGGATAAGCAGATATGCCGCAGAGAATCCATACGAGGCATTCGCAGAGGGATTCCTCGCTATGGAAAAGGGAGAAACGATACCAGATGAAATAGCAGAGGTTATAAACCAGGCGAAAATAAGAGCCGGAGCCAAAACAGAAATACGAAACTCTCATAATGTTGTGGATTTTAAATTTAAGAATCTGGAGCGTACAGGGAATACGACTAAAGAAAAAATGGTGGTTATGAGGGCGATGGCGAATACTTCGGAAAAGATAACTGCGGCAATGAAAGATACGGTAGTTATGATCGGCGGAAGTAGATCTGGGTATGACTACACAAGGGACATTATGTACATAGCGAAAGGAGCAGAAGAACGGGAAATTCATCACGAAATAGGGCACTTGATCGATGTCAAATTAATTGATCGCACAAAAGTTGAGCAATTAAAGGAAAAGATGTTTAAGGATACAACAATGGCTGATATAATACAAGAAACAATGTATGATACAGGGGGCAATCCGGTAGAGGTTCTGCTCGTAAAAAATGATAACCTTATATCTGAATATCAAGGCAGAATATACATAGATGATATGAAATATGCCTTGGATAAATCGGGTAAATTAAGAACGGATAGACTATTGGAGTTTGTTTCTGAATCATATAGAGAATATATGGAACATGGTGAAAAACTAAAACAGATGAATAGAGAACTGTACGATCTAATTGAGGAGACGATAAAATGAGTTTGAAAGAAGAATTTCTCAACATCAAGAATTATAAAGAATTCGATAAAAGACGAGACGAATTTCGGACATTGAAAGTCGATGAAGAGGTTCGGGAGCATTTAGGAGTAATATTCAACAAGGTATATTTCGCGCCTAAGGACTTTCATGTAGATGTGTTTCGAAAAACACCTGACAGCAAAGAGCCAAAGTAAAGCAAGAGAAGGATCAGCAAACCCGGCTGGTCTTTTATATTCCCTAAAAAGGAGGTGAGGAAATGGATGTAAAGGTAATCAGAGAGTATTTTGACAGAGAGCTGGGAAGAACTTTTAGCCCCGGCGCCGTTATCCGGGAATTGAAACCGGATAGAGCGCAGAAGCTGATCAAGAAAAAGCTGGTCGAGGCGATACCGACCAAAGAGAAAGCGGATAAGAAAATGAAGGTCCTTGAGGCGGAAAAAGCCTAAAGGCCCTTTTATTTTGCTCCAAGTGCGACAAGAGGATAAAAGGTGCGCTGAGGGAGACACCCAAGAAAACTGAAATCGTGAGACACACGAAAAACTGAGATGGTGAGACACACCGAAAACTGAAAGGAGAAAAATATGCTGAGAAACAAATTCAGATTCATGCCCATGCTTGAAGGTGAGGGCGGCGGAGGTACTGGTGGAACCGGCGGAGCAGGAGGCTCTATTGGTGGAGACGCGGCTGGTGGAACCGGCGGCAGTACTTTGCAAATCGATTATGAAAAGATTGCAAGTCTTATTTCCGGAAAGCAGACCGTCACAGAGGATACCGTGCTGAAAAACTATTTTAAGCAGCAGGGAATTTCCCAGGAGGACATGGGAGAAGCGATTAAGTTGTATAAGGAGCACAAGGAAAAGAATACGCCAAATGTAGAGGTGCTGCAGCAACAGACCCAGCAGGCGCAGGCAGCGGCTCTAAGTGCACAGATGGAGAAGGAGGCGTATTTTATGGCCGCCGAAATCGGAGTAGAGGTGAAGACAATTCCTTACCTGATGAAGCTGGCGGACACAAAGGAAGTTATTGAAGAAGGAAAAGTTAACAAAGAGAAGCTGAAGGAAGCTTTGAACCAGGTTCTGAAAGATGTTCCACAGTTAAAGAAGCAGGATGATAGAGGTACTGGTTTTAAATTTGGAGCTGGAGGCGGTGGAAATACTACTCATGCTGATGAAGAGGCTCTGAAGAGCGCCTTTGGCCTTTAAATGAAAGGAGATAACAAATGGCAACATATGAATACGCAGAAAAATTTACCAACCTGCTGCAGCAGAAATACGAAAAGGAGCTGTGCTCCGATGAACTGACAAAGAGTAACCCGGGCGTTGTATTTATCAATGCGCAGACAATCAAATTGCCAAGACTGGCGGTGTCTGGTTACAAAGACCATACCAGAACACCTGGGTTTAACTCCGGGGTGTTGAGCAGCGACTGGGAGGCGAAGAAACTTTCTCATGATAGAGATATCGAATTCTTTGTAGACCCGATGGATATCGACGAAACAAACCTTACTCTGTCTGTAGCAAATATCCAGAACACTTTTGAAACGGAGCAGGCTATTCCGGAGAAGGATAGCTATAGATTCTCCAAATTGCACGCAGAACTTACTGAGCAAGATGGAAGAATTGATAAAACCGTCATTGATGCGGCAAATTTCTTGGAGTGGTTTGATGCAGAGATGAGCTACATGGACGAAGCGAGCGTACCGGAAGAAGGCAGAATCCTGTATGCTACTCCAAGCATGAAGAAAATTATCAAAGAAGCGGAAGGGATGCAGAGAGTTCTGTCTGTTACCAGGCCGGCTGCAATTAACCGAAATGTACATAGCTTAGATAATGTTAAGATTAAGATGGTACCGGCGTCCAGAATGAAGACTGCCTACGACTTCACCGATGGATGTGTACCGGCAAAGACGGCAGGACAGATTAACTGCATCTTGATTCATCCATCTTGTGTAATTTGCAGGGATAAATACAGCTACATCAAGCTGTTCACGCCAGGCACAGATTCTAGAACGGCGGACGGATATCTCTATCAGAATAGAAGCTACGGAGATCTGTTCCTGTTGGAAAAGAAGGTTAAAGGATGCGCGATCAATGTGACGGAAAGCACACAGACGGGTGTAAATGATGGAGGTGAGACCAGTGAAAGCGATGAAAGCAAATAAGGTATACGAGATTGCAGCGGATCAGAGCCGATTCTACATCGATGCCGGTTTTGACATTGTTGATGATACAGGCAACATTGTCGCCTACGGCAGAGGAAAAACTGTACCATACGGCAAGTATGCTGAGGTAGTTAAAGAAATTACAAAATTGAAAAGTGAAAATGCAGGAACAGAAGATACCGAAGCTTTAAAAAAAGAATGTGAACACTTGGCGAAGGAGAATGCCCGAATGCAAACAGACGTACTGCCGATATTAAAAATGTACTGTGCAGAACATGAAATTGATATCGGAAAAACGTCTACGGTATCCGGAATTCTGGCTAAAATCAAAGAGAATCAGAAAGAGGTGTAGAAATGTATATGCCTTACGCATCACCGGAGGACTATGAAGTGTACGGAGGCGGTGATATTCCGCAGGAAAGCATAGAAGAAGCCTTAAGAACGGCGAGTAGGCACATAGATTCTCTAACCTTTGGCCGCATTGCCGGGGAAGGGTTGCAATCTCTGACAGACTTTCAACAAGATGTCATTAGGGAAGTTGTGTGCAAGCAGGCCGATTTTGAGTATGAAAACGAAGATGCACTTCAATCCGTACTGCAAAGCTATGGAATTAATGGTGTAAACATGAGTTTTGGGAGCTCGTGGAATATTGCCATTGAGTCTGGCGTAGCAATCCGCAGAGAAAACTATGAATTGCTAAAGCAGACTGGGTTGTGTTGCAGGAGGATTTAATTATGAAATACCCTAAATTGGTACCGGGAAAATTCTGCAAGACTCCGATTGCGGTGACAATTTATGAAGAGGGCCTAACAGCGGATGGCGCACCCATAGAACACTTTTTTGATGGATTACGATGCAACTATCAGGATAGTGCGAAAACGGTTCTGACAGCGGAGAAAAAGCTGGTTCAGATAAGCGGAGTGGCATTGTTCAGCTCGGATTTTTGTCCGGATGTGCCCGACATCAGCGGAGGCACGGTACTGGTAAATGGTGTGCAGCGCCGAATCTTCCAGGGGACAAAGGCCAGAAATCCGGATGGCACAGTAAATTATGTGGAGCTGAGATTGATATGATTAAAGCGACATCAAAAGTCACCATCAATAAGGCAAAGATAAAGGAGCTAACGGATAATGCAATTACAGCCTTAGAAAAGACTGCGGAGGCATTACACACCGATATTCAACAAGCGCAAGTTGTGCCGTTCGATAAAGGTAATCTACAAGGAGAGGCTTTCTTCATTGATAATAAAAAAGCGGTAAGCGGAGAAGTAATCCTTGTCCACAGTACACCGTATGCCAGGCGGTTGTATTTTCATCCGGAATACAATTTTCAGAAGACGGAAAATCCAAATGCAAAGGGTGCATGGTTTGTGGACTGGCTTCCGGGTGGTGCAAAAGAAAACTGGGCACAAGACACCTTTGCGGCAATATACAGGGAGGAGTCAAAGATATGATGCTGGCGGATATTAGAGACTGGCTGAAGACCTTTACGGTCGCAGAGCATTACTACATCGGAAAGCTTGACGGAAAGAAAGAAAAAAGCCTGGGCGTGTACCAGAGAAATGTAGGGTTGCCAAATATGGCAATCGGCGGCCTTAACCAAACGAGTTATCGTACTAAGAGCGTGTCAATTCTGCTACATTGGAACCGAAACGCAGCAGAGACAGAAAAAGCAGCATTTGCGCTGTATGAAAAAATTATATCTAAAGAGAATCCGGTCATTGGAGACGAAAAAGTATATTATATCAAACCTCAGACACCGGAACCGGTTGATGTGGGCACTGATGAAGCGGGTGTATACGAGAGAGTCATCTGGCTGGATTTGTATTTTGAAAGAAAATAAGAGAGGAGCAAAGAAATGAGCGAAAGAACAGGAGTATACCCTTGTTATGAAAATCAGTTTGCTATTGGTGATACTGAGGAAAGTACAACACCGATTGCGGATATGGAATCTTTTTCGGTTGCATTCGATAACGGCGTAGAAGAATGGAATCCGTTTGATGCAGAGGGCTGGATGAGAAGATTAATGACGGCTAAGGGGTTAACTATTTCCGTAACAGGGAAACGGAACATCGGGGATACAGGCAATGACTATGTGGCTGACAAGGCCTTTATTAACGGCAGAGATGCAGAAGCGTATTTCGTTTGGAACTTCCCAGATGGAACCAAGGTTGCGCTACCTATGGCGGTGATTAATGTAACCAATATTGGTGCAGGAGATTCTACCGGTGTAGCACCGCTGGAATTTGACATCATGAGTAACGGAAAACCGGTCATTACACCGGCAGCATAAGAAGACGACGGCAGGGGAATCCACCCTGCCTTTTGCTATTTAGTAGGAGGAAAAGATGAGAAGAATTGATATCACAGAAAAACTGAGCTTTGACGGAAAACCGGTCATGGTAATAAAGGGGGAGGAATTTGAGATCAACGATGATGCGGTTACAATCTTGAAACTCATGGACATGATTGATGTGGGAGGAACTGAACGAGACTTAATGGAAGGCGCTAAGTTACTATTTGGAGAAAAGGGGCTCAAACGTCTTTTGGCAATGAAACTTAGTTTTAGAGACTTTAGTACGGTTATCGAACATGTGATGACCATCGTTACAGGAGAAGACGAGCCGGGGGAGCCGGAGAAAAATGGTACAGCCTATTCCATGACTGGGATTTAATCGTAAGTTCTATAGCTGAGCAATACGGCATCAGAATGTACTCCCGAGAGTTTCAAACAATAAAGTGGGACGAGTTTAAGGCCATGCTTGTCGGTATTGGGCCGGAGACTGCTCTTGGCCGTGTTGTGGGAATTAGAGCAGAAAACGATGAAGAAGTACTGAAAAGCTATACGAAGGAAATGCATCAAATTCGTAACGAGTGGAGACGAAAGGTTGCGTTAGAAAGAAGTCCGCAGGAAACAGAAGCTTTCGTAGAGAGCATGAAGAGAGCGCTAATCAATATGGCGAAATAGTTATGACAAAATCTTGAGGAAAGGAGGAACGATAAGTGGGACAAAAAGTTGGTGATATTGATTTAGGATTGCGGGTCAATGCGGGACCCTTTAAAACGCAGATGAATGGAATTCAGAAATTGGCATCAAAAGCAGGAAAAACGCTTGCTGCAGCCTTTGCTGTTAAGGGGTTGATCCAGTTCAGTTCCGAATGCCTTAAGTTAGGATCAGACTTGGCTGAAGTACAAAATGTAACTGATACCGTGTTTCCGAATATGAAAGAACGTGTGAACCAATTTGCAAAAGAAGCGATGAACACGGCAGGCCTTTCGGAAACCATGGCGAAGAAGTTCACCGGAACTTTTGGGGCCATGGCATCATCCTTTGGATTTTCTGAGAAAGAAGCTTATAATATGTCGACTACACTAACAAAGTTGTCTGGAGATGTAGCGTCCTTTTATAATATTTCCCAGGACGAAGCCTATACCAAACTGAAGTCTGTGTTTACCGGGGAAACGGAAACGCTGAAAGAGTTAGGTATCGTCATGACACAAAATGCACTTGATGCGTATGCCATGTCAAATGGATACGGAAAATTAACAAATGCCATGACGGAAGCTGAGAAAGTATCTCTCAGGTATGCTTTTGTGCAAAGTCAGCTGACTCATGCTGCTGGAGACTTTGCGAGAACTGCAGACTCTTGGGCGAATCAGGTTAGGGTTTTATCCTTGCAGTTTGAAAGCCTCAAAGCTAACATTGGCCAAGGCCTAATTAACGTGTTGTCACCAGTGTTGAAATGGATCAATATGCTTATCGCCAAAGTTGTAGCGGCATCGGAGGCATTTCGGAAGTTTACTGAAAGACTTACCGGAAAGAAACAGCAGCCTATTACCGTGAAAGAAACCGCTGCAGGAATGGAGACAGTCTCTTCCGGAGCGAATACAGCGACAAAAGCTGTTGGCGGCACGAATAAGGCGGTCAAAAAGCTGAAGAGGGAGCTGGCAGGATTTGACCAGATCACAAAGTTGACAGACAATAGCGAAACAGGTGGAGGTGACTCTGCGGCGACCGCAAGTCCTACCGGCGGAAGCAGTGGAGCGAGTGTTAATACTGGATCGGTAAGTGGAAATGAAAAAGAAGTTACAAAACTTTCTGGTGCATATAAAAAGCTGGCAGAGTCATTCGACCGACTGAAAAAGTCGTTTAAAGGGTTCGCTGATCTTTGCACATCAGCAGGAAAGTGGGTTCTTGATAACGTGCTAAAACCACTGGGCAAGTGGACGTTAAACAAGCTTGCACCTAAAATTTTTGATGCGCTCGCAGCGGCGTTTGATGCACTTACTTCTGCAGGGAAAGCTCTGCAGCCTCTCTGGCAATGGCTATGGGATAACTTCTTCAGCAAAATCGCCAAGTTTACAGGGGGAGTGATTATCAAGTTCCTGGAAATGCTGACTTCAGGCTTAGAAAAGCTTTCTGCTTGGATTGATAAACATCCGAAACTATTCAGCGGAATCGTCACCGGATTATTAGGACTAAAAGCAGTAGAAAAGGTATCCGGTCCATTAAATATCTTGAGAGCAGCTATGAAAAAAAGTGGCGGTTCAGTATCGGGATTTTTAACTGAAATTGGCAACATTGCCAAGATTAAAGGAAAGTTTGAAAAATTCGGACCGATAATTGCAAAAGTGACAGGCCCATTTAACAAGCTTCGTGCAGCCTTTAAAGACGGCGGTGGAACAATTTCTGGAATGTTGAAAGAAATCGGTAAGCTTTCTTCGCTAAAAGGGAAATTCGGTAAATTAGGTTCTATATTTGAAAAAGTAACGGGTCCGTTCAACAAGTTCCGCACAGCCTTTAAAAATGGCGGTGGACTAGTCGGCGCATTCGGGAAAATAAAGACTGCGGCGGGCATACTGCTTAACGGATTGAAAGGGGTTGGTGCATTCTTCATGTCCAACCCTATCGTGCTCGGAATCGCAGCGGTAGTTGCCGCCGGCGTACTGATCTATAAGAACTGGGACAAGATCTGTGAAATGGCAGCTAAGCTGAAAAAGAAGGTCGTTGACACTTTTAACAGTATTGTTTCCAAGATCAAAGAAGTTCCAAAAAAAATTAAAGAATTTTTCAAAGGGAAAATTGACGGTGTGGCTGAGTGGTTTGGGAGCATTAAAGATGCTTTTGTAAATACACTCTCCAAACTGGGAGATAAGTTGCCTGATTTGTCAAAGGTCGGAGAAAAGATTTCTTCTGCAGTCGGAACGGTGAAAGCTAAAATCTCTGCATGGTTTGCCGACAAGAAAAAGAACATATCAAAAAAATGGAACAAGCTCACGAAGGAAGTTAAGGAAAAGAAAGCGGAACTGAAAGCAGAGATCAAGCAGAAGTGGAAAGATCTCAAGGGCAAATGGAAAAATATTGTTGAAAATGTTGAGGAAAAACGTGCTGAACTAAAGGCAGAAATCAAACAGAAATGGTCAAATTTAAAGAGCAAGTGGAATGCGATCATTGATAATATCAAAGAGAAGAAAGCGGAACTGAAAGCAGAGATTAAGCAGAAATGGTCAAACCTGAAAGACAAATGGAACTCCATTGTTGGCAATATCAAAGATAAGACTGCAGAATTGAAAGCTAAGATAGGAACGACTTGGTCAAATCTGAAAGACAAGTGGAATTCCATTGTTAGTAACATCAAGGACAAAACAGCTGAGATGAAAGCCAAGGTGGGAACAACTTGGTCCAGCCTGAAAGACAAATGGAACTCTATTGTAGGTAACATCAAAAGCAAAACAGCTGAGATGAAAGCCAAGGTGGGAA
>JAXKAR010000003.1:0-17082 GCA_036305845.1 Emergencia sp.
CCTGATCCGGAAGAACCGGGAGATAAGCCGGATACGCCGACTGACCCAGAGGACAAACCGACTAAACCGGAAGAACCGAAGGAAGACGGAAATGGAACTAATCAGGACGGTGACAAAGCTGACCAGAATGGAGACAAGGATACTTCAGACGAGGGACAGAAGGAAACACCGAAGACCGGAGATACCCAGGGTATGGGACTGTGGACTGTACTGCTGTGTATGGCAGGACTGGCAACTGTAGCTATCGGAAGAAGAAAAACTGAAAAGTAAGCGGTAATGATTATTAAAGCACGTAGCTGCCCATATAAGTGGGCAGCTACGTTTTTCTAACTGAAACAGAGGCCTGCGATAGGATGTGATCTACACGAAAGAAATCCATTGCAGATTGGCTCTTGATTTGATATACTATTTTAGTACAGGGTGTGTTCTTGGTAACCCAAACTGAATAATCAACAGATATGTTCCGATTTTATCGGCTAAGAGGGAAGCAGGTGAGAGTCCTGCACGGTCCCGCCGCTGTGAAGGCGTAGTTGCTGTCGATACCACTGTGTAACGGGAAGGTGACAGCGATGCAGATGCCTGAGTCAGAAGACCTGCTTATCTTGTATAGACTTGCTGGCGGAGAACCAGAGAAGTCGTTTTTTAGTGTTATTTAATTACAGGAAATACGTACTGCAGCTTATAACAGCTGTGGTTTTTTGTTTTTGACAGAAGGAATGAAATATGGACAAGAAGATGACAGAGGCAGAGGTGAGAGCATTTAAACGGCAATTCGTCAAACTTGCATTGGACGGCAGTAAAGAAAATGCGGAATTGATAAAGCAGTATTCTCAGAAAAAGAGCGTGGGCAGACAGATTTATCAAAGCTTCTCCGATGAGGAGCTGCTTTGGATCTTAAAGAAGAAAGCAGAGATGCTAAACCATGCCCCTTCTCAGAAAGAAGTTTCGGACGTGTTTCGAGAATACATCAAATCCAGATTTGACAAATGGCCTTATGCGCTGAAAAAGGCAGGTCTGAGCAAGGGCGCAGGCAGCGGGGGAAAGACCATGGAAAAAATTGCCGATGAAACCAGAGAAAAAGAAGAAATCTTTGAAAGTTTGCGGACTTTTACCAGAGAAAAGGGGTATATTCCTCATCCCCATCAGGTCCCGGAGGTCAGCAGAAAACTAAAGAAATATATGCATTCTTGGGGTGAAGTTGTGGAGGCGGCTAATCTGAGAGCGGTGAAACAACAAAATATGAAAGTAATCGAAGGTGGAGAGATCAGCGAAGAAAGTAAAGCACTTCTTGACGAGATAAAAAAAGAAGCCTACCTTAGGGGAAGGGCGCCGATGCGAAGTGAAATCCCCAGAGAAAAGCGAACAAAGCTGCTTCAGGAATTTGGCTCCTGGCAGAATGCGCTGAGTCAGATTGGACTGGAGCCGGTAAGAAAGATAACGCCGTTTTCCAACAGCTTTATTGATTATCGGAAAAGGGACGTGATGGGACATCACAGGATGAGGATTGAGGAATGCTATTACAAGGTACTCAATCTAAAGCAGGAGGATTTAGAAGATTTACAGACGCTTAAGGCGCTGATAAAGAAAACGAATCGTATACCGGATAAGAGAGAGGTTTCTGAAGATTTGCGGAAAAGACTGCAAAAAAGCTGCGGAACTTGGACAAACGCCTTGTATCAAATTGGAATTGAACCGTCGAGGAAAGAAAAATGAGGGAAATATTGCAGCAAGGAATTGGAAAACATAATGCATTTTCGACTTACCATCCCATTATTATCTTCTGCTATTTTGCGGCGGTAACTGGATTGACCATGTCGGTTGCCTCGCCGGGCATTTTGGCGCTGTCTTTTGTGGAAGCATGGCTGTACTCACTGATGTTGAAAGGGAAAAAAGCCGTAAGATTCAATGTGTTGATCACCGTGTCGGTTATTTTGCTGACGACGGCGCTGAACACGTTTTTTACCCATGACGGAGATACGGTTTTGTTTTACATTAACGCCAACAGAATCACCATGGAAGCGTTTATTTTCGGAATTTTCTCAGGGGCAGTTATTGTCACCGTGATTCTATGGTTCAGCTGTTTTAATGAAATCGTCAACAGTGAAATGATCATGTATCTCTTTTCTCGGATTTCTTCTCTGCTGGGTCTGCTTATTTCGATGATTATGCGATATATTCCGCTGTTAAAAACGAGATATGATGAAATTTCCATGGGGCAGAAGTGTATGGGCTGGGGCGAGACAAAAGGACTGGTTAAAAAAACCAGGCTTATTGTCAAAAAAGTATCCATCCTGATCAGCTGGTCGTTAGAATCCTCCATAGAAAGCGCTGACGCTATGGCATCGAGAGGATATGGGTTAAAGGGAAGATCTTCCTTTCATCTATATAAATTTTCGGGAAGAGATATTGGCGCAGGATTGGTCTTTACCCTTCTCTTTTGCGGAATTATAGGATTCAACATGATGGGAGATACGGGGATACAGTTTTATCCTGAACTTATCTTCCCACAGGGAAAAATCAGCACGATAGCAGAGAGCGTTCTCTTTGTCATATTTGCAGGTATGCCGGCAGTAATTGATGTAGTAGAGGAATATAGATGGAAAAAATTAGAATTGAACAGTTGAATTTTACTTATCCCCTTAGCGAAAACAGGGCGCTGACAGATATAAGCTGCACCATTAACAAGTCCGAGTTTGTCGTGGTCTGCGGCAAGTCGGGATGTGGAAAAAGTACGCTTCTGCGCCACTTGAAAAAACAAATGATGCCGTATGGAAAACGAAGTGGGAGCGTTTTTATCGATGGTGTGGAAATAGAAGATATAGAAGAAAGACGGGGCGTAGTACAGGTGGGATTTATTCAGCAGAATCCCGAGGCGCAGATTGTGACTGATAAGGTTTGGCATGAGCTTGCATTTGGCCTTGAAAATCTGGGTCTTGCCAATCATGTCATTAAACGAAGAGTGGCAGAAATGGCTAACTATTTCGGCATACAAACCTGGTTTCGCAAAGATGTAAACGAGCTTTCCGGCGGGCAGAAACAGCTTTTGAATCTGGCCTCAGTCATGGTTATGCAGCCGGAAGTTCTGGTTTTAGACGAGCCTACTTCCCAGCTTGACCCTATCGCAACATCGGATTTCTTAAACACGCTGCACAAGATTAACAAGGAGCTGGGAACCACCATCGTAATTTCGGAACATCGTCTTGAGGAAATCATTCCTGTAGCAGACAAAGTCATGGTTATGGATCAAAGCAGAATCGTGGTGTATGATAAACCGGAGCATATTGGAGAAAAGCTGTATGATGAAGATCAAGCGAAGAGACACCCTATGTTTGATGGAATGCCTACCGTCATCAGGATTTTCCAAAGTCTGAACGATATAGAAGGAAGTCCTTTGACAATAAGAGACGGTAGATTGCTTCTTGAAGAAAAACTGCAGAATGTACGGCAGGTGAATCCTGCGCAGGAATTGGTGGAAGGGCAAAAGAATGAGATAGCTTTTTCTTTGAAAGACTTGTGGTTTAAATATGATAAGGAAAGCCCTTTTGTGTTAAGAGGCGCAGCTCTGGCCGTGGAAAAAGGGCAGTGGCACTGCATGCTGGGCGGTAACGGCGCCGGAAAAAGTACCGTATTGAAGGCGCTTTGCGGTGCAATTAAAATCCAGAGAGGAAAGATTAAGGTGGCAGATGAATGTAAGCTTGCCATGGTTCCACAGAATCCACAGGCACTGTTTACCGAGATAACTGCAGAAGAAGAACTTTTTGAAGGAACCCTCTCTACGCTTACTGAAGAAGAAAAAATTGCAGAGGTGGAAGAGATGCTGACAATAATGGAAATCGAGCATTTGCGGACATCCAATCCCTACGATCTTTCCGGAGGAGAGCAGCAAAGGCTGGCCATCGGCAAAGTTTTGCTGACAAGACCGGATATTCTGCTTCTTGACGAGCCAACTAAGGGTCTGGATCCTTTCTTTAAAAAAACCCTTGCCGGAATTTTTTCTGCTTTACAAAAAAGAGGAATCACCATATTTATGGTTAGCCATGATATAGAATTTTGTGCAGAGTATGGGCAGATTTGTTCCATGTTTTTTGACGGAGAAATTGTATCGGCTGACCGGGCGAGACCTTTCTTTGCGGGAAACAGTTTTTACACCACGGCAGCCAATAAACTGCTGAGAAACTGGAATCCCCAGATTGTTACCGGAAAGGAGGCAGAAGAATGGCTGAAGGAAATCATTTGACCCAGTATGAAGCGGCGGCAAAGAAAAGGCTGAGGGTATCTGCCTTTCTCATTGTTTTTGTTATGCCGCTGACTGTACTTTTGAGCTATCGCCTTTTGGGCGACAGAATGTATATGACGGTAAGTGTCCTTCTTCTGGTGCTTACCATGGCGCCGTTTTTTATGGTCTTTGAGAACCGTAAACCTAAGGCCAGGGAGATTGTATTGATCGGGATGATGAGTGCCATTACTGTTGCAGTTCATACCGTTTTTCATATCATCCTCCCTATTCAAATCGGAACGGCGATGGTCATTGTCTCCGGAATCTCTTTGGGACCGGAGGCGGGGTTTTTGATCGGCGCTTTGGCCAGGTTGATCTGCAATTTTTATATGGGACAGGGGCCATGGACGCCGTGGCAGATGTTCTGCTGGGGTGTACTGGGTTTTCTTGCAGGTCTGATTTTTAATAAGGGCGATGACGAGACACTGAAGTCAAGAAACTTCAAGGTTGTTATGGGTCCTGTGGTGGCAATGATCCTATCGCTGCTTGTCGGATATATTTCTTATATATTATGGCCCAACGGCGAGACTACTTTTTTTGGTTGGCGCGTATATGCTTTTGGCCTTATAGGATTGATTGCAGGCGTATTACTGCAGAGGAAAAAGCTTCCCGCAGACAGTCTTACCATGGCGGTGGCCACATTTTTTATGTCCTTCGTTATCTACGGCGGCATTATGAACATCAGTACGCTGATAAACTCTGCCAATATGCCGGGCGCCAGTGAGATCAGCGTAACCGGGATTAAGCTTCTGTACATTGCCGGCGTGCCTTACGATTTGTTCCACGGTCTGTCGGCTGCAGTGTGTATATTTTTCTTTGGGGACAGTATCATAAAAAAGCTGGAGAGAATTAAGATAAAATATGGAATATATAAGTGAGCGAACAGATGGAAAACAAGTTTAAGGATAAGATTAAGAGAAAAAGACAAAAAAAGATTGCAACGGCCATACTGGCGTTACTTCTTGTGGCTGTCGCGGTATGGCAATTCGATTTTGAAACTGTAGGCGAGGCGGCGCAGAAGGCGAAGGCAGTCGTTACAGGAGACGATACCATTACCGTAAGCATAGAGATTCGATGCGATACATTGACCGACGATATATCTAAACTCAAAGATGAGCGTAAGGCGAAATACCTGCCTGAAGATGGGGTTATCCTGGAGAAGACTGAATATGAAATGGAGAAAGACGCTACTGTATTTGATTTGCTGAAAAAGGCAACCAACGCCAATAATATTCAGGTAGAGTATTCGTATAATAATCTGTATGAGGCTTATTATGTGGAGGGGATAAATCATCTTTATGAGTTTGACGGAGGACGGCTCAGCGGATGGCAGTATTACGTGAATGAAGCATATCCTCAGTATGGATGTTCTCAGTATACGTTGGAGGACAAGAACAGGGTGCTTTGGGTGTACACCTGTGATAACGGAAGAGATATTCATCTGGAAAGCGATTGACAAGAAAACGGAAAAACCGTATAATGAATTTATATGAGAAAATAAATCATTCCGAGTGTTATTTTACTTAATAAAGGAAGCAGGTGAGAGTCCTGCACGGTACCGCCACTGTAAGTGAGGAGCGGCCTTTGAACACCACTGGACGGGGTCCGGGAAGGTAAAGGCCTGCAGGGATACACGAGTCAGGAGACTTGCTTGGAATTTTATCGTAATGACGAGTATCATTTGTAATAGGTAGATATACGGACTATTTGTGCTGCAAATAGTCCGTTTTTGTTGCACTTTTCGAGAATTAGCAGGAGAGAAACATGAACGAGAGAATTATTGAAATCAAAAAAGAAATCGGCAAGGCGATCACCGGCAAGGATCAGGTTGTGGAGAAAGTGCTGGTTGCTATCCTTGCAGGGGGGCATATCCTGCTGGAGGACATACCGGGCGTAGGAAAAACGACTCTGGCGCTTGCCTGCACAAAGAGCATGGGTCTGGATTTTAAGCGAGTGCAGTTTACACCGGACGTTGTACCGTCAGATATTACCGGCTTTACTATCTATGACAAAAATAAGGGACAGTTCAGTTATAATCCGGGTGCAGTTATGTGCAATTTTTTCCTTGCGGACGAAATCAACAGAACCTCCAGCAAGACCCAGTCGGCGCTGTTAGAAGTTATGCAGGAGGGGAAAGTAACCGTTGATGGACAGACCCATGTTGTACCTAAGCCTTTTGTGGTCATGGCGACTCAGAATCCAATTGGAACCATCGGTACGCAGATGCTGCCGGAAGCGCAGCTGGACAGATTTATGATTCAGTTGTCGATGGGCTATCCCGGATTTGATGAGCAGGTGGAAATCCTGCTGAATCGGGACCAGGAAGATCCGTTGAACACAATTCATCAGGTAATCGATGCCGAAGAACTGGAAACAATGATCGGCGAAGTAAAAGCGATTTTTGTGGATAAAAAGATTTACGAATACATTACAGCGCTTACTGAGGCAACCAGAGAAAGCGAATATATTAAACTGGGGGTAAGTCCAAGAGGCGCCCTTGCACTTGCCGCTATCGTAAAAGCAGAGGCTTATCTGCAGGGCAGGGATTATGTTGTTCCTGAGGACGTAGATAAGCTGTTTGTCGATGTGTGCAGACATAGGCTGATTCTTCATCCAAAGGCTCAGCTTGCGGAGAAAAATGCAGTGACGCTGTTGAAAGAAATTTTGAGCTGCACTGCAGCGCCGAAACTGAATCGTTAAAGAGAAGAGGTTTATGTTGAAACGATTAAGTAAGAACTACAAGATAATCGGTCTGACCACACTTTTGATCATTTTTATTCTTTTGCTATATGTTATGCGGGACGGAGAAGTAGTGAGAATGATTATGGTCTTTGCCGCTCTTTATCTGGTCGTATCAAAGATATTGGTGCATTTGTCTGCAGGACAGATAGATGTTTTTCTGAAAAGAGCGGAAGATCCGGAGGACCAAAGCCGGCATTATGTTTATATCGCCGTCGAAAACCGTGGAATGCTGCCTATATTAAACTGCAGGCTTCAGATCGAGGTGAAAAATCTGATTACCGATAATACAGACGCCGAGGCATGGACAGTAGATATAGGACCGAGAAAGAAAAAAGAAATACAGTTTATCATAAAGGATACCTTTTGCGGTGGTATTCGTATTATCCTGAAAGATGCGGTGCTTTCAGATCTTACCGGACTGATCCGGAAAAGGACGGCCCTTTCCGGTGAAGAATACGTTTACAGTATGCCGCTTCTCAGCCAGCTGGATTTATCTAAAGATGAAATCAGTAAGTATGATATGGAGAGTTATAAATACTCCCCGATAAAGAAGGGAAACGACAGCAGTGAAACCTTTGGCATAAATGTGTATCAGCCCGGGGACAGTATCAAATCCATCCACTGGAAGCTGTCCGGAAAGATGGACGACATTATCATTAGAGAGCTTGGACTCCCTATCGATCATAAATTGATGGTCATCGTGGACAAGGCGACAAACGGTGCAGATGATTTTACGGGAGAGCATCGAAGCGATGCTACGCAAT
Source organism: Emergencia sp. (assembly GCA_036305845.1). Lineage (GTDB taxonomy): Bacteria > Bacillota > Clostridia > Peptostreptococcales > Anaerovoracaceae > Senimuribacter. The sequence continues at coordinate 7,783 of JAXKAR010000003.1, forward strand.
TTGCTGCTTCGCTTTCCTATACGTTAGTGAAAATGAGCATACCTCACCATATCGGATGGTTTAATATGAGAAAAAATGAGTTTGAGGTGTTCCGTGTGAATGACGAAAATGATATTTGGACATATATGCCGGCGCTTTTGACCAGTCCCTATGACGAGGAGCTGAAACCGGCGGCGGACCAGTTTATCGAGGCCGATATCGAAAAAAACTATTCCGGCATTGCACTGGTCTCCAATGACGAAATAGAGATAGAAAGGCTTATGGATTATGGAGAAGTTAATATATACAGACCGGAAAATTTTAAGTAATCCTAAGCGCAGAGCTTGGCGGCTGATATTGAGCGCAATGACCGGTGTAAGCGCTGTGCTTTGCCTGATGAGTACGTTTGGCATCAGTTATACCCCGGCAGAAGCATTTAAAGGCGGTATAGGCGGTGGTCTGGCAAAGGTTTGGAATGATATCGGACATGCTTTGCTTGTATCTGACGGCATCGTGCTTAAGGAGTTAGCAGGCGCATCTGAACAGTGCGGATTATTTTTAACCCTGTGCATGGTTATAGTAGCTGTACTGATCGGTCTGATGATAAAAAGCAGAAACCCTTATCTTTTGTTTTTACCTATAGCTGTAGTTTGTTTCCCTATGCCATTTACGGAAATGAATCCATCTACCTATACGGCTGCATTCTTTTTGCTGTGTATCGTTTTGGTTTATGGGGAAACCAGGACTATGGTCGGATTAAGCATATGGCAGACAGGATATGTTTCCGTTTTACTGATCATCGTAGTCATGGCATCCATCTTGCCCTTTACAACAGAGATTTTCCAGAGGCCTCAGCCTGCAGCATATTTGGATGAAAAAATAGAAGCCTTGGCGGAGGAGTTTTATTATGGTAAACCGGCGCTGGGCAACGGCGCATTGGCAGACGATCAGCGGCAGACAGAAAATAATGCTACAGCGCTGACGGTAAAGATGGAAAATCCGGAATCTACTTATCTGCGCGGCTTTGTCGGTGAGGTGTTTACTTATAATAAGTGGGATACATTGCCGTATGGAACCTATGAAGATGTCAAAGATCTGATGTACTGGCTGAAGGAGGAAGGCTTCTGTGCCGGCGGGCAGATTGGACAGATTGGCGGAATGCTCACTGAAAGCAAAGAAAACACCTATGAAATAGAAGTGAAGACAGGGAACAAAAACTATGCTTATGTTCCCTATGAGCTGACTCAATTTTCCGATAGCAGTATTTTAAATTGGTATAACAATTACTATACTGCCGGAAATATAGGCAGAATGAAGGAATATAGCTATACTGCCGGAGAAAATCAGGTAAAACAGTGGACAGATATTGCGGGACGGCTGTTTACTGCAGAAGAAAATAAAGACATAGAGACTTATTTGACCGCTGAGAGTTATTATAACGAATTTGTCTATAAAAACTATACTTATCTCTCCGATGACGAAAAACTGATTCTAAAAGAATACTTTGGAGATCGGGGAAATCAAAGTGACGGTCATGTGGAATATAAAGTGGCGATACAGCGGATAAAGGCATTTCTCCAAGAACAGATTCTTTATACAGAAAAGCCTATGCTGTCACAGGAAAGCAATAACATGCTGGAGACCATTCTGACAGAGAATAAAGGCTATGATGTGCACTATGCAACTGCGGCTACCTTGATGTTCAGATACTATGGCATCCCGGCAAGATATGTAGAAGGCTATCTGGTTACGCCGGAGGATGTAAAGGACAAGGCGGCGAGGGAAACCATAGAGGTGCCGGAAAGCAATGCTCACGCATGGACGGAAATCTATGTAGACGGTGTAGGGTTTGTACCTATAGAGGTAACGCCGGAATACGAAGGGGTTATGGAGGAAGCGGACCTGTCTGTCGGTTTGGAAAACGAGTCGGTAAGCAGACAGTTTGAAAGCAGCGGTAGCAGCGTTAAACAGCAGCATACGGAACGCAGGGGAGAAAGCAATGAAGAAATAAACCGGCAATTGGTTTTGGCAATCAGTCTTTTGCTGTTGCTGATTCTTTTGCTGGCTCTGATTTACCTGCTATATAGATTGGCAAAAGTGCTTCGAGCTGTGAAAGCAAGGAGAAATTTGTTTATAAAGAGTGAAGCTAAAGTTGGCGTCAGCGCGATCTATGCGTATATGGAAAGTCAAAATCTGCCTATTGATGAAGATGTCAGGACTTTAGGCAACAAGGCGGCCTACAGCAAAGACGAAATTTCTGATGACGACAGAAGGTATATGCTGAACCGGCTTGTGGAAATAAAAAAGGAGAAAAAAGCGGATGAAAAAAGAAAGAAAAAGCTTGCAGGCCATCATATGCATCATGATGATTTTCGTGATGGCAATGTCGATGGTCAGCTGCAGCGGTAATCCTTCAGAAAACTTAGACAAGGAAATTGAGACGGCATCGGAATGGATAAAAGAAATGACGCCGGCTCCGTCTACCGGGTCTATCGGCGGTGAATGGGCAGTGATTGGTCTTGCAGCAAGTGGTATTCCTGCAGAAGAAAATCAGGAGTACTTTGACCTTTATTATGATGATGTGAGAGCTAAGACCAAAGCAAATAAGGGTATACTGGATGAAAAGTACTCCACTGCGTATGCAAGAGTGTCGTTGGGACTTGCGGCAATCGGCAAGAGTCCGGAGAACGTTGAGGGGTATAACCTGTTCGAACCGCTGGACGATGCAGAAGCCGTAACCGGGCAGGGGCTCAATGCAGTCACCTTTGCCCTGATTGCGTCTAATGTTACCGGTATATCGCTTGACAATGAAGAAAAGTATGTTGACTTATTGGTGGATGAAATCGAGACGGAAAAGCTTTATGATGATGAACGATTTGTGGATTATGTAGCGATGTGTATGCAAGGATTGAGCTACTATATGGATCAGGAAAAGGTGAACAGCACCGTGGAACATTGCATAATGGGTTTGTCTGCACAGCAGCAGGAAGACGGTTCCTTTGGGAACTGTGAATCAACGGTAGAGGTCATTATCGGTTTAACTGCCGTAGGCATTGATCCGGTAAATGATCAGAGGTTTACAAAAAATGGAAAATCTCTGCTTGACGGACTTATGGAATATAAGGAGGATGACGGTTATGTCCATATCAATGGGGAAAGCAGTGATAAGTTTAATCCGTTGATGCCGACGGAAAAAGCCCTTTTGGCCCTGGACAGCATCAGGCTGTTTCGGGAAGGAAAGAAACTGTACGAGAGCGAAAGGTAGACTATGCTGAAGGAAAAAATGCGAAAATACAGGTTTTCCATACTGGTGCTTCTCTTGTTTGGCCTTTGTCTTGCAGCGGGGTACGGCCTGGTATCTGCAGGCGCTGACGATGTAGGAGAGAATCCGATACAGGGCATAAATGAAGACCGCTCGCAGATTCTTGTTTCCGGCGAAAACTATGCGTTGAACAGCGATCAAGAAGAAAAATACGAAGAAGAGCAGGAGAAAAAGAAAGAACAGCGGCAAGAGCAGGAGCAGCGAGGAGCGGAAAACAATTTTCAGCAGAGACTGGAAGAAAAAGTTCAGGAAAGTGAATCCGGAAAAAATGTGAACGGTGAGATAGAAGGCAATCAACCCGGAAACGGTGAAAACGGTTCAGGAAACGGAGAGTCCGGAGGAGACAAACCGCCTGAACCCTTGCCTGAGCCCGGAGGAGAAGAGGAAAATACAAAGACGCCGGTGATTATCACCAGCTTAAGTGACGGACAGACGGTAGAAGGCCTTCGCCTTGTGTTTACCGTAGAGGGAAAAGATTACCGGGGAAACCGAATCGAGAGCTTTAACTTCGATGTAAAGGTGAATGGGATAAAGGTATATAGCGCCGGTCAAAACACCTATGAACGAACCTACCGTGGTGAGCTTTCTGATGGTGCAAACGAAATTGTGATCACCATCAAAGATGATGAAGGCAACGCCGTGACCAACTATTATAAGGTTTATGCCAACAAAGACGGACAGATGGAGGAAGGTGGAACGGTGACGGTCACCATGGACACCAGTGTACTCGGTCTGGGCATAAAGTTTATCGATACGGCGACCTTTTACGAAGGTGATAACGTATCCGACGTCATTTTGCGAGCTATCGAAAACAACGGATACGACTATGTGGGCGGTCTTACGGGAACCGCTGCGGTGGGTTGGTATTTGTCAGAGGTCACAGGTGCGGGCATTACAGATGGATATAAGATTCCGGACCCGATTCTGCAGAAACTGGAAGAATATGGCGCAACAAAGCAGGGACATGAGCGAGATAGCCTAGGAGAAATGGATTTTTATAAGAATTCCGGGTGGATGTATAGGTATAACGGCGAACTGCTGATGAGCGGAATGTCCAATATCAACGTCTGCGACGGCGATGAGATTCATCTGTACTTTACCCTAAACTTAGGTTATGAATACGATGGAACATGGTTTAATGGCTCCTGGTAGGAGTGGTTATAAATATTTAATTTAGAGGAGGAGAAAATGACAAAAGGATTTAAGCAGAGCAAGTTTTCTAAAGTAATTGCCTGTCTGATCATTGCCGTAATGGTGCTTACTGCTGTTCCGGCTAACTACGCTTTTGCGGATACGGATGCCCATGGCGTAGACAGAGAATGGTACAACTTTAGAAATAATCAGGAAAACAACGGTGTAACCGATCGGACTACACCGACATCTATTGATGAAACCGCAATGAAATGGGGTGAGAAATACGGCACGGGTTGGGCAGCTGCTCCGACGCCGCCGCTGATTTTAAATGGTAAAGTTTATATCGGCATGGGAAACAAGGTTTTGGAGTTGGACAAGGAAACCGGAAAGAAGCTGAGAGAAAGTGACGCCATGGCGGCCAATGTAGGCTTTGCCATGAATCCGATTCTTTACGCAGACGGTGGACTTTTCGTTCAGGTTGGAAACGGGATCATCCAGAAAATTGATCTGGATACCTTAACCGTATCCTGGCAGACGGCGAAAGTAGGCGGACAGACCCTGTGCCCGATCAGTCATGTGACTGTCGACGGTACCGGTTATATCTATACCGGTACATGGAACAGAGAAAATGCGGACGGCCGCTATATGTGTTTTACCACAGACGATGAAGGCGTGACAACCGATGAAAACGGAAAGAAAATCAAAGCGGCTACCTGGCAGTTTGTACCGTCCGGCAGCACAAAGGATACGGAGACTATCACGTATGACAAGGAGCTGAATGCTACATTGGAAACAGAAGGCAACGTAGCAAAGCGTGGTTTCTACTGGGCAGGCTGCTATGCGACAGAAAAGTATATTGCTGTTGGATCTGATGACGGAACCAGTGAAGGCGATTACAGTGCAAACGCAGTATTTTATACCCTGAATCCGGTTACCGGCGAAGTTATCGACCGCATCGATCAGATTAAGGGGGATATTCGTACCACAACTGTGTACAATAACGGATATCTTTACTTTTCCACCAAGGGTGGACATATGTACAAGGTATCTGTAGATGCTGACGGAAACCTTGGTGAACCGTCTTACATTGACCTTGGCGGTATGACAACGGCAGCGCCGCTTGTTTACAAGAACAAGATTTATATTGGCGTATGCGGACCCGGCGGACAGTTTGATCCGGATGGCGGTCATTCTTTTGCAGTAGTAGATAACAGTGGTGCGCTGAGCCAGGATTCTAAATTGTATTCTCTGCCAATCAAGGGCTACCCGCAGGCTTCCGCTCTCCTGTCCACCGCTTATGAGGACGAAGACTTTGACGGAGACGGGAATGCTGACGGAAGAGTGTATATTTACTTTACTTACAATGCAAAACCGGGTGGAATCTATTATACTTACGATACACCAGAGCAGACAGAAGCAGCAGATACCAGTGCGGAACTGTTCATTCCTTCTCAGGATAAACAGCAGTACTGCATCAGTACCATCTGTGCAGATTATGACGGGACATTATACTACAAGAATGACTCTTGCTACTTGATGGCTGTAGAGACAAATCCTGCATATATCAAAGACATTAAGGTAACGGCTGACGATAAGAACTCGATTTCCTGGGATCAGTCTTTCCAAAGTAGACTTACCGAATATAATCTGGTTGCACAGGATACGGCAAAATCTGTAGATTTGGAAATTACCGCGGCAGATGGCGCAACGGTAGAAGTGGACGGAAAGGCTTATAAAGATAAGGCAACAGTAACCCTGAACGGCGCTGAAAGTAAGGCTGTTTCCGTTGTTGCAAAGAAGGACGGAAAGCAGAGAACCTATACCCTGAATATCAGAACTGCGGCGGCTATTGCCACCCTGTCTGATTTGCAGGTGAATACCAGTAACACCTACGGGGGCAGCAAGATTTCTCTGTCGCCGGAGTTTAAGTCAGACGTGATGTCTTATGATGCTGATGTGACCGATATCACAGGCAGAACCTTCTATAACGTATGGCCGGATGCAACAGATTCAAAGGCAACGGTGGAGGTCATTGCCGGCGCAAATAACAGAGATTACGCAGAAGGTGAGGTAATCGAACAAACCTCCTCAAATGCAGGCCATGCCAGATATGCCATTTATCCGGCAGATGTGACCAAGTCAGAGACAATTCAGATTAAGGTGACTTCTGAAAACGGAAAGAAGACAGAAACCTATAAGCTGAGACTTCTGCGGAGAGTCGATGTGACAGGCATCTCCCTAAACGAGACGGAGAAAACCCTGATGGCAGGAGAAACTCTTCAGCTGACCGCAAATCTTGAACCGGAAGATGCGACGAACAAAGAGGTAACCTGGAGCTCCTTGGACGAAAAGGTTGCAACAGTTGACGAAAACGGCATGGTTACAGCAGTAGGCTCGGGCAAGACGAATATCAGCGCTGTATCCGTAAGCGGCAGCAAGACAGCAACTTGTGAAATTACCGTAAAAACTTTTGATGACTTAATTGCAGAATCAAAGGCTGAATTAGATGCTTATGTAAAGGAACTGAGCAAGGACGGATACAGACCGGCAGAACAGACTGTAGTAGACAGTATTGTTGAAGATGCCGGAAAGGCGTTCGACCAAGCAAAGACAGAAGAAGATTTGGCCACAGTTTTAAGCAAGGCGAAGGCTGACTTGGACACAGTGAAAACGGATAAGGAACTCACTGCAGAAGAAGTACAGGATGCTATTGCAAAAATCGATGCGATCGGTGAAGTAACCTTACAGAGCGGAAAGACTATCGATGCTGCAAGAGATGCTTATGACAAGGTCCCGGAATCTGCAAAGACGCAGGTAACCAATTACGATACATTAACTGCAGCAGAAGCAAAATATAAGCAGCTGTTAGACGAGCAAGATGCAGCCTTCAAGAAAGCGAAGGAGGACGCAAAAGCTGACCTGTCAGCGTATCTGCAGGAGAAGAACCTGAATAATTACAGAGACGAACAAAAGGCAGAGCTGAAAGCGATTATAGCTGATGCAGAAAAGACTATCGACAAGGCAGAAACTACGGAAGACGTTGACGCAGCGGTAAAAGCAGCAAAGGTCGAAATGGACAAGGTAAAGACCGATGCGCAGCTGACTGAAGAAGAGACGACTGTATTCGTAACGTCAGGTACAAATACAGCAGGTCAACCGAAACTCACTTGGACGGCAGTAAAGGGTGCATCCAAGTATGAGGTTTACAGATCCGGCTATAGCAATGGAACTTACAGCAAGATGTTTACCACAGCAAATACCAGCTATACGAATACTTCGGCTAAGGGCGGTTACACTTATTTCTATGTGGTAAAAGCGTTGGATGAAAACGGTAAGGTCATTGCTGAAAGTGATATCATCAAGCAGAAGTGTGAAGTTGTTGCTAAAGACACAATCACAGTAAAGAGCGGAAACAATGAATCCGGAAAACCTAAACTGACTTGGAACACGGTAAAGGGTGCAGTAAAGTATGAGATTTACAGATCCGGCTACAGTAACGGAACTTACACCAAGATGTATACGACATCCAAGAACAGTTATATCAATACATCTGCAGGAGCAGGTTATACCTACTACTATGGTGTACAGGCCCTGGATAAGGATGGTAAAGTTATTGCAAAGAGCAAGACTGTGAAGCAGCTTTGCTGTTTAGAGAAACCGGAAGTTGACAAGGGTAACAGCGGTGCAGGTAAGCCGATGTTAACTTGGGAAAAAGTAAATGGCGCAGACAAATACGTGATTTACAGATCCGGCTACAGTAACGGAACTTACACCAAGATGTACACGACGACAAAGACCAGTTATACCAATACTTCCGCAAAGGCAGGCTATACCTATTACTATAAGGTAGTCGCAATTTCTGAGAAAAATCAGAATGCAAATGCAACAAGTGAGATTATCGGTCAGAAATGCCTGACTGGCGGTCTCGAAGTAACAAAAGGTAATGCGTCGAGCGGCAAACCAAGATTGACCTGGGAGAAGGTGGATGGCGCGGTTAAGTATGAAATTTACAGATCCGGCTATAGTAACGGAACTTACACCAAGATGTTCACTACTACAGGAACCAGCTATACTAACACTTCCGCAAAGGCAGGCTATACTTATTTCTATAAAGTAAAAGCTATTCGTGAAGACGGATTTGTAGAAAGCAGCATCATCTCCGTAAAGTGTAAATAGTACAGTCTAAACGAAGATGAATCAATACCCGGCCGTTATGGCCGGGTATCTGAATATTTGGTCGCATCAGTTGCGAAAGACGAATGGAGGAAAGGCTATGAATATCAGTTGGTTTAAAAACCCGGACAATGTTGTCTATGCAGATATAAATGAATTTGTGGATAATTTTGGGAGAGAGACGGGAATACAGGATCTCCGACACAGAATAGAAGAGTTTGACGCCTATCCAACGAAAGAAGGCGTTATTCTGAAGGGAACCAAGCGAACGTCAATTAAACTGTTTATTCCGGATTTGGTTTTTGATGAACATATAGAAATGGGAGAGAACGTATGGGTTTATATGGGAGAAAACTATGAGTGCTATTGTCTGTATAATATCCGCGGGGAAAATTATGTACCAAACGGCGAGGCATATAAATTCTTCCAGCACACGGGATGCGAATATTTTCCCTGCCACAGAACAGTAGATGAAGAGAACTTTAACTGTCTGTTCTGTTATTGCCCGTTATATGCCTTGGGCGAAGATTGCGGCGGGAACTTTATCTACATGGCTAATGGCGTGAAAGATTGCAGTGGCTGTATGGTTCCCCATGTGAGAGGAAATTATGATTTCGTAATGAAAAAATTGGCGGAGCTGTATAAAAAACTTGCAGATGAGAAAGCAAGTGAAGCGTGAATTACGTTTTTAA
>JAXKAR010000004.1:0-2600 GCA_036305845.1 Emergencia sp.
AAGTTTCTTTACCAGTTCGTCTGTCTCGTCAATCTCATCTCTTACATAGAGTTTCATGTCAAGGGCTACCTGGTCGTTACGGCTTCTTCCTGTGTGAAGTTTCTTGCCTGCATCACCGATTCTGTCGATAAGGTTTGCTTCGACAAAGCTGTGGATATCTTCATATTCGGATGTGATTTCGAGTTTGCCGGATCTTACATCTGCAAGGATTCCGTCAAGACCTGCTTCGATCTGATCTTTTTCTTCTGCTGTCAGGATCCCCTGTCTGGCGAGCATTGCTACGTGTGCTTTGCTGCCTCTGATGTCCTGCTCATAGAATTTCTGGTCAAAAGAGATGGATGCGTTGAAGTTATATACAAGTTTGTCTGTTTCTTTTGTGAAACGTCCGCCCCAAAGCTGTGCCATTGTGTTATTCCTCGTTTCTTCTTTATTTTTGGTATTATTGCTTTTACGTGTTAGTGTAACATATTTTTTCAGTATTGCAAAGTAGTTAGTTTGGAATCATTCAAAAGGTACGTGAAGAAAAAGAAGGTGTGTTGGTGCTTAGTTTCGGAACCCTGTAATTCTAAGGCATTCGGGAATCTGCTAAAACCATGAGCCGCCCTCTCAAACTCGCTCCGTTGCAAACTTCGCTCAGACACGTGAGACGGTCGGCTCATAACGCAGATTCCCGAATACCAAGAATTACAAGAACCCTCAAATGCGCCCCAACACACCTTCTTTTTCTTCACTGGGTATTGGCTATATGTTACATAATTGTGGTTACTGCTTTATTTTCTGTTTTCAGCCTCTCTTCGGGAATAGACGCAACCGCAGTAGTTCTGACGGTAGAGGTCGTATTCGTGGGATAGTTCGATGGAACGTTTGTAGCCGTTTTTTTTCTTGAAGTCAGATGGGAGGTGTTGGACGTGGTAGATTTCTGCCAGTTCTTCACCGATTTCGTTGATCTTGGCTGCGTTTTTCAGAGGGCTGATGGAAAGGGTGGTGGTAAAATAGTCATAGCCGCCCTCTTCTGCCAGTTTTGCTGCTTCTTCCATGCGGAGACGGTAGCATTTGAAGCAGCGTTCGCCACCTTCGGGTACGTCTTCGAGGCCTTTTGCCATCCGGAAGAATTCCTGTGGGTCGTAGTGACCCTCTATCAGTTTGACAGGGTGTTCAGATTCCATGGAGTTTACAAGACGGGTAATTTCATGGACTCGTTTGCGATATTCTTCTTCCGGGTAGATGTTTGGGTTGTAGTAGAATACTGTGATGTTGAAATATTTTGACAGGTATTCCAGTACGTAACTGCTGCAGGGTGCACAGCAGCTGTGGAGAAACAGGCTTGGGATCTTGTTATCTTTTTGCGCCTGATCTATAAGTTTTTCCAGTTCTTTCTGATAGTTTCGTTTATTCAACAGTATTATTATATCCTTTCTGCATCTTCACAAATGCTTTTTATTATCTTTTAATAAAATGCGAATACCTGTTCAGGTATTCTCTATTGTGCCTTCGTAATGATTCTTTGTATTTTTTAACTTCCTGCACTCTCCTATTCGTTCGCCCATTTTTACGATAGTCTCATATCCCTCTTCTGTATTCTCGATCAGATCATAGGCAATACGGACTTTTCCCGGCTGGATGAGGAGGATTATTGTGGAACCTCCGAATTCGAAGTTGCCTTTTTCCTGGCCTTTCTTTACTGTGGCAGGATTTTTATGGAGATTTGTGATTTTTCCTACCATCATGGCGCCTACTTCCATCATGAGGATGGTTCCGAATTGTTTTGTTTTCAGCAGAGTGTATTCTCTGGCGTTTTCTTTGTAGATGGGATATACATCGTTTGCTGCAGGATTCACTGTGTGGAAAACGCCGGGCAGAGTTACATTCGCAGATTTTCTTCCATCTGCCACATAGCAGTAATGATGATAGTCATCTACTGTCAGTCTGAAAATCAACGCATAGCCGCCTGTGTATCTCTCAGCAATTGCCTTATTCTTCAGAAGCTGTCCTGCTGTATATTCTGTATCTTTGATGCTGAAACGTGAGTCTGAGCTGATCCTGTGTACGGAAAGTTTTCCGTCACAGGGGCTGATCAGGATGTTTTCGCGCATATCGATCGGGCGTTCTTCTTTTCGGATGCGCCTTATAAAGAAGTCATTCCATGAAGAGAAGTTCTGTTTTTCGTAAATGCTCAGGTCAATCTTGTTGTTTTTTACAAAATCCGGTACAAATCTGGCAGAAAGTCTGGTGTTAAGCAGGACTCCCGCTGCCTTTGACACGAAAGGTCTGATCAGGAGTTTCAGGCAGAGTCTGCCACCCCGGTCATTATATAAATGCCGCAGGAATTTGTCCTGCTCATTCTCTTCAATCGTGATATTTCCTTTTCTGTCAATATACTTCATAAATAAATCCTTTCCTTTGTCATAGGCAGAAACCCACTTCCTTTAGGCGGTGGGAGGAGCCTTGTAAATTGTTACCCAATATGCTACAATAACCGTAGCAGTTTTTAAAGAGAAAACCGTTAGATGTGCTGCTCATCAAAGACACTCTTTTGTGCATTGACAAGATATGAGGTTGCAATACAAAACTCGCGTATTGCGTAAAATCTTACCCGTAAA
>JAXKAR010000005.1:0-15902 GCA_036305845.1 Emergencia sp.
AATCCAGTCATCAGCTATATAAAGTGTAACACTTAATTCTATTTTTATAAACAGTAAAAGTAGTAATTTCACTTTTCCGCAAGAGTAATTGCTACTTTCTTTTATCCGTTTTCAAAGTGGAAATGAACTTTTCACTTCAGCGTTTTTCTATTTTTGTTGATAAGTCCGATTTTTTCCTACGCCAAACCCCGTTACCAGATCAAATTAAGCCCTTTGAGTGCCTGCCGCTTTCCTTGATTCTCTCAGTGAATATCGATATCCACATAGCTTCGGCGAACTTCTCCTGCCACAAGGCCGCGATCAGTATATTCGGCTTCCCCGCACTGGTTATCATACGGATCTATCCTCTGGTGTTTCTTTGGCGGCTCAAAGTCTTTTTGAAATCCGTTATTGATTGGTATCCGGTAAGGATCCACATTGCCAAAAAAGAAATTCCAACTGTCAATGTCTCCCCTCACATATGAAGCTCCGCCATAAGATAAATCCACCGAAAACCAACCTTCAGACGGCAGATAAAACATCGCCCAGTCGTGTTCTCCCACATTTCCCGGCTTAGCGTCCAGGCCGGACTGCCACTTTGCAGGAATTCCCGCAATACGGCAGAGAGTGATGAACAAAAGCGCCTGAATGCCGCAGTCCCCTCTTCGGTTCAAGGCACAGTATTCCGCCAGATTATCAATAGCGCAGTAGTCTCTCACAAAACGATAATCAATCCGCGTGGTGATATAGTCATAAAAGCGTCGGGCAAGACGCAGCGGATTTGTTTCTTCTCCGGCAAGCTCCCGTTCCAGCGTGCGTAAATACGGCGTAAAGCAGATATGGGGCGGCTCTTCCTCAAGATACTTTTTTTCTGCCGGAGGAATGTCTGCTTCGGCAATCTCGTCTGCATTTAGCAACGCCATATCTCTGTACTTAAGGCAGTGGTCAAATTTATATTCCACAGAAAACTCTGCGCCGTCTTCGACTTCCGTCTCAAAAAAAGCAGTAGGCTGTTCTCCTTCGGAGATGGCGCACACTCCCGGTTTTGCATCCAGAATTTCCAGATTTTCTATGTTTTCTCCATCACGTAAAACCGGCAGATAAACCGACAGTTTTTTGCCCGGCTCTATGGCTCGGGAATCTATGGAAAGGGTGTGTCTGATGTGGATATGGCTCTTCATATCCTGCCCGTCCTTCAGGTCCCGAACAAGACGCTTGATTAGACGGTAATCCCTGCAATCTCCTTCCTTGGTTCTTGACCAAATCCGGGGATAAACGGTATACAGCGTATTGCTGAAATTATGCAGGTAGCGTATCTGTCCATTGATATAAATCCAGTCCACCTTGTCCTGCATACGCAGCTCTTCCAGTTCCTCTTCAGAAAAATCGCTGATCCTTTCCCGCATAACAGCTATCGCTTCATCCTGAGAAAGGGTATATCGCTTCTCCAGATAGTCCATACTGTTCAGCTCCAGCTTCAGTCGGCAGCAAAGCGCTTCCGACAGTTCGCCCGATTCCAGTAACATTGTGATTCTTTTTCTCGCCCGATCAAAATTTCCGCTCCATTTTTCTTTGGCAACAGCCTCCGGCAGCGGAATCTGCAGGCAGGTTAAATCTTCATTATTCATCGCTTTATCTGCCGCCTCTCTTCCCATGTTTGCCTTCTTTCTTTCTTCTCGGCGTATGATTTAGAATTCGTCCGCAAAGACTCGTAAACTTATAGATATATCTGAATACCGCTTCCGTTGCAATAAGGAATACAACCAAAAGCATCATTGCCTGGGTGGAAATCTGGCTGATACCAAAAAACTCCTGCTGGAAGAATACACAATATGCCATTCCTGCCAGCATAACGGCAATCAGCGCAATATGGAGCGGGGTGTCCGGTTTTGCTACCTTTGCCAGAATCATAAACCCGACCATGCCGACCAACATGGTGCAGGATGTAGAAATGCATGCGGCATCAATGTCGAATACCTGCCCGAATACAACCAACGAACTTACGCTGATAAACGTGGTAATCCCTGCCGGCGCCGCCATCTTAAACACATTGCCGAAGAAAGTTCCCTTGATCAGATTTCTGTTTGGCTCCAACGACAATACAAAAGAAGGCGCACCTATGGTAAACATGCTGATCAGCGTAATCTGAGAAGGCTGCAGCGGATACGACAGTACACTGATCATGGAGAACATGGCCAGCAGCAGTGAAAATATATTCTTCGTCAGGAACAGACTGGCAGTACGTTCGATATTGTTGACCACTCTCCGTCCTTCTCCGACCACCGACGGCATCTTAGAAAAATCCGAATCCATGAGCACCAGCTGCGCTGCATTGGACGCAGCTTCACTTCCCGAAGCCATCGCAATGGAGCAGTCTGCATCTCGCAAAGCCAAAATATCGTTAACTCCGTCACCGGTCATGCCGACGGTTTTCCCCTGTTTTTTCAGCGCTTTGACAAACATTCTCTTCTGTTCCGGAGTTACACGGCCGAAAACGGTATACCGCTCTACAGCTTCAAAGATGGCTCTGTCGTTGACCAGCTGTCTTGCATCCACATAGCGATCCGCATTGGCTATTCCGGCTTCCAGCGCCACGTTGGAGACGGTCACAGGATTATCTCCCGAAATCACTTTCACTTCTACGCCATTATCTGCAAAGTATTCAAAAGTTTCTCTTGCCGACTTTCTAATCGGATTCGTCAGGTAAACCAATCCTAACAACTTGACTGATCCGGTCAGCGGTTTTCCTTCGGGTACATCAGATACTGCTGCAAAGGCAAGTACACGGTAGCCCTGTTCACTGACGCGGTTAACAGCCTCCTCGTATCGGGAAAACCGGCTGCCCAGCACAAATTCCGGCGCGCCGAGAACGTAATTTCCGTCTTCATAAGCTGCGCCACAGTATTTATATTTAGATGAAAAAGGGCAGACACTCAAGGTTGCTCTTCCCGAGGTCTTGGTAAAACGGCTCTGCAGCGCCGCCATGGTGATATTGTCCGGGTTCTGCACCTTCGCCAAGTCTCCAATCAGTCGCTCCAGTTCTTCGTCAGTAATGCCCTCATAAATTCTTTGCATCTGAGAAACCTGCATTTCATTCTCGGTAATGGTTCCGGTTTTATCCACACAGAGGACGTTGACACGGGCAAGGGTCTCAATGCATCGCATGTTCTGCACCAGCACGTCCTGTTTTGCAAGACGCATGGCACTGACCACCATAGCGATACTTGCCGTCATATAAAGTCCTTCCGGAATCATGCCCAGCACTGCCGCTACCATAGACCTCACACTGTTGCGGAAAGTGTCGTCAAGAACAAAACACTGCTGGCAAAAGAGGATGATCCCCACCGGAATAATGATGATACCTACAGCCTTGACCAGACGATCCAAAGACTTAATCATCTCTGACTGCTCTCCTCCCTTATCCCTGGTTGCCTCAATCGTCAATCGAGAAATATAGGAATCTCTGCCTACTGCAGTGAGTCTGGCTGCGCATTTTCCGGAAATAACAAAACTACCGGATAATAGCTGTGCGCCTTCTGTCTTGGTAATCTCATCAGCTTCTCCGGTAATCAGCGCCTCATTAACCTGAACACTGCCTTCTTCTACCTCTGCGTCAGCAGGAATCTGGCTGCCTGCGCTGAGAATCACCACATCATCCAGCACCAGTTCTTCTACGGGAAGCTGCACTTCTCTGCCATCTCTAAGGACATGCGCCTTGGGCATCTTCAGCAGCTTAAGTTTATCCAGGGTACGTTTGGACTTAATCTCTTGGGCAATACCCACTGCCGTATTGGCAAAAACAATCAGCATAAAGCTTAAGTCCTTAAAAGATCCCACTACAATCAGCATGACTGCAAGAACAGTAAAAATCAGGTTGAAGTAAGTAAATATGTTGTCTTTAAAAATCTCCTGCACCGTCCTGGTGGATGAGCTTACGGCCTCATTATAAAGCCCCTGCCGCATTCGTTCTTCTGCTTCTCTGCTCGATAATCCCAACATAGTTTTCGCCATTCCTCCTCTTTTACATTGGTATCATTTTAACACAAATTTCGACAAGTGGAAATATATGTTTTCTCCCTATGACCACAAAAAAGGAACCTCAGACAACACTTTTTAAAAAAATGCTGTCTGAAGTTCCGGTTTTCTCATTGTCGTTATTTTACCACAACTTTGTGGAATTTTTTCTTACCTTTCTGAATCAGGATTTCTCCGTCTTTGAACAGGTCTGCCGTTACAGAAAGCTTCGGATTGGTCACTTTCTCGCCGTTTAAGGACACACCGCCCTGCTCGATGGTTCTGAAGCCTTCTCCATTGCTTGGCACAAGCCCAATCTCCTTCATCAGAGAAACCAAACCTTTGCCTTCACCTTCAAAATCTGCCGCAGCCATCTCCGTGGTCGGGATGTTGGCTGCATTTCCACCGCCGCCAAAAGCAGCTCTCGCGCCCTCCTGCGCCTTTGCCGCTTCCTCTTCACCGTGAACCAGCTTAGTCACTTCAAACGCCAGTACCTCTTTAGCCTTGTTGATTTCCGCACCTTCCAGGGATGCAAGTCTCTTTACTTCATCCATTGGCAGGAAGGTCAACATCCTCAGACATTTTTCCACGTCAGCGTCGGCTACATTTCTCCAGTACTGGTAGAATTCGTATGGGGA
The DNA here is from genome assembly GCA_036305845.1 of Emergencia sp. Lineage (GTDB taxonomy): Bacteria > Bacillota > Clostridia > Peptostreptococcales > Anaerovoracaceae > Senimuribacter. Next base: position 4,632 of record JAXKAR010000005.1, read on the forward strand.
AGTTCTGTCTGCAGACAACCACAAAGCGCCTTTCTGGGTTTTTCCCATTTTCTGCCCCTCGCTGTTGGTCAGCAGTGCGAAAGTCATTCCATATACGGATTTTCCACAGACTTTTCTGGAAAGATCCACACCGGCAATAATGTTGGACCACTGGTCGTTTCCGCCAAACTGCATCTTCAGGTCAAAGTCTCTGGCCATAACCATAAAGTCATAGCCCTGCATCAGCATATAGTTGAATTCAAAGAAGGACAGTCCCTGTTCCATTCTCTGCTTGAAGCACTCTGCTCTCAGCATGTTGTTTACATTAAAATGGGTGCCGATCTCTCTAACAAACTCTACATAGTTCAGCGGTCTCAGCCAGTGGGCATTGTTAACGCTGATGGCTTTTCCGGCAAGTGGTTCTCTGTTCTGATGGCCCGGCGCATATACGCCTTCATTGCCCTCGTACTTCCACTCATCGTCAAAATCCAAATATTTGTCAAACAGCTTCTTAAACTGATTGCAGTTTTCATCAATAGTATCTATCGTCATCATCTGACGCATGTCCTGTCTGCCTGACGGATCCCCTACCATACCGGTACCGCCGCCAAGAAGAACGACAGGTGTATGACCGTATTTCTGCATATACATCAGAATAATCACCTGCATAAAATGACCGATATGCAGGCAATCTGCAGTCGGGTCAAATCCGATATAGAATTTGATCTTTTCTTTTCCTAATAATTCTCTTACTGCTTCCTCGTCCGTAACCTGCTCGATAAAGCCTCTTTCCTTTAAAACGTCGTACACATTATCATGCTTGCTCACGCTGTCCGGAATAAAATTTTTCATTCTCTCGTCCTCTTTTCTTTTTTATTGCCCTAAATTATCTATGTCAGTTCAGCCAGACCATAGGTATGATTCTGCCGTAAATCTCTTCTCTATTTTGTCCCGTAGAGTCTGTCGCCTGCATCGCCAAGCCCCGGGATAATATATTTATTCTCGTTGAGGCATTCATCCTTTGCCGCAATATAGATATCCACATCAGGATGGGCCTTCTGCAATACCTCGATGCCTTCCGGCGCTGCAATAAGGCACATAAACGTAATATCTTTTCCGCCTCTCTGCTTGATAAAGTCAATGGCCGCCGCTGCGCTTCCTCCGGTTGCCAGCATTGGATCTACGACGAAAATTCTTCTTTTCTCAATATCTGTAGGCAGTTTGCAGTAATACTCCACCGGCATGTGGGTTTCCGGGTCCCGATAAAGACCTACGTGACCTACCTTTGCGTTAGGCACCAGCGCAAGCATGCCGTCAACAAATCCAAGTCCCGCTCTCAAGATTGGAATAATCGCAATGTCTTCACCTTTCAGCATATTTACGCTTGTGGTGCACATTGGCGTTTCAATCTCCACTTCTTCCAAAGGAAGATCTCTGGTAGCCTCAAAACCCATAAGCATGGCAATCTCTGTAGCAAGCTCCCTGAAATCCTTTACTGTCGTCTCTGTTTTTCTCATCAGTGCAACTTTGTGCTGAATCAGCGGATGGTCAAACACATATACCTTTCCCATATTTTTCCTCCATATTTTGCGAATTTGTTTCTTTTCTCATTTCTATCGTTTTACATGGACTACATCTGGTCCAGCATATCTATCCGTCTCTGATGGCGGCCGCCTTCAAACTCGGTCCCCAGCCATGCGTCTACAATTTCAAGAGCAAGGTCCGGCGCAGTAGTTCTTCCGCCCAACGCCAGGACATTGGCATTATTGTGCTTCTTTGTCAGCTCTGCCATTTCTACAGAAGTGCAGAGTCCGCAGCGAATCCCTTTTACCTTGTTTGCTGCAATGGAAATACCGATGCCCGTACCGCAGCAAACAATGCCTACATCCGCTTTTCCTTCGGCAACTGCCTCACCACAAGCCTGTCCGAATACGGGATAGTCCACCGACTCTTCCCCGTCTGTCCCCAGATCCAAAATCTCATAACCCTTTTGCTCCAAATGTTCTCTGATTGTACTTTTCAAAGCGAATCCGCCATGGTCGCTGGCTAATGCAATGATCATCGTTGTTTCCTTTCTGTCTTACTTATTCATTATTTATTTACAAATTTTCTATACGGTTCTTATATTATATCCGGCTGACTTAAGCATCCTGTTCATGACAGAAAAGCCAAGACCCTCCTCCGCCAGCGCAGCGGTCAAAATTACGTCAGCGCCTTCTCTGTCGGCCGTTCTCAGTCTTGCAAAAAAGTCATGCGCCGCCGTTCTTCCATCATCTTCGTCAAAGATGAGAACGCAGACCTTCTGTCCTTCTCCCTCTCTCTTTTCCTTTTCTTGGGAAATCATGCGAAGTACATTCTGCCGTTCTCCCTCAAAGACAATCATCTCTGCACGAGGCGCATAGTGCTTGTACTTCATGCCCGGAGCCTTGGGTTTGAAGCCATCGTTGTTGAACTGATCCGGTCTTTTGTTCAGAGTCGGGTCCACAAGAACTTCTTTTCCCAACACCGCTTCCAGATCTGCCCGGGTAATGTATCCCGGTCTTAAAATCATCGGCTGCGCTCCGGTCATATCGATAACGGTAGACTCAATGCCTACCTGACAATCCTGACCACAGATAATCGCATCCACTCTGCCTTCCAGATCTTCGATAACATCTTTGGCCGTCGTTGGACTGGGTTTGCCGGAAAGATTAGCGCTGGGCGCCGCAACAGGGCATCCTGCCATCCGAATCAATTCTCTTGCCGCCTCAAGTCCCGGCATACGAATACCCACCGTATCAAGACCGCCTGTCGTTACATCGGGAATCCGGGGAATTCTCTTCACAATCAGTGTCATAGGTCCCGGCCAGAAATGAGATGCCAAAAGCCGCATATCCTCCGTAATTTCCGGTGTTAGCTTAACAAAATCGTCTTTAGACGATATGTGTACAATCATGGGATTATCGGAAGGTCTGCCCTTTGCTGCATAGACCTTGCCTACCGCTTCCCCATTGAGGGCATCTGCCCCAAGACCATATACCGTCTCCGTAGGAAAAGCCACCAGACCGCCGCCGGCGAGAATCTCCGCCGCCTGTTTGAGATCTTCAGTTGTATCGGTTAATATCTTTGTTTTCATTATTGTTGCCTTAAAATGCGAAAATCGCAAGCTGATCGCAAAGTCTTGAAGCTGATAAAACTGTGGAAGAAAAACAGCCTCTCGGCGCAGGATTTTTCTTTCACAGCGCGAAAGCAAACGGCTGCGGAGCAGAGCATACTTGAAGTATGTGAGCACCGCAAAGCTGTGAAGCTGACAAAGCTGTGGAAGAAAAAGACAAGCCGCCTAGAAGTTCTTCATCTTCTCCGCCTGATCACTGGTAATCAGACCGTCAATAATCTCGTCCAGTTCGCCGTCTAAAATTGCGTTCAGCTTATACAGGGTAAGTCCGATTCTGTGTTCGGAAACTCTGCCCTGCGGGAAGTTATAGGTTCTGATTCTTTCACTTCTGTCGCCGGAGCCTACCTGGCTCTTTCTGGCTTCGGAAATTTCTTTGTTCTGTTCCTGTACTTTCAAATCGTAAAGTCTTGAACGCAGAACCTTAAAGGCTTTTTCTTTGTTCTTGATCTGGGACTTTTCGTCCTGGCAGGTAACAACCAGTCCAGTTGGTTCGTGGGTCAGTCTTACTGCGGAGTCGGTCGTGTTTACACACTGTCCGCCGTTACCGGATGCACGATATACGTCTACTCTAACATCATTCGGATTCAGATCGACTTCTACGTCGTCGACTTCCGGAAGCACTGCGACAGTTGCTGCAGAAGTGTGTACCCTGCCTGCAGATTCTGTTTCCGGAACACGCTGAACTCTGTGTACACCGCTCTCGTACTTCAGTCTGGAATATGCGCCCTTTCCCTTGATCAGGACAACAGCTTCCTTGATGCCGCCGATACCGGTATCGTTGATGTCCATCAGCTCAGTCTTCCATCTGTGGCGCTCCGCATAACGCATATACATTCTCAGCAGATCCTGGCCGAAGAGTGCTGCCTCTTCGCCGCCGGTACCTGCGCGGACTTCCAGAATAACGTTCTTCTCATCGTTAGGGTCTTTAGGCAGAAGCAGAATCTTAAGCTCGCCTTCCAACTCTTCGATCTTATCCTCCAGTTCGCTGACCTCCATCTTGGCAAGGTCACGCATCTCTTCATCACTTTCGTTTTCTACGATGTCCTTGGCCTCAGCAAAATCGGTCTTCGCCTTCTTGTACTCTTCATACTTTTTGACGATAGGTTCCATTTCACCCATTTCCTTAATATACTTCTGCCAGGTCGGTTGGTCGTTAATGACCTCCGGATCAGAAACCTTTAGGGACATTTCCTGGTATTTTTCAACAATAAAATCCAACTTGTCAAACATGTATATCTCCTCAAATTTATTATTAACTAAAATCTATCTAATTTTATATTGTACCACAAATAATGGCAATAAAAAACCGGAAATTTGCTTTCCGGTTTGGTTTGTCTGATTACAATTACAGGTTGTACTTGTTCTTGAACTTTTCAACACGTCCACCACGGTTGATGAACTTCTGCTGGCCTGTAAAGAACGGGTGACATGCTGAGCATACGTCGAGTCTCAGTTCCTCTTTTGTGGACTTGGTCACAAAAGTGTTACCACATGCGCAAGTTACTTTACATTCCTTATAATCAGGATGGATTCCTTCCTTCATGTTGCTACCTTCTTTCCTGCTCAGGTTGATACCCGTGCATAATTTCTCTGTATTCCAATACAGCCCCTATAATATATCACACTTGTGTCAAGCAAACAAGTGTTTTTTTGAAAAACATTTATTTTCTATTTCTTCCCGGCCAGCACGGCAACGATGATTCTATCTCTTCCTGCCAGATCCTTCAGCGCTCTGATTTCTTCAAAGCGGCCGCTTTCTTCGATCAACGAGCAGAGCTCTTCTCTCTGGTCGTGACCGATTTCTAACATCAATATGCCTTCCTTTTTCAGACAATCCGGCGCTTCTTTGATAATGGCTCTATAAAAATCAAGGCCGTCAGCGCCGCCGTCCAATGCCATCAAAGGCTCGTGATCCCGCACTTCTTTCTGCAAAGTGGGAATAACACTGGTCTTTATGTAAGGCGGATTGGAAATGATCAGATCAAATTTCTTATTCTTAAACCGTCCTTTAAACGGCATCAGAAGATTGCCCTTTTCAAAAGTTACCTTCCCCAGACCCAGGTGTTCCGCATTCTTTTGCGCAGTCTCAATGGCGTCCTTACTCAAATCCGAACAGGTTACCTTTACGCCGCTGCAAAGTTTTGCAAGAGACAGTCCGATTGCACCGCTTCCGCAGCAGAGATCGAGAATATCGCACTCTTTCTTCGGCTTGATAGAAAGCTCCTCGCCGCGAAGTGTATTCTTCCCAATCATCTCCATAGCATCTTCCACCATGGTCTCTGTGTCTTGCCGCGGAATCAAAACATGTTCGTTGACCAGAAAATCCAGCCCCATAAATTCCTGGCTTCCGGTAATATGCTGCAGGGGTACGCCACTGCTGCGCCGGTCGAGGAGACGGAAATATTCGTCACACAGACTGTCAGGCAAAATCCTCTGGTACTCCAGAATCAACTGGGCATTTGTAATGTTCATCAGATAGCAATACAAAATTTTACAGTCGATGGCAGCGTCTGCAATCCGGTTTTCCTCCAGGTGACGTCTGCCGATATTCAAAATTTCTTTTACCGAAAGACTCATGGTTATTCTCCCTCCGCCATTTCTTTCTTACTTTTTCGTTCAATCTTATTCTCTTCAACTAAATTGCCGTCAAGATCGCAAATGCCCTCAAAATATGGGGTATCTTCGGAAACCAGAACGGCTTTCATGGCTGCGATAGCCACCTCCAGCTGTTCATCCGAAGGCGTTTTCGTGGTCAGTTTCTGCAGATAAAGCCCCGGCATGCTCAATATCTTGACCAGCCAGTTATCACTTCTTCCCGCCCATTTCAGCAGTTCATAGGATAGACCGGCCACCACCGGAACCAAAAGCAGTCTGGAAATAATCCTAAGCGCCAGATCCGGCCATCCCAAAAACAGATGCAGTACAAAACTGATGACCATGACAAAGAGCAGAAAACTGGTTCCGCACCTTGGGTGAAGGGTGTAAAACTGCTGCGCATTGGCAGGGGTCAGTTCCAAATTATTTTCAAAACAGTGGATGGTCTTGTGTTCAGCGCCGTGATATTCAAAGACAGTTCGAATATCCTTCATCCTGCTGATCAAGGCAATATATGCCACGAAAATCACGATTCGCATTATGCCCTCAACCAGATTAAACGCAAAACTGCTGTGTAAAACCGGCTTCAACAGGTTTGCGATTACCGTAGGAAGCAGAATGAACATGGCTACGGTCAAGGCAATGGCGATGATAACAGAAAGATAAATCATCAAATTCCAGGCGCCCTTTTCCCCAAAGGTCTTTTTCATCCATGCATCCAGCTTATCTTCTTCAAATGCTTCTCCATCTTCCGGCCAATGTGCCTCAAGCACGTCGGCAGAATACATCAGAATCGACGTTCCCTGTACCAGAGAGGTGACAAAGGCGACTACTCCGCGAATAACGGGAATCTTCGCCCACTTTCCCGCCTTCTTGTTGGGCTGCGTTTTCATATGTATTCTTCCGTCGGGCAGACGAACCGCAACCGCCGTTCGCTCTTCCCCACGCATCATAATTCCCTCCATAACAGCCTGACCGCCTACCGGCGTAGGACAGGCATCTTTGAGAAAAATCTTGTTTAAGTCCATAAGCTACCTCTAATCTCTATTACAGCAACACTTTCTTGATTACCTGAATAAAATCCCTGTTGGTTTTGGTGTGAGCAAGGTTATCGATAATGGTTTCTGCCACTTCCTGGACGGAGCTATTGGCCATAGCTCTGCGCATTGCCCAAATTGCCTCCATCTCCTCCTGGCTCATCAGCAGATCTTCTTTACGTGTTCCCGATTTGTTCAAATCAATGGCCGGGAAAATTCTCTTCTCTGACAGTTTTCTGTCCAGATGAAGCTCCATATTGCCTGTTCCCTTAAACTCTTCGAAGATAACATCGTCCATACGGCTGCCTGTCTCTACCAGTGCAGTAGCCAGTATCGTTATACTGCCCCCTTCTTCGATATTTCTGGCGGCGCCGAAAAACTTCTTCGGCTTATGCAGCGCTCCCGGATCAAGTCCTCCGGAAAGGGTTCTGCCTGAAGCCGGAATCACCAGATTGTAGGCTCTGGCAAGGCGGGTAATGCTGTCCAGCAGGATAACCACGTCTTTCCCATGCTCAGCAAGGCGCTGGGCTCTGGCAAGCACCATCTCTGCTACTTTGACATGATGCTGCGGCATTTCGTCAAAGGTGGAATAAATCACCTCGCCCCCTTCGAGGGAGCGTTTCATATCGGTAACTTCTTCCGGTCGTTCATCAATCAGAAGTACAATCATTTCGACTTCGGGGTGCTTTCGCTCTATACTATTGGCGATGTTCTTCAGCAAGGTGGTCTTGCCTGCTTTCGGTGGCGCTACAATCAATCCACGCTGTCCCTTGCCAATAGGCGCAATCAAATCGATAAGCCGCATGGAAAGCTCTTTGCTGCTCCCCTCTAAGGTCAAACGCTCCGTGGGAAAAATCGGCGTCAAATCTTCGAAGGAGGGTCTTCTGATGGCTGCACCCGGTTCGTCGCCGTTAACCGTCAGCACGTAAAGCAATGCGCCAAAGCGTTCCCCCTCATTGGGAAGACGGGAAATCCCCTTGATCTTATCTCCTGTCTTCAGGTTAAATCTTCTGATCTGGGTTGGCGAAACATAGACGTCTTTCTCACTGGTCAAAAAATTGTTGAACCGTAAAAAACCAAAACCGCCTTCTACCAGTTCTAAAATACCTTCCACCTCCGGGCGTTCCTGCTGTGGTCTGTTCTGACTCTTCTGCCCGCTTTCGGCGCGAGTACAGAAAGCCTCGTCTGCTGCTTCAGCGCTTTCTTCTCTTTCTGCAGCTGTGCATTCTTCCTTCTGCAGTTCCTCTTCTTCGGTCTCTAAAATTTCTTCTTTTTTTGTTTTCGGCATATATTTTTCGGACGTCAAAAACATCCTATCCTTTCTATATATTTGATATTTGATTCTTGTCATCTAAGGTTTATTTGGAAAATGTTCAGATACAGGATGATGATCCTAAAAGAGAACGGACAAATCAAGACGATAAATCTGTTTTTATTATAATACAAGCAAGTTCAAAATAAAAGGGGCTATTTTTGTCGAAGAAAAGCGATTTACTTTCTTTCTTCCCAAAACAAAACAGGGGCGCCGCCCCTGTTTTATGTACGTATCTTATTTGGTGTAATCGTAGAAACCAACGCCGGTCTTTCTTCCCAGCTTGCCGGCTCTTACCATCTTCTTCAGCAGAGTATGTGCTCTGTACTTAGGATCACCGTATTCAGTGTACAGTACATCCATAATAGCCAGACATACGTCCAGACCAATCAGGTCACCTAATTCGAGAGGTCCCATTGGATGGTTAGCACCCAGCTTCATCGCTGTGTCGATACCCTTAGCATCTGCAACGCCGTCAGCCAGGATGCCGATACCTTCGTTGATCATTGGAATCAGGATTCTGTTTACAACGAATCCCGGAGCTTCAGCAACTTCTACAGGAGTCTTGCCTAATTTCTCAGTCAGTTCAACGATTGTAGCCTTAGTTTCTTCAGAAGTAGTCAGGCCCTTGATGATCTCTACCAGCTTCATTGCAGGAACCGGATTGAAGAAATGCATACCGATAATCTTGTCAGGTCTGCCAGTAGCTGCTGCGATTTCTGTAATGGACAGGGAAGAAGTATTGGTTGCAATGATTGCTTCCGGCTTAACCAGCTGATCCAGTTCTGCGAACAGAGCCTTCTTAGCTTCCATGTCTTCTGTAGCTGCTTCGATGATCAGGTCAGCGTCTTTAACAATGCTGATATCGGTGGAACCGTGGACTCTGCCCATGATTTCTGCCTTGTCAGCTTCTGTAATCTTTTCTTTCTTGATCAGTCTGTCTAAGTTCTTCTCAACGGTAGCAATACCCTTATCAACAGACGTCTGTCTTCTGGCTCTCAGTACTACTTCGTAGCCGTTCTGCGCAAGAACCTGAATGATTCCGGCACCCATAGTACCGGTTCCTAATACACCAATTTTTTTCATCGTGTAACCTCCTACTGTGTGTAAGTAAAATCTTTATCAGTCATTTCTGTTAAAAAATTAACTTGTTGACGTTATTTTCATTATAACACATTATCACATCAAAGTGAAGACTATTTGTGCTCCATTAATAGTAAAAATTCTGTAATTTTATTTGACAGCTGAACAAAGGCAAAAAGCTGTCCCAAAGCTCGCTCGTCAAGATACTCAATCGAGATATGCGCACCGGCAGTTTCCGCACTTTCCCGCATAAAATAGTGTGTCGCTGTATCTGTGAGCAAAAGGTTCAGAGAGCCGTCCTCGTGACAGCCCTCAAAGAACGGCGTCATAATGTCTTCGGCGTCTTTCTCTATGATCAGACTGGTTTCAAACGTCCCTCTTCCCACAAGCTGTTCGTCCCGGGGCATGTCCAGAACTTCCCCATCAACAGGACTTACTGCATGCATCCACCGGCCAAAAGGTACCAGCTGTTGCTGCCAAATGAGAATTTCTTCTCTTCCCTCTGCAGGCATCAACGCTCTGGCCATGGCATAATCCCCTCCGGTTAAATCCCATGCAGGTGATGCAATCAAATCATAAAAACCATTCAGATAAGCCTGAATATCCCTGTTCATCACGGCAAGCGGAAGAAGCAGCGCTGCTGTTTCGCCCGCCAGTTCTGCGGGAATCTCCTGCGGATAAGTAATCAGTGGATAATCGTTTTCTGCAGCGTCATGGGCTGCGGCTTCACTTTCTTTTCCGGCAACGGCATACATTCTTTCTGCCGCTCTCTCTTTTCCGTATTTTCCAATCAGAATCTGCTTCAGCACAGCAAATGCACCGCGAAAGGCAACGTCTTCTTTTGCTGCGGTTACCATCAGAAGAGAAAAATCCCGTTCTTCTAAAAGATCCAGCATCCGGGCGTACTCTGCAGAAGACAGCGTATCTCCAAAAACAACGACTTCTGCACCGCCTTCATTTACGGGCAGTGCACTGACTGCCGCCCGGATCATTTTGCCCAAATTACCGGATGCAATGACAACACAAAGGTCGCTTTGTTCCTGTATCTTCAGCGCTATCTCCTGTAAAGCCTCTGTATTTCTATGGGTCGCTTTGGAAATAGTCTGCCTGATCCATGGCGTTTCCCAAAGGGCGTCCAGTGCTTTTCCACACTCTTCCCGACAAGCTTGTATGGCGGATTGTTCCACACCTCGTTTTTCTATTTGTATCTCCATAATCTATTCCTCCCTATGAATTATATTACCCAGAACCCTTTTGCTTTGCAACTGTTTCTCTGCGTTTTTTCCAATTTTTTGAAAAATATCTTTCTTTATTTTCAAATATCTTGTATAATTAATAATTGTGGTTGTGTGAAAAATTTAATTAATAGGAGGGGATGCAGTGAATTTAGACAGACAGAAGCGACTTGCTGCCAACATCCGATGTTTGCGTACGATTTATGGATATACACAGACGGAGGTTGCTGACAGCCTACATATCTGCCGAAGCACTTATGCACTTTTTGAAAATGGCAAGACCGTTCCCGGCACGGATACGATCTTCGATCTTGCCGACTTTTATCAGGTAAGAATCGAAGCCCTGCTGCAATCAGATGCGGATATGGCGCTCAGTCAATTGATGCTATCAGAAAAAGAAAACGGACCGGTTTTGAAACTAATCGATACCTACTACCGGCTTTCACCTCATGGTCAGGGAAAGCTGATGGAACGAGCGGAAATGCTGCTGGAGCGGGAACTTCCCGCCGTATAAACAAAACTTATTTACAACCTAGTCTAACCACCAAAAAAGGAACTGATTTCAGTTCCTTCAGACTGAAGACAAAGCCCGGCCTTTTCACGAGGTTCAGGGCTTTTTCTTATGCAAAAAATCAAGCTAATCATTGAAATTTCAACAATTATGCTCCGTTTTATGATATAATAGACGCATAAGGAGGATATCGTTATGCTTTCGAAACACGGTCAAAAAAACACTCAAATTGAAATGATTTCTTTGGATCAGCTTGTTCCGGAAGATCATTTATTAAGAAAAATAGATACTTATGTAGATTTCAATTTTATCTATGATTTAGTCGAAGAAAAATATTGTGCAGATAACGGACGTCCGAGCATTGA
>JAXKAR010000006.1:0-57037 GCA_036305845.1 Emergencia sp.
GGCTTTTATAGCCTCTTTGGCTATTTGGGTTCTGAACTGAGATGTATAATGTGACATTTTGCTACCTCCATCCTTACTGGTATTATATCATTGTTTCCAGTGTTTGGGTGAAGGTGTCCGTTAAATAGGGTCCACATTAAGGTACTCTTCATCATCAATAAAACCATTGATTTTTTCAACGTTAATTCTTGGAATCATCCTCACAAGGGCAGATATACAGTTTTCATCTACCAATGATGATAAGAAATCATAGTAATTTATTTTCTTTCCTTTGTATTGAACTGCTGATGTTGGGAATCTGTAAATTCTTGCATTTAACTCATCTTCATCGTTCAATATTTTTTCCATTATCTTTTCGTCCGCTTGTGGCAAAAGACAACTTCCGCAATCAAAAACCGGAGCTATCTCCGATTCATCGGAAGCATTATGATACAAAAATCCCCAGTTTCCATTGTGTCGATCAAAGTTTCCAAGCATTGTATCAATGATAAACACATTCCAAAAGTGGTCCAGCAACTCACTTGGATTAACAAACTGCTGCTTTTCAATAGTCTCCAATAAGTCTGACAAATCCGTGCCAGTTCCTTCATGTTCTGAGTCAATAATAGTATTCTTGATAGAACAAAAATCATAGAGAACACTTCCATCGGATGTAAAATCCTCACATGCACATACAATTTTCTTTTTGCCATTTACATCAAATGTTCCAAGCATTGTATTTTGTGCTTTTATGCCTACAAGGTTGAAGATTGTGCTACCTATATGCTCAGAGAAACAACTATTTGTATATGAAAGATCCGTTGGTTTATTTTTTCCTGAAGGTGGAAACTTTAACATATATCTTTTTCCATTGTATTCTATAGCTATTTTTTTACCGTTGGCCCCATTATATGCCTTAGTAATAATCCTTTTACAATTTGTAAAATCCATCATTCATCACCTCACAGATATTTGTCTCTTAAATATTGTGCATGCTCATGAGTAATACTTCCCTCATTAATCTCAGCACAATTGATACTTCCATAAAGCTCGCCCCATAAACAATCCAATAAAGAAGATTTCTTTTTCAAACCATCTTTATAGGCATCTAGGTCATTCTGCAGATATTCCGGTAATCCGTGTTCCCAAGAACGCTCCTTTGCTGCTTTTTCAATGCTTTCTGAAATCAGGTCCTCTATTGTGACTCCCAATGCAGAACTTAATTTATATAAAGTCTCTCCTGAACACTTTTCAATTCTAGTCTTACCACTCATTATGTCGCTGAGCGTTGTATGAGGAACTCCGCTCTGTACAGCCAGTCTGTACTGTGTCATGTTTTTTCGTTCTAAAGCTTCACTGATACTCATAAATCATCCCTCCTTTTCCCCATTATATTCCGTTATACCGAAATAGTCAATTCGTATATTCCGTTATACCGAAATATTATATAAGAGCTAAAATCTATTTAGTCAGTTATACCGACCCTAACTTAAATGTTCGTCATTATCTCTTTCCCTACAAAACAAAAAATAGACCAGTCTTCTGAGGGGTATTTGCACAGAGTGGATGTAGTAGTAAACTAAAACTGGACACGAAAATGTGGGGTGTTGTACACTTAAGATAGATAATTTGTACACATCCTACAACAAATTTGTGCACGGAGGTTATCAATGAAGTACAGTAAAGAAGAACGCATAGAGATTGGTCGTAAAATACACAAATCTGGCTTATCTAATCTGAAGGCCGGAGAACTCTTTGCCCTTAGTGAAGAAAGTGCTAGACGTTATAGAATTCTTTATGAGCAATCACAAGGTATAGAACATAGTTCAAGCCATGTGCGTAAAGAAGGAAAGGTTACTGTGCCGCCAATAACACCAGGAGAACCTTTGAGTACTCTGAGGACTATTCTTCAATGTCTAGAGAAGAACTTATGCGCATGCATGGAAGTCAGCAGAAGCAGCTTCTACTATTGGAAAAACCGTCTTAGCCATCCAGCGGACAGAACCAAGGCTTTGATTGGTAATATATTACTTTTTATGGAATATCACGAAAGATATCCGTCACATGGGTATCGCTGGCTGAATGCTAAAATCCGCCTAGATACCGGAGTGACTGTCTCAGATGTATATGCACATAAATGCTGCAAAATAGCAGGAATTAAGAGTAAATCTAAGCACTACAAATACAAAAAACCGGGACCTCTATTTAAGGTCTATCCCAATCTTCTTTTATCTGAATTGAATATTATTAGATCGATGTCTAGAGCAGGTACGCCAACAGATAATGAACATATCCAAGATGAAATATCACAATACATAAAGTTCTTTAATGAAGAAAGACCTGCATATTCTCTGAACTACTTAACACCTAAGCAGTTCAGACAACAGTATAATCCGGTCTAATTTCGTCGCAAGTACGGCTTAAATCGTAGTCAAATTCCTGCCTGATATATTCTTTTATTTCCGCCTTTCCATGTCCGGTTCTTGCCAGAAAGATGGCACTCGCAGTAGATTCTGCACCTTTAACTCCTTCCGGATGGTTGTGGGTAACTTCCGCAGATAGTTTTGCTGCGTGTCTAACGGCATCGATATCATTGTAAAGCCAAGCAACCGACGAAACACGCATTGCAGAGCCATTACCAAAACTATTATAAGCCTGACATTCGGGATTGCGAAGCCACTGATCGAACATTCCACCATATCCTGCATCCGGATACATCTTTCCCAACTGACGCATACGGTTAGCAAGGATTCGCAAAATCCAATCATTTCTTTCCACCTCGTTTCTTATAATCTGCATCAATCTTCTTTTTCCAATCTGCAGACAGCGGCGCAGCGCACGCCCTTACACTGGTAATTGCTTCACTGATAACCTCATAATTGAGAGCAGTTCCGGCCTTATCACAATGATAATTTGCAGCCATAGATTCATCAATTCCAAATCGTCCGGCTTCGGCCGCTGCATCAATGTTGGCACCAAGGAAAATGAACGCCCAGCCATAACGTTCTTTCTGACGTTCAATCATATGGCGCACCTTATCGTAGGTGTAACGATGACTGGCATTTTCCATACCGTCCGTAGTAATGATGAACAAGGTCTTTTCCGGCACATCTTCCTTACGGGCATATTTATGGACATTACCGATATGATGGATTGCTCCGCCCACCGCATCCAAAAGCGCTGTACAGCCGCGGACAAAATATTCTCTGTCAGTCAGATTCGGTACATCTGCAATAACAACACGGTCATGGATAACCTCGATTTCATTATCAAACAGCACAGTGGATACTACGGCATCGCCCACTTCTTTACGCTGTTTTTCCAACATAGAATTAAACCCTCCGATGGTGTCCTCTTCCAAGCCCGACATGGAGCCACTACGATCTAAAATAAATACAAGTTCAGTCATTTTAAAATCCTCCTGTTTCTTTATTGTGATTCTATTATAAGAAAAACAGGAGGCAGAATGGTCGCATGGTATGCGACATTTTATTACGCACCAATCAACGGTTGATCAAACGCAAACAGAACCTCATTTAATTCAAAAACATCATAATTTTCGTTCACAAGGAAATACTCCACAATCACGTCAAATTTACTGCTGTGCGACAGAGCAAACCCTGCGCGGCCGATAAAATCCTTCGTTTCATCAATGTCCAATTCCAAGGCAAACGCAAATGCCAAGGCAGTTGTCTTGGACGGCTTATAATCCATGTTGTTTCGGATTTTCGAAAACAATTTTCTATCTACATTTGCTTTTTTATAGATTTCAGAGTCTTTCTTACCGGTACGGTCAATCAACCTCAGCAGAGTTTCGGAGAAGCCTGCATCCAGATCTTTCAGTAATTTTCCCCAATCATCCGAGTCCATTGGGATGCTTGCATGAACAGGCATATTAAAGCACTCTGCAGGCGCCTGTGAAGGGCAAACATCTTCATGAATACGTTTACTACGCTTCAGCCTTTCTCTAATCCGCCGTGTTTCAAGTCGAAAGCCGTAAACACTCCCAGTGCCGTATTCATCAATTTTTTTACTGCGGATATAGTTTTCGTCAATATAGCTGCTGACCGATTTGAACAGTTTTTCTGATAGGGCAAAGGCTTCCTTGCCAAACACAGTCAGGTAAATCTGCATTTCATTTTCCAGAAGGAAAGCGCTGATTTCACGGACGGCTATTTGTAAAGCAAGAGGCTTCGGGAAACCATAATTGCCTGTGGCAATCAAAGGAAATGCTATGGACTCGCACTGGTTCTCTTTTGCCAACGCCAAGGACTTGCGGTAGCAAGAAGACAAAATCTGCTCTTCCTGTTTGTTGCCGTCCTCCCAAATGGGACCCACCGTATGGATGACATACTTTGCATCCAATCCAAATCCCGGAGTGATAGCCGCATCACCAAAGGCAATGCGACCGATTTTCTTTCGCACCTCAAGCAGCTCATGCCCGGCTTTCTTATGTATTCCGCTGTCAACGCCCGAACCGATGACAGGGTTGGGATTTGCCGTGTTTACCACTGCGTCCACTTGCATATTTACAATATCATTTCGTACTATTTCAAAAGGCATCGGTGACCTCCTTATTCAAAAGCAGGCCTGCTAATCCTGCAACATATCTAAATACTTGTCTAACTTTGTATTGATATATCCTGCAAACAAATTTTCCATCGCAGAAAGATTGTGTTTTCCATGATACTCATCAAATGCATTGTAATAAGCAATTCTATCTGCAAACTTAATGTCCATAGGTGGGAATCCTGCCTTCATCAGTTCAAGATTCACAAGCAGTCTTCCGGTTCTGCCGTTACCATCAATGAAGGGATGGATACCTTCAAACTCGATGTGAAAACAAGCCAATTTTGTTACAATATGCTCTCTACTCTCCGCAAAATCATGTAGCAACTGTTCCATCTTCGGTTCGATGAGATACGGCTGCACAGGTTCATGCTGTGCGCCCATAATACGAACCGGAACTCTACGATAGACTCCACGGTCTTCTTTCTTGTCGGCAAGGACAAGATAATGAATCTGTTTGATGATACTCTCACTAATCGGAACATTATCTTTCACAAGTTCACTCACAAAATCAAATGCCTCTTTATGACCGACTGCCTCCATATGGTCTTTCAATGGTTTCTGGTCAATCGTAAGGCCACGAAGAACCAAATCTGTTTCTCGAAGGGTAAGTGTATTTCCTTCAATGGCATTAGAGTTGTATGTGTATTCCACGATAAACTCCTCGTTAAATCTTGCTACTTCACCTGCCGTCAAAGGTCTTCTGCCGTCCAATTCAACCTTTTTACGGTCAATTTGTGCTAAAAGGCTTTCCTTTGATTTGTAACGACCATCGGCAGGTTTCTTTGCGTCCACAGGAATTTTCCAACCGCGTCCTTCTTGATACGCACCCGGAATTTTCCCTTCAGAGCAAAGAACTCGGATTCTTCTATCAGAAATGCCCCACTTTTCAGAAGTCTGTTTTGCTGTCATAAACATAAACTATCCCTCCAATCTACCATATAATATACCACTTTAACGGAACAATATCAATATTATCGGAATAACATTTATCAATATAACGGAACAATAAAAATGTGCTTTATTAAAAAAGGCACCTTGCGTAGTCGCGCAGTGCCGTTACTACCCTTAAAAAAGGGGATTTATACATAAATTTTCTTCATTTCCTTAATCGTAGTAAAACCGTAGCAGGGCACTTGCCACACCACGTTATCAACAAGATACATAACAATCTTTTTCAAAAGAACAGGGTCCGTTATCCTTTTCTGTCCTCTTTTAATACATTTCCATCACTTCTGCCAGAAAAGCTTTATATGCTCGCCTGATGTTCTCCGGTCCTTCTATAACTATTCCTTTGCCCAAGGCGGTGACCCAACCGAAGAACTGCGGGCTGAGAGCAATGGGTACGACAACCTTGAAATGAACCTCGTCTATCGGTGCAAGTATAGTGTCCTTTCCGAAACGGTCTAAAATCACGCCCACCAACTGAGTATGGCAAACAAGCGTAACCTTCTCATCTTTCCCTCCATACATGCGGAAGGTTTTTCTGGCAAAATCAGATAGGTCAAAGCCGTCAAAGGTCTCTTTTCCCTGCCTGCTGTCCGCTACCTCTTCTACATTACGCATCATATCCACCCGGTAATGCTTAATTCTACCTGATTCTGCCTCATAGCCGATGAGATAATAGTTTTCATCGCTCCACATCAAAGTCCAAGGACTTATTTGATAGGCATGTCCATCCTTCTTCAGCACCAGCTCTTTTTCCATATTCCATTCGGTGTACTGAAAACGAATCTGACGGTTTTCCAAAATGGCACTGTGCACACGGTCCACATTATAGTAAATGGTCTCGTTTCCGGCCTTTAGCCGGTTAAAGATATAAACATTTCTCTGTAGCTGCTTTGCCTCTGCTGCACTGGCCAGCTTTTCTATCTTGCGAATCAGCTCTTCCGACTTTTTCGCAGTGATAAACCTTGACACCTGCACGGCATCAACCAGAAGTTTCAGCTCCGGCAGCTCAAAGTCTCGGCTGCCAATATAGTAGCCTGCCTTCGCACCGCCTTTGACGGTTACGATATCCAGGCCGAAAGCCTCCAGGGTTTCCATGTCGCTATAGATTGTCTTTCTATCGGCAGTAAATCCGTATCCACTGAGAATCCGCTTTAACTCCTCTGCAGACAGCACATGTTCCTCATCGCTGCACTCCTGCAGCGCCTTCATAATGTATAAAAGTCTTAATTTGCTAGTGGAAATCGCCATGGTTCCTCCTCTTGCCTAACACCGAAACTCTTTTTCTATATTTTACCATAAAAACCGGCAAGGGAGAAACTTTTCCTCACCGACCCATAAACTCCTGATAATCTGCCTCGCTGGCAAAGAGCATATAGCTGCTTCCGGTATATCCCATGTATCCATCATAAGTGAAAAATCCTTTCATGCTTCTTTAGGCTCCTTTCTTTAAAGGGTAAAACGCCCTTCTCGTTTTCCGTTTACGGCATAGGCAAACAGGGTCACCTTGCTAACCGCTGCAAAATGTCCGGTCCGTGCCAACTGCTCGCTGTAGCGTTCTTCGATAATCTCCAGAGTTTCTCTCAGCTGAAGCATGGCCGCAAACTCATGCTTGCAGTTATAGCTGCAGAAGCAGGAGCAGGTAAGCTGGCTGATTTCCCCGTTATGGTATTGAAACTCCACTTCGTAAGGCTGACTGCCTTCCACGATGGCATAACCGGAGGTTCCGTCGATACTGAGGTAACGCACTCGATTTTCCATGTAATACGCATGTCCCCTTTCCGCAATGGCGGCGCTGACCTGAATGCCGCTAAAGTCATCTATGCTGAACGAGCTATCGTCGCTGCCGCTGATAAACTCGTCATCCTCTGTTCTCGGTGCTCTGAACCAGGTTACGACTTTTTCCTTTGGGAGTGCCGTCCGGTCAAAGGTGATAACGTGGGAGCCTGCCATAAAAAACTCTCCGGAAACTGTGGTATCCACCACTGCAATTACCCGCTTGTAGTCTGCGATCTTAATCTTAAAGTTGTAGTTAACATCCACAATCTGACCACGATGGCCTTCTAATTTGCCGTCCACATAAACCATATCACCGCAGTGAAGGTCAAATCGGTCATTATAATAAGCCAGAGTCATGTTTCGGCTTTCAAAATGGACCTGAACAACGGACCTTTTCGGAGTCATGGTGTGAGGGGAAGGGGTATATGCATCCTCTGCCGAAGTTCTTTCTGTATTTTCTGCTGTAAATCCAATCTTAAATGTCATCACTAATCACCTGAACCTTTCTATTTGAGTTGCAATATCTTGCTCTACAATTCTTTTTCTTTATGGTTTAAGTTTACCGCATCAGGTGTCCAAAAAAACGGACTTTGAAGTTTGAGCCGTAAATTACAAGTCATCCATGACATAACAACAAAGACCGCTTAGCATTTGACTTTTTGTCAGCTGCTA
Organism: Emergencia sp.; assembly: GCA_036305845.1. Taxonomy (GTDB): domain Bacteria; phylum Bacillota; class Clostridia; order Peptostreptococcales; family Anaerovoracaceae; genus Senimuribacter. The sequence goes on from JAXKAR010000006.1 coordinate 7,948, forward strand.
AGCGGCCTTAATTTATACCTTTTATCTTCTATTGATTTTTAATTATTTTGCTTCATCCATCTTTATGCATTCTGCCTCTCTGTCTTCCCAAGGCTGATGAGGTTCACGCAGTTCCTCCATTAAATATCTGCCTTTGCTCTTTAGATATGCAACTCGAATAACTACATAGATTAAGAAGATAGCGATAAATCCAAAGATCAAAATCCATACCATTTTGTCTAAGGTCAAAAGCATAGAATAAGCTAAATATGCCGCTACACAGAACGCAAATGCAGATAATCCGAATACTGACCAAATCGGCATTTTAAATCCTGCGTGATTTGCTGCATGAGGATATTTCTTTCTCAAGAAAAACGGAACAACACAAATGGCAATATCAGAAAGTGCATTGACAAATGAGAATATGGTCATAAGTACGCCAAAGCTGGAGCCGGTTGCCGCACATCCTATGGAGAACAGCATAACAAAAGCCAAGATAGCAGGTGACACGCCGTGTTTGTTTTTCTTTGCAACAAAATCAGGGAATAAGCTGTAGTCAGCCGCAGCCTGAATCTGTGCGCAGGTCAACATGATTACCGGCACCATGGAGGTCAAAACTCCGCAAAGGGGACCGCCTACGATAAAGAAGGTCAGCAGTGACGGACTCAAAAATCCTTTGCCTACTTCTGATAATGTTGTCAATTCTCCTTCCGGCATGGTTCCCAGTGTAACTACACCCATTAGCATATAGATAACCGCAACAATAGTCGGTGCCAAAATCAATGCAAGGGGAATATTTCTCTGCGGATTCTTAACATCATCGGCAATCTGTGAAACCGAAGCCGCTCCCGAAAGGGAGGAAGCCAAAACGCCTACTGCCGCACCAAAAGTTGTAATCTTAATTCCCGGATTTATAATCTCGCCTATAGTAAGTTTTGATGGATCCATATTCGGAAGTCCGAGGAAAATGAACACGCCCATAGCAATAAGCAGCGCCGCTACCATAATATTGTTTACAATAACGAAGGTATGGTTTCCCATCCATGCGATACCGCTGTAAACAATCAAGATGGCTATGCTTACCATAGTCTGTTTCCCGTCCAAGGCCGGAAACAGTGCAACAAAATAATCAGAAAACAGTACCGCAAATACGGAAATAAGAACCGGCTGCAATAGATTCTGTGCCGCCATATAAATTCCCATAAACGGATGTACCAGTTTTGTCGGGCCAAGGAAGAAGCTTCCTGATGCCGGAATTACTGACGATACATATACAGTAGGTATCATCTTTGCCAGGGTGTAGATAATTGTCGCTGCAAGAGCTGCAATTACGCCCGGACCAATATCATTAATTACTGCCGGAAGAGAACCGAATATTCCGGAGCCGATTATGGCGCCTATACCGGTTGCAATACATCCCAGCAATCCTATTTTTTTCATACTTTCAGCTGATTTATCTTTCATTTTTTATTCACCCACTTTATCTTTAACAGGTACAAACTTACTTCTATTAATCAAAGGATGCTGCATCTTTATTGCACCGTCTACAGGACAGTCCATTACGCAGCCCCCACAGTAGATGCACTCACCCGGATATATAACTATAGGGTGCTTTCCTTTTTCAACGTTTGGCACTAAGATATCTGACTGACAAGCCTCTGCACACTTATTGCATCCGATGCAAAGGGCCTCATTATACACTATTGGTCTTGCGCTGCAAGGCACTTCAACCGCAAAAAGTTCTTTTTTACTCATAATACTTTGGAGCCTCCTCTTTGATATAATCCTGGTTGTACTTTTCGTATTCCTCTTCAACATCCCCGTAATAGTCATGTTTAACAAATCCTTTGACCGGTTTTCCATCTACCAGTTTAATGGTGATAAAGCCTTTTTCTTCTTCTGGGTCGCTTTCCTTATTATCACTTCTCTGAAAGCATAAAGGCGCTGAACTTGATTTTCTAAGCTTACATGCATTTAGAATCATCTTCGCTACATCTAAAATGTCCAAGACTTCATGGGTTCTCATTAAATCATGAGGGTTGTCTGCATGAAGCTGCGGAACGATATTTTCTGTGTAATCATTTAAAAGATCCAAACCTTCATCTAACAGTTCATCACACTTAAATTCACCGCAGTAGTTCTGCATTGCTTTGGAGATAGCAAAGTTAAGCTCTTTCCAGCTTATGCCGTCTTCATTTTCAATCGGTGCAAGCAAACGTTTCTTTTCTTCTTCTGCCTGCTCTTTGGAATAAGCCATTGGGGCTGTGTTGTCCGCATAAGCAGCCGCTTTTCTTCCGGCATAATATCCTGTTGCAGACGCTGCACCGCCGCAATCCATGGCGTACATCTGGTCGCCTGAGGCAAATACACCCTGAATGTTTGTCATTAAGTTCCAATCATGGAAGACGCCTCCCGGTGCTCCGAACAGCTGTCTTTCTTGACCCAGGAATGAACCGGATGTCCAGCCTGTGCCATAGCTCTGCAGCATATGTTTTTCAGGATCAAAACCTCTGTCATTGTAGAACTGATATACAGGAATCTTGGTTCTGCCTTCCTGGCCTACCATCATTCCCCAAATTACCTTTCTTTCCATTTCCGGCATCTTGCTTAAATCAGCATAGAACGGAAGCTTATATCCTCTTTTATCCAGTTCTTCAAAAGGCATAGTTTCAGGACCTCTATATTCATATTTAGGTTCATCAATTACTCCGCCTTTCAGGAAGAACTTCTGTCCTTTAACCGGATTAAATCTTGCAGAAACGTCTTTAAGCTCATTACCGTCTCTATCCAAATATGGAATTTCCACTCCTCTGGCATCGACCATGGTTGCACCGTACCAGGTGTTGTGGTTGTTACCTGTGCTGTATGGCGGGAAGGTTCTTCCGGCAGCAGAAAATTCTCCTCTTACGGATTTCTCCATCATGGTAAATTCCATTCCTGCACGGTAGCCCATAGCATGACCGCTGCCTATACTATTGAACGGTCTGAATTCACAAAGACCCGGAAGATCCGGATTGAACAGCCATACTCTGGCAGGTCTGGACATTGCAAGAATTGTAGCTTTTGATGAAACCGTAATAAATTTTCCGGTGTGAACGTTCATGCCGGTTGCACCGATTCCTATGGTTTTTTCACCATCTTTCTTCGTAAGAAGTGAAGTAGCTTCAGTTCTGTCCAGAATTTTGACACCTAATCTCTTACATTCCTTATATAAATTAGGTTTAAAGGTTGTTCCCCAAATTCTTAAGGTGTAGCAGTTCGTGTAATCATAAGCAAACATTAATTTCGTTTTCTCATCGCGAAACTCTGCCCCTTTGAATTCATCGTTAACGTCTCTAATCTGGCTTCCGAACTGTTCCATGTCCAGAAGTCGGTCATAGCCTTCTCTTGCTTCAATATAATGTGCAATCCCATTGCTGTAATGATCCTGCTCATCTATGTAGGCTTCTGTAATTTCTTTTGGAGAAATCTTACTACATGGATTGGTACAAGCAGATTCCCAGTGGTCAAACCCCGTTCCTGCAGAGCCCGCTCTGGCCGTTGTCCCCTTTTCCATTAAAATAACTGATTTGCCTTTCCTTGCTGCTGCAATGGCCGCAAAGCAGCCGGCAAGACCACCTCCTAAGACTAAGACATCACAATCGTAGTGTTCCTCCTGTCCTAATTCATTGGCATAAGGCCATTTGTACTGGCTCATTTTATATACCTCCTTGCATCAAAAGTTTCACATTCAACGTTCTCTTATCAGAAATATCTGATTTTTATTAGCTAAATTATACCACTCCGTTTTGCATTTTGCAATATATATTTTGCAAAATGCAAAATACGTTTTCCTCTATTGCCTATATCCTGCCAAGATGATATACTAAAAAAAGAAGTAAAACGGAGAGTGAAAGATGAAAGCAGAAATAAAAACTGTAACTGAGCAGTTATACAGAAGTATTCGGGAAGCTATTTTGTCCCAGCAAATCCCCAGCGGCGAAAAACTGACAATCAAAAAATTAAATGAAGAATATGGCGTAAGTTCATCTCCAATCAGAGAAGCTTTGACAAGGCTTCAGCAGGATGGCTTAATCGAATACAAGCCGAATATCGGCATGAGTGTTGTCGTTCCCACAGCCAATGATATTCGGGAAATATTTGAATTAATGGGTGAGTTCGATGCCATTGCGTTGCGGTTTGCAATGCACTCTGAACACAAAGAGGATTTTATTAAAGAACTGGAAGATACCCATAATAAAATAAAAGAATGTATTGACGGCGGTTGCGAATGGAATGCCTTAAGTGATGCGTTCCATTTGGTGTTCCATCAGTATGCAAATAATTCCAGACTTACGGACGCTGCCGTTAAAGTCCGGTCACAGTTTACGTTATTTTCAAATGCATATGAGAAAATCCCTGAGAACAGGCAAGAAATTGTAAATCAGCACGGCAAGATTTTAGAAGCGCTGAAAATCAACGATATAAATACAGCAGAAACCTTAATGAGAGCACATATCTCGTCTTCTCAGGATAAAGCCTTTAAGGTCTTGCAAAACAATAATTGAGTGCGGCAGGCCGTGAACGCCTGTCTGCATAAACTTGAAACAAGCAAAAACTTAAAGACAGCGCCTCGGCTGCAATAGCAGCAGAGGCGCTGTCCTTATATACTCGTTATTCTTCTTGCTCATACCGGCTGTTAATATAATCTCTGCAGTAGTCCTCTAACATCTTACAGTGCAGATAAGCGTCTTCCATGGTTTTCCCTACACAGAGCATACCATGGTTGGCCATGATGCAGCCATTGTTCTCACCGAGGGCAGAAATCGTGTTTTTCCACAATTTCTTTGTACCCGGAAGTCCGTATCCTGCGAGAGCCACTTTTTTCCCGAAAACCCTTTCCACCTCTTCTCCGGAAATAGGCACATCTTTTCTCGCTGCTGCAAAAATAGCACAGTACTTGGAATGGGTGTGAATGATTGCCCCCACGTCAGGGCGCCTGCCATAAACACCACCGTGAATGCCCTTCTCCGAAGTAGGCTTCAAATCGCCTTCATAGTCAAGAGAGTCAATCTCCACCTTAACCATATCCTCTGGAGTCAGCCGGGTATAATCAAGTCCGGAGGGTGTGACAATCATGTACTTGTCATCAAGACGAATGGAAAGATTTCCCCAGGTCCCCTGAACCAGTCCGGTTGCTACGACCTTTTTGCCGTACTCCACCAGCTTGTTTCTAATTTCCAGCTCCGTCATCATGCTCTCCCCTCCTTTGCCTTTACCGCCGCTTCAGACTTGGAATACTTCCGCTTATAAATCTGCCGCATCAGCCTTGCTTCTGCTCTTGCTACCGGCACCGGTCCGCCTAATACCTGGGCTTTGATGTTAATTTCCGCGGATTTTTCCAGCACCTTTAGTGCTGTCACCGCTTCGAAAAGGCTTCGCCCCGTAGAAATCGTGTAGCGGTCTTTGACAAAACAACCCGTGGACTTTTTCAGTGCTTTTCGGATTTTCTTTTCCTCATAATCTACAGTTTCTGCCTGAGGCCCAACAATCTGCGCCATATCGTCAAGCGCAGGCACCAGTTTCATGTTTTTTTTTGCAGCCAAGGTGCAGAAGGTTGTCTTTGACAGCACCAGAGCTTTACTCTCTCCACGCTCAAGAAGCAGCCCACGTTCCACCGGATAATCCTTGCTGCCACCTTCGACGATGGCTACATCGCCTCGCTTTAGATCAGAAAGGTCGCAGCCTTCTGCCGTTTCGTAAATTCTGCCATCCAGATTCACCATAATTCGCCAGGCTCCCCGATCTGCTCCGGGAAGCTCTGCCAGCTCCTCAGCATATTTTTTCATCATATCAAAGGTATTATTGTCCATTTTCTTCTGACCTGAACCTTTCTCCATTTGCCGCCTCATAAGCCTTTTCTAAAGCGTGATACACTTCCTTGTAGATAGCAAACAGACTATTGTATATTTTCTTGTTTTCCGGGTTTGGATGATAAACTTTATCTATGTGTACAAACTCTTTTGCCTGGTCAAATCCGGAAAGCTCGCCCAATCCGATCAGGGCAACCACCGCTGCACCTACAGCTCCTGCATTTCTCGGGTCCTTGACTACGGAAAAAGACTTTCCCGTAATGTCAGCGATAATCTGCATCCAGCCGTCGTCTAAAGCGCCGCCGCCGATGATGCGAAAGTTGTCACAGCTGAAACCATAATCATTCCGATAGTTTTCTAAAATCCACCGCAGATTGTATCCGATCCCCTCATAAACCGAACGCATCAGATGTTCTCTGGTATGTACCATGGTCATATTGAACAGGGTAGCCCGGGTCGTTGTGGTAGAAACTGGACACCGTTCTCCCAGCATCCACGGTGTGCAAATCAGATGGTCGCTTCCCGGCGGAATTTTTTGCACGACTTGGTCCATATACTGATAGATTCCGTCACCATACCTTTCTTTTTCTGCCGCAAAAAACTGATCGCAAATCCATTGGATATTAGCGCCTGCAGATTCGGTGATGCCGGCAATCAGATTCATCTCTTTATCTGCGCTTTGAATGGCCGCTGCGCCGTGCTTAAAATGATCCGCTGTTTTGCTGGTTGCTGCAACCCAGGCAGAAGTCCCCAGATAAATATGAATATCTCCGTCGCAGCATTGTCCGGAACCTACCGCCGCAGCTTGCACATCATCACAACCGCCAAATACCGGAACTCCCACAGGAAGCCCCATTTCTTCTGCCGCCTTCTCTGTCAAGCCGCCCACAAGGTCAGTGCTTGCCACCAGAGGCGGCAGCTTTTCCATGTCGATGCCGGTCAGCTTCATCACAGAGAGCCACTGTTTAGTCTTTAAATCGAGACCATAAGAAGACGCGCCGGAAAGTTCTGTCACCATCCTGCCGGTACACTTATATTTTAAAAACCCGTTAACATCTAAAATCAGATGGGTTTTCTCATAAACCTCGGGGCGTTCTTCTTTCAGCCAGATAATCTTGGCAATACAGTCTTTGCCCATGATCGGCGTACCTGCCACCAGGGAAAAGATTTTCTTCCCACCCAGCTTTTTCATCACACGCTCTGCCTGTTTCTCCGCTCTGCCATCTACCCAAGTAATATTGGGATAAAGGACGTCCCCCATCTCCGATACGGGAATAACTCCCTGGGCCTGCGTGGAAAACACGATACCCTTGATGGCATCAGCCTCAATACCGGTCTGTTCCACAATACGCCGGCTGGTGACCGTTACCGCTTTCCAATAATCCTCCGGATTCTGCTCCACCCACGCCGGGTTTGGATAATATGTGGGATAGCTCTCCGTACTGGTCGCGATGACATTTCCGCCAAAATCCACCAATACAGCTTTGTCCGAGCTTGTTCCAATGTCGTGGGCGAGAATATACCGCTGTCTGGAATCTTCCATTGCTTCCGCCTCCTTATGCTCTTCCCTTTCCTGTGTTGACCACATGCTTGAATACTGCTTCGAAACGGTTCAAGGCCTCGTCGATAACTTCATCGGTATCGGCCATGGAAGTGTAAAGCCTGCTTCCGGCTAACGTCACTAGGCCATTTGCCATATAGGCTGCGCCCATCCGCTCCATGGCGTCCTTTCTAAGATACATCATCTTCTTATTCTTCAGCAGACCAATGGCCGATTTTGCAAAGTTGAAAGAAGAGAAATCGAAACTCATCGCGCCGGTACATTCCAGATGGACGATACTTCCCTGGTTGTACGCCACATAAGGAAGACCATACTTAGTAATCAAGGCTTTCAGTCCATCCGTAAGCCGGTCTCCGGCTCTGCCCGCAACTTCACAAGCTCCGGTTCTTTCAATTTCTCGAATTGCCATATAACCTGCCGTTGCAGAAAGAGGATTTGCTGCAAGAGTACCGCCTACATATGCTCGATGACCGGAATTTCCGATGCCTGCCGCCATAATGCCGGCGTATTCTTTCTTTCCGCCTACACCTCCGGCAGCAGGGTAACCGCCGGCTACCACTTTACCGAAAATGGTTAGATCAGGTACGATGCCGAAATATCCCTGTGCGCCGCCCAGCGCTACACGAAATCCCGTTACAACCTCGTCAAAGATGAGCAACGCACCGTACTTATCACAGAGGTTTCTCACACCTTGGTTATACTCTTTTGCCACGGGGCGCGTACCGCTTTCCGGGCCTACCGGCTCTACGATGACACCGGCAGTACCGCCCTTAGACTTGTTTTTCTTCAGCATATCCTCCAACATATCCAAATCGTTAGGTCTGATTTCTTCCATATAGGAAAACATTTTCCCCGGAATCCCGTGAGATTCAAGGAGTGACCGGCTTCCCGGAATTTTCAGGCCGTAAACCATCTGATCGCTCCATCCGTGGTAAGCGCCGCCAATTTTGATAATATGCTTTTTCTTCGTCGCAATACGAGCGATACGCATGGCCGCCATGACGGACTCCGTACCGCTGCCCAGCATACGAAACATCTCCACACTTGGCATATGTTTGTTAATTTCCTTGGCGATGAGCAGCTCCGATTCATGGAGCAGACCGGTTACCGGACCGCAGGTGTTGATTAGCTCAATTGCCGCCTGTTTTACCGGGTCGTAGTTGCTGCCCAAAATAGTAGGGCCGCCCGCTTGGAGAAAGTCTATATACGCATTGCCGTCTCTGTCGTAAAGGTAAGCGCCTTCGGCCTTGTCAAAACAAACCGGAAAAGGCTTATTAAACGCCAAGTTGTGCTGTACACCGCCCGGAATATATTCTTTGGCCTCTTCAAAAATAGCCTTAGACGCAGCGCATTTTTCGTCATAGTATTTTAAAATTTCGTTCTCGTAATAGTCCTTGCTGACCTCCCAAATCGGTTCTTTCGTCAACTTCTGCAACTGACTGTTAATTACATCGGGATTATCCCATCTACTGATACCGCAATTTTTCATCATTGGCCTCCTTCTATCTGCTATCTATGCAGAGCATGTCGAGCATTTGATGAAACTCTCCTTTCATCTGCTCTGCGTCAAAAAATTTTCCCTGTGCATGGTAATGGTTCACCAAGCCGTAATAAAATCCCATGATTGCCAGGGTTCGCATCATATCCGGCTCCGGCAGATTTTTCATAATCATATCTTCGATTCGCCCCAAAGGGTTGTGCCGGCTTTTCCCTAGAACGCCGCTGGCAGATACCCGGTAAGTAAGCACCGGATAATTTGCCGTGTCCTCGATCAGCTTATCGAAAAGGATCTCAATGCGCGCTTTGCCCTGCTGCCCCTGCTCTTCACAATAACGCTCAAGATCTGCAATTTCTTCTTCAAGCAAAGCGGAAAGCAATCCATCAGTGCCGGCAAAGTGGTTGAAAACGGTGGTTCTGCAAATATCCGCTTCTTCTGCAATATCGGCAAAGCTGACATTCTCTATACCCTTTTGCTCAAAAAGCCCTTTGGCAGCATGGAGAATTTTCCGCCTGGTTTTCTGCCGTTTGGTTTCTATCTGCTTACTCATGGCGTTTTGCCCTCTTGTTGGTATTGATGCTGTTTCTGAATACGAAGAACCTGTCGTAAAGAAACTCAGTGGTTAAATTCACCGCCATGGTGCCGAAAAGCACCAGGTACTCGTTAACCCCCGCATCAGTCAGTGCGCTTCCCCACCAGGTGGACAGAGGTGTAAACACACAGTAAAAGGCAAAGACCTTAGCCATGGCTACCGGCACATTGCCCGCCGACTTAAAGGTGAACTCCCGGTTTAGGGTGAAATTCCAGAGAACCGATGCCACCAGAGCCGTAAGGTAACAAGGCCAGTACCTTAAGTCGGTCAATTCGTTTAGCAGGGTAAAGACGATGGTCTGGATTACCCCTGCCGATACAGAGAACAGGGCAAACTTAATAACCTGCATACGATTTTCCTGTTTTGATAATTTTGTCATGGTGTTTTCCTTTTCCAAAAGGATGGCCCGCCTGCTTGCTGCGGGATTCCTCTTTGTGTAAAAAAAATTGTACTATAGTACATTTTTATACTATAGTACAATTATCTCACGATTCGGAAAAATGTCAATAGGCAGGATTTGTCCAGCTATGCAAAATTCTAAAATCATACCTTTACAGCATCTTCCTGAGTTTCTCCGAAAAGCAGGTCTTCCCTCTGCTTTCACAATCGTCACACCTGGTGGAAATTTTCGGCGATGTGTCCCAGTCCATCTTTTCCCAGCCGAAACGATAGTAGTATTCAGGGAACTTTGCATTGCCCCAAAGCTCCGCAATACCCATCTTTTTCGCTTCCGAAAAGACTATATTTTGCAGAATTTCACCATATCCCCGCTTCTGATTTTCTTTCGTCACTGCAAGCTGGCCAAGAACATAAACACCATCGCGAATCTGCAAGGTTGCCGCAGCCATAAGCCGGCCGGTTACGGCATCGTCCATGCGCCACATCTTCACCGTTCCGGCCGGCGCAGTATGGCTGATTTCAATTTTTATATCCAAGGCATCGAACAAGACCGACAAGGGATAGTAATCTTCTGTTTCTTTGATGATGTAGGGTAGTGTCATGGGGCTGCTCCTTCTTCATTTTTCATTATATTATACATATATTGTATCCCAGCAAAATCCAGAAGTCAAAACGATGATTGCAGCTTTCTCTTTTTATATTTCGGCGAACTAAGTTTTTGTACATCATCTCCTCTTCTTCCCCTCATTCTAAACCGACCGATTTCCAAGACGCCATATCCTCCATTGACAAACCCCTCTCCTCTACAATATAATACTTTTTTAGTAAGGAGGTTGATCAAAATATGCATCAAAACGAAAGCAATATTTCTGCACAGAAAACCATTGTTATTATTGCAGCTATTACATCTTTTATCATGGCCTTTACCGGAAGTTCCCTGAATCTGTCTGTTCCCAGCATAGGCGCAGATTTTGGGGTCAGCGCGTCTCTGGTAGGCTGGACCATTACTGTTTATTCATTATCAGTGGCAGCCTTTTCTGTTCCTTTTGGGCGGCTTGCAGATATCACCAGCAGAAAGACCATTCTGATTACCGGCTGTGCCATCTTTGCCATCTGCAGCGGAATCAGTGCGTTTACAAATTCTTTTACGATTCTCCTGATGCTTAGAGGTGCACAGGGTCTTGGCGCCGCCATGGTCTTCAGTACAAATGTAGCCATTTTAATCAGTGCGTTCCCGCCTAACAAGCGCGGTAAAGCCATTGGTATCAATCTTGGCGCTACCTACGTAGGACTTTCATCAGGTCCGGTCATCGGCGGCATTCTCAACCATCAGCTGGGTTGGGAATCCATCTTTATCTTTACCGCCGTCACCTGTGCCCTGGCATTTATTCTTGCCTGGCGTAAACTACCTAAGGATCAGTTCGCCGGCGAAAAAAGAGGATTGGACGCAACGGGGAATATCCTGTTCATGGCATTTATCGTTATTTTAATTTTCGGTCTTTCCAACTTGAACGTATACGGCACTACCGCCGTGATTATGGTCATTGGCGGCATTGCCTTGTTCATCGCTTTTGTTGTTTATGAGTACAAGCAGGCGGATCCTGCAGTCAATGTAGCCCTGTTCAAAAACAACATCGGATTCGGCCTTTCCAACCTGTCGGCTATGCTCAACTATACGGTTTCCGTAGCTTTAGGTTATCTGGTTTCCCTATATCTGCAAATCGGTCTGGGTTATCCTTCCCAGACAGCAGGCCTGGTCATGATCTGCCAGCCTATCGTCATGGCCTTGCTCTCTCCGCAAATGGGAAAGCTTTCCGACAAAGTTTCGCCGTTCAAGCTTTCGTCCTGCGGTATGGTCATCTGCGGACTAAGCGCTTCGATCTTTATCTTTGTCGATGAAAACACCGGCGTAGGTGTCGTTGTTGCCGCTCTGCTGATTGCAGGTCTTGGCGTCAGTATGTTTTCTTCGCCAAATACCAATGCGATCATGTCCTGTGTAGAGAAAAAGGACTTTGGCGTTGCATCTTCTCTGGTCTCCACCATGCGTACAGTGGGTCAAACTATGGGTATGGTTATCGTAACCTTAGTCGTTTCTTCCATGATGGGAAATACACCACTGACTGATGCCCAGCCGGCTATGCTGGTAAACGTGATTCACACCTGTTTTATCATCTTTACTGCAATCTGCTTTGTCGGCGCAGTGATCTCCCTGCAGCGAAAAAAAGCATAGTCCAATCGGTCTGACTTTCCAAAGCGAATAAAAAAAGCAAAAAGAACATGGACACCGATTCCCATGTTCTTTCTTTATGTCGTTAAATAAACGAAGTTCTTACTATCGGTTCTTTTTCCGGCAGGCCGAAGGTTTCCTTCCCGAGTGCAATACTTTTCATGAGAAAGGTCATGTTTCTGGCCAGTGTTCTCATGGTCTGTCTGCCCTCTTCATCCATCTGCGCCTCTCCCGGCGTTTTCCCGTGGATACTGTTCCAATACTGGCTGGAAGCAATCGGCATGCCCGCAATGGTAAAGTATTTGTTCAGCTCGTCAAAAGTAGCTGAACATCCCCCTCTTCTGGCGCAGACCACGCTGGCTCCCACCTTCATGGTCTTGTCAAAAGGTGTGCTGTAAAACAGTCTGTCCAGACAGGCAACCAGTGTCGCATTGGCAGACGCATAATATACGGGACTTGCAGCAACCAGACCATCCGCCTCTGCAAATTTCGGCGCCAACTCGTTGACAATGTCGTTAAAGACGCACTTTCCTTTCTCTGCACATTTTCCACAGGCGATGCAGCCTCGCACATCTAAATTTCCAATCTGCACAACTTCGGTTTCTACGCCCTCTTCAGCAAAAATCTTTTCCATCTCAGAAAGCGCAACGGCAGTATTACCGTTTTTTCGCGGACTTCCATTAAGAATGAGCACCTTTAATTTATCCATTCTATATCCCTCCTTCATTTATTCAAAATTCCGGTCAAAGTCCTCACACAGGGTCTCTCCCCGTACCAGACTATGATCGAAACATTCTATCAGATACAATCCTTGACATGCAGCCTTTTCCATCAAAGAAAACAACGCTATATTGGTATCTGCACATGCCGGATTATCCCTTCGCTGATGCATCAGACCTTTCAGCTGGCTGAAACGTCCTGTCATCCGCATTGCCGTATTGATTACACCCTGCTTTCCCTTTCCCGGCGCGGTAAGCAGTTTCTTCACCCGTCGCAGATCTCCCAAAGACTGTTTAACGATCTTCGGTGTAATATCTTCATAAAACGGCGCTATTGACCGGCAAGTAGCCAAATCCGATGGAACCAGGTCCGCCAAAGGAAATCTCAGCGGCTCCTCACCGTCCCTACGAAGCAGATACTTTTCCAGTTCTTCTTCCAATTCCAGATGCTGTACCCCGGTTTCTTCAATCATCTCTGCAATTCGCGGATGACATTGACTGTCCAGAGCAAAGTGGCAGATAAATCCTATCAGATAAGCGTACTGACCACTATCTCTTCCATGTCTCTCCACAACGGAAAGTCCATTTTCGAAAAAGGGCAAAGCAGAAACCTTATGCAGATGATGACCGTATCTGGCTACCGCACTCGGCGCATATGGCCGGTAAAAAAAGAAAATATCCGGTCCCTGCAGACCGATATCAAACTGGGTACGATGACGTTCGATAGTCCGAACAAGTCCCTTCCAGTCAGTCTCCCCCATACTTTCCTGTACGGATTCCGCATCTATCGCAGACGCTGTCCTTTCCTCCTTTGCCCGACGCTTCATTTCTTCTACAACCTGTTTTCCAAAACGATAATGGGCGTAAAATGCCGGCATTGTGATTCCCCCTTTGTCAATCCTCTGTGTTTTCTCCCTTATGGCTTACATCTGCCACAAGGATCATATCCCTGTTCCGTGATGTCTTCCCGGCTTCCCCGGAAAGTATCCATATTCTCTTCTGCCATATCCTGCACCCCGCTGCAGGACGGTTTATGAAACTTCTTTGATGAAGTATTCAAAATATAGTCGTGTACCTCTCCGTCATCCTCAGACTGTGCCGATTCCGTTTCTCCGGTTCCGTCAAGGCGGCTGTCCCCGTCAGTATAATCGATTTCTATTCCCGGCTGAGCGTTGTAAACGTAGACGTTAAAACAGATGCCTTCGCCTTCATCTTCTATAGACCAGGCTTCCATCTGCACACCGCTGGCTACCAGATTTTGCTTCTGGTAAACCGGCACGACTCTATACATCACATGGTTTCCTGTCTCCTGCACATAGTCTGCTACCATATCCTCAAAAGGAAGCATTCCTTCTGTATTCATATACCGCGTTCCGGTTATCAGATTTCTCTCATTGGCGTTCTCTCCGGTCAGCTGATATCCGATCAGATGACACCGGTTATACAGGTATTTTCCTTCTACGTTATCGTAGCGAACAGTGTGCCAGCCGGAAGGTTTTACCTGACCGATGCTGCCTCGTTCTTCCTGTGGCATCAGCTCCTGGCCTACGACAGCTTCCGCAGTCTGACATCTGCCCAATCCATCAAGACGAGAATAAGCCTCATACGCTTCTGCCTCAAGCCCTTCTGTCTCAAACTCCGGCACATTGTCGTTGACAACAGCATAAGGCTCACCTTCATATTCAGGAACATCTTCCACAGACTCTGCGGCAACAGGACTGGCACTACTGTCCGGCAGCATACCGGCAAGTTCAGCCAGTTGTCCATCACCACATCCTGCCAGTAGCAAACCCTGCAGAAGAAGCAGCAAAGTCAGCGCCGCCGCGCCGGTTTTCTTCCATAATCTATGTTTCTTCATCTTAGTTCGCCTCGATGTATTCGTCATAGGTACACAGCTTGTCAGTCAGCTTTCCATCCTTGCCGATTTCCATGATTCTATTTGCAATCGTGTTGATAAACTCGTGGTCATGGGAGGCAAAGAGTACATTGCCCTTAAAATTCATCAGACCCTCATTGACCGCCGTAATGGACTCCAGATCCAGGTGGTTGGTCGGCTGATCCAGAACCAGTACATTAGATCCGTAAAGCATCATACGGGAAAGCATGCATCTTACCTTCTCGCCGCCGGAAAGAACCTGAACTTCTTTATACACATCATCTCCGGAAAACAGCATTCTGCCCAGGAAACTACGCATAAAGGACTCTGTCGTCTCACTCGTATACTGACTCAGCCAATCCACCAGATTCAGCGTACAGCCGTTAAAATACTCCGAATTGTCCATCGGGAAATAGGAAGTGGTAATGGTCACACCCCACTTGTAGCTGCCTTCGTCAGGCTCCATTTCTCCCATGATAATTTTGAACAAAGTCGTGTTGGCGATTTCGTTTTCACCGACAAAGGCAATCTTATCCCCCTTATTCACTCTAAAGGACACATTATCCAAAACTTTAACTCCGTCTATCGTCTTGGAAATTCCCTCTACGATGAGGATATCCTTGCCTGCCTCTCTGTCCATATTGAATCCAACGAAAGGATAGCGGCGGGAAGACGCCGGCATTTCTTCTACAGTCAGCTTATCCAAAAGCTTTCTTCTGGAAGTTGCCTGCTTGGATTTAGACTTGTTCGCAGAGAAACGCTGAATAAAGCTCTGCAGTTCCTTAATTTTGTCTTCGTTCTTCTTATTCTGATCCTTGATCATCTTCTGCATGAGCTGACTGGACTCGTACCAGAACTCATAGTTACCCACGTACATCTTAATCTTACCGTAGTCCACATCTACGATACTGGTGCAGACCGTGTTGAGGAAGTGTCTGTCATGGGATACCACAATAACCGTTCCCTCATATTCCATGAGAAAATCCTCCAGCCAGTTAATCGCCTTTACATCCAAATGGTTGGTCGGCTCGTCAAGAAGGATAATGCCCGGATTTCCGAACAATGCCTGCGCAAGCAGAACTTTCACCTTCTCCTTACCGGTCAGGCTGCTCATCTGATTGTACAGAATGTCATTGGAAAGGCCCAGACCCTGAATCAATCTGCTCACATCAGACTCTGCTTCCCAGCCGTCCATTTCCGCAAACTCAGCCTCCAGTTCGGCAGCACGAATACCGTCCTCGTCACTAAAGTCCTCTTTCATATAAATAGCGTCTTTTTCCTGCATGATGTCATACAGACGCTGATTTCCCATGATGACCGTATCTAAAACCGTATAGGCGTCATAGGCAAAATGATCCTGTTTCAACACCGACATACGAATCCCCGGCTTTACGGAAACATCCCCGGTGGTCGGCTCCAAATCGCCTGACAAAATTCGCAGGAAGGTAGACTTACCCGCCCCATTTGCGCCGATAATCCCGTAACAGTTTCCCGGCGTAAACTTCAGGTCTACATCCTTAAACAGGTTTTGCCCGCTAAAATTCAAACTCACATTACTTACATTAATCATATTCTCTACTCCTTAACCGCATCTATAATTTTTTCTACAACCTCTTCTACCGTACAACCGTCAGCCTCAACAATCAGATCCGCATGTTTTTCGTAAAGAGGTACCCTTTGTCCATACAAATCCTCCAGAGTCTGCCCTTTTTCCAACGTCACTCCTCTGGTCTTAATATTGTTCAGTCTGGTAAGCACCGTATCCAGAGAAACCTTTAGATACAGGACTCTGCCATGTTCTTTGAACTTTTCCATGGCCTTATCAAAATAAATGGCGCTTCCTCCGGTTGCTACTACAGCATCCCTTCCGTCAAACTCCAAAAGCACTCGCTCTTCCACCTGGTGAAAATAGTCGTTGCCTTTCTCGTTGATAATCTCCTGCAAGGTCTTTTGCTCGGCTTGCTGAATCAAAATATCTGTATCCACAAAGCCTTTATTCATCGTTTTGGCAAGAACAACACCCACGGTACTCTTACCACAGGATGGCATTCCCACTAAAATCAAATTCTCCATATTTGTCTCCTCGTTTCAAACGTTACTAACTTGTTATTTTATCATAGATAAACGATCATGGCAAAGGAAACCGGAAGAATTTACCCTGCTTGCCCTGTTCCCCATGAAAATATGCCGCTGTTTATAAGGAGTTGAAGGGTGGGGTGAGGGGTTTGCACCCTCGACCATGAAAATGGTGGGATTTTTACGAGTAATAGAAATCTGCGACATTTTTTCCATTTGTGTAAAAGAAAACGGTGGGCATGCGCCTATATGCTAAAATCTGCGACACATTTTCCGGCAGAGTACGCCTTTATCTTATACAGCTCTCCAATCATCAGAGAAAAACCGTCGCATTTTTTTCATAACACCTTCATTCCCACCATTTTTTTGCCACATAAACCCAAAAATGTCGCAGAACCAAAAAAAATTCAAAGTCCCACCGGATTGACCCGGGTTCGGGGTTGAAAATGTCGCAGATTCTTCTAAATTTAAAAATCCCACCGCCATTAACCACCCAGCGCATATCAACAACAAAAAAAGAGCCCGGCGGGGACGGACGAGTTGACTCATCCGCCCCTGCTACTGCTCTCTTTTAAAATCCTAATTCTTCGCCTACGATAATGACGTGAAAATCAGACTCTATCGGTTTTTTATGCATGACTGTAGTGATATTGCATATTCTCTCCGGTAAGGCACATCCATGGCAAACCCCCGTCTGCACACAAGGACAGGTATCGCCGTACTTGATGTTATTCATCGGTGCTGCAATAAATTGAATTCTCTCTCTTCCCGCCTTTTCATCGGGAACCAGTTTATTCACACCTGCCACAATCACAATCCGGTCTGCTCCATAAAGACTTCCTGCAATCCGGTTGCCTACACCGTCCACATTGATAATCTCACCCTTCATGGTAACTGCATTAGCACCCAGAAGGAATACATCGCTGGTCAGATAATCAGCAAGAAGCTGTCTTGCTTCCTCCCGTGAAGGCGCTTTGATATACCCGTATTCCGCAGTACTATTATAACCGTGCAGATTCAATGCTGCTACATTGGGAATAACCTGACATCCCTTCTCCGAAAGCCCGGCTTCCAGGTCCAGAGCATATACGGTATGAGAATCGCCCAAGCCGATCAGCGCCCCTTCAGGAATCAGGGACAAAAGCAGTACCGCTGCAGCTTCGCAGTCTTCTGCATAATATGCGTCAAAGCCATTTTTCTTTAGGGCTTTCACTGCATTTTCGCCTTTACTTCTCCAGAACTTCCTCTTGATGGCAGCTACATCATAAGCTGCATCTTTATAGCTGAACTCAGCCATTAATTTCTTTCTCATATTTTTCTACATCTTTGATAACCAGTTCCATGATTTCTTTGCCTTCTTCACCGGCATATTCAACGATATCATCTCTTACGGACATGCTCTTATCAATAAATGCCTGTCTCTGTTCTTCACTCAGCTCTACAACCTGCATATCCGGTTTTTCGGCCATGATTGTATCAAATTTTTCCTGTAAAACGGTTTCCAGAGTATCTGCTGCAAAGACTTCCATTTCTTCTTTGATGCTGTCGATGATTTCCTTATCTTCATCACTCAGGCTGTTATAGAATTCTCCGTTGAAAGCAACAAAGCTTGCCATTTGTGCATGGTTGGACATGGTGATATAATCCTGTACTTCGTAGAATTTCATTTCTTCGATGGCATTAAGCGGCTGTTCAGTACCGTCTACGGTTTTCAGCTGCAGTGCGCTGTAAGTTTCCATAAATGCCACATTTGTCGGACTTGCGCCAAGGGCTTCATAGTTAGCCGCAATCAATGGCGACGCCATAATTCTCATCTTAAAGCCGTCAAAATCTTCAGGGGTTTCTAAAGGCGCATTGCTGGTCCACTGCATGTTGCCCAGGGAAAGCCAGTCATAAACGTGGATACCCTTTTCCTCGAACATTTCATTCAGTTTTCCTGTCGCTTCGCCCTTCGTCAATACAGCATTATTTACTGCATTATCTTCGCTGAACAAGAAGTTGAGGGATAATGCCTGGGCTGCAGGGAAAGTGCTGCCAACGTCACCGGATGCAAAGATACCGATATCAATACCTCCGGTCTGAATCATTTCAAGCTGTGCCGCAGAATCTCCAAGCTGACCTACCGGATAGACCTCAACGGTGATTCTTCCGTCAGACTTTTCGTTAACCAGCTTAGCAAACTGGTTGGCCCACATGTCGTACATGGTGTCCTGGGATTCGGTATGAGCCAGCTTCCAAGTCTCTTTTTCTCCGGATGCCGCCGGCTCATCGCTGCCGCCGCAGGCAGTAAAGCCAATCATTACGGCTGCCAAAGTCATTATCAGTGCGAAAACTTTCTTTTTCATTTCTTTACTCCTTTCTTTTTAGATAAACGCTCTGTAGAAGGTGATTATCTGTGGGAAGAAAATTAATAATATCGATACAATGATCAAGATGACCATGTATGCCGGAAGACCTTTAACCACCCGCATGTACGGCACATCGAAAGCTGCGCAGGCAGTAAAGATGTTGCAGCCGAACGGCGGTGATACTGCGCCTACAGTATTCTGCATGGTAATAATGATACCCAGCCAGATCGGATCGATACCTGCTGCCATTGCCGGACCGTAAAACATCGGTGTCAGCACTACGATGGCAACCAGCGGATCTACAAACATGCAGGCGATAAAGAAAAACAAGGTTACACAAGCCAGAATCAGTATCTGGGACGGATTATCGCCCAGTATACCGCTGGTCAGCATCTGCGGTACATTGGCATAAGTCAGTACCAGAGAGAAAATCTGACCGCTGGAAAGAAGGATAAACAGTGTAGCAGTTACCGCACCTGTAGACAAGGCGATTTTACCCAGATCCTTTAGCTTTACCGTCCTGTAAATACACACTTCCAAAATAAATGCGTACAGTACGGAAATGGCAGCCGCTTCTGTAGGACTTGCAATTCCGGAATAGATGCTGCCAACGATAACAACAGGAAATCCAAGAGGAAGAATCGCTTTTTTCAACGCCTGTCCTCTTTCTGCCCAGGAAGTCTTCGGACTTCTCGGTACATTGAGACGCTTAGAATGAAAGTGGGAGTACAAGCAGAACAGGACACACAATACGATTCCCGGCGCAATACCAGCAATAAACATTTCTCCAACAGATGTGCCTGTCACAACGCAGTACATGATCATCGCCACACTTGGCGGAATAAACATGGCAATATTCGCCGAGGCTACAATAAGACCATTAATGTCTTCATCTCTGTAGCCTGCCTGCAGCATGTTTGGCCGCATCGTCTTTCCAATGGCTACTACCGTAGCCTGGGTTGATCCGGAAATTGCGCCAAACAGCGTACATGTACATGCCATGGTAGCGCCAAGTCCACCGTGAATATGTCCGATAAATGCTTTCATCAGGTCTACAAGACGAGTAGCTGTGCGTCCCGAACTCATGATATCCGCCGCAAAGATGAACAGTGGAATAGCCAGTAAAGCAAATGACCCTACACCACTCATTAGCTGCTGAATAATGGTATTTGACGGAAGCTGCGGCAGAAACGCAAGCACAGATACAGTCGCGCTGAGCACCATGGACATAAACATAGGCAGCCCCAAGATCAAACAGGCAAACATGATAATTAACAATACTGCAAGCATACTATTCCACCTCCTTTGCCGGTACCTGATACGGCGCTTCCAGACCCAGATAAATTTCCTTATGGATGATATTCTGTATAAAAATCAACACATATTGAAAGCAAGCAAACAGGAATCCCAATGTGACAACGAGAATAATCAGATACATCGGTATATGCAGATTGACCGACACTTTGCCAATCTGGTGCATAATCCCCACATACTGAAATCCGATCACGGTCAGCACACCCATCGTTGCCGCTGTAACGCCGGAAATCAGAAATGCAGTAATCTTTCGCATTTTTCCCGGCATGATATCAAAGATGGCAAGCATATTGATATGTTTGCCTGTGGTGGCGCAGTAGCTGAGTCCGATAAAGGTAACAAAGATAATCAAATCCTGTCCCAGCTCTTCTGCAGAGGCAATTCCTTTGTTGAGGATGAATCTGCCCAATACATTGAGAATCAGAATCAATGCCATGGCGATAATGCTTCCGGCCAGAATGACCTGCTCCACCCGCACAATAAAATTGTTCAATTTCAGTAAATATTTCATCTTCCAGCCTCCAATCACCGCCTATTTCTTTTCAAAAGCATCAAAGTACGCAGCGGAGATGTAGTCCAAAATCAGATTTGCCGCCACATGGCTGGTCAGCTCTCTGTGGTCGGTCATCGGATTCACTTCTACAAAATCAACCACATCTACATATGGCGCAAATGCACGAATCAGATCTGACATCTGAAAATGGTTCAGTCCTGCCGGTTCCTGCCCGCCTGATCCAATGGCATAAGCCATATCCAAAGCGTCAATATCCACAGTCAGATAGATATAATCTGTGTCCTGTCTGACAATCTCCAAAGTTCTTCTTGCGATTTCATCTGCGCCCAGGGAGAAAACCTGTCTCGGTGTAAAGATCGTCATTCCGCTTTCTTTGATGAAATGATAATGTTCCGGATAGTTAAATCCACGTGGTCCGATTTCTACAACTTTTTTTGCATCGTACTTTTCCATTTCAATGGCTCTTCTAATCTCGCTGCTGCCGGAATATCTGCCCTGTACGGGAGAATCTATCTTGATATCCAGGTGGGCGTCAAGGTCAATAATGCCGATTTTGCCCCGGGCCTTTTCGTGCAGCGCCATAAAACCTGCATTCGTTACGGAGTGATCCCCACCCAGAAGTATCGGTTTATATCCCTGATCAATGATTTCCTCAATCTGCGCCGCCATATCTTTGAGCGCCTGAAGATGTTCATAATGGACAATGTTATCAGTATCACCAAAATCTTTTAAGTCAATACGGTTATAGTCTACCAGATAGTTGTTGCATACGTCGAAGAGCTTTCCGTCTTCCATTCGATTCATAATACCTGCCAAAGCAGCTCTGATACTTTTCGGTGCATATCTTGCGCCCGGCCATCCTCTTCCGGCTTCTGTATCATAATTTAAGCCCAGCATCCCAAATTTTAATTTTTCCATCTTGTCTTTTCCTCCATATGCTTAACAGAATTATCGATGCATCTGCCGTTATATAACGCAACAACTGTGCCATTGTGTATTTCTTTTTACAAAAAAAATTAAACCCACCTTTTTCCCCTTAGAATTTAGGGAAATTTGCAGGTTTATTTCTAATCTGAACGGCCGCCATGTTTTTTGAAAATTATAATAAGTCGTATTGAATTTTTACATTCTGTCTATTTATTTTACATTTCGTCTTGTCTGTAGACGCTGCTTCTGTTATTATTCTTTTAGAAATCAAAATTTCGGAGGAATACCAATGAAAACAGATGACAAAGTATTTAAGGAGCTTTTTGGCCACAGCGACTCCATTCTCATCAGTGATGTCAACGGAAAGATCCTCTACTATGAGGATTACAACGATCAGATTAATATGATGCGTTACGAGAATGCTATCGGTCGTTCAATTTTTGAACTTTACCCCTTCTTTAAACGAGAAGATTTCACCTTGTTTCGCGCCATCGACACTAAGCGCGTCATCATCAACGAGCTTCAGGAATTCGAGGTTAACGGCGTTCCCAAGAAAGCGCTGAATTCCGCCTATCCCCTGATCAACGAGACCGGGGTCATCGGCTGTATGGTCATGTCTATTGAGTTAGGCAACAAGTCCGGACGAAAAAAGAAAAACTCAGTATCGGCCAAATACAACTTTGACGATATCATGACCCAAAACCCTATTTTTAAAGCCAGTTTCGACAAACTCCGCATGCTTTCTCGCGGCAATGCCAATATTCTGATTTATGGAGAAACCGGAACGGGCAAAGAACTGATCGCGCATACAATTCACGCCAACAGCCCTCGGAAAGGCAAGCCCTTTATCGTTCAAAACTGTGCCGCCATTCCAAGCAACCTGATCGAAAGTATTCTCTTCGGCTCCTCTAAAGGCAGTTTTACCGGCGCCATTGACAAACCCGGCCTTTTCGAAGCCGCCGAAGGCGGAACTCTATTTCTGGATGAAGTCAACTCCTTGTCATTAGATCTACAGGGCAAACTGCTCCGCGCCATCGAAAATAATGCGATACGTCGTGTGGGAGAAAGCTTTGAGCGGGAGGTCGACGTCCGCATTCTGACATCAACCAACGAGATGCTGGAGCATATGGTGGATCGGGGCGAATTTCGAAAGGATCTGTTTTTCAGGCTGAACGTGGCCAGTTTTTCCATTCCGCCGCTCAGGCAGAGACGGGATGACATTCCTCTTCTCTGCGACCACTACATCAACCATTATAATGCGATGCTGAATCACGAAATCACCGGTATTGACCCTGACGTCATGGCATTCTTCGACGCCTATGCCTGGGAAGGCAACGTCCGTGAACTGAAAAATGTCATCGAATACGTCTGCACCATCAAAAGCAAGGGGATGATTTCCCAACATGATCTTCCCGACTATATGCGATATCAAAAGAAAAATTTCATCCATCAATCTGCGGAAAAGGATGAAAACAGCGGCCCCGCCTCTGCCTCCGTATATCTGAAGCCGCAGATGTCCCTTTCCAGTCAAATGGACGCTTTAGAAAAAGATATTCTGAAAGGCGCTATCGAACGGAATCGCTACAGCATTACCAGAACCGCCAAAGAGCTGAACATTTCCCGGCAGAGCCTTTACAACAAGCTGAATAAATACAATCTTCTGTAGCAAACCACTACAACAAAGAGCGGAGCCAATCACACAGGCTGCCGCTCTCTTCTTTTTCTTTAAATTTTTCCCGCTTCTTTCAGTTCTTTCACATAGGCAGAAATTTCTTTCAGCCCGGCTTTCAGATAATCCACATCACCAAAGCCGTAACCTATACGAAAGCTTTTATCCTGTTCAAAACACTCTCCATGGCAAATCAGCACGCCCTTGGTATCGTACAGCCCCTGTGCGAACTCTATCGGGTCCATGTCAAAATCATAATACACATAAGACGTAGAACTCATACTGTCACAGGCAACCCAGAAATCAGGTTCTTCTGCAATCCACTGATTCAGCGCTTTTCTTCCCTCTTCCACAATCGCCAGATTTCGCTGATAAAACACGTCCTTATTTTCCAATACGATTGCCGCAATCAGCTCATTGATCGGACCTTCACAGATGCTGTTATAAGATCTGTGGTTCATCATGGCGTCCTTTATGGATAAGTCTCTGGTCACAATCCAGCCCACTCGGGTCCCTGCACTGGAAAATACCTTGCTGGTACTGCTGGTGCAGATTCCCTTTTCGTAAAGATCACAGATTGAATACATGTATTCATCGCTGAGTCCTCTGTAAATTTCGTCGCAGACCACATAGGCGCCTACACCTCTGGCGATATCCACCAGTTCTTCAAGCTCCGCCTTTGTCAGCGTATAGCCGGTAGGATTGTTGGGATTTGCCAGGTTAATCATCTTAGTATTTTTATCCACCATCGCTCTTATGGCATCCATATCCACCGCATAACCGGATTTTTCGTCACAGGTATATATTCTCACCTCTGTGCCCAGAGCCTGAGGAATGGCGTAGTACTGCTGGTAATTCGGCAGTATGCTGACCACATTATCCCCCGGCTGGCAAAGCGCATAGCAGACGATAGCGTTCGCCCCGGTTCCACCGTGGACAGAAAGAACCATTTCCGGCGTTACTGCATCGGTATAAAGCCCTGCGATGGCCTCCTTCAGTCTCGGCATTCCTTCAAAGTAGCCATAATGAAGGCTCATTTCTTCCAGCTCATGGAAGAAAGCTTCTTTGTCCGTGCCGGTCATTTCCAGCATCTCTTTCAGGGTCACCGGTTTACAACAGCTGGAACCCAGATTGTATTTTGCCACTGCATCCAACGGATTAAGCCAATACTCAATTTTAAACTTGTCAATATTCATCTTATTTCCCTTTCTTTTCTTACCCGACGTTATACATCAGCCGTTATGCCCAGATTCTTCTCACATGCCGCTTCGATGGCTCGTTTCCCTGTAACCAGATCTAAAATGGCAAGTCCGGTGGCATCAAAAATGGTAATTTCCTCTGCTGAGGTTCTTCCCTGTATCATTCCTGCAAGAACCTGACCGATTTCTCCGGCAATGGACGCTTGCGGTAAAATCCCCTGCCGCACCGGAATTTCCATTTCTCCTACTCGTACACACTGCCCGATATCGTCAGCAAAGACTCTGGCACCGGCAAAAATTTCCGGATCAATTTCTTCCTTTCCCTCCATATCTGCACCGATACAGCTAAAATGGGTTCCCGGCTTTACCCATTCCTTTTTGATGACCGGTTCTCTTGCCGGGGTTATGGTCACAATAACCTGACTTTCACCCACAGCCTTTTCCAGGTCAATGGCAGGCGCAAAAGTTACAGCTCCGCACTCCAGGTTGAATTCTTCCAGAAGCCGCCCCGGGCAATCTGCAGCAAAGCGCTTTGCATTCTCTAAATCCAGAGCGTCGGCCACATATACCTTGCGAATTTTCGGCAGTACGGTTAATACGGCTGCAATCTGAAAGATTGCCTGTTTCCCTGCGCCCAGAACAAATAAAGTATCTGCATCCGGCTTAGCCAGCGCCTGTGCGCCAATGGCGCCCGCAGCACCGGTTCGCATACAGGTAATATGCGCAGCGTCCATAACACCCAGAGGAATACCTGTCTTCGAGTCAAAGATCATCAACATACCGTTAAAGGGCGGTACTCCCTTTTCCTTATTCTGCGGAAAATTGTTCAGCATTTTCAGGCCATGCAGATTTTCATCACCAAAAACACCACCTGACCGAATATCCATTACTGCCTGTTCCTCCTCAAAATGATGAGATACCAACGGCCAAACTACAGTCTTTCCTTCCGCCTTCAGACGATAGGCCGCCTTTACGCCTTCGATAACCTTTGGCATTTCCAGCAGCTGAACAAGTTCTTTTCTTCCCAAAACTTTTACTTCCATTACCTTTACCTCCGTCTATACCTTTATTTTAGTCGGCACGCCGAAAAAAAGCAAAGTATAACAATTGTTAAAAAATACAGAAGTTATGTTGCTATTTCTCGTATATAGCGGTACAATGCAGATAAATATAGAATTTGATTGTATTTTTTTACAAATGGAGGGCATATGATTTATACCGTTTCCGACTTTTACAACACCTATAAACCGGGACTCAGATTGATTGCAGGCGGCGGTGGTCTTTCCCGCCCCATTGAACGCGCCGGCATTCTGGATTATGAGTTGCAGCCGGAGCTGAAGAATAAGTATTTCCACACCAACTTTCAGCCAAACCAACTGGTTTTGGCTACATTTCTCTATGCAAAGGAAAGTCCCTATCTGATTACCGATGCGGTCAAACATCTGGTTATCAAGGGCGCCGCCGGTCTGGCCATAAAAAACGTCTTCCGGCTTCCTATGCCGGAGGCCGTTTTGCGCTACGCAGATTCCAAGAATTTCCCGATTTTTATTATTGATTCCTCAGACATTTACTTTGAAGAGGTGATCTACACCATCAACCGCCAGATCGAAGAGCTCTCTTCCTTGACTTATGTCAGGAGAGAACTCGATCGGCTTCTCACCGAACCTCTGTCCGCTGAAGACGCAATCCGCTCAAGCCTTCGCTTGAACCCGTCCCTTTCTGATCAGCATCAGGCATTTTATCTAACCTTTGACGATTTCTTCAGTGAAAATCAATTTTCGGTCTATGCAGAGCGCTTTGCGAAAAGCAAACTGAATACCGCAGCCAATTTTTTCTCCATGTACAAAAATGGCATTTTGTTTTTATGCTGCGCAGAGGGAGAGGGCCAACTTACTGCAGAAGAGGATGTTCTGACTGTCCTTCACGAAGAAGTACTGCTGGAAACCGAGCACTGTGCCATTGGCATCAGCAACCCGCACTACTATCTGGGCGAATTGAAGCAAGCCATCACCGAAAGTATCCATGCAGCCCTACTGTCTACAGACAAAAAACAGAAGGTCAGTCGCTATAGAAGCCTGGGACTTGCGCAGATCCTTCTGCCTTTTTGCCAAAGCACAGAGATGTCACAATTCAGCCAACAGATCATGGGAAAATTGGAGGATTACGATGCAGAAAACAGCACCAGACTGACAGAAACATTGAAAACCTTTTGCCACAGCAGCTACAGTATTGCCGAAACCGCAAATACCCTTTCTCAGCATGAGAATACCATTCGTTACAGGCTCGATAAAATTCATCTGGTCACAGGTCTTGACTACAAGAAACCGGGACATTTAGAGCAGCTTTCCGCCGCCTGCAAAATTCAGCAGTGCCGAGAAACCCTGTCTCTGTGGTAGCACTATAAAGGACAGCGCTTCCCTTTACATAACAAAACATGTACATCCCCAAGACTCGTCCAAAAGTCCAAAGGATGTACATGCTTTGTTCATGATATTAAATTAGTAGTCCGAATTACTCCATGGTTTTTGTTCACAGACAAACAACCTGTCCAAACGGCTGATGTAACTCGAGTCGCTGACGTCCATACTGCCCATCCGAACCATGGAGGATAAGCGGCATGCGCCCATAAGCAAGGAAGATAAGTCAGCCTTTTTGCACTGTAAAGTGACATCTGCCGAATCCTTCGAATCTGTTGGATCTTCAAAAGCCGTCCACCGACTCGTCCCTTCCCCATCTTTTTCAAAGGCAATAGAAAAAGTATGCTTTCCGCCTTCCATTTCGTCTTCGCAAATCACCTTTACCGTCAAATCTTCCACCGGAAAATGTCGATAGTCTGTTGCCCGGACAAAGGCTGCCGGATCTATAATCTTATACATGGTTCCCACAGCAGAAACATTGGTCTGGATATAGCCAAAAGGCATATAATGCCCGGATAAGTCCTGCGGATTGTCCAAAAGGTGATAAAAATCTTCCTCACCGCTGCGAATTACCACCGACTGAGCAAGGTCAGCCTGTAGGCGCAAAAATCCCAGCAAGGCACGTAAGACCTTTCCGTCCGCATAAATCAGTTCCTCCACCTGAATATGATTCAGCGTGTAGTTTTCTTCATGATCGCTGATAAAACGGAACGCTGCATAACCTTTCAGCCGTTCTCCATCAAAAACACCTGCTCGTTTCACCGCATCATCTTTTTCCATCTCTCGAATTTCTTCACCGAATTTAATGACCATGCCGTGATTCGCTCTTGCAAAATCTTCATGACAGGAAAGCACTTTTGGCAGGTCAGAGCGCGTCAGCAGCCTGACCTGAGAAAGATCCCCGCCCGCAGGCAGACTCAAGGTCGGGATATGATATTCATCCATTTTGATCCCATAGCCATAACCCATCTTTCGGTAGAATCCCATATTAAACGGCAGCAGAATCGCCACCTTTGCGCCTGCTTTCTTAGCATATTCCTCAAAGAATTTGACCATGGCAAGGGCTGCGCCTTTTTTCTTGTGCAGGGGATGAACGCCCAGAGACATCAAGCCCTCTGCCGGATGCATTTTTCCAAATAGATTCATAGAAAAGTGCACAATCTTCATGATGGCAATCAGCTCATCACCCTCGAACAAGCCCGTAAAGGTAACATCTCCGCCATACCCCATATCGGTTCTGATCTTTTCTCTATAATAGGCTCTGCATGCATCATCCTGACTTTTGTATGCCGGATAAGCATTTAAGTAAATTTCCAGATAAGCTTCGATGTGTTCTTCACCAAGGGGTGTTATCTTCCAGTTTCTTCTTCCGTTGTCCATGTTTCTCCTCCTTGCACCGTTTCAGTATAACCGCACTATACATGGGAGCCAAAGTCCTTCCGACATCCTAATGCATAATCACAGACGCCTGTTTCCTACGCCTCTACCTCAATTCGCTCCGCAATCCAAGCCGAGTCAACCTTTGCATACTTATTCGGTTCCACATAAAGCGGCTCCATATAGCCTTCTGCCAAATCATTATAGATTGTGTCTTCGATATCTATAGTCAGTTCTTCTCCCTGACCGCTTTCCATGCCGAAGGCGATAAAAAACTCATCTTCCTCGTCAAAGAAATAAAACAGTCTGTCTGCAGTGATCTGCGGCCACTCCCGCTTTGCATTTTCTGCAAGGACAGCTTTATAAAGTTCAATAACACGATCGTCTCTGCCCTTGTCTGCCAGAAGGATTTTCTCAATCAATTCCTCGCAGGTATCTACCAAACGAAAAACCGCCTCCGGATCTGCATCAGCGTCAGGGATATCCAAGCTGTTCAGCTGCTCCAGTAGATCTTCCTCATGCCCCGGCGCCATATAAATCGTCAGTTTTTTATCGGGATCCATATACATAACCGGATACTCTGCCAGAGTTTCATCACCACAGGCAGGACACTTTACCTTAAAAAACTCTCCGTTCAGCAACTTCTCCTTGTACACCGGGTCTGTCGTTACATCGATAAACTCATGTAATTCCATCGCCATTTCATGACCGCAGCCCGGACACTTAAATTTCTCCTTTTCCATATTCCACCTCTTCTATCGTTATCTGTTCCAGTCCGGGTTCATCAACTTCTTCCGTATTGATTACCCCCTCAATATCTTCTATTTCCGGAAGCTCCTTCAAACTGGTAAAACCAAACTGTTTCAGGAAAGTATCCGTTGTTCCGTACAGGATCGGTCTGCCAATGCCTTCAGAGCGTCCTTTGATACAAATCAGTTCTTTTTTCAGCAAGCCTTCGATGACTCTATCGCACTTTATGCCTCTGATTGCGTCGATTTCGCCTTTTGTTACCGGCTGCTTATAAGCGATAATCGCCAGCACTTCAAGGGCTGATTGGGATAGTTTCTTCACCTTGACCGGTGTACATAGCCGCTCGATAAATTCCGCATTTTCAGCTCTGGTTACGAACTGAAAAGACTTGTTCACCTGGCGAATCACAATGCCTCTGCCTTCCTGCTCATATTCTTCGGCAAGCTCCAGAAAAAGTTCCGTGACAGACTCTTTGCTGATATTAAATAAATCTGCGCAGGTCTTCACGTCCAAAGGCTGTCCCCAGACAAACATCATGGATTCCAGCGCGGATTTTATGGTTTTTTTACTGTTCATTGACTTTGGTTTCCTCCATTTCCCTGGTTCCTGCTACGATGGTAATTTCACCGTAGGTGGATTTCTGTTCCGCATCCAAATACTTATCACGCATCATCTGCAGCACAGAGACAAAGGTGACGACAACGTCATAGCGGCTCTTCCTATCGGGGATTAACGCTTTCAGACTGAGTTTCTTCAGACCTTCTTTCCATGCCCGTGTAAAGCAATCCCGAATATATACCATGCGGGACTCTATGGTTGCCCTTTCCCGTTCTACACGAGTGTAATGGGCGCGAACGTCTTCTTCCTTCTTTTTCTTTCGCAAAAACAAATCAAAGGCTGAAGCAAATTCCCGAATATCAAGATGCAGATATTCGTCCGGTTCTTCCAGGTAAGAAGAAATGTCCTCCTGAGGTTTCTCATAGACCATGGACATATAGTCTTCCCGTTCTTTCAGGATCTCTGCGCCGTTCTTGTAGCGCTTGTATTCCAAAAGCCTTTCTACCAGTTCGCTTCGTGGATCTTCCTCCAGAACGATTTCTCCCTCTACAGTAGTTCTTGGCAAAATCATCTTGGACTTTATATCAATCAAGGTGGCCGCCAGAACCATAAACTCGGTAGCCGCAGTAAAGTCCACGTTTTTCATATCTTCCACGTATTCCAAATACTGACTGGTGATTTCGGCAATCTGAATATCATAGATATTCATCTGCGCATTTTCAATGAGATAGACCAGAAGATCAAAGGGACCTTCAAAAGTCTGTAATTTCACTTTATAGCTCATGCACTCTCCTTTTCCGCAAGGGCCGTATAGTAGTTATAGTAGAGCAATCCCACAACGACAATCACGCCGCCTACAATCTGCATAAGGCTCGGCACCTGCCCCAGGAAAATCACACCCATAATAATGGCGAAAACACATTCCCCGGATTCCCATGCTGATACATACAGCGAGTCCACATGTCCAAAGCAAAGATTGAATACGGCATGGGCGCAAAGCTGACAAACCACAGTCAGACCGATGAGCAGCACGTAATCCTTTGTAGAATAGCCGAACGCCGGTGTATCCGATGCAATCATTCCGGCGCCAAAGCAAAGCCAGCAAGATAAGAACATGAGGAATACATAGGTACTTCCCGGCACATTCTTTCTGACCTCATGCCCCACTGTAAAGTACAGCCCCATGAACATAGCGGCCAAGAAGGCCAACACGTTGCCCAGGAAGTTGCCTTCTCCCGGCTGATTGTATTCCAGACCTGCAATCAGGGTTCCACCCAAAAGCGCTACGATAATCCCCATTACCGGTCTTCTTCCTACCTTGCGCTTAAAGACAAAAATAGTAACTAAAAGCACGACCAAAGGATGAAGTGATGCGAGCACAGAAGCGCTGGCAATATTGGTCAGCTTTACCGCGCTGAACCAGGTGAAAAAGTGGAGGAACAAAAACAGGCCGGCAACAAAAGTCCATGCATAATCTTTCTTGGAAATCTGTTTCAGCGTATCCCTGTTTTTCAGCAGCACAGGTACAGCAAAGAAAGGCAGTCCCAAAGTCAGTCGCCAAAACCCGATCGCCATAGACGGCGCTTTGATGACACTGCCGAAAATCCCGGAAGTCGATCCCGCCATTACAGCAAATACAACAATAATTTTTACATAACGTTCTAAAAAGCTCTTTTCTTGGTTTTTCATCACGTATAAACTCCTCTTCATTCTTAATTTATTACACAGGAATCTTCGCCCCTGTCGCATTTTTCCTTTCCCGAAAGCTGGCAAATACATACGCCGGCAATAATCAGCAAAGTGGTCACCAGTTTAACAGGCTGTAAAGTTTCTCCCAAAATCAATGTAGCCAGAATAAAGGAAAATACCGGCACCAAATTGACAAAAATGGAGGACCTTGTCGGCCCGATCACCCGCAGAGAAATTTGCTGAATATAGTAAGCGATCCCTGAACAGAATACCGCCATAAAAAGCAAGGCAAGCCATGCAGAAAGGGAAATATCCATAAAGAACTCCCACGGTTTTTCAAACAGCATAAACGGAATAAGCACCACCGTGCAAACCAGAAAGCTGTAAAAGGTCAGCACTACCGGCGGTATATGTCCACACTTGCTCTTGGTATACACGCCATAAGCCGACCAAGATAACACTGCGCCTAACATATACAGATCTCCTCTGTTCAGGTTCAGTTCCGAAAGGCTCCCCAAATCCCCGGACGTAATGGTCAGCACCACCCCCGCCAAGGACAAAACGATACCAAAAAGTCTGAGCGCCGGAACCCTTTGCTTCAGAAATACAAAAGACAGAACTACGGTAACCACCGGATCAACTGCTCTGATAATGGACGAATTGATAGCGGTGGTATAGTTGAGCGCTTCAAAAAAGAAAATATGATAGCCCACCATACCGACAATGCCGGTAAACAGAAAATGGGGCATGTCCCCTTTGTGAAAAGCATATTCAGTCTCCGGTTCTCTTCCCTGCATCCGCTTCATCATAAAATACAGCATCACCGATGCGATGGCAAAGCGGAGGCAAGTCACCGTTGCCGACGGAATATACGGCGCAGTGAACTTCCCCGCAATAAAGGCGCCCGACCACAAAAACGCAGCAGCCACCATCAATGCATAAATCTTAGTCTCCCGTTTCATCGATTAAACAATTCAGCCAGATTTTCTCCGTATGGAGGTCTGACAATTCCCTTCTCTGTAATCACTGCGGTAATATACTTTGCCGGCGTCACATCGAAAGAAGGGTTATATGTCTTAATTCCTTCCGGCGCCATAGGCTTTTCGTACCACATTTTATAAATTTCTTCTCCATCCCGAAGTTCAATCTCGATATCTTCTCCCGACGGCGTATCCAGATCGATGGTGGAGGTTGGCACATACATATAGAACGGAATCCCATATTCTTTTGCCAAAATGGCAACGCCTGAGGTTCCAATCTTGTTGGCGCCATCTCCGTTAGCCGCCATCCGGTCACAGCCCACAACGACTGCGTCAATCCAGCCGTTTTTCATGACTGTAGAGGCCATATTGTCACAGATCAGCGTTACATCCACGCCAGACCGGTTAAGTTCCCAGCTGGTCAGCCTTGCGCCCTGTAAAAGCGGTCTGGTTTCGTCAGCAAAGACCTTAAAATTATAACCCCGTTCCTGTCCCAGATATATAGGAGCCAGACAGGTTCCATATCGGGCGGTTGCAATCGTTCCCGCATTACAATGGGTCAAAATGCCCATACCCGGCTCAAGCAGTGACAATCCATGCTCTCCCATGGCATAGCAGGCTGCCTCATCCTCTCTGCGAATCTTCTCCGCCTCCTGTAAAAGAAACTGCTTTGCCGTTTCTACGCACTCGTCCGAAAGCGCGCAAAGCTTATCATACATTCGGTTCAGCGCCCATGCCAGGTTTACCGCCGTGGGTCTTGCCGAAGAAAGGTATTCCACCGTTTCTTTTACGCTCAGGCAAAACCGTTCAAAATTCGACTCTTCAACATCTCTGACAGAAAGATAAAGGCCGTAAGCCGCCGCCACGCCGATGGCCGGCGCCCCCCGTACCTTAAGCTTGTAAATGGCGTCCCAGACGTCCTCTTTAGTTTTCATCTCCAAATAGACTTCCTCACCGGGAAGTCTTGTCTGGTCCAGAATCAGCATCTTATCTTCTATGTATTTTACCGGTGCAAGATTAAAAACTTCCATCTGTATCATTCTCCTCTAAAACTATAGTATATCATTATCCTGCGTCAATACGCAAGCCGGAAAAAGCAAAAGGCGGCCGGTTATTTCCCGGTCGCCTTTCGCCTTCTATTCCATGCCTTATCGATTAAATATATCCGTTTTCTTCCAGATAAGTTTCCACCGTCTCTGCTCTCTGCATAGCCAGATCTGCATAACCGGTAGAGTAGTTTCCGGAGTGTACTGAACCCGACCCCTGGTTATACGCAGTCAGCGCCAGTCTCACGTCTCCAAATTCGTCCATCTTAATACGCAGATATCTTGCGCCTACCTTGATACTGATTTCCGGTTCAAATAACTGGGAAGGATCGTATCCGGCATTTCTTGCCAGTCCGTCCCCCGTCTGCATAAGACCTTTAAAGTCCTCACAGCTGACGGCATCCTTATAGTAGGTGCTTTCGTTTTGTGCAATGGCCATTACGATTTTCTCGTCTACATTATATTCTTCAGCATACTTTACAAAATGCTCTGCCATGTCCAGGGCTTCACTTTCTCCCACGTTTCCATTAACGTGGCGAATGTAGGCCGCCAGACCTTCCAAATAGTTTTCCTCACTTTCTTTTATTGCTGAGGTTTTCACTGCTGCTGCAGTTTCCATAACATCCTCTGCCGTTGTGCGGCTTTCTTTTCTCCCATCGAATTCTGATGGTTTTGTGGAATAAGCATAAATAGAAATCGATGAGAAAATTACCATGGTAATCAAGAGCCACACAACAAATAGCTTCTTTGCCATATGTTTTCTCCTCTTTTTCTTAAATTTGCCACTTTCAAGTGACCTTATTAGTATAGTCACAAAAAATCAGCTTTACACCTTTTGCGAGCATGTTTCACTTCCTTTTCACAGAATTACCGAATTTTTTGTTGTTTTAATACTATTTTTCTAAATATTTTTTGTTTTTCTTCCACAATTATATGCAATCCGAATTGTCTGTTGCCCAATTTCAAATTATCCTCTATACTATAATCAGAATAAAACAGGAGGAACTGTCTCATGAAATTTTTAATCGTAGACGCTTTTACCGACACTGCTTTCGGTGGAAATCCGGCAGGCGTAGTCATTCTGCCTGACGGCGCAGATTTTCCCGCTGATACAGTCTGTGTAAGCACTGCCGCCGAGCTTCGCTACTCGGAAACAGCTTTTATCAAACCGCTGGGTAACCATGAATTTCAAATTCGCTATTTCACCCCTGCCGCAGAAGTAGATCTGTGCGGTCACGCCACCATCGGCGCATTCTGCGCATTGCTTCATCTGGGCATCATCGAAGAAAACTGCCACTGTATCAATCACACCTTAGCAGGAGATTTAAACATCGAACTGAAAAACGGTTTTATCATGATGGATATGGCGGTTCCTGAAGAGATTGCCATTATGCAAGATTCTGAGCAGATTAAAGAGCTTTACGACATAATGGGCGCAGCTTATGACTCCACTGCTATTCCTTATGTGCCGAGAATCATTTCCACGGGACTTCCCGATATCATGATGCCCGTAGCGGATATCGATGCACTGGATGCCATAAATCCGGATATGCAGGCTCTGTCAGATCTTTCCGCACGCTATGCGGTAACCGGCGTTCATGCCTTTACGCTGAGTTGCGAGAACGGCGTCACTGCTCACGCCAGAAATTTTGCGCCTCTTTATGATATTGATGAGGAGGCAGCCACAGGAACATCCAGCGGCGCAATGACCTACTACTTCTACAGAAACGGCCTCATCCGGGCGCAGGATTCCTGTAAATACATCCAAGGCGAAAAAATGGCTCGCCCTTCAGTAATTTTAACCGAAATCAATGCAGATGAAAACGGCTGCCTAATCAAGGTTGGCGGAAGTGGCATTATCCTTGCCGAAGGAGATATACATATCGGTTAAACGTCATCTGCATAATCATATCAGCATACGAAAACAAAAGGGAGATCCGCGTTCCTCGCGTTTCTCCCTCAATCATATTTTCAATTATCGGTGTTTTTTTGTCGTTTCTCTTTTAGCCAACTGAATAGAAGAACTACCATCATTAATAGAATAACGCCGCAAACCGTCATCCAAACCGGTGCAAATACCCAGCTCCAACTCCAGTCAATGTTTCCCGTCAGTTTCAGGGTAATAAATACCAGCGTCAATCCACTGCAAAATCCCATTCCCTCATTTCTAATGGTTTTATCCCGGCTTTTTGCCCACAAATACATCTTGATGGCCGCACCCAGAAAAAGAAAAGTCAGTCCTGCCGCAACACTTACAATCGCATAAACCTGCTCCAGCTCTTTGAGCGCAGGAATAAACAGCAACATAACGCCCATAACAATAAACACCGAAGTAAACATCATGGCAATGGCACGATATATTGTCTTTTTCTCCGAATCCTGCGCAAGGTTTGCGATTACGTCATCTGCCCGTTCAAGAACATTGTCTTCTCCGGTCCGTTCTCCGTCAAACAGCTCTATCAAATTGATTGCTAATTCCCTGCACAAGGGGTTATATAGGGACGGGTCGGGCAAATTCCTTCCGTTCTCCCATTTACTTACCGCTTTGTAAGTGACCCCCAACCTCTCTCCCAGCTGCTCTTGGGTAAGCCCTTTTTCCTTTCGACACTCCGCGATAAAGCGACCGATTTTTTTCTGATCCATCTAATCATTCCTCCCACAGCTATATGATGAATAGAATCTGTGGTTTTCTCTACCCCTCATCGGTAGAGTCAGTAAAAATACTGATCTATAGTCCCGAAATCACATTATTAATCCACTTCTTTGACCGAAAGCGCCTGGTCAAAATTATGCACTTGACTACTTCGTCCATTTTCATCAGCAATACTGCCAGATAAATCGGCAAATCCAAAACTAAAGCGCCGATGAACGCAAGCGGCACAGAAATCAGCCACAAACAGCTGACCTCCGCAATCATTGCAAATCTGGTATCTCCTCCGCCACGAAGGGTTCCCGTAATGTTCATGCCATTGAACAGGTTCAATCCCAAAAGGCAGCCATAAATCATCAGGATTTTCTGTGTATAACCTTTGCCTTCCGGAGACAGGTTGAACAGTCCGGTCATTGTACCCGATGATAAAACCAGTGTAAGTCCAATCAGAATTCCCACTACTACACCGATTTTCAACAGCTTCTTTCCCAAGTGATAGGTTTCTTCCTTTTCGCCTTGCCCCAGCTTTTCTCCAACCAGGATTAATGTTGCATCGCCCACGCTGAAGGCGGCAAAAGAGAAAATATTACTGATTGAAGCCGCTGCCTGAAAAGATGCATATGCTGTCGTTCCGATTCTGGAAAATGCGGCCACATACATGGACTGTCCTACACTCCACAGAAGTTCGTTAATGGTAGTCGGCAGCGCATTTTTGGCAATTCTAAGAATCATTTCTTTTTTCCATCCGAAAAATGCAGAAACAGGACCTCTGAAACAGTTGCTCTTTCTGGCAGTAAACGTCAACATGATGAAAATTTCAAAGAATCGTGCAATTGTCGTCGCAAGGGATGCACCGGCTACCCCCAGCGCCGGCGCTCCAAACTTACCAAAAATAAAGCAGTAGTTCAAAATCACATTGGTAAAAAACACCACCCCACTGACAAGCATTGGCACTCTGGTCTGCTGCGTAGCTTTGAAAGCCATCTCAAGGGGTACAGAAATGGCCATAAAAATCAACGTAATCGCACCGATTTTCACATAGGCTCTGGCCATGGCAATAATTTCCGGGTTATCAGAATAAATGCCTAAAAGCTGATCGGTAAAGAAAGCTGCGCCTATAAAAAACAATGTGCCGACACACAATGCTACCACGATAGAAAACCCGGTAACCTTACGAATATTGACATAATCCTTCATCCCGTAAAACTGCGCTACAAAAGTAGCTATCCCACTGGTAAATCCAAATAAGATCAGATAGAATATGTAAAATATCTGCGTAGCTATCCCAACCGCAGCCAGTTCCGTTTCGCCGAGGACGCCAACCATTAAATTGTCAACTAAACCGAGGGTAGCTGACACTACCCCCTGAATGGCAATCGGCCCGGCAATGCGGACCAATTTCTTATATAACGCTCTGTTCTGCGGATCAATTCTCTCTCCTATATTCACTGTTCCTCCAAAATAAATCGCTATTTTCCCTGTGGAGGCAGCTGTCTGTCCGTTTCCTTTTCGCCCGTTTCCTCCTGCTGCAGCGCCTCCCGGTGCTGTCTTTCCTCCAACTTCTCCTGTTTTCGTTCTTCCTTTTCGATATTGACGGCCTTAATCTGCGGCATCTTGTGGTTCGGGTCAGTCAGGAACACATAAAGGTATATTGCTGCAATACCCACTAGGACAAAAGCATCCTTGTAAAGTTCACGGCTAACTAAAACCGCAGCCATCCCCATGATAGCGCTGATTCCATAAAGCATAAGCACTGCACGCCTCTGCCCATAGCCCGATGCCATAAGTCTGTGATGAAGATGACCCTTGTCCGCCTCCATAATCGGTCTATGGTTAACAGCTCTGCGCAAAATTGCAAAGAAAGTATCAAAGATAGGAATACCAAGCACAATAACCGGCACCACCACAGCAATAATGGTGGATCTCTTCAGCGGTCCCACGACTGAAAGCACTGCAATCATAAAACCAAGAAACAGAGAGCCTCCGTCTCCCATAAAGATTTTTGCCGGATAAAAGTTGAACGGCAGAAAGCCCAGACAGCTGCCGGCGAGAGCCAGCATAGCCAGACAAACCACCATCATACCGTATTCATTTCCATGAATGTAAGCAACATACGCAATGCAAAGTGAAGAAACTGCAGCTGTTCCTGCCGCCAATCCGTCCAAACCGTCAATCAGATTGATCGTGTTGGTAATACCTACAATCCATAATACCGTCACGATAAAACACAGCGCACTGCCGAAATGAAGAACGCCATCTCCGAAATAGTCTGTAATAAATTTAATCTGAAGTCCCATGCTGTACATCAGAATGGCCACCAAAAGCTGACAGCCAAATTTGATTTTGGCATTCAGATTCTTCAAATCATCAACTACGCCTAAGATATAAATCAGTGTGCCGCCAATAATAACCGGGACAATTTTATCATTGTTTCCGCCAAAAATGGCCAGTGACGCCGTAGTTCCAACAAAGATAGCAAGCCCGCCAAATCTCGGCATAGCTTTGGTATGCATTCTTCGCCCATCTTTGGGTATATCTATCGCACCGATTTTCGGCGCAATCTTAATCGCTATTGGCGAAAAGACAAGTGCAAGAACAAATGCCGTTACAAACGCTGCAAGCAAGGTAAGTCTTGTAATTTCCATAATCGTTATTGTTATCCTCGATTTTCTAAAGATTACTGTTCAAGCATGACGATTTTCAGTCCCGCTTCGTCTAGGATTTCTACGGACAGCTCGTCAGGATAGCCTTCCTTGACAACAATCCGTTTTATGCCTGCATTGATAATCATCTTTGCGCAGATGGCACAAGGCTGATGGGTAATATAAATGCTGGCATCCTCAATGCTTTGTCCTAAAGTAGCCGCCTGGATAATCGCATTTTGCTCTGCGTGAAGCGCCCGGCACAGTTCATGCCGCTGACCGGACGGAATCTGCATCTTCTGCCTTAGACAGCCTCCAAGTTCTTCGCAATGGCGCAGACCTCTTGGCGCCCCGTTATAACCGGTGGCAATAATGTGTTTATCTTTGACGATGACTGCCCCCACCTGTCTTCTCAAACACGTTGACCGCTGTGCAGTAAGCTCTGCCATCTTCATGAAATATTCATCCCAGCTTGGTCTTAAATCCTGGGTCGGTATTCCTGTTTCAACCATAATCTAACGCCTCTCCTTCATCAATTTCTCATCGTAATAAATTTCCACTAAATAAAGTCCCTGGGGCGGCGCTGTATGACCGGCTCTCCGCCTGTCCGCCGAAGCAATAATTTCCGGAATCTCTTCAGGTCTCCGCCTGCCCTGACCAATCTCCACTAATGTTCCCGTAATAATTCTAACCATATTATAGAGAAAACCATCGCCGGTTACTTCTATATGAAGTTCTCTCTCTGCAGACCGGATTATCTTCAGACAATAAATCGTCCGAACAGTTGTCTCCCGGGGCGTCCCTCCTGCCGCCTGAAAACAAGCAAAATCATGGGTACCCTCAATAAGCGCTGCAGCTTTCTGCATGGCTGCTGTATCCAGCGGCTCTTTCAGCTGATAGCAGTAGTTTCGCTGAAACACATCCGGTTCTCCCCACCTGATACAGTAACGATATGTCTTTCCCACTGAATCAAATCTGGCATGAAAATCTGTCGGCATTTCTTCGGCCGCCGTAATCCGTACATCTCCACAGTTTCTTCCGCTCCCCATTGCTCCGGCCAGCAAATTGCTCGCCGCACGGGGAATCTTATCTGTAGGAATACCGAATTCGCCGCGAAAAGATGCTCTTTGCCCAAGGGCATGAACACCGGCATCTGTACGGCTTGTTCCGTTGATTTCTACCGTTTTTCCGCAAAGCGCGCTGAGCGCTTTCTCAATTTCTCCTTGAACCGTACGCGCCTGCGGCTGTCTCTGCCAACCGGAGAACCCAGTACCGTCATATTGAATCGTTAAGAGAATATTCCTTTCCATGCTATGCCTGTATCCGTCTTCCTATCGTCTCGGCAGCTCAATCTGCTTATTGTCCTTGGACTCTCTGTAAAGGGTGAATTTACGGCCGATAGCCTGTACAAATTCTGCTGAAAGCTGCTCTGCAAGCTGATTTGCCGTAACTTTAGGATCCAACTCGCAGCCTTCTTGAATCTTAACCTTTACCAGCTCTCTATGTTCAAATCCGGTTTCAATCTCTTTGATAATATTGTCTGTAAGTCCCTGTTTTCCGATATAAACCGTCGGGTCAGTCTGCTGGGCAAGACCACGCAAATAGCTTCTTTGTTTACTTGAAATCATGTTTGTATCCTCATTTCGTTATATTTAATGATCATCTATGTATTTACTATTTACATTGCTGATTTTCCGATTTTATTGTCGCTGTGCCAATTAGCCACATCTGGTATACCGTTGTACCATTCTACCGCTCTGCTGTGCTTCTACTCTACTGCATAAATTACCGATATTGGCAAGCAAGGTGTTGAAAGTGGATTTGTGCAAAAGTTGACAGATTTTGGGTTTTCCCTTATTTTTGTCAACATTTTCGCCTCTGCATCTCAGAAATAGAGATGTTTTCCGATGATATCTTGACAAAGTTGACTATTTTTTTAATTTTTGTCGAATCTGCCAACGTTTTTTACAAAATATGTTGACAAAATTGACACTTTTTTAAAAAAATGTCGAATCTGTCAACATCGTCCTCCAGATCTCTAAAAAACAAAGGGAGTACCTCTCATTTTGTTGACACAAATCCTGATTAATGAAAAATCTGTCAACATCGGAGCAATGAACTGCACTTTCGCTTGTCAATCGCTGTGCGCTCTGACATCTGTCATACATCGCCTCTGTCTGCGCTTCCGCTTGCCAATCGGCGTGTACGGACATTATCCCATGACGATTCCTCTGAAAATAGCATCGCAAGTCATGATTCAATGATTCCTTCCTTGCGGCAACACCGTTAAGTCGTGGAATCATTATACCACAAAACGTGTTAAATTGTACGTAGAAATGACAATTTTTCTATAATTGCAGTATGGCTCCGCCATCCCAAAGGAAAACCAGATAGACCCCTGCAGAAATGGCGATATACGGAACCATAGGCACTTGGTCCTGTCGTTTAATTCGTTTTCTCGCCAGCAGCCAAATCAAATGAACTGCACTGAGCAGGGCGGTAAGCGCAAACACAATCAAAATACCTCGCAGTCCCATAATCAGACCCAAAGCAGAAAACAGCTTTATGTCTCCACCACCAACCGATTCTCTGCGATAAGCCATTTTCCCAAGCAAAGCGGTAAAGGTCATTACACCAAATCCGGCAAGACCACCATATAGGCAATCTGTCCAATTTCCGTGAAAAGGGATAAATCCCAATGCGGTCACCGCCGTCAACAGCACAAACTGATCCGGAACGATACGGTATTTGCTATCTGCTATGGCCATTTCCAAAAGCAGCCACAAGCAGCAAAGCGCCGCTATGGCAAACCTCCAGTCATCCATGACCAGTTTTATGCCCAGTATAACAAACAACATGGTAAAAAGAAACTTCCACGGATAACTTTTCACCCGCTGATTATATGGGTTTGTAAGCGCCGCAGAAGGCTTTTCTCCATAATCACAAAGCCATGCCGCGGGTATTTTGTTGAATACATATACTGCGCCATTTCCGGCAAAAACACCAGCCAAAATTGCCGCAAGGCATTTTATCCCAATCATCAACATCTCTGTCATAGCAGTTTCATTCCTTTCGTATCCTCTATAATCATGCTTGCATAAATCCGTTGCAGTGTAAGGCAAAATAGTCCTGCATAGTTTATCCTCTTTTTGTACACATTAACCTTAACTTCATTCTTACTAAGAGAGGATATCAACATTATGAACGAAAAACAAGGCTTAGGTCTTTTTAAATTAACCTGTTTCGCTATCGGCACTACCTTAGCCAGCGGCGTTTTCAGCATGTTCAGCGATATGGCGCAAAACGGTGCAGGCACCTTGGCGGTTATGATTGGCTGGGCAATTGCCGGCGTCGGTATGTATGGGCTGGCAATGTGCTTCAACCGCCTCAGCATTGTGAGGCCGGAACTAAAAAGCGGCATTTATGCCTATGCAAGAGAAGGGTTCGGTGAGTATATCGGCTTTAACTCTGCCTGGGGCTACTGGATCAGCGCGATTTTATCTCAAGTTTCCTTTGCCACACTGCTCTTTGCCGCCCTGGGGCAATTCATGCCCGTCTTTGCAGGAGGAAATAATCTGGCCTCAATCATCGGCGCCTCAATCATTGTTTGGCTCTTTACGTTTATGGTTATGGGCGGCGTTCAGGAAGCAGTCACAATCAATGCAGTCATCGTCATCGCAAAGATTGTACCTATCCTGGCATTCATCGTCTTTGTCATCTTTCTGGGTGCTTTTGACCTGAATATCTTTCTGGATAACTTCTTTGGTGAAGACACAGGACTTTCTCTGAGCCAACAGATCCTGGAAACCACCTATACCACTGTATGGATTTTCACCGGTATAGAAGGCGCTGTAGTCATCTCCGGAAGAGCTCGATCCACTGCAGTTGCCGGAAAAGCAACGGAGTTTTCTTTTCTGACGCTGCTAATCCTCTATGTGATGATTTCCATACTCAGTATGGGCGTTATGCCGCGCAGCGAACTGGCCGGCCTTGCAAGTCCGGCTATGGCGGGGCTTCTGGCAAGCGTCGTGGGACCATGGGGCGCAACGCTGATCAATATCGGTGTTATCATCTCTATTGCCGGCGCCATGTTTTCTTATACAATTGTTACCGCCGACAGCGCATTTGCCCCGGCAGTCTATGGATGCTTTCCCAGATTCCTTACCGGGGAAAACAAGAAAGGCGCACCGCGTGCCGCATTACTTGTAACCGGAGCAATCATCCAGATTCTCCTGATTGTGGTCTACTTCCAGTCTTCCACTTATCAAGCCATGTACACCCTTGCAACAAGCGCAATCATGATTCCGTTCGTGCTGTCAGCGCTTTTCTGCCTGAAAACCACGATGGAAGACCGGCGCGCTCACCGTAACAATGTCAACTTCAAAACCTGGTTAGTCTCCATATTAGGCACCGTCTACGGTCTGTGGATGCTCTATGCCACCGGTATGGACAACGTAATCATCTCTGCCATGATCTTTGCGCCGGGCGTATTGTTCTATGGGTGGAGCAGAATACAGAACAGGCAACGGGTATTTGAAAGCTGGATGGATATTGGCGCCTTCGCCCTAATTTCCATCGGGTTCATCGTTGCGCTTGTCGTAATATAAAATATATCAGCCAGGAGAAGTAGTCTCCTCCTTCGCCCAAACAACCAGACAGGCGGTCACCCAATCCGTGTTCGCCCGTTTTTGATCGTTTATCTATTTTCATTCTAACACTTTTTCTCCCACGCTTCAATCTGCATTTTACATTTTTGTAAAATTATACCAGCAAACAAATAATAAAAACC
This sequence comes from Emergencia sp., assembly GCA_036305845.1. GTDB lineage: Bacteria > Bacillota > Clostridia > Peptostreptococcales > Anaerovoracaceae > Senimuribacter. The sequence continues at coordinate 51,596 of JAXKAR010000006.1, forward strand.
CGCACCCGACAGTTTTTCTCTCCGCCGCGGGTGCGGTTAAAATCACGCTCATTCAGCGTCAAACAAGACGCCCAAAGGGAAACAGAAGCCCAAAGGAAAACTTGTTAAATCCCCTATTTGTTTGGCTTCCAAGAGCTCTTTAAATCTACAATTCTGTTAAATACTTTCTCTGTATCTGTTGTCAACTTGCTATCGGCAATATAGTAACCGTGTCTGAAGAACTGGAACCTCTCTCCCGGCTTGGCCTCTGCCAAAGAAGGTTCTGCATATCCCCAGGTCTCTTCTACAGAGTTTGGATTCAGCACATTCTCGCCGTTTTCGTCAGGAATCATCAAATGATTATAGTTTCTGATCTTGACTTTAACTGCGGTCCTGGCATCGACAAAGTGAATCGTGCCCTTGACCTTGCGGCCTTCAAACCCGGATCCGCTTCTTGTCTCCGGATCATAGGTACAAAGAAGCTCCTTGATTGTGCCGTCTTCATTTTTGACTACCTCATTGCAGGTAATAAAGTATGCGCCCTTAAAACGAACTTCGTTGCCGGGGAACAGACGGAAGTATTTCTTTACCGGTTCTTCCATAAAGTCAGCGCCGTCTACATAAAGCTCTCTGGAGAATGGAATCTGACGAGTGCCCATTTCCGGAACTTCCTTATTGTTTTCCAACTCTACCATCTCGGTCCGGTCTTCCGGATAGTTGGTAATGACAACCTTAATCGGATTCTCAATAACATTTCTGCTTGCCACTTTAGTCTTGAGATCCTCACGGACACAATGTTCAAGCAGAGAAATATCTACCAAGCTGTTGGATTTTGCCACACCGATTCGTTCGCAGAAATCCCGGATAGCCTCAGGTGTATAACCTCTGCGGCGAAGTCCTGCAATGGTCGGCATTCTCGGATCATCCCAGCCATCGACAATACCGTCTTCGACCAGCGCTCGCAGATAACGTTTGCTCATGACCATATTGGTAATGTCCAGTCTGGCAAACTCAATCTGCTGTGGCGGATTGTCCCACCAGCCGACTTCTTTCAGTACCCAGTCGTATAGGGGTCTATGGTCCTCAAACTCCAAAGTACAGATGGAATGGGTAATACCCTCGATAGCATCTTCTATAGGGTGCGCAAAGTCATACATCGGATAAATACACCACTTATTTCCCGTATTGTGATGTTCAATATGTGCAATTCTGTAGATGACAGGGTCTCTCATATTGATATTCGGCGAACACATATCGATTTTGGCACGAAGCACCATTTCGCCATCAGCATATTTACCCTCTTTCATCTCCTCAAATAGACGAAGATTTTCTTCAACGGTCTGAAGTCTGCAAGGACTTTCTTTTCCGGAGCAAGTCAGGGTTCCGCGGTATTCCTTCATCTGTTCCGGAGTCAAGTTGCAAACGTAGGCCTTTCCCTTCTTAATCAGGGTAACAGCGGCCTCGTACATCTGGTCAAAATAATCAGATGCCCAAAGACGTTTGTCCCACTGCCAGCCCAGCCACTTGATGTCTTCTTCTATAGATTTGACATATTCCATGTCCTCTTTGACCGGGTTAGTATCGTCATATCTCAGGTTACACTTGCCGCCGTACTTTGCAGCCGTGGAAAAGTTCAGGCCAATAGATTTGGCATGTCCAATATGCAGATAACCGTTAGGCTCCGGCGGGAACCGTGTATACACCTTATCTCCGTATTTCTGTGACTCTAAATCCTTCTCAATGATATTATGAATAAAATTCGTTGAAACAGGTTCTGTCATGATCGTTTCCTCCAAAATTTCTATATTCCGTTCTCGCGGCAATGCCGCTACGCCATGAAATTATTATATAACACAATGCACGCTTTTACAAAACAATTTTTTCTGCTTTGCACTTCACCTCTTATTCTGTTACAATCTAAGAAAACCATTCTTTTTTATTGCCAGAAAGGAGCAACACCATGAATTATAAAATTGTCGGCGAACCGCTTCCTGCAGTCATCTGCAGTGTAGAACCGGGAGAAACACTGATTACCGAAAGCGGCGCCATGAGTTGGATGACCCCTAATATGAAAATGGAAACCACTACCGGCGGTGGTCTAGGCAAAGCTCTGGGCAGAATGTTCTCCGGCGATACGCTTTTCCAGAATCGCTATACTGCTCACGGCGGCACGGGTCAGATTACGTTTGCATCCAGTTTTCCGGGTTCAATCAAAGCCCTTGAAATCGCTCCCGGCAAAGAAGTTGTCGTTCAGAAAAGCGCATTTCTTGCCAGTGAATCCAGTGTAGATTTATCTATTTTCTTTCAGAAGAAGATCGGTTCCGGTTTCTTCGGGGGCGAGGGTTTCATCATGCAAAAGCTTTCAGGACACGGTACTGCATTTGTGGAAATCGATGGCTACGCTGTGGAATATGAGCTGGCAGCAGGTCAATCCATGGTCGTAGATACCGGCTATCTGGCCATGATGGATGCAACCTGTTCCATGGAAATTGTTTCTGTTCCAGGTGTAAAAAACATGCTTTTCGGTGGAGAGGGCGTATTCAATACCGTAGTTAGCGGTCCGGGAAAAATCACCTTACAGACAATGCCTGTTAATGTGGTTGCCGGTTCTATCGCAAGGTTCATCCCAACATCAAACTAACCCGTCCAATCACACGAATCAAAAACTTCCACCGCTGATTCACTCGGTGTGGTGGGATATATTAAGAATTGCATTTCCTGCGACATTTTTTCTTGTAACCACGTAAAATTCGGTGGGAGACTTAAAGAAAACAAAAATATGCGACAGATTATCACTTAGAAGACTCTACTATCACGATCAAAGTCCTCTATTCGGAAACTTTTCTGTCGCATATTTTTATTTAGATGGTTTTTCCCACCATTTTACGATCTAAAACAGCAAAATCTGTCGCAGAATTTGATTTCTATGCAAATCCCACCATTTTCCTATCCTCTTAGAAGAGAAACGTCGCAGATACTTTAAAAATCCGATTTCCCACCATATCCGCAAACGCTGATCGATTTGCTATAAATAGATCTCCGGTTTCTTGTCACCACCGGCATAATTTTCCTTCAGCATCTGCCTATGGCTTTGGAAAGCTTCATCCACAAAGGACTTGGCCCACATTGGGCATTTTCTCACGCAAGCCTGACACTTGATACAGATTCCGGTCGTCTCAAAACCCTGCTCTGCATCGATGCTTCCCATCGGGCAGCTCTTTGCACAAAGACCGCAAGCCACACACTTTTCATGATCCGTCACCGGTTTTGCCTTCAAAAATACCGCCGGCTGACCGTCTGTTCCTTTTGGCACGTAATAAGGTCCGATAGGGTCATTCCCCGGAATTTTTTCCGGTTTGCACAGAGATCCGGATAAAATCTTCTCTGCAATTCCCCTGCCCAGCGCAGAAGCACTGCGCAAGTCGTCTTCATCGGGACGTCCGATGGCCAGCGTTTCTGCAAAGGCATGCTGGCAAACAAATGCGCCACAACCAATCAGGGAAAATTCATTCTGTACAGCCAGTTGTGACAGCTCCATCAGAGAATCATCATAACTCCTGTTGCCATAAGTCACCACAGCCGCTGCTAAAGCGCCATTGCCCTCAATGCAGTCACGATAATACGGCATGATTTTATTCGGTACTCTTCCTGCATATGTCGGTGTACAAAAAATAACCAAATCCGACTCTCCAAACACCAGCCTTCTTTCTCTGGCTGCAGGTGGTGTTACATCTATGACTTCCAGTTCAGCTCCTTTCAGCATACGAACAGCCGCCGTGCCCACATGCTCTCCAACCAGTTCTGTCTGTCCTGTCGGACTGAACGATACAACCCAAACTTTCTCTATTCTCATGGTTTCGTCCTCCTTTTCCATGACCTGCTTATGGATATATTTTATCAGGGTTTCTCTCCGGTTGTCCAGCTTTTCTTCTATCACTAACTGAAGAAGCCGATACAAAAGCCGACCCATCTGCCGGCCGGGTTCAACGCCCTCTGCAAGCAAGTCTTGACCGTCGACAGCAAGCTGCTGCAAACTCCAGCATTCTCCCGACAAAAGAATCTCTTCTATCAAAGGCTTTCTGCCGATTATCGTGCAGTAAAGTCCGGCAATATGTTTCCCCTCACGGCTAAGCAGTTTCTTGATCTCCATTCTATTTTCCGGGGATTTTTGCTTTAGGAGACGGGAGATCGCCGATGCTTCTTTAACAACTTGTCTGCTATATTTCAGTGCCTTTAGCCATTCTTCCGTATTATCCGGAAAAACCACTGCAAGTCGAATCACCAAGTCTTTGGGAAGATGTTCTACCTTTCCGGGACAAATTCCGCCAACTGCAGATTTCAGTAAGGCGCTATATCGGGTCATTATTCGATCCACACCACAGCCGAGCAAAAGCTTAGAAAGCTCCACATTGATCCGCTCTGCCGAAATACGATCGAGACAGGCAATTTTTTTCTCCATAGCGCGCTCCGTCTCTTCAGTCAAATCAAAGTCTAAAACTGAGGCAAATCGAAGTCCACGCATAATTCTCAGCCCGTCTTCATCAAAACGCGTTTCTCCGTCTCCCACACAAACCAGTTGTTTCTTTGCCAAGTCGTTTCTGCCCCCATAAGGGTCAACCAACCCTTTCTCCGGATGAAAGGCCATGGCATTGACCGTAAAATCTCTCCTTGCCAGATCCTCTTCAATACAAGAAGTAAAGGCAACAGATGACGGATGGCGGCCGTCTTTGTAATCTCCGTCGACACGGTAAGTGGTAACTTCCACTATGCCTCCGCCTGTAACAATGCTTACCGTACCGTGGCGAATTCCCGTATCCACGGTTTTCTCACCGGGAAAGCAGGTCTTAATTTCTTCCGGCTTTGCCGAGGTACAGATGTCCCAATCGGAGGGTTCTTTTCCCATAAAAGCATCTCTGACACATCCACCCACAATATACGCTGCAAAGTTCGCGTCATTTAATGTTTTCAATATCTTATTGACATAATCCGGAATCTCAAAAAACATAACGGCTCCTTTTCTTTCTTACATTTTAACTTTTTGTCCGAAGCATAGCAATAGCTCTTTCTGCCTCAATCATCGCATATTCTTCGGTATCTCGTAAATACTATCTGCAAAGGTGGTGATAAAATGCAAGATAAACATCAATCCAGTTTTTCCGTTCTTTCTGCGGAAGAACTGTCTATCGTTCGTGAAGCGGAAGAAAAGCTGTCGTCTTCCTGCGGGCATCCGGTTACACTGATTGCATACTGCACAAAATAAACATCAAAATGTAATAAGGCGAGAGCAACCGCTCTCGCCCCGATCTTTGGAAACAACCATGATTAAAAACGTAATTCACGCTTCACTTGCTTTCTCATCTGCAAGTTTTTTATACAGCTCCGCCAATTTTTTCATTACGAAATCATAATTTCCTCTCACATGGGGAACCATACAGCCACTGCAATCTTTCACGCCATTAGCCA
>JAXKAR010000007.1:0-2000 GCA_036305845.1 Emergencia sp.
AAAGCAATTTGGTGATATGTCAAGAGGAAAATGAAAAAGATTTTTTTGGAAAAGGGTAACTTTAATAGACCTACGGTCTAAAAGGAACGTAAGTTCGATATATGGTGTGGATTACCTACTCTTTTCCGGAGAGTAGAGTTGGCCCTTGTCCAGCAGACCGAAGAGCAGACGTATAAATTTACGGGAAGTCAACGCGAGTGCTCGTTTATGCTGATGGTTTCTTGTTTCAGCATATTTCTTGTCATAGAAGGCTTTGTATTCGGGGCAGTGTCTTATTACGCTTCCGGTAGCTTCTATGATGTAGTAGCGCAGATATCTGTTGCCAGCTTTGCTCATGTGTTTGTCCTCCGCTACGAAGTCGCCAGAGTCATTATCGTTCCAAACGATACCGCAGTATTTTGCGAGAGCATTGGCATTCGGAAAAGCCTTAATGGAACCCATTTCGGCTAAGATACCGGCTGAATAAACCTTACCGATTCCGGGAATGGAATTCAGTACCGTGTACTCGTCAGGGTTTAGTCCCTGAACTGTTTGAAGGATTGCTTTATCAATCGCTTTCAGTTCTTTCTCAAAAGAACTGATACAGTTAAATGAAGAAGCGATTGAGATAGTAAGTGGCTCATAGAGGCATTTGTCAAGCCGGTATGAGTTGCGGGCTGCAGCCTGTAAGATTTTTGCTGTTTCTTCTGGATCAGCAATACGACCTTTGCTCTTAGAGTTGATAAAAGCGACGAGGCATTCTACTGATGAGTTTACGATATCTTCATTCGTTGTGTACTCAGTAAGAATAGCTTCGGCTGTGGCACCATATTTGTTAGCGAATGGATGTTGTCCATCACGAAGTAATGCATATTCACTGAACTTGAGATAAATGTTGTTAAGCATGTAGGTCTTTTCTCTTGCGATACATTCAGTGATATGCATACGGTGTCTGGTAAGCCGCTGTAGGGCAAGGTATTGGGAACCGCGCCATGGCTTGATTGCAATACGTCCTACACGTGCAAAATCAGCGATCACATAGGAATCTATGCCATCATTCTTTCCAATGTCGTTAAAGGACTTCTTGTAGTTCTTAACTTCCTTTGGATTGAGACAGTAAACCCTGACCGAGAATGGTGCAAGCAGGTCACTGGCAGAAAGATAATTAGCCAGATGGACACCATAGAAACCAGTGGATTCCATACCGATAACAACGTATTTGAACGAATGGTTATGCGCTAACACATCAGAAATCATCCGTTCTATAAGAACTGCACCTTCCTGAGTGTTTTCTACAGGTTTCATCTTGATGTAGAACTTCTCATGGAAATCAAGTGCAGAAATAACATGAACACGGGATGCAATGTCAATCCCAACAAACAGAGTTGAGAGGTAATCAATATGTTCTTTCACGGATCATCACCACCTTTCGATAAAAATGAAGAAGAGTAATCATGGCTTATCCCAGATCACTACGCCGCCCTAAACCTCGCGTTATGAGCATTACCTGGCAGAAATACCCTGCTGGTGGCTAGATACCAGGATGCAGCATTTGTGTAATAAGTCTTAGCGTAGTATTAGGGTTGCATGCTTTCTTGGCAATAGCAAACGCTTTGCAGGAGTGACGAAGCAATAACCATAGCTACAGTTCTTATGGAACTTATTGTAACATCTGGGACCATGACTATAAAGTAACTTATTAACCAATAGACAGAGAATGGATGAACCAGCATGATTGAAGAAGAATCTTCGGAAAGGATGTTTAGAATTATCCTTCTGTCTAATCAAAAAAGAATAAGTCTGCAAGCTGTTTTCTTGCTTACAAACTTATTATACGAGGAGAGTAAAGACGATGGAAAGCCAGAAAGCTGAGAATCTGTTAAACCTGGCACTGGATGCTACGGAAGAAGAAAGAGAGAAGTCACTGGAATTGGATGTTGGATACGACCCTATTGACAGGGAGTGGGATTTGATTATTAAGTATTCCGGGGATTTAGCAGCGGTCAGGGAACTGACGGACA
>JAXKAR010000008.1:0-38027 GCA_036305845.1 Emergencia sp.
AGTACGACAAATTGTTTCGTATCGCTGAAATTGTTTTCTGGTCATAGTGATGAGTTCCTTTTTCATGAGTTGATTATATCATCAGGGGTGACATTTTCCCTTGTGAATTTACACTATGACATTATCACTTGTTAATCGCAATCAAGAATTTTCAGTATTGACAAACATGTCCACCATGATAAAATTATTATAATGTGTCGAAGAAAGGACGGGAAATTACTGTGAAGGACGAAGCATTTGCAAAAGTAGTAGAAGCATACCTCAGGACCGACGACTTGCAGCCGAACCGTTTGAATCACTGGATAGATTTAAAGTTGGTAGACTGCAGTCAGAAAGAACAATGGATTGAGTATGAGTTTGAACCGGAGGAGTGGTGTCTGAACCCCAGTGGCGGTGTACACGGCGGCATTATCAGCAGCGTGTTCGACATCGCGACAGGTATGGGTGGTGTAGCGTTCACCAAGAAGGGCGTTACGACTACTGATCTCAGCATTAGTTTTTTGCGACCAATGATTGGAGAGAAATTCCTCTTCCACATCGACTATACCAGTATTGGAAAGACCATGGTGCGCGGCAACGGCAGAGCTATCGATCCGAAGACGGGAAAGGTACTGGCAACAGCGCTGATTACCTTTGTTATCATCGGACCTTGGAATAATCTGCTACAGGTATAGAGGTGCATAGAGCTTCTGCTCGGCAACATCTACGAAACTGTTTTGCAAAACGGTCAATGGATTTAAGCGGCATATAGTGCGGAATCCGTTGACCGTTTTTTTCTATTTTTGTCGTTTTGTGTCGAACCGGCTATATATCCCTCGCTTTTTAAGGGTATCTGTGATAAACTATAAAGATAGGCCTTTTTGCCCATTAAAGACAAGGGAGGAAATATGAGAGTGGATTCTCTGCATCATTTTGACAACGATTTTTTGCTGGAGGTTATCGACGGAAGCAGCGCCCATATGTATATCATGGATCCGGATACCTACGAGATTTTATATATGAACGAGGCGCTTCGCCGAGAATTTCATTTGAGCGATAGTGCCGGACAGATCTGCTGGAAGGTTCTGCAGAGGGATATGGACGGTCCCTGCGATTTTTGCAGTATTCCAAAGTTGTTAGAAGGCGGAGGGCAAAGTTATTTTTGGAATGAGCTGAACTCCGTGACGGGGAGAATCTATCAGAATTTTGATCGAATTGTAAAATGGAATGGAAGGTCATACTTTATTCGATGCGCTTCTGATGTAACGGATTTGGTATTACTTTCTAAAGATGCATCCCACGACGATCTGACGGCTATGTTTAACCGGCGTGCGGGACAGCAGCGACTGGAGGAACTTCTGGCGCAGGCAAGAGAGGAGAAAGAGGTACTTTCACTGGTTCTCTGTGATCTCAATGAACTTAAACAGGTTAACGATATGTATGGTCATCTTGAGGGAGATAAGGTGCTCCGTTATTTTGCCGATGTGATAAAATCCCAGGCAGAAAAGGGAGATTTGTTTTTTCGACTTAGCGGGGATGAGTTTATTCTGGCCTATTATGGCAAGGGTAAGGATGTAGTTGAAGAACGGATTCAGAATCTGCAGTATCGTCTTTGGGCGGAAAGAGAGAAAAACGATATTTTTTATAGCGTTTCCTGCAGCTGTGGAGCCGTAACGATAAAACCGGAGAATCATTATACGCTTAACGAGTTAATTGCCATTGCAGACCAACGTATGTATGAGCAGAAACGGAAGTATCATATTCAGAGAGAAAAAGAAAAGCTGTTTTCGTCAATAAATTCAAAAACCTTTACGAGTTTTAATTATAACAAGGATAAACTTTACGAGGCAATCAGCGAAAGTACAGATGAGTATGTCTTTGTCGGCAACTTAAAAACCGGCGTATTTCGTTACCCGCCGGCTATGGTTAAGGAGTTTGGACTGCCCGGTGAGGTTCTGAATAATGCATCTGCGTTTTGGGCGAGATTGATCCACCCTCATGATGAAACACGATTTCTTGAGAGCAATCAGGAGATTGCCGATGGTCGGACAGAACAGCACGACATCGAATACCGGGCGAAAAATGTGAAGGGTGAGTGGATTTGGCTTCGCTGCCGGGGAAAGATGATACGGGATGAAAACGGAGAAGCAGACCTTTTTGCCGGGATGATTACAAACAGGGGAGAAAATCACAGCATTGACCAACTTACAGGGCTGCATAACCGGTTTAGTTTTGAGAACACGATAAAAAGACACTTGGATGCAAATGCCGAACAATCTTTGTGTATCGTCGTTCTGGATATTGACGGTTTTAAGAATATCAATAGTCTCTATGACCCCGCCTTCGGTGATGAGATTCTGCGTATTACTGCCAGAAAACTTCAGCATATGCTGCCGCCGGAGGCCAGACTGTTTCGTCTGGATGGCGCAAGATATGGCGCATTATTCCCCGGAAGCCGTGAAGATGCAGGCAGGGAATTGTTTTCTCATATCCAAAAGGAATTCTGTCGCCAACAGGAATATAATGGAAGAAAATATTTCTACACGATTTCTGCCGGCTGTGTAATTTATCCCGAACACGGCAGAGATTATTTAGAACTTCTGAAACGAGCCACTAATTCTCTGGAGTATTCCAAGATTAGGGGAAAGAACCGGATTACTGTGTTTTCTTCACAGATCGTAAAGGGGAACGAGAGGAAGCTGGCCATGAGCGAAAGTCTGCGCGCTTGTGTAGAAAACAATTTCGAAGGGTTTTCCGTGGTGTTCCAGCCGCAGGTAGAAGTGAAGACCGGCAGAATTTACGGTGCAGAAGCCCTAAGCAGATGGCATAATGACCAGTTCGGCAACGTTTCTCCGCTGGAGTTTATTCCATTGATGGAACAGAATGGAATGATTTCTGCTTTGGGAAGATGGGTATTCAAGGAGGCGGCGCAGTGCTGCAAGAAATGGTGCAGTAGGGGTCACGATTTACGTATGAGTGTCAATTTTTCCTATCCGCAGCTGTTGGATGTAGGCCTTGACGATTATTTACGCAATGTACTGGAGGAAATTGATCTGGAACCGGAACGGATGATTTTGGAACTGACGGAAAGCTATCTGGTCAGAAACGATGAGGTGCTGATGAATTCCCTGCAGCATATTTTGGATATTGGTATACAGCTGGCGCTGGACGATTTTGGCACAGGTTATTCTTCTTTGCTTTCTCTGTCTACACTGCCGGCAACTACTGTAAAAATTGACAGGATCTTTGCAAAGGATATCGATACCAATGTCTTTAACAACACTTCCCTCAAAACGGTTACCGATTTATGTCATGGTATTGGCAAAGCGGTCTGCCTGGAAGGTGTGGAAACGGAGGAACAGAGCAGAATCGCCAGAGAAAAAGGCGTAGAACTGGTTCAGGGATTTTATTATGGTTATCCCGAAACCGAAGAAGAGTTTAGTAAAAAGTATTTAGACGAAAGTGAGAATTAGAATTTGAAATATAACGAATCAAAAATAGATCAGCGGATCCTTAAGGGTCTTGAAGAAATGGGTTTTATCGACATGACGCCGATTCAGGAGGCGGCAATTCCCCAGCTGCTTGCAGGCCGTGATATCATCGGTCAGGCGCAGACAGGAACGGGAAAAACAGCAGCTTTTGGTATTCCCATGATTGAAAACCTGGATCCGGCCAAGAAAAAGGTGCAGGGTCTGGTTTTATGCCCCACCAGAGAACTGGCTATTCAGGCATCGGAAGAGCTGAAGAAGATGGCCAGACATGTAGAGGGCGTGAAAGTTGTACCGATTTATGGAGGACAGGACATTGAAAAACAGTTCCGCGCGCTAAAGGGCAGGGTCTCCATCGTTATCGGTACACCGGGACGTGTCATGGATCACATGCGCAGAGGAACCCTGAACTTGGAAGACTTGTCTATGCTGGTGTTAGACGAAGCAGATGAAATGCTGAATATGGGGTTCAGAGAAGACATTGAAACCATCTGTAAGAGCCTTCCCGAGGATCGACAGACGGCACTGTTTTCCGCTACCATGGCGCCGGAAATCCTGGAAATCACCCAGGAATATCAGCAGGACGCTAAGCTGGTCAAGGTGGAACAGCAGGAATTGACCATACCCCTTGTCAAGCAGACCTATTATATGGTAAAAGGAAGGGAAAAGGATACGTCTCTATGCAGGTTGTTAGATTATCTTTCCCCGCATCGCGCGCTAATCTTCTGTAACACCAAGAGAAAGGTGGATCAGCTGACCTTGGCCCTGAAAGCCAGAGGTTATTCAGCGGAAGCTTTACATGGGGATTTATCTCAGCACCAGAGAGACAGAGTGATGAGTTTGTTCAGAAACGACAGTCTGGAACTTCTCTTGGCTACAGACGTAGCCGCACGTGGAATTGACGTGGACGATGTGGATATGGTATTTAACTACGATATGCCCCAGGATATGGAGTACTATGTTCACCGTATCGGCAGAACGGGCAGAGCCGGCAGAAAGGGGAGAGCCGTCTCTCTGATTACGTCCAGAGAAAAGTACAAGATCGATTCTCTGGAGGACTACTGCAACACCAAGATTAAAAAGAAGGAAATGCCTACGGCAGCAAGCGCACTTACGGTAAAGGCATACAAAAATGTCAGCGATGCATTGGATTACTGCCAGGATAAGGATTTGATTCCTTATATGAAAATCATTTATAAACGATGTACGGATGATGGTGTAGATCCTCTGGAAGTGGCGGCAGCTTTTCTGCGTATGGGTATGGGTGATATCGAAGAACATGAGGAAACGGAGAAGCCGGCTGCAGACAGCAGAGAGCATCGAGGCCGAAGAAAAGAGCAGGATGGCAGGGGAAACCGCAGTGGTCATCACGTACCGGGAGCAAGAGGCAAGTCGGTCAAAAGCTCCGGCGAGAAGCGGAACGTAGCGAAGAAAGGCAAGAAAGATGGAAAAAGGACAACAGGTTCAGATAAAAATAGAAGACATGACAAAGGAAGGCCAAGGTCTCGGAAGAAGTAACGGTATGGCTGTCTTTGTCAAAGGAGCAGTAATCGGGGATACGGTTCTGGCAGAGCTGACCAAGGTAAAGAAAAATTATGCCTTTGGCAGACTGGTGGAACTGCTCGAGCCATCAGCGTACAGAATGGAGCCGTTATGCCCATACAGCGGACACAGCCAAGGCTCCTGCGGTGGATGCCCTTACAGCAGTATCACCTACGATGGGCAGATTTTACTGAAGGAAAAACAGGTCAGAGACAAGCTGATGCGCCTTGGCGGCATAGAAAATCCGCAGGTGCGGCCCATTATCGGTATGGAAGAGCCTTTTCGCTATCGGAACAAGGCTTCTATGCCTGTATGGACCGGAGGTATTATTACCAGAAAGGGCGGTGTTGTGGAAAACCTGGGCGAGCCTGCAGTTGGCTTTTATCGTGCCAAGAGCCACGAAGTGGTGGATTGCCGGGACTGTTTGCTCCAGTCTGCTCCGGCTATGGCTGCGGCGGAGGCCTTGCGCCAGTTTATGCAGGCTGACAACATCACTGCCTACGACCCGAAGTGGGAAAAGGGCCTCTTGCGTCACCTTGTGGTCAAGACCGCCAGAGGTACCGGTCAAGTCATGGTGGTGCTGATTGTCAACGGTAAGGGGATTCCCAATGGGGCAAAACTGGTGGAAATGTTGGATGACGCTATTTACAGTCTGCCGCCTTCAGAGGACGGAACGGAATACAGCTTGGAAAGCGTTGTTGTCAATGTGAACAAGGGCAAGAACGGCTGCTTGCCGGGCAGTATCTTCGGAGAAACCTGCATCACCATTGCAGGAAAACCGGTGATTCGAGAGGAAGCCTGTGGTCTGACTTTTGAAATCTCACCGCTGTCTTTTTATCAGGTGAACCCGGTGCAAATGGAACAGCTTTACGGTAAGGCTATGGAATACGCTGAACTTAAAGGGACGGAGACGGTTCTGGATCTTTACTGCGGTGTGGGTACGATTGGCCTTTTTGCTGTGCGAAAAATGGAGGATGCCTATAGGACTAGCCATGACGGACAGCTTGACGGAGAAAAAATGGGACGGGTGCTGGGCATCGAGAGCATTAAGGGGGCTGTGTTGGACGCTAACCGCAACGCAGTGATCAACGGTATCGTCAATGCCAGATATGTATGTGGACGGGCGGAGGAAGAGCTGCCTAAGCTGATTAGCGGCGAAGGTCTGCAGGACGAGAGTCTGAAGGTCGACCACGCCGATGTGGTATTCCTGGATCCGCCAAGGGCAGGGTGTGATGAGGCTCTGTTGGATGCAGTTGTAACCGCAGGCCCAGACCGTATCGTGTATGTGTCCTGCGATCCTGCGACCCTTGCCAGGGATGTGAAGTACCTGGGTGAGAGAGGGTACAGGTTTGTGGAAGCTACGCCGGTGGATATGTTTCCGTGGGGGGAACATGTGGAGACAGTAGTACTTCTGTCCCACAAGTCACCGGATAGCCATATAGATGTAAAAGTGGAATTTGGAGAAGGCCAGGGGAAGATGCCTTTGGATGCAATTGCAGAGCGGGCAAAGAAATACCAGCCGAAACCGAAAATTACATATAAAATGATACAAGAGTACGTGGAAAGAAACTATGGGTTTAAAGTACATACTGCGTACATTGCAGAAGTGAAACGGTCTTTGGAATTAACAAAGTATGATGCTCCTAATGCGGTGGATGAATTAAAGCAGCCAAGAAAGCATCCGCCTAAAGAAAAAGTGGAAGCGATAAAAGATGCACTTAAATACTTTGAGGTGATTTGATGGAAGAAAGTACATATCAGATTGCGGAGAAAATCAGTAAACTTTATCAAGAAACGTATGGTGTCTATCTGCCATTGGTTGAAGATGTGTGCAGCAGAAAAGTATCAGAAGATGTGGGAAGATGAAAGTAAGAAGTAAAAGACTTTAAGTAAGATGTTAGTAACAAGAAGAACATATTGGACATGGTTGTAGGAGGTACAATGGGAAAGGTAATAAAAGAAACGATTCATGCCAATGGGATAGATATCGGAATTTACACGCAGGACTTTGAAAATGAATTTATTTCATTGACAGATATCGCTCGATATAAAAGTGATGACCCAACAGCGGTTATACAAAATTGGATGAGAAATCGAGATGTAATAGAATTTTTGGGATTATGGGAAAGGCTGCACAATCCAGATTTTAAACCCCTCGAATTCGAGGGGTTTAGAAAGCAGGCAGGAGCAAACGCATTTACAATGTCACCAAAGAAATGGATAGAAACTACGAATGCGATTGGTATTGTATCAAAAGCGGGACGTTATGGCGGAACATATGCTCATAGTGATATTGCTATGTCTTTTGCAACGTGGATTTCTCCAGAATTCCAGTTATATATCATGAAGGATTACAGGAGATTAAAGGCAGATGAGAATAGCCGGTTATCTTTGAATTGGAACTTAAACAGAGAAATATCTAAACTAAATTACAGGATACATACAGATGCAATTAAGGATAATTTGATTCCACCAGAATTAACACCTGCGCAGGTGGCATATACCTATGCCAATGAAGCGGATATGTTGAATGTTGTTTTGTTTGGTAAGACAGCGAAACAGTGGAAAGATGAAAATCCAGCAGCAAAAGGGAATATGCGGGATGTGGCAACTCTAAATCAGTTGTTGGTGCTTGCAAATTTGGAAAGTTATAATGCAGTATTGATTAATCAGGGGAAGATGCAAAAAGAGAGAATGGAATTACTCCGACAATTAGCTGTACAGCAGTTGCAGACATTGGAGACAGTAAGTTTAAATGATTTACCGAAGTTAGGAACGGACTTGTAGGAGGATTGAATTTTTGAAAATTAGGCAAAAAATACAAAGTTAAGAGGGCAGGGAATGAATTAGTTGAATAAGTGGAATGTATAAGCTGTTTCGTTCGGATATCGTCATCATGCTAATAAAATATAAAGAATATGGAGATTATTGGGTAGAAGTGATGTGAGTAGAGGAGAATGGTAATATGCCTATTATTAAGAAATCATTCGGAAAGAATTATTTGCGGTGTTACGAAAGTGAAAAAGGAAAAACATATAGTTGTGAGCAAATAAGAAAATCCTGGGATAATAAAGTAAATTATGTGACAGAAAATAGTTTAAAAAATACAAATGGTTTGCGTCAAGCACAATTAGGAGCTGTGTTCGCTATTCGTGCACATTGGATTGTTAGCAAAGAAACAGCTACAGTGGTTATGCCAACAGGTACGGGAAAAACTGAAACTATGATAACTACTATCGTTGCGGAAAGGTGCAGAAGAGTATTTATATTAGTACCCTCAGATCTATTGAGAATGCAGACTGTAGAAAATTGTGTTAAATTTGGGATTTTGAAAGATATTGGAGTAATTGCTCAAAGTGCAAAGTATCCGAATGTATTATGTTTAAAATCTCAACCAAAGACAAAAGATGATCTGGAAGAAATGCTGAATTCTGCGAATATCATTGTATCTACTGCAAAGCTAGTAAGTAAATTTGATATTGAATATATGAACATGCTGAGTAGTAAGTGCGATGTTCTTATTGTAGATGAGGCACACCATATCGAGGCGAATAGATGGAATAAGATTAAAAGTTTCTTTAGAGATAAGAGAATATTGCAGTTTACAGCAACTCCGTTTAGGAACGATGGTAAGAAATTGGATGGAGATATAATTTATAACTTTCCATTGTCTATGGCACAGGAACAGGGATATTTCCAAAAGATTAATTTTAAACCTATTATTGAGTACGATGAAGAAAAAGGGGATTATGCCATTGCTCAAGCCGCAGTGAGACAATTAAAATCTGATTTGGAAAATGGTTTCAATCACATTATTTTAGTTCGGGCTAAGGGGGTGCTAAGAGCAAAGCAGTTATTTGCGGATATTTATGCACATTATTTTGCTCAATACAATCCTGTGCTTATAATTGGTGAAATGACCGCAGTGGATAAGAAATCAAATATGGAGGCTTTAAAGACAGGAAAATCGCAAATTGTAGTGTGCGTTGACATGTTTGGGGAGGGTATAGATATACCAAATCTTAAAATTGCAGCTATACATGACAGATATAAATCATTACCAATTACACTGCAATTTATCGGTCGTTTTGCACGTAGTAAAACTGGATTAGGAGATGCAACGATTATTACTAACTTGGCTAATGAGGATATTCAAGGTGCCTTGGCTGAACTGTATGCCCAAGATTCAGATTGGAATAGCTTATTAAGTGAATTATCGGAAGGAGTTATTGGTAAAGAAATTTCATTGCAAAAATTAGCAAGTGGATTTAAAGGAAGTGGGATAGAATCTATAAATATAAAACAATTACGGCCAGCACTTAGCATGGTGGCATATAAAACAGATACAGAAGAATGGCATTGGGAAAATTGGACACAGTTATTTGATGAAGATAAATGCAAGTATTATATTAATGAGGAAGAGAACATATTTATTGTTGTTGAGCCGGAAGAAAGTAAAATTGACTGGGCAAATTATAGAGAAATTAGCAATCTGAACTGGAATTTACATATTGCATATTGGAACAAAGAGAAAGAAGTTGTTTTTTTGAATTCGACCAATAAAGCAATTTTTAATAAATTTGCTGAAACTTTATTTGGCAAAGTTCAAAGAATTTCAGGCGAAAATATTTTTAAATGTTTACATGGGATTAACCGTCTTATGGTAGCAAACTTAGGATTAAATTCAGCTATTGATGGTCCAATAAGATATAAAATGTTTACGGGAATTGATATTGTTGAGGCAATATCTGAATCTCAGAAAGGAAATTGTTATAAATCCAATATTTTTGGTATAGGATATAATGGAGATGGTAAAACCAGTATCGGATGTTCATATAAAGGAACAATATGGGGAAGACTGGTTGAAACAATTGATACTTGGAAAGAATGGTGTAATTTAAATTATGAAAAAATTAATAATCCCAATATTCATACCGTGGATATACTTAAAGGAGTTTTAATGCCTATAATTATTAAAGAGAGGCCAAAGAAGCGACCTTATAGGATAGATTGGCCGAATGATTTGGATTTGTGTAATGAAAAAAGTATATATTTAGAAACGCCGTATTCATGTATACCAATATATGAAATGGAGATTGGTCTTATAGATGTAGATGATACTGAAAATATAAAATTTTATGTGAAAAACGAAGATTACAGGGAAGAATTTGAACTTATTATTAGTAATGAAGGATGGTCAATTTCTAAAATTAAAGGTACATATTTTGAATTGCATATAAGGAATAGAACATATAATTTAGCAGACTTTTTTAAAGAGAATTCACCAGAAATTAAGTTTGTTGATCAATCGTCCTTACAGGGGAATCTTTATGTGACTTTAGAAAATAGTGCTAATTTCAAATTTTCAGAAGAGCAATTAGTTAAATGGTCATGGGATAAAGTGGACATAAGTAAAGAATCTCAAGGGGTTACAAAAGATAAAGATTCCATACAATATTTTACAATTCAAAAATTGCTAGGTAATCAAAGTTATGAAATTATATTTGATGATGATAATGCAGGAGAAATTGCAGATATTGTAGCGATACAAGAAAAGGATAAAGAAATTTGCTTTGAATTTTATCATTGTAAATTTGCGCATGGAGCAAAGGCAGGCAGTAGAGTAGCCGATTTATATGAAGTATGTGGACAAGCAGAAAAATCTGTCTTATGGAAACAAAATATGTTTGACGTTATTGAAAGAATGAGATATAGGGAAAGTCGTCGAGTGAAGTTGAATGGTGTTAGTAGATTTGAAAAAGGTGATTTGAAAAAATTATCAACTATAAGAAACAAATTGAGATTCCTTCCAGCTAAATTAGATATTTTCATTGTTCAACCGGGGGTGTCCGCATCAGCTATTACAAAAGATATGCATCAAATTTTATGTGGAACACAGGCATATTTGCTGGATACATATGGGATAACATTAAAGATGATTTGTAGTCAGTAGGAAGATTTTTTTGCAAAATGAATGGAATCACATAATTTTGAAATTGTAAACTAAAGATACTTTTATGGAGCGTATATAAAAGTTAATAATATTTTTGTGGGAAAGAGGTAATACCGTTGAAACGGTATGTTTGCTGTCAAGAAAAGATAAATAAAGGCTGAAAAGTGGCGTATTTCCGGGCTTTTGCGAGGTTAACACCATCACGGGAGCCTTGCGGAAAGTCCGGTTTTCTTGTATGAGAACTTATCTACCGGACAGCCTGATTGACCGGAATTGAAACGGTGAAAAATGCGGCAATAGTTTAGGCTGTGGATTAGATGTCAGAGGTTGAGGCACGGGAATAGATGACAGAGCCGACCGCAGTTCAGCCCATTCAATACTCGAAGGGGTAGCAGGCAGTGGATTGGATAACAAGGAATTGGAGGATGTTATCATGAGGGATTCTTCATGGTTATGGCCATCAGAGACTATGGATTTTTGGAAAATTGATAATGAAACGGCTTCTGTAACAATAAAATGGAGTCGAGATTGCTTTATAGATTATAAGCTTCTTGCGTATCAATTTTATGAATGTGGATATAAAACCTTTGAAGAAGTAATCGACAGTGGGCATGATAATGTTAAGTCTGACATGTGGTTTCTTACGGGTATTTTTTTAATTCGTCACAGTATAGAATTAGGATTGAAATCTCTTTTGTGTAGGGTTTATCCTCGAAAAAGAGATATTGAAGATGCATTTGAAAGTTGTTGTCATGATGTTTCGTTGATATTTCAGAAGTATTCTGATACAAGAAGAGAAAATTATTTAACAGGTGATGAGGCAGAGTGGCTAACTAAGTACTTGAATTCATTAGAGGAAGTAGATAAGAAATCAGATATGTTCAGATTCCCTTTTGAGGATGATTTTCTCTCAAAATATCGGGGCAAGTTTTTAGATAATGTAGATGTAGCAAACAATTTAATACAAGCCTTTTCGTTGATAAAGAAATGTATCGAGAAAGGGAATATAATTTATGGTGATAAGTTTGATACTACTCTTAAGCCAGAGTTCTTTGTTTTCGCATCACATGGATTTGGCAATTGTTATTTATGGCAGAGGATCTCAGATGAGGGATTTCATATTAAAATTACGGGCTATAGTGAAGTGATTGATTTCATATTCTACAATCATCAAATTTCAAAAGAAACTAAACTATATCCTCTTATATTTATGTTCCGAAACACAATCGAATTGTGTCTAAAAAGATTGTTTTACAGCAGAGTTGATGAAGGAGTTCCATTAAAAACATTTAACTCAAAACGTAAGAGCCATCTTATAAAAATAGACTTATGGAAGAATGTAAAACCAGTAATTATTAAATATGCTAATGACTCCGGTGAAGACTTAACGATTGTTAGTATCGTTGAAAAGCTAATAGATGAAATCAGTGCGTTAGATAAGAATGGTGATAATTTCCGTTATCCGACTTCATATAGTTTGGAATACCGTTTTGATGATAAAACACTTGACTTGGAAAACATCTATTCATATCTAAAAGCTTTAGTTAATTTTCTGGATGGATGTGATTCTATGCTCGATGCTATTGCGGAATATCAAGCAGAGATGAAAGCGGAATATGAATCAGAAATGCGTGCAAATGCGGAGTGGTACTAATAATTATAGTGGTTCGCGAAATTTGCAAAGTCTATTATAAGTAAGAAACAGGAGGCTGATACTTAAGCCTGAACCAAAACCACCAGTAGTTATTCCTGCTGAGATAGTCGGTAAACAAGTAAGGCATAAGTCTTTTGGTATGGGTGTTATTACTGCTATTGAGGGAACATCTATTGCAGTAGAATTTGATAATGTAGGTCTTAAGAAAATGGGCTATGAGTTCTGCATGAACAACAAGCTGTTAGAGTTTATTTAAGATATATTTGGAGGTAGAAAAATGGGTAGCGGATATGATTTTAAGTGTAAAAAATGCAAAACTGAATATTCTGCTATGCTCGGAATCGGAATGATGTTTCCGAGAGTATACCAAGGAACAGTTGAAGATATTAAGAATGGCAAGTATGGCCCTGAATGGCAGCAGATAATGAGTTCAGAAGAGTTTGTTGCTGTTAATGCTGAAAGAGAAGTCTATATTTGTAGTGAGTGTAAGCATTGGGAATTAGATCTAAATTTGGCGCTATACAGACCTAAGGATGTAGAAGCTATTCGTACTAAGCAGTATGGAATTAAGACTGTTGAAGAATGGGGCTATGTTCCTTACGTTATGGGGTATGACCTTAAGGAAGAGTATAATCTTATAAAGGTATATGTCCATAAATGCAAAAAGTGTGGAAAGCGAATGCATAAGGCTAAAGATGAAGAAATAAAGAATCTCCCTTGCCCAAAATGTGGAACAGAAAACACGACAAGTGGTCTGGTCATGTGGGATTAAGGTGAGCGATATGAAAACAGTAAAAGTAGTGGCAGCAGTAATCTGTGACTCGATGGATGAGAAAAAACAGATATTTGCTACAGCCAGAGGATGTGGTGAATTTAGGTTGTATAATTTCTATCTACCCCCACAGAAATTATACAACCTGCTTAAATAGAAACCCGCTACTCGGGCCGGTCGAATTTCGGCTGGTCTTTTTTATTGCGCTGAAATGCCTCGCCAAAAACTTTACATTCCTTTGTATTTCTTTACGTTGATTTTATCAAAGCTTTACCTGGCTGTGATAGTAAGTAAAACCTAAAAGCAGTACCATTTATCATGTAAACAGAATGAAAAAGACGAAATGACAAAGACGAAAGGAAATAAAGTTATGCTTGAACTTAAAGCCATAAAGAAATCCTTTGATGGGGTTCCGGTTCTGAAGAACATCGATCTTCAGGTCAACGATGGAGAAATCGTCTCTATCCTGGGACCTTCGGGGTGCGGAAAGACAACTTTGCTCAATTTGATTTTAGGCATTGTCAATGCGGACAGCGGCGAGATTATCTATAACGGTGAGGATTTGACCAACACAGCTATGGAAAAGAGAGGTTTCAATATCGTATTTCAGGATTACGCCCTTTTTCCAAATCTGAATGTCCGCCAAAATATCACTTATGGACTGAAGAATCGCCCGGAGATTTCCAGTGAGGCAGAGGTGGAAGAACTGATCGACCTGTTGGACTTGAGGGAGCATTTGGGCAAACGAATAGATCAGCTTTCCGGCGGACAGAAACAGCGTACAGCTTTGGCACGTACCATGGTTATGAAACCGCGCATCTTACTTCTCGATGAGCCTTTATCAGCTCTGGATGGCGTGATTAAAGAATCCATTAAGGATCGGATCAAGACCATTGCCAAGGAATACCACTTGACCACCATTATCGTTACACATGATCCGGAGGAAGCGTTGACTCTGTCTGATCGGGTGCTGATTATCGAAAACGGAGAAATCTCCCAATACGACAAGCCGGATGAAATCGTCCACAATCCGAAGAATGATTTCGTTCGCAAGTTCATTTTGAATCAGCTGGAAATTAAGCGTAACAATATCTACGCATTATTTGGCGAGAAACCTTCTTTGGTTATCGGCACAGCATAACGGTGAAGACATGGAACAGAAAAATCGAGAACTAAAGCTGATTTTCTGGCTGATTGCAGGGTTGTTTGCAGTTTTCCTTGTGGGGCCAATCGTCATCCTCATGGGAAAATCCATGTGGGATGCAGGGCCGACTCTTGAGTTTTTTGCCGATGTGGTCAAGAAACCGGGGTTTACTACAGCCCTGGGCAATAGCTTTGTGGTAGCATCTCTTGCGGCAGTACTGGCAACGGTCATCGCTTTCTGTATGGCCTATGCGGTTCACTATACGAAAATTCCAAAGAAAATGAAAAGGGGCCTCACCGCTATTGCCACCTTGCCTATGTATTTGCCAACCATTACTTACGGGTTTGCCATCATCTACTCCTTTGGTAAGGAGGGGCTGATTACCAGACTTGTCGGAAGACAGCTGTTTGATATTTATGGCATCTTCGGTCTACTGGTCGGCTATGTGATTTATACGATTCCGGTGGCTTTTCTGCTGATTCATAATACTATGCGGTTTGTGGATAAAAAGGCTCTGGTTGTCTCTAAGGTAATGGGAGACAGACCTCTGGGAACTTTCTTCATCGCGGTGCTGCGTCCACTGCTTGGGACGCTGGCTGGAGCGTTTATCCAGGCATTTTTCTTATGTTTTACTGATTTTGGGATTCCGGCCTCAGTAGGCGGCGGCTTCGATGTTATTGCAACAACGCTGTATAACCAGATGCTTGGCGGTATTCCTGACTTTAATCGGGGTGCGGTGATCGCCATGATTATGCTGGTGCCATCCATTGGCAGCATCTGCATTTTACGGATTTTAGAGAGATTCAATATTCGCTATCATCGCATTGAGCAGGCTGAACTGCACAAGAATCTGCCTCGTGATGTTAGCTGGGGTACTGCAGACACGGTGATTTCTATAGTCATCCTGTCCATTTTTACGGTAATTTTCCTGGTTCCGTGTGTCGAAGCGTGGCCTTATCAGACAGGATTTACGCTGGAGCATTTTCGCTCCGTGTTCAGGGACCAGCAGCTGACTGCCGTGTATGGACATTCCCTGACTTTGTCTCTACTGACTGCAGCTTTGGGTACATTAGTTGCCTATGGTGCGGCGCTGATTACGGCGCGAAGCCCCCTTTCTTCGCCATATAAGCGAGGGGTGGAAAGCATTGCTCTTGTGACCAATGCAATTCCGGGCATGGTTTTGGGTGTGGCATATATGTTTCTGTTTTCAGGAACTGTGCTGCAAAACACGCTGCTTCTGATGATTTTGTGCAACATTGTACACTATTTTTCCACACCGTATTTGATGATGAAAAAT
The DNA here is from genome assembly GCA_036305845.1 of Emergencia sp. Classification (GTDB taxonomy): domain Bacteria; phylum Bacillota; class Clostridia; order Peptostreptococcales; family Anaerovoracaceae; genus Senimuribacter. The sequence continues at coordinate 15,830 of JAXKAR010000008.1, forward strand.
TCACTGTCAAAAATGAATGCAGGGTGGGAAACCACAGCCATGCTCATGGGCGACAGCTGGGCAAAGACGATTCTTCGGGTCGTAACGCCTAACGCCATGTCCAGTTTGATCGAAGTGTTCAGCTACTATTTCATCAACTCCATGGTGACCATCAGCGCGCTTATCTTTATTGCCGGCGCAAAGACCATGGTGCTGACCACGATGATAAAGCAGCTGCAGTATGTCAACCGATTTAACCAGGTTTTCGTCCTGTCTCTTCTGATTCTGGCGACGAACCTGATTGCAAAAGGGATTTTTTCCTGGCTGGCGAAAAGAGTTTCCGGCAGGATGAAATAGATTATAGAAATAGATTATATGCGAAAAAGAAAGGAAAAACGAGATGAAAATGAAAAAATTCTTAGGCGTCGTCATGACCGCCATATTAGCCATTTCTATGTTAACCGGATGTGGCGGGGCTGGTGACAGCCAGGTCGTTATTTACTCCAATGCAGATGAAGAAGCGATTGCAGCGATGCAGAATGCTCTGGACAGCAACGGTTATGAGGGACAATACATCTTCCAAACCTACGGAACTTCCGACCTGGGTGGAAAGCTGCTTGCTGAAGGCACAGATATTGAAGCTGACCTGATTACCATGAGCACCTTCTATGAGCAGAGTGCGCAGGAACAGCATAATATGTTTCTGCCCATGGATTTCGATGTAAACACCCTTAGTCAGGTTCCTGATTATACTGCGCCGATTACTTCTCAGGAGGGTGCGATTATTCTGAACACTGAACTGATGAAATCCGAAAATCTGCCTACACCAACCTCTCTGAAGGATTTAGCTGATCCGGTTTATGCAGGTCACATCGCCGTCACCGATATTCAGTCGTCCTCAACAGCATGGCTGCTGATTCAGGCTTTGGTAGACGTATATGGAAATGACGGCGCGCAGGAGGTGCTGGCAGGTATTTACGAGAATGCAGGTGCCCATATTGAGACCTCCGGATCCGGTCCGCTGAAACTCTGCCGCGCAGGTGAGGTTGCTATTGGCTTTGGTCTCCGTCATCAGGCTGTAGCAGATAAGGCTTCAGGACTTCCTATTGACTTTGTAGACCCTGAGGAAGGGAATTTTTCACTGACCGAGTCTTTAGCTGTTGTGGACAAGGGGGATAAAACCAATCCTTTAGCTATGGAGATGGCAAAGTGTATCATCGAAAACGGCCGCAGCGAGTTGCAGCAGACTTATCCAAATCCACTTTACGAGGGGGAAACTACAGAAATTGCAAATAAGTCCGCTTATCCGAAGACCTTTAAAGAACCGCTGACCTTCGAACTGTTCGAAGCGCATCAGAATCTGTCCGAGCAGGCAAAGCAATAGAGAATAACCCGAGACGAAAGGAAATTAACGAATCATGAATGATTATAAACTACTTACACCGGGACCGCTGACTACCACAGATACGGTGAAACAGGAAATGCTGGTGGATCGCTGTACCTGGGATGATGACTACAAGGCGGTAACGCTGGACATCCGCCGCCAACTGCTGGAACTTGCCCATGTTACGGAACCGGAATATACCTCTGTATTGATGCAGGGCAGTGGTACCTTTGGCGTAGAGAGCGTATTTACCAGTGTTATCGGCAATGACGACAAAGTGCTGATTTGCTCTAACGGTGCTTATGGTCTTCGCATAACCGATATTTGTCAACATGCAGGCGTGCCGTACATCCACTATGCAGAGGATTATGACAAGATTCCCGATGCTGAGCATATAGCTAAACTGCTGCAGGAAGATCCCGCAATCACCCATGTAGCTATGGTGCACAGCGAAACCACTTCCGGTATACTCAACGATATCGAAGCAGTAGGCAAAGTAGCCAAAGCGGCAGGAAAAACTTTTATCGTAGACGCTATGTCCTCCTTTGGCGGTGTGGATATCCCTGTGGCTGAATGGGGCATCGACTTCCTCGTATCCAGCGCTAATAAGTGTATTCAAGGCGTACCGGGATTCTCCTTTATCATCTGTCGCCGGGATAAATTGCTGGCAAGCGAAGGCAAGGCGCGCTCCCTATCTCTTGACCTCTTTGACCAGTGGAAGACTATGGAGAAAGACGGAAAATGGCGCTTTACCTCTCCGACTCATGTGGTGCTGGCATTTGCAAAAGCGTTGGAAGAACTGAATTCCGAGGGGGGTATTTCTGCTCGTCATAAACGTTATGCGGATAACAACCGTTTGCTAATTGAAGAAATGGAAAAGTTGGGGTTTGCGGCCTACGTTGATGCTGCTTACCAGGGACCGATCATTACCACTTTTTTCTATCCTGAAGGCGTGTCCTTCAAATTTGCTGACTTCTATAACTATGTAAAGGAAAGAGGTTACGCCATCTACCCGGGAAAGCTGACCGAAAGAGACACCTTTCGCATTGGCAATATCGGCGAAATCTATACTGAAGATATCAAAAAACTCACAAACATTATTTCTCAGTATTTAAAGGAGGTGGCAGCATGATTGAAGCTGTAGTTTTCGATTGGGCAGGTACAACTGTGGATTACGGTTGTTTTGCACCGGTGCAGGCCTTTGCAGAAGCCTTTAGACATTTTGGAATTGAAGTCACTATGGAGGAAACCCGCAAGCCCATGGGTATGCTGAAACGGGATCATATTCGCACTATGCTGAAGATGGAGCGTATTGAAAAGGAGTGGCAAAGGGTCGTAGGTCATGCCCCAGAAGCAGACGATGTAGAAGCGGTTTACGCACAGTTTGAACCGAAATTGTTTTCGATTTTGGACCGGTTCGCAGAGCCGAAACCTCATGTGGTAGAAACGGTTGAAGAACTTCGCAAGATGGGCCTTAAAATCGGGTCTACTACGGGTTATACGGATACCATGATGGCGGTGGTGGTACCTGCGGCAGCACAGCAAGGCTATACCCCTGACTGCTGGTTCAGCCCAGACAGTACAGGCGGTAAAGGTCGCCCATATCCCTATATGATGTTTGAGAATATGAAAGCTTTAGGTGTTTCAGATGTGAAAAGTGTGGTGAAAATCGGCGATACTGTTTCGGACATCAAAGAAGGCGTAAACGCTGGCGCATGGTCTGTAGGCGTGATTGAAGGGAGCTCAGAGATGGGTATGAGTCAGAAAGAGTACGAGGCGCTCAGTCAGAATGAGCAAGATGATGCCTGCAGAAGAACAGAAGAAATCTTCCGAAAAGCAGGCGCCGACTTCGTCATCCGAAACCTTTCTGAACTGCCGCAGCTAATTTACAGTCTTGGCATATAGGTAAATATCCCTTGGCAAAATGGTGCCGATAAAAACCCTTGTTTATCTCGATAAAAGTCGAGAGAGCAGGGGTGTTTTTAATATACCAAACCCGTACAGAACACTTGTTTGCGTGGGAAGAAGATGTTATAATATAGAAAAATGTTTTTATCGACATGGGGAAGATGCCTGAGCATCATAACAATATTTCTTGTTGTATATTATAGAGGGTATGGGGTGAATGGTGTGAATAGCCAAGGCAAAGTAAATAACAAATCAAATATTATTATTTATACAACAGAAGATGGACTGGCGAAGATTGAAACGACTTTTGATGAAGACACAGTATGGTTATCTATTGACCAGATGGCTGAATTGTTCCAAAGAGATAAATCTACGATTTCAAGGCACATAAAAAATGTCTTTTCTGAGGGAGAATTAGTGAGAGAATCAGTTGTTGCAAATTTTGCAACAACTGCAACAGACGGAAAAACATATCAAGTTGATTATTATAATCTGGACGTCATCATTTCTGTTGGTTATCGTGTAAAGTCAAAGCGCGGCACTCAGTTTAGAATCTGGGCAACGGGGATTTTAAAAGAATACATGAGAAAAGGCTTTGCGCTGGATGATGAACGGCTGAAAAATCTGGGCGGCGGCGGATATTTCAAAGAACTGCTGGAACGAATCAGAGACATCCGTGCCTCTGAAAAGGTGTTTTACCGTCAGGTGTTGGAAATCTATGCGACCAGCATCGACTATGACCCTAAGGCGGAGATTTCAATCCGTTTCTTCAAAAAAGTTCAGAATAAAATTCATTATGCTATTCATGGGCAGACGGCAGCAGAAGTGATTTACACAAGAGCAGATGCGGAAAAAGAGTTTATGGGACTGACCTCCTTTGCCGGGAAACAGCCTACGCTAAAAGAGGCTATTGGAGCAAAAGGCATATAAAATGTAATATAGAGAAAGAAAATTTTCCGGGAGGTACCACTATGCTTAATGACTTAAAGATTTTAGATTTTACGACCCTGCTTCCGGGGCCTTATGCAACATTTTTACTGGCTTCCATGGGTGCGAAGGTAACCAAGGTTTCTGCGCCGGGAAAGGCTGATTTGGTCCTTGAGAGCGGACCCAGAGCCAGCACAGGTGAGACAGCGAATCGGATTTGGCTGCATCATCGTAAGGATGAGATTTTTATCGACCTGAAAAGTGAAGAGGGTCTGGCAAAAGTTGTAGAGCTGCTCAAGAGCGGCGACTATAACTGTATTTTCGAGCAGTTCCGGCCCAGGGTTATGGACAAGCTGGGCCTGGGCTACGAAGCGGTAAAGGCCATTGTGCCGGATATAGTTTATGTCAGCATTACCGGTTACGGTCAGGAGGGTGTTTATGCCGATAGAGCGGGTCACGACATTAACTATCTGGCTTTGTCGGGGAACATGAGTTATTCCGGGCGCATCTCCGAAGGGCCGGCACTGTATGGTTTGCAGATTGCAGACATTGCGGCAAGTCAGAACGCGGTTATCGGCGCTTTAGCAGCCCATAATCAGAGACAGCTGACAGGGAAAGGCGCTCATGTGGATGTGTCTATTTTGGACAGCGCTATTCCGTTTAATGCCATGAGCGGTGTTGGCGCTATGCTTAGCGGCGAGAATCCCCAGCGAGAAAACCAGCTGCTGAATGGCGGAAGTATGTATGATTTTTACCCCACCGCTGACGACGGATATATGAGTGTAGGCGCCCTTGAGCCAAAGTTCTGGGCAGAGTTTTGCAATGTGATGGGACACCCGGACTGGATCACTGCAGGTTGTGCCTGTGAGGATTTCCGTGAGAAAAAAGCGATTCTGCGTGAAGAGTTCCGAGCGCACACAAGAGACTATTGGACGGAAGTCTTTGCAAAAGTTGACGCCTGCGTAGAGCCGGTGTTGACGGTGACGGAGGCTCTCCTTGAACGGGAAAACGCAAAGAACCGAGGCTCTGTGATCAATGCATTGGCGGAAGAACACGCAGACCGTACTTCGGGGACAGAGAACACCTATGAGGAAGAGGAGATTTGGATTTATGGTAATCCCATAAAGTTCAGATAACCCATAAGAATTAAATATATCGGAGAGCAATGATGAGCATTGACTTGGTGGAAGCAGATAAAAAACAATATTTGTCCCTGCTGCTTTTGGCAGACGAGCAGGAGGATATGATTGATCGCTATTTAGAGGTCGGCGATTTTTATGTGATGAAAGACGACAACGAGGCTGTTGCAGTTTGCGTGGTCACTTGGCAGGCTGCCGGCATCCTGGAGATTAAGAACCTTGCTGTCCGGCCTGACAGGCAGGGTCAGGGACTGGGGAAATCCATGCTTTCTTTTATTGAGGAAAAGTATGGACAGGAATGCAGTGCTCTGCAGGTGGGAACCGGGGACAGTCCGCTGACAGTACCCTTTTACGAGAAATGTGGTTTTCGATATTCCCATAGAAAACCGGGATTTTTTACGGAAAACTATGATTATCCCATCTATGAAGCAGGGGTACAGCTTATAGATATGGTTTACCTGAGAAAGCAGTAAACCTATGGAATGAATTCGCCGTTTAGCTCCGTTTTGCGGGCTGGACGGCTGTTTTATCTTTTTGAGTTAGTTGTCACAAACTATTTGCCTGTCGGGCGTGAATCTGTTAAAATATAAGGCATCAAGCGGAAAAGAAGGAAAAATCCATGAAAAAAATCACATCCATTACCATAGACCAGCAAAGATGTACAGGATGCGGACTTTGTGTCAGCGACTGTGTTGCAAAGAATTTATACCTTATAGATGGGAGGGCTGCATATAAGTCTTCCGTCTGCATGGAGTGTGGTCACTGTTTTGCTATTTGTCCGGCAGAAGCTATAGATATGCCCGAATATAATACGGTAGACTGCCGTGAACTTGGCAGTTTGGCGGAGATAGACAGCGATAAACTGCTGCTTGCCATGAAGAGCCGCAGGTCTATTCGGCAGTTCAGAGATGAGCCGGTGGAAGAGGAGAAACTCCTGAAGGTCATCGAAGCCGGCAGATATGCGCCTACGGCCAAGAACAGCCAGGACATTTCCTATATCGTACTTCAGGATTCTTTGGCGCAGATGGAAACAGCGGCAGGAGCTCTTTTTCAGAGATTGCAGAAAAAGGCAGGCGCGTTGTCTGCACCGCTAAAAGATGTAGTTATTGATGAGCATTTCTTTTTCAAAGATGGAAAGGCGGCAATTCTAACCGTGAGTCAGAGTCCTTTGGATGCGGGGCTTGCATCTTCCTACATGGAGCTGATGGCAGAAAGCCTTGGCCTTGGCGTCCTTTATAGCGGATTTTTCGTTGCGGCGGTCAGACTGGGTAAAGAAATTCGACAGGAGTTGGGTTTGGACAAAGAAGAACAGGTGGTCAGCTGTCTGGTGTTAGGATATCCGGATGTGGGGTATCAGAGAATCGTGCCAAGAAGGCCGGCGAAGATAAAAATGAAGTAAAGGTGGCAAAGACCGTGAATAGAAAAACAAAACCAATAGAGGGGGTTATCTTCGACATGGATGGCCTGATTTTGGACTCGGAAAAAGTCGTGCAGCGTTCCTGGCAGGACGTTGGTGTTACCATGGGTTATCCCCATATGGGTGAAGAAATTTATCATACCATCGGGTTCAACAGGGACAGACGAAAGGTTTACTTTAAACAGGTCTATGGAGAAGATTTTCCTTATGAGGAATTTCGAGAAAAAGTCGTTTCCCGGTTTACACAGATTGAGGAAGAAGAAGGAATCGGCATCAAGGCGGGCGCTGGGGAATTAATGGGGTTTCTGAACCAGCGGAATATTCCTATGGCTCTTGCAACTTCATCGTCTTCAGACCATGCAGTGGGACAGCTTAAGCGAGCCGGACTTTACAAATATTTTGACGGCTTTGTCTTTGGCAATATGGTGAATAGAAGCAAACCGAACCCGGAGATTTATCTAAGGGCCTGCGCCCAGATTGGTGTTGACCCGGACAAAGCGCTGGCGTTGGAGGATGCGCCTGCCGGTGTGGAATCTGCATGGGCGGCAGGGCTCCGGGTCATTATGGTACCCGACCTGGTCCAGCCTGACCAAGAAACACGAAAGAAGACTTGGTATGTAGAACCTTCTCTTCACCATGTAATTGACGTCATAAAAAGCATAGATACAGAAAGGTAACAAGATGAGATTATCAGAACTAAAAAAAGGAGAATGCGGCAGAATCGTTTCCATCGGCGGAAACGGCTCCCTGCGTCAGCATTTTTTAGACATGGGTCTGATTCCGGGAAAGGCGATTCAGTTTGTCAAGGCTGCCCCTATGGGAGACCCTATTGAATATAGAATTTGGGGATATGAGCTGACCTTGCGTCTTGCGGATGCGGAGCAGATTGAAATTGCAGCCCAGGGCGGAGGCGAGGAAGCCCTTGCCGTTTGCCAAGATGAAATAAAGGGCGGGGAACTCCGTTTTGGCGAGCACCCCGGTCTTGGAGAAATGGGAAAATATCATGTGAAGACCGGTGAACAGCCTCTTCCGGATACGGAAACATTGACCTTTGGCCTTGCCGGTAACCAAAACTGCGGAAAGACAACGCTGTTTAACCAGCTGACCGGATCCAACCAGCATGTGGGCAACTTTCCCGGCGTTACGGTGGATCGCAAGGACGGCCAGATTCGGAAATATGCAAACACTCTGGTTACGGACCTTCCGGGGATTTATTCCATGTCACCCTATACCAGCGAGGAGATTGTAACAAGGGAGTTTTTCCTTGGTGACAAACCAAGGGGCATTATCAATATTGTAGATGCAACCAATATCGAGAGAAATCTTTATCTGACGCTCCAGCTTATTGAGTTAGACATTCCTATGGTACTGGCGCTGAACATGATGGATGAGGTGACCAGTAACGGCGGAACCATACATATCAACGAGTTGGAGTCAGCCTTAGGCATTCCGGTTATTCCTATTTCTGCGTCGAGAAATGAGGGTATAGAAGAACTGATCGACCATGCTCTTCATGTGGCTAAGTATCAGGAAAGCCCGGGACGGATGGACTTTTGCAGTCCGGAAGGCGAAGACGGCGGCGCTGTTCACCGAGCTCTTCATTCTATCATGCATATCATCGAAGACCATGCAAAAAACAACGATGTGCCACTACGTTTTGCTGCAGGCAAGCTGATTGAAGGGGATAAACTGATTACGGAGAAGCTGAAACTGGATCCAAATGAACTGGAGCTGATTGAGCACATCATTTTACAGATGGAAAAAGAAAGCGGCATGGACAGAAATGCAGCCCTTGCGAATATGCGTTTTTCCTTTATCGATAAGGTCTGCAGAGCAACGGTGGTTCGGCCCCATGAGAGTAAGGAGCATCTGCGCAGCCAGGCCATTGATAGAATTCTGACGGGAAAGCTGACGGCGATCCCAAGCTTTGTTGCGATTATGGCGGTAATCTTCTGGCTTACCTTCGGCGTGATCGGTGCGTGGCTTTCCGATCTTCTGGAAGGCGGTATCGGCTGGCTGACGGGACTTTGTGACGAAGCATTGACTGCGGCTGGGGCAAATCCGGTCATTCACTCTCTGGTTATAGATGGTATATTTGCCGGTGTGGGCAGTGTGCTCAGTTTTCTGCCGATTATCGTGGTGCTGTTTTTCTTCCTGTCCTTCCTGGAGGACAGTGGATATATGGCTCGTGTGGCCTTTGTCATGGATAAGCTTTTGCGAAAGCTGGGTCTTTCCGGCAGAAGTTTTGTCCCGATGATTATCGGATTCGGCTGTACGGTTCCGGCCATTATGGCAACCAGAACTTTGCCGTCAGAGCGTGACCGTAAAATGACCATTTTGCTCACGCCGTTCATGAGTTGTTCGGCAAAACTGCCGATTTACGCCTTGATTACGGCGGCGTTTTTTCCGCAGCATGGGGCCTTAGTCATGATCGGGCTTTACTTTACCGGTATTATTGTAGCCATTTTCTTTGCACTGATTTTGGATAAAACCAAGTTCAAAGGTGCTCCGGTACCTTTTGTTATGGAGCTGCCTAATTACAGATTCCCGGGGATTTCAAGCTTGGGTCGGCTGATTTGGGACAAAGCTAAGGATTTCATCACTCGCGCTTTTACAGTTATTTTTGTGGCTACCATCATCATCTGGTTCCTCCAAACATTCGGTACAAATCTATCTGTGGTGGAAAACTCTCAGGACAGCATTTTGGCCGTTATCGGCGGCTGGATTGCACCGATCTTTGCACCTCTTGGCTTTGGCGATTGGCGGATTTCCACGGCGCTGATTACGGGATTTACCGCAAAAGAAAGCGTGGTCAGCACAATGACCGTTCTTCTTGGGGGAGACACGGCGCTTTTGGGGACGCTGTTCACGCCTTTTACGGCTTTGGTGTTCCTGGTGTTCACCTTGCTCTACACACCTTGCGTAGCTGCGATTTCTGCAGTGAAACGAGAACTTGGCGGAAAATGGGCAGTTGTGGTTGTTTTTCTCCAGTGTTTCATTGCCTGGATTGTGGCTTTCGGAGTACATCTTTTGGGCAGTGCACTGTTGTAGATAAAGCAGACCAAATTAATGAGAAATAGGAGAAGTAAAATGAGCAATAGCAATACAGAAAACACTTTGCAGCTCCGCGACGGGTTTAAAAGCCGCTGGGGCTTTACGCTGGCCTGTATCGGGTCTGCCGTTGGTATGGGTAATATTTGGAGGTTTCCGTATATGGTAGCAGCCTGGGGAGGCTTGACCTTTTTGCTGCCGTACTTTCTTTTTGTTGTTCTTATCGGGTCTACCGGGGTTATCGAGGAAATTGCCCTGGGGCGCTCCACTGGCGCAGGCCCTATCGGCGCTTTCGGAAAGTGTACAGAAGTCAGATATGGCAAGAAGTTTGGCCAATGGATTGGGGGCATTCCTGTCTTAGGTGCGCTCGCCCTTGCCATCGGCTATACAGTCGTAGTGGGCTGGATTTTCAAATATACATTTATGACGCTGACGGGAAAACTATCGGCTATGGGGCAGGATATGGCGGCTATTGGCGGCACCTTCGATCAGACGGCATCTGCTTGGGGAAACAACTTATGGCTGATTATTGCTATTGTGGCGACTTTAGCGATTATGGTTTTTGGCGTTGCAGGAGGCATCGAACGAGTAAACAAAGTGATGATGCCGGCATTGTTCGGTTTGTTTATCCTTCTGGGCGTTTATATCATGACTCTGCCGGGAGCGGGAGAGGGTTATAAATATATTTTCACACTGAAGCCGGAAGGTCTTTTAGAACCGAAGCTGTGGGTATTTGCCTTTGGACAGGCCTTTTTCTCCCTGTCCATCGCAGGAAACGGCACGGTGATTTACGGTTCTTACTTAAGTAAAAAAGAGAATATTGTAAAGGCAGCGAGAAATATTGCGGTTTTCGATACCATAGCGGCTCTGCTGGCAGCCTTGGTTATCATTCCATCTATGTCAGTAGGTGGTGCGCCTTTGGATACAGCTGGTCCCGGACTCATGTTCATCTATCTGGTTAACGTATTTAACGGCATGCCGGGCGGCACGATAGTCGGGATTATCTTTTATATCTGTGTGCTTTTCGCAGGAATTACATCTCTGATTAACCTCTACGAAGTGCCTGTGGCAGCTTTGCAGGAAAAGCTGAAATTCCGTCGTATTCCTGCAGTTGTCGTGATTACGGCTATTGGTTGTGGTGTGGGACTTTTTATTCAGGCTATCGTTTCCGGATGGATGGATGCAGTATCTATTTACGTATGTCCGCTTGGCGCTATGCTTGCAGGAATCATGTTCTTTTTTGTTGCAGGAAAAGAATATGCAGAAAAAGCAGTCAACGAGGGTGCAGAAAAACCTATTGGCTCTTGGTTTGTTATTTTGGGAAAATTTCTCTTGGTGCCGATGGCTTTCGTGGCTTTGGTTGCAGGAGCAATCCTTGGCGGTATAGGCTGATATAAAATGATATAAATATAGAAAGAAAACCGTATAGATGACCGCAATGTTTTTCTGATCGTCACAAGGCAAGTATTTGTTTTTATCTTGAACGGAAAAATAGACTTACTGAAAAATCCCGATTTTGAAAATAAAAAAGTAAAAATGACTAGTGTCCCTTGGTTGTCGTAACTGAATTTTGCTGAAAATCAACTTCAATTAGCTTTTTTACATAAAACTCCCTCAATATAAAGACAAAATAAGGATGAGGTTATCTTGCGGTTACAGATTTTCATTGCAGTTTTACTTTTTTTCTGAGAGATTCGTTCATTTTCAGTAAAAGCGAAAATAGTTTCAGGAATATAGTGCTTTTAGAAGTGCTTTTTCCTGAATTGAGAATTAAATACATAGAGGGGTGCAGCAAGGGGCTGCGACCGCAATGCAAAACCCCGTATCATGAAGCAACCTCCCAATGTTAGAGCAAATAATCTAACAATTGGGAGGTTGCTTCAGTTCGACATGAGAGTCAGTTAACGTTGATTTATCTATTAGAAATACCCCTATTTCTTTGTGTTGATTTTTAATGTATAACCGTCTGTCCTATGGCCAATATGGGTTCGGTTTGAAGAATAGTGAGAACAAATCCACAACTACACCGATGCCTGCAAGACCTAAAGTGAAGAAATATAGAAGTCCCATGAGAATTCTTCCTTCATAGAACTTATGTATCCCGAATATGCCGAAGAACAGGCAGAGGATAAAGGCTACCCACTTGTTTTTTCCCATATATTGATTCATTTCTTTCGCTCCTTTTCGTTTTGCCTGGTGAGAACGACTTCTACGCCGATTTGTTTTGCAAAATTTTCGTTGCATTCTAAGAATTCTTTCAGCCGCAGGGCCCGGATTCGCTGCCCTGGATTTATGATTGCGTATTGCATAACTGCACCTCCCAGTACTTGATGTCTTTTTTCATCTATATATTTATGGTATACTATAGCCACTGCGAAAAACAGGGTCGGCGCAGCGAAAAGCACCGCCTTATTTCGTCAAAAACAGCGAAAAGATAAAGGAGTTTTTACCATGCCAAAGATTTCTGCAAAGCCGGAGAAGAATGTTTACTACCGTTGCCGTGAAAATCTGGGTCTGACCCGGGAAAAAGCCAGTGAACTACTGGAATGGATATCGGCAGATCGCCTGGAAAAAATAGAGAATGAACGTGTTGCTGCACCAACGCCAAGTGAAGTGGTCAAAATGTCGGAGGTCTACAATGCGCCTGATTTGTGCAATTATTACTGTTCCCATCAGTGCGAAATTGGAGCTAAATATGTTCCCGAGGTCAAGATTAAAGACCTTGCTCAGATTGTACTGGAAATGCTGGCAACCCTAAACTCCGTAGGGGAAAGAAAAAATCGTCTGATTGAAATTACCGCAGACGGCGAAATCACAGACGATGAAATTGCTGATTTTATGGAAATTCAGAAAGAGCTGGAGCGGATTTCTATCACTGTAGAAAGCCTGCAGCTTTGGTCGGAGAAGATGATTGCCGATGGGAAAATCAGCAAAGAGAAGCTGGGGAAGTAGGGGCAGAACTGAGGTGACAAATAGCAATGACTTCTATAAAAACTTATTATGCTATTTGATATTATTATATAATAAGAAACTATGAGATGAATGATATTTTGCTAATACTAAATTTTAGATACTTTAAGAGCCTGGCATTTTGATGTGTACGCCAGGCTCTTTTGTTCTTCAATACTTACTCTGTTCCTATTCCCCAATCTCTGCCAATTCTTCATACTTGGCGTCAATTTCCTTTAGCTTATCGATAATGCTGATTTTCTGCGGACAGACGGATTCGCAGCTGCCGCAGCCGATGCAGTCTTTGCCGTTTTTGGAAAGTGCGTTGTACTCGCCGGAAAGGGAACCCCAGATCCAGTGAAAACCCTTTGCAGAGGCTTCGTTGTACAGAGAAAAAATCTGAGAAATCTTGATCTCCTGCGGACATTCGTAGCAGTAGTTACAGCCGGTGCATGGCACCAGAATGTCTGCCTGAAGCAGTTTAGCTGCCTGGTCTACCGCATTTTTCTCCGCCTCATTCATGGCAGGACCGTCGAAGATTTTGATGTTCTCTTCCATCTGTTCCAGTGTAGACATGCCGGAAAGGGTGCAGAGTATGCCATCCAGTTCGTTGACAAAGCGAAGCGCATAGGAAGTATAGCTTGCACCGGTGTCTGCGCTGTCCAGTGCGTCTTTAGCCGCCTGACTGAGCGGATTAGCCAGCATACCGCCGCGAATCGGTTCCATGATGACAATAGGCGTATCGAATTCTTTTGCAATTTCGTAAAGCGCCTTTGCACCTGCATATTCCCAGTCCATGTAGTTAATCTGCAGCTGGATAAACTCCAGGTCATCTCCGTATTCGGTGAGAATCTGACGGAGTAGTGCAGGTTCACAGTGGAAAGAGGCGCCCAAGTGACGGATTCTTCCGGCAGCCAGTTCCTCACGCAAATATTCTATGATGTGAAGACGTGGCACGTTAGGCCAGTTTTCTTCTTCAATACTGTGAACCAGGTAGAAGTCGAAGTAGTCGGTTTTGCATTTTGCAAGCTGATCTTCGAAAATCTTTTTCGCATCGCCTTCCTCTTGGCAGAGCCAGGTAGGCATTTTATCGGCAAGATAATAACTGTCTCTTGGATGTTTGGACAGAGCCGCGCCTACAAAATTCTCCGATTCGCCCTCATGATATTTATAAGCGGTATCGAAGTAGGTGATGCCGTTTGCTAAAGCATAGTCTACCATTTCCTGACCGGCCGTATAGTCGATGGAACCGTCAGCCTTCATCGGAAGGCGCATGGTGCCAAATCCCAGACGAGATATCTTATCCCCTTTAAAATCTGTATATTTCATAACCTGATTCCTCCTGTCATTTCGTCATTTTTATGGATATTTCTGTTCCTATTATACACGACCGGAAGGAAATGCACAATGGAAGAAAGCCTATAGAAAGAGAGATCGAACCTGTTTTGGAACCAATAGCGTTCATAGGATATGATTACATAAACAAAGTCTCCCTGCATACTATGGTGCAGGGGGATTTTTAGAATGAAAACGTGGAAGAATAGGATAGTGGTTGTTGGTTTTTGCATTTGTTTGGGCGGGCTTTCTGCCTGCGGTCAGGCGGCAAGGTATACAGATAAAATCGGCCCGGTCATACCGTTGATGGAAAGCTCTGCTGCCGGATGGACAGAAATCATTGCGGAAAATTGTTTCATCAGAGATTTTGGCAGACCTTATGGTACGAAATCGGAAACGCTGGAGAAGAAACAGTCGGAAGACGGCAGAAATATTTGGACGGTGATCTTTGATCTGGATGAACCGGCAACAGAGGCGGTGATAAAAGGCTATGCCAAATCGATATGGGATGCTTGCGTGAAAGCTGACGGCGACCGAATGCATAGCGCAAACCGATATTATTACGATAGTATTGCCGAGGCTAAACGCAGACAGGAACCGGTTGATTATTATCTCTGGTATTATTTTGCCAAAGACGGAGAATTTCGGGTCAGTGTCTGTGCAACAGAGATGGAAACGGGAGCGAAAGGCGGCATTGTTCTGCGGATAGAGGAATGGGTGCATAAATAAAACAGTGGGATTATCCTCGAAAATATGCTAAAATACTTCTATTAAGGCAAATCAAAAATAGACAAAGGAGATGAGTGCTGTGAAGTTTGAAATTGCAAAAGAAGTTTTTGATCTGTTACCAAACGGCTATTTTGGCGTTGTGGCCATCAAGGGTGCGGATAACAGCAGGCAGGTGAAAGAACTTGAGGATATACTGGCAGAGAATATCAAGAGCTGCGAAGAGGATTTAAATGGCGTTAAAGTAAAGAATGCGGAGTGTATTACACCATATAGGGAGGCATTTCGTGCACTGGGTATTAACCCTAACCGTTATATGTGCTCCATAGAGGCGCTTTTGGACAGAATTGCCAAGGGAAAGGGATTTCCACATATTAATGGTATCGTGGATTTAGGTAATGCGGTCTCTATTAAATATAAGCTGCCCATTGGTGCTCATGACCTGGCAACCATAGAAAATGCACTGGTTGTTCGTCCGGCAGAAGAGGGGGACACCTTTATTCCTTTTGGCAACGGAGAAACAGAAATACCTGAATCGGCAGAGGTGGTTTATGTTTCCGGGAATCAGGTAAGAACCAGAAGATGGACCTGGCGTCAGAGTGAAATCGGAAAGATTACCGAGGATACCAGTGATGTTTTGTTTCCTATCGACGGATTTATCGATCTGAACAGAGAGAAGGTAGAAGCGGCGGCTGCTGAACTTGCAGAACTTGCCGAAAGGTTTTTTGGCGTAAAAGCACAAATTGGTTTCATAGATCAGGATAATCGAATTTTTGAAATTTGTTGATAGGTGATGACGGATATATATTTGTTCGAGTGGGAAAAGGAAAAATCATGGAAATAAAAGAAATGATCAGAGGGCAAAGAACCTTTTTTGAAACAGGAAGAACCGGAGAGTTGACGTTTCGCAAACGTTCTCTGCTGAAGCTGCGCGAGGCCGTGGAAAAATACGAAGATGAGATTGTTTATGCCCTGCATAAGGATTTGGGTAAAAATCAAAACGAGGCTTTTGCCACAGAAATCGGTATGGTTTACAGTGAAATCAGTTATATGCTCAAACATCTGCATGGATTGATGAAGGAGAAACGTGTACCCACATCCTTAGCTAATTTTAAGGGGAAAAGCAGAATTTACAGCCAGCCTTACGGTGTGGTGCTGATTATGTCTCCATGGAATTATCCGTTTCAGCTTACGATGGTTCCTCTGATTGGCGCGCTGGCTGCCGGCAACTGTGCAGTGGTTAAGCCATCTGCTTATGCGCCGGAAACAGCCGCAGTAGTAGAAAAGATTTTGACAGAGACTTTCCGCAGCGATTATGTACATGTGGTTAGAGGCGGAAGAAAAGAGAACGAGAATCTCTTAGAAGAGAAATTCGATTATATTTTCTTTACCGGTGGGAAAAATGTGGGGCGCACTGTCATGGAGGCTGCTGCAAAGCATCTCACACCGGTGACGTTGGAACTTGGAGGAAAGAGTCCGTGTATTGTAGATGAAACGGCCGATATTGCAATGGCTGCAAGACGTATTGCATGGGGGAAATTCCTTAACTGCGGTCAGACCTGCGTAGCGCCGGATTACGTTTTGGTTCACGAAACGGTAAAGGAAAAGTTTCTTGCCGCTATGGTCAAAAATATAGAAGCGCTTTACGGGGAGAATCCCATTGACAGTAAAGATTATGGGAAGATAATCAACAGAAAGCACTTTCACAGACTGGACGAGCTTTTGGCGGGGGAGAGTCCTTACTATTTTGGCGGAGCAGATGAAGAGACATGTAAAATCGGTCCGATTCTGCTGGATGATGTAACCTGGCAGTCAAGGGTCATGGAAGACGAGATTTTCGGCCCTGTCTTACCTGTGCTGGAATTTTCCAATTTAAAGGAAGTAAAGGCCGCAGTAAATAGTCGGCCGCGCCCGCTTGCTCTGTACTTGTTCACCAAGTCAAAGGAAGCTGAGCGTTACGTAATCAGGAATATCCCTTTTGGCGGAGGGTGTATCAATGATACCATTATGCATTTGGTTTCATCGGATCTTCCTTTTGGTGGCATCGGAGAAAGTGGCATGGGCAGCTATCATGGGAAATACAGTTTCCGCACTTTCAGCCATGAGAAAAGCATACTGAAAAAGTGTACGCTTATTGATATGCCGTTGCGTTATCCGCCTTTTAAAGAGAAAAACATGAAATGGCTCAGGCTGTTTCTCAGATAAGGAGCAGACACAATGAACGATACTTTGCACACGATATTAGAAGCATGTAGGGGTTACACCAGAGAAGGGGAGGTGGCCAGCTATATCCCTGAACTGGCCAAAGCCAACCGGGAAGAAATCGGTATTTATGTTTCCACAAACGAGGGAGATTTCCTTGCAGGAGATTGGGAGAAGAAGTTTACCATTCAGAGTATTGTAAAAACTATTTTTTTGATGCTTGCAGTGATTGATAACGGTATTGCTGTGGTAAAATCTCATGTAGGCGTTGAAGCTACAGGAAAACCATTTAATGCCATTGATTATGCTGAACCTCTTCTGCTGAAAGAACATATCAATCCTATGGTCAATATCGGGGCAATCGCCGTTTGCGGCATGGTGAAGGCAGAGGACAATGACGAACGATTTATCAGACTGATGGAGTTTACGAAGAAGATTACGGGAAACCCTGATCTGGAAATTGACAGAGACGTTTACCGTTCTGAACGGGAAACCGGAAATAAAAATAGAGCCTTGGCTTATCTGTTGAAAAATTCCGATATGATTGAAGGCAGTGTAGATGACTTGTTAGAGGTGTATTTTGCGATGTGTTCGGTCAAGGTGAATTGTAAGGACCTTGCCCATATCGGATTGCTTCTTGCCAATCATGGCGTGGACAGAGCGACCGGAGAGCAGATTATTCCCAAAGAGGATGCAGTATTCATGAATGCTATATTGACCACCAGCGGAATGTATGACGGCAGTGGAGAGTTTGCCACCACGGTGGGGATTCCTGCCAAGAGCGGCGTAGGCGGAGGTATTATGGCCAACTGTCCGGGCCGTATGGGAATAGGTATTTATTCACCGGCCTTGGATAAGAAAGGTAATAGTGTGGTAGGCATCAAGATGCTGGAGGCATTGAGCAGGAAATGGGATTTGAGCATTTTCTGATTGAAAATCGAATTTAAATAACAAAAACATAAACAAAAGAAAAGTGAGGAGGAGAGGTAATGCATTGTACAAGAAAAGTAACCGAGGATTTATACTGGGTAGGCGCAAACGATAAACGGTTAAATCTCTTTGAAAACATCCACCCGATTCCCGGAGGAACATCCTATAATTCTTATTTGCTGATGGATGAGCAGACGGTTTTGTTCGACACGGCGGATTGGTCTGTATGCAGACAGTTTTTGGATAATATTCAGCACGTGTTGAACGGCAGAACACTGGACTATCTGGTAATCAATCATCTGGAACCGGATCATGGCGCTTCCGTAGAAGAAATTTTACTGCGATATCCAGAGGTGAAAATCATTTGCAGCGGAAAGGCCGAAACATTTCTGAAGCAGTATGGATTTTGTCCTTCTTACGTAGAAACGGTAAAAGAAGGAGATATGCGATGCTTTGGCAGACATGAGGTTACCTTCTTTATGGCGGCTATGGTACATTGGCCGGAAGTTATGGTGTCTTATGATAAGACTGATGGGATTCTGTTTTCTGCCGATGCATTTGGCTCTTTCGGCAGTCTGGACGGAAGACTTTTTGCCGACGAGGTTGACTTTGATCGGGATTGGCTGGACGAGGCCAGAAGATATTACACCAATATTGTAGGAAAATATGGACCGCAGGTGCAGGCGCTGCTGAAAAAGGCGGCGAATCTGGATATTCGTTACATCTGTCCTCTTCATGGGTTGGTATGGAGAAAAGATCTGGAGTATTTTCTTGAAAAGTATGATAAGTGGTCAAGATATGAGCCGGAAGAGAAGGGGGTGCTGATTGCTTATGCCTCCATGTATGGCAACACGGAAGAAGCGGCCAATATTCTGGCGACACAGCTATGTGAAAAGGGATTGACCAATATATCCCTTTGCGATGTATCCTGCACCCATGTGTCCGATTTGATTGGGGATGCTTTCAAGTACAGCCATCTGGCTTTGTTTTCCGTGACGTATAATCTGAATGTGTTCCCGGTGATGGCAGCTTTCTTAGAAGATATGGCGGCCTTGAATCTTCAGAACCGGACAGTAGCGGCTGTATGCAACGGAACATGGGCGCCACAGGCGGGGCCGAAGATGCTTGACGCATTGGGCAAGATGAAAAATATGACTGTGCTTAATGACATGCTGACTGTGGTATCCTCTCTCAATGATGATACTGTAGAGAAGCTTTCTAACCTGGCAGATAGGATCATCGAAAGCATGGAATAAAAAAATACCTCGGGCAATGAACAGTCCTTCCACTGTTAGAGTTTTGGCTAACTTTTGGGGGAGATCACAACAAAGCTCGGGGTATTATTGTATTTTATGGAAGAACGGGGTATGATAGGAAGTAAGTAGGTGGTGATAGAAATGAAAATTGAACAATTACAGCAGTTGGTACAAATTGTAAAGGCTGGAAGTGTGAACAAAGCTGCAGCTGAATTGGATATGGAACCTTCAGTGCTGTCTGCTTCTATGGATGCGCTTGCAGAAAAATTTGGTGCAGAGATTTTCGGTGAGGATGGAGAAGCGGCTATTTTGACGCCTTTTGGTTTAGACGTTTATCGTCAGGCTAAGGATATCTGCCAGAGAATGGAGTTTCTACAGAGTACAGCAAGAGAAGACGGAGCGGCAGCGCTTAATGTGGCCAGTATGTTTAGCTCTTTAGCCAACGAGGCATTTGTGGAAATGTATTCCAGACACTATAGGGAAAATTTTAATGGAAAAATCGAACAATGCATGCTGCCGGAAACCATTAACCGGGTAAGTACGGGACTTGCGGAAATCGGCATTGTTACGCTGTTTTCTGACAGTGAGTCTGTTTCTATGCGTCTCCTTGAGGAAAAGGATCTTGAGTTTCAGCAGATTGTGAAACGGAGACTCCATGCTATTGTAGGACCGGAGAATTCCCTTTATCACGAAGACCGGCAGTGGATTAGTCTGGCAGAATTGAAGGATTTTCCCTATATTGTAAATTATGCTTCGCCATCAGACTATGCCTGGGAAAGAGCTTTGGGAAAAAGAAGAGCGCGGGGCGGAGAGATTCATGTCAGTGATCTGGGCTGCGCCTTACAGCTTATCGACAAAACCGATGCCGTCATGATTGATACCTATGACAAGGATACCTATGATATGCTTTATGCGGGTAATAAATGCAAGTATATTCCAATTAAGGATTCTCCTCTGACCTGCAGGCTTGGCTGGATTAGGCTGAAAAACAAGGAACTGTCCGGTGCCTGTGAAGAATTTTTGCGGATTCTTACGGAGATGGCTGAAAGAACCGGCCGGTAGTTTGACAGCAGGGAGGGGCATTTCGCAGCAGATGTGCAAAACAGAAAGGACATAGAAGCTGCCCGTCTCACATAGACTGGTAAAAAGGATTACCGGAATGGAGACGGAACACAATGAAAGAATCCATCAATTTGATGAATGTGATGAAATATGCCGGAGCCTATATCGCTTTTGAGATAGGCTCCGGTTTTGCTACCGGGCAAGAAATTTTACAGTTTTACAGCGCTTATGGGCTTTTTAGCATAGGAGGAGCGTTGATTAGTATGTGCCTATTTGCCTGGGCCGGCGCAAAGACAATGTCAATGGGATTTGTACTGAAAAATCAAGAGACGGTCAGACCCTACCGACTCATATGTGGAAAACATCTTGGATTTCTTTTTGAGAAATTCGTATTATTTTATGTATTTGCAGGTCTGTGCGTTATGTTATCCGGTGCGGGTGCCAGTATGGCTGAATATCTGGGTATTTCCCATTTGACAGGAAGTCTTCTTATGGCGGGAGCGGTGTTTTTGTCCTATTGTTTTGGATTTAAGAAAATGGTTGCGGTGATCGGCGTCTTGGGGCCGGTCATCATCGGCGGCATTGTCTTTGTAGCAGGGTGGACACTAATATCGGAATTTGGCGATATATGGGTAAATATAAGGGATACAGAGGTTTTGTCGCGTTTTTCAGCAGTGAAATCCGCCGGAAGTTGGTGGGTAAGTGGAATGCTCTATGCCGGGTATAACATAGTCGGTTCTATGGCATTCCTCATGGCTATGGGAAAAGATGCAGCGACAAAAAAAGAGGCGGCTGCCGGGGGAATCGCAGGAGGCGTTATCCTGGTTGTGGCGGTTTTATTTGTTAATTTTGCGCTATTTGCCTGTGGTGATAGAATAGGAGAGGTCATGGTGCCTACATTAATGATGGCAAAACAAATATCACCCCAGGTCGGGGCGATATTTGCGGGGATTTTGTTATCCGGCATATTCTCCACTGCAGCGCCTATGCTCTGGACGATTTGTGATCAGTTGACCGATGCAAAAGGAGGGATGAGCGCCGCCTTGCTTGCGCTTCTGATTTGCGCCGATGCGCTGGTGCTTGGGCAGCTGCCCTTTGATCAGCTGGTCAGTGTAATCTATCCGATTACAGGCTATCTGGGGATTGGATTGCTGCTGTGTTTGGCCGGGGTTAATTTACGTTGTCGAAACGATTATAGTGGTCAATCAGGAGGTCTTTGGCACGTTGGAAATCGCCGGCTTTGACTGCACCGAGAATCTGCTGGTGCTCAATCACATTGCGGCCTCTGATCGTGTTGATATACCAGTGATCGTACATGACGGTCAGATAAAAAAGATCTTCGATCTCGGTATACTGACGGGTGATATAGGGATTCTGGCAACACTGGATAAACGAAGCCTCGAAAGCGATGGAATATCTGGCATATTCTTGTTCGCTGCACTGATGCATATGTGCAGTCTGGATATTCAGGGCATTCTGCAGTAAAGTGATCAGCTGGTCAATGCGATCTGCTTGCCTGCAGATTTCCAGTGAACCTAAAAGCATGCTTAAAATAGCCTGGGCAATTTGTGAAACCTTTTCTCTGGAAAAGTTAATTACGCTTGGACCTGCATTGGGATAGATCTCGACTAATCCGTCTTTCTCCAGCATGGAAAAGGCCTCTCTTACCGGAGAATTGCTGACGTTGAATTCTTTGGATATAGAGATAATGCTCAACTTGCTGCCCGCCTGATAGGTGCGTTCCATAATTCTGCCTTTAAGAATATGGTAGATTTGCTCTCGAATGGGAGCTTTTTTTACTTTATAGGAAATTGCGTTTTTTGAAAAAAGAGAGTAAAATGGAAATGAAATAAAAATGGGCATAACAAAATAGCGGACATTATGGGAGTCTGCCGAGACTTTTGAATATGCAGTTTTTGTTTTTTGGGTCTGC
>JAXKAR010000009.1:0-69879 GCA_036305845.1 Emergencia sp.
ATCTATGCAAGGCAATCGGTAGACAAAAAGGACAGCATTTCCATTGAAAGCCAGATTGAATTTTGCAAATACGAGTTGAAAGGCGGTAACTGCAAGGAATATACAGACAAAGGGTATAGCGGCAAGAACACAGACCGTCCGAAGTTTCAGGAACTTGTGCGGGATATTAAGCGGGGCTTGATTGCAAAGGTCATTGTTTACAAACTTGACCGTATCAGCCGTTCCATTCTGGACTTTGCCAACATGATGGAGCTGTTCCAGCAGTACAATGTGGAATTTGTGTCTTCTACGGAGAAATTTGATACCTCCACCCCGATGGGGCGAGCGATGCTGAATATCTGTATCGTGTTCGCCCAGCTTGAACGGGAAACGATACAGAAGCGGGTAGCCGATGCCTACTACTCCAGAAGCTTAAAGGGTTTTCGCATGGGCGGCAAGGCTCCCTATGGGTTTCACACGGAGCCAATCAAGATAGATGGTATCAACACAAAGAAGTTAGTGGCAAATCCCGAAGAAGCGGAACAGGTCAAGCTGATGTTTGAGATGTATGCCGAGCCGGGAACTTCCTATGGCGATATTGTCCGGCATTTTGCGGAGCATGGTATTAAGGATTTTTCCCGTCCGGCACTCGCAAGCCTTTTGTGCAATCCCATTTATGTCAAGGCTGACCTTGATATTTATGAATTTTTCAAAAGCCAGGGGACGGTCATTATCAATGACGTCGCTGACTTTACGGGCACAAATGGGTGCTACTTCTATCGTGGTAGGGGAATGAAAGGTGACACCAAACACAATCTGCAAGGGCATACACTAGTTATGGCTCCCAGTGAGGGCTTGGTTTCTTCCGAACTGTGGCTGAAATGCCGAAAGAAGATTTTAGCCAACGCCAGCTATCAGGCGGGAAGAAAAGCAGTCAATACCTGGCTTGCCGGGAAAATCAAATGCGGCAGGTGCCAGAAAGCGTTAAAGGCCGAGGGTAGTTATGGGCGGTGGTACTTCCGTTGCAGCAAGCGTTCCGATAACAAAAGCTGTGAGGGAGCGGGGACGCTCCGTATTCCCGATACGGAAGCTGTTATTTATGCCGCTATGGTAAAAAAGCTAAAACCGTTCCAGACCATCAAGGGGCGAAAAAATGCTATGAAGTCCAATCCGAAGCTGACTGCCCTGCAAGTGGAACTCGCACAAGTCCAGCATGAAATCGAAACGCTCATTGACACACTGACCGGGGCAAATCCCGTCCTGCTCTCCTATGTGAACAGCAAGATTGAAGAACTGGACGGGCACAAGCAAGAGCTTGTCAAAAAGATAGCGGAGTTGAGTGTGGATACCATCAGCCCGGAACAGGTCAAAGAAATCTCCGGCTATCTGGACACATGGGAAGAAGTGGACTTTGACGATAAGCGGCGGGTAGTGGATTTGATAATTTCCGCAATTTACGCCACAAGCGAAAGTATCAACATCGTTTGGAAGATATGACGCCGCATAAGCGCCGCCATACAACGCAACCTTTCGCCCTTTGTAAACTAAGCTACACTGTATTTGGGTGGAATTTTTACGAGCATATGAATGTGGTCAGGACAGCATTCGGCCTCAATGATTTCAATACCTTTTCTTTCGCAAAGCATTCTTAAAATCTTTCCAATGTCCACTTTAATCTGTCCGTAAATGACCTGTCTTCTGTATTTCGGTGCGAACACGATGTGATACTTACAATTCCATGTTGTATGTGATAAACTATTGTTGTCTTTCATAAGACGTTACCTCCTTTGTTACATTGTGCGGTTGGGGAACCACATTAATTGTAACATGGGAGGTATTTTACTTGAAGCTAAAGCATTTTAACCTCACCGGCATAGCCGGTGGTTATTTGTTCCTCGCACTTTGTGCTCGGAACCGCCGCTAAAGCTGCAAAGAAAAAAGCGAACGGATTCCGTTCGCTTTGATGCGTGAGTTCTATTTAACCTCTACGATGAATTATACTTGAACTTTTTCCTGAAAGCAACCTGTATTTAGTGGAACTGAGCTGCAAATATAAAAACTACTTGACCTGTCGTAGTAGTTGTGTTATATTGAACGCATAATGTACTACGACAGTCGTACTACTATAGACGAAGTAGAAGGGGAGGTGAACCTGTGATCAGCAGTGATGTCATCAGAGGTTATAACGACACCATAATTCTATATTTGCTCCGTGAGGCGCCATCTTACGGCTATCAGATTTCCAAGATGATTAAGGAGCTTTCTTCAGAAAAATACATCATCAAGGAGACAACGCTATACTCTGCCTTTACAAGACTTGAGAAAAACGGTTATGTAGAGTCCTTTGCCGGCAGTGGAGAAAGCGGGGGAAAGCCCAGGACATATTACCGAATTACCGATGCAGGCAGAGCCTATTATGCAGATAAGTGCAGAGAGTGGCAAGTGACCAAGGAAGTGGTAGAAAAGTTTATCATTGAGGAGGAACGATAATGGAGATTATTATAAATTATCTGGACAGTATGTTCGCATCTTTGCCGAATACAGAGGAAGTTCGGAAAGCCAAGGCGGAAATGGCATCTATGATGGAAGATAAATATACGGAGCTGAAAGCGGAGGGGAAAAGTGAGAATGAGGCTATCGGCACAGTGATTTCTGAGTTTGGCAGTATTGAGGAGCTGGCAGGAGAGCTGGGCCTTGGCCATGCAGAAGAGTCTGAGAAAGAACCGAATCTTGCGGCGGAAACGCAAGTATTCTGTAAAACCGAAATTTCGGAAAATCGGCAGAAAAGTTCTTTACGCAAAGTTTCAATGACCCAGTGCAGAGAGTACTTGGATGCCATGGTTGCTCTGACAAAAAATATTGCTGCCGGTGTTGTGCTATGCATCTTATCGCCCATGGTTCCTGTTCTGTTTTCACAGATGTTTTCCGGAAAGGGCGGAGCCTCCCTGGGCACCATCGGTATGTTTGTGATGATTGCCGCAGCAGTAGCCCTTTTCATTATCAACGGCATAGGCATGCAAAAGTTTGAGCATTTGAAAACTGAAGCCTTTGAGCTGGAGGCAGGTGCAGCAGAATATCTGCAGCAGATGCGCAGCAGTGAAGACGGGCGATTTGCAGGCTCCATCGCCTTGGGTGTGATTCTGTGTATCTGTTCTATCTTTCCGCCCATTCTTTCAGAAGGGTTTTTAAGTTCTGAAGCGAGTAGAAAAGAAGATTTTGCGGCAGTCCTTATGTTTCTCCTGATTGCTTGCGGAGTCTACCTGTTTATTACCGCAGGGATTAGAAGGGGATGCTATAATGTTCTCTTACAGCAGGGAGAATATTCGCTGACAAGCAAGCAGAGAGAAAGAGGCGCAGCTAAGATTTCTGAAAAAATTGCCGGTGTATACTGGCCGTTAGTTACGGCTGTCTATCTGGGCTGGAGCCTCTTTAGCGGAGACTGGGACAGAACCTGGATGATTTGGCCAATCGCAGGACTTGTCTTTGCCGCTATAGCTGCAGTTTGCGGACTGATTGGTTTCGGGAAGACCGAAGACTAAAAAAGGCGAAAACGGCATACTTTTACGGACTGACAAACAGCCCCAGCTTAGGCGGCCAGAAGGTAAAGAAGACCATGGAGGCGGCCATGACTGTCATAAGCAGGTTTCCGGAGACCACAGAACAGAGGGTACCTGTCCAGGGCTGATTTTCCAGAAGCTTTTCTACACCGAAAGCGGTAAAGACCGATAGGAAGAACAAGCTGATATCTGCCCAGAGAAAATTTCGGCCTGCCAGAAAAGTATAAAAATAAAAGACGAAAACCATGACCAGCATCCCGGCAAGGACAGAATAAGCCTTGACCGGGATGAAGTTTTTCGCAAGATGTCCGGATCTTCCGGCTTCGATAAAGGCCCACAGCACAAAAGGGGTAAAGAGCAGCTTTAAATGCTGAAACACACTTTCATCCACAGGGGCAATTAGAGCAACAACAGGATTTGAGCCGGACCATTGATAGACAAAGTGGAGAAGCGTGCCGAAGACGGAAACAAACAGGATTCCCAATATTTTAAACATAAAATCACCTCTGTAAAATATATGTGGAGAATGAACGAAAATACACGGGAAACAATTGATTTTGCGTTATCGTTGTTATAAAATATTATCCATAGAATTTTTGTAAGGAAGTGATGACATGACAGAGTTTAAATTCAATACAAACTGTATTCATGCAGGGTACAAGGCAGAGAGCGGCCAGCCCCAGGTGCTGCCTATCGTGCAGAATACTACATACAGATATTACGATGCAGAAGACGTTGCCAAGCTTTTCGATTTGGAAAGCGCGGATTTCATGTATACCAGACTGGGAAGCCCAACGGTAAATGCACTGGAAGAAAAGTTTGCAGCGCTGGAGGGCGGCACTGCGGCTATCGCAGCCAGCGCAGGTCAGGCGGCAAATCTGATCACCATGCTGAATATTTGCCAGGCAGGAGATCACATTATTGCCTGCGGCAATATTTACGGCGGCACATTCAATCTTTTTCATGTAACCCTGAGAAAGATGGGTATCGAGACAACCTTTATCGATTATAACTTGACGGCAGAGGAGATTGTTGCTTTGGCAAAGCCTAACACCAAGGCTCTTTTTGGTGAATCTCTGGGTAACCCTGCACTGACGGTGTTGGACATTGAGAAATTTGCAAAAGCTGCAGGCAAGATGGGGGTACCGCTTATTGTGGACAACACGCTGGCGTCTCCATACCTTTGTCAACCACTGAAACACGGGGCTAATTTTGTTACCCATTCCACCACCAAGTGGGCAGACGGCCATGCTACCAGTGTGGGCGGTATGGTTGTTGAGGGCGGCAACTTTGATTGGAACAAGTATGCCGACAAGTATCCCGGTATGGTAGAACCGGATGACAGCTATCACGGCTTGAGATATTACGAAAAGTTCGGTAATCAGGCTTTCTGCGTCAAACTGAGAGCGCAGATGCTTCGTGATTTGGGCTGCACCATGTCTCCGATGAATGCCTTTTTGACATTCCAGGGACTGGATACACTTCATCTGAGAATGGACAGACACAGTGAAAATGCCCTGGCTCTGGCTAAGTTCCTTCAGAACCACCCTAAGGTAGACTGGGTTAAATATCCGGGATTGCCGGGAGACGAAGACTACGAGAGAGCGCAGAAGTATTTGCCAAAGGGCGCCAGCGGTGTTCTGGCTTTTGGCGCTAAAGGCGGAAGAGCTGCAGGCGAAGCTGTCCTGAAGAACCTCAAACTGGCAAGTATTGTTGTTCACGTGGGAGATATCAGAACCAGTGTATTACATCCGGCGTCAACTACCCATAGACAGCTCAGCGAAGAGGCGCAGCTGGCGGGGGGAATCAAACCGGAGCTGATTCGTGTATCCGTAGGATGTGAAGATATCGAAGATATTATCGCTGATTTTGATCAGGCGCTTAATGCAGTGAAATAAGGGGATACAGAGATGGATTATAAACAGGAACTAAAACAACTGATGGAAGACTACTATCAGCTGACTGCCCGTTATCGAGAGACCACCGTGGATGCCATGATGGAAATCAAAAAGAAAAGACCATTCAGAAAAAAAGACTACAGCAACCACATTGCCAACTTCCGCCGTCATATCAAAGAAGCCCAGGCGCTGAACGTGCATGGCGTTTCCATCCCTGAGGAGGATGGCGCAGCAGTGGAGCTTGCGGAGCTTTTGGACAGAAGTATTTCTTCCTTTATTCTGCTTTGCGAGGCAAATGCAGAGTTTTATGACCTGACAGATAAGAAGCAGTATCGCAGCAATCGGATTGCCTTGCAGGATTACACCGATAGTGTATCCAGGCTGGACGGTGTGCTGGCCGGCGCTATGCGCGAGCTTGAGCGATTAGAGGACGCATACAAGCAGTACTGCGCTGACAATTTTCCCCAGAAGTAAAGAAATGAACAGTGTTCCCAGCCAGATAATCAAGGCTGGGAGCTTTTTTTGTTTGAAAAGAAGAACCGACGAATTAAAACAGGGCACACTGAAGGTCATCATGATAAGCAGTACCACCATTTGCACAGCGTCAAAGGTTCCGCCGCCGGCAAAGGCAAGCAGTGTCGCTGAGCCGAAGTCTCGCTTTAAAATGTTTAGCACCAGAAGACCGGTAGCCTCAGGCGGAAGATGAAGAAAATGATCCATAAAAGCGGCAAGAAGAGCGCAGAGCCAGTCCAAAATGCCCAGATACATAGCCAGACTGACCAGAACACTGCCGATGGCAAAGGGTACAATGGTGTCGGTGACTGAGAGCAAAGCGTCTTTGATTATGTGAAACGGAGAAAACTTTTGTTGTTTTGTGCAGATGGGCATAAGAACGTCAGACAAAGGCAGAAGTCGGTTGAGCAGCAGGTAGATGGAAAAGATAAAGAACATGGTAAAGCACAGATAGACAGCAAATACGCGAAAGGTGACCATAGTGGCAAAGGTGGCGATGATGGCCAGTTGGGATGAACATGGGATGAGAAGGATCAGCATCCAGACCAGACGATTTCTGGTTTTACCATCCTCAATAGAGTGCAGGGAGGCTAAAGCGGCAGTCGTACAACCCAGTCCGGCAACACAGTAAAAAAACTGGTTGGCCAAGCTGTGGTGACGATTAAAAATGGGAAGACGAACCAGAATCTGACTAAGGAATCCCAGGAAAATCATGACGGGAAACAAAACCAGAAACAAGTAGCGCGGCGCCATAGTCAGAAGGCCAAAATCGCCAAAGAGAATCCAGCTGAAAAGATTAGGGGGATTGTTCATTTCTTCTTTTTTATCCTTTCAAAAGATGGTATACTATAATATGTATGAGCAAAAACATCTTTAATGAAGGAAAGAGGGATAGATTTTGACGGTAGTAGAGATAATTTTAATGGCAATCGGCGTTTTAATTTTGGTGATGATCTTCTTGTTGTTCAGTAAGGTTTCTGCCGTGCAGAAAGAGGTCAAAGACTCCAGAGTCGAAACGATTCAATATATTAACGAGGCGTTTAAGAATTACGGTCAGCTTATTGCAGGCAATCAGAAGGATGTTACGGCTATGCAGGATAAGCGCCTTGCAGAGCTGGGCGAGAGTTTTGGCCGGATGGCTTTAGAGAACGAACAAAAGCTGGAGAACATCCGCAGCACCATGTCCCAAAAAATCGGTGAGCTGACTGCAGATAACAACAAACAGCTTGAGCAGATGCGGCAGACCGTCGACGAAAAGCTGCAGAAGACATTAGAGGATCGTATCGGTCAATCCTTCAAGCTGGTCAGCGAACGTCTGGAAGAAGTCTATAAAGGCCTTGGAGAAATGCAGACTTTGGCTACAGGCGTGGGTGATCTGAAAAAAGTTTTGTCCAATGTCAAGACCAGAGGTATTCTTGGAGAAATCCAGCTTGGCGCTATCTTGGAACAGATTCTTTCTCCGGATCAGTATGAGGAAAATATCACCACAAGATCAACCGGAAACGAGCGAGTGGAGTATGCAGTCAAGCTGCCGGGAGACGATGACAGAGTCGTATATCTGCCTATCGACGCCAAGTTTCCGGCAGACGCTTACAGCAAGCTGGCAGACGCTTACGATGCCGGAGACGCCGCAGCCATCGAGGCTGCCGGCAAAAACCTGGAGAGAGTCATCAAGTCTGAAGCAAAGGATATCCGTGATAAGTATATTGAACCACCGAACACGACGGATTTTGGTATCATGTTCCTTCCTTTCGAAGGACTATATGCAGAGGTGGTCAGACGTGGACTGGTAGAAACTTTGCAGAAAGATTATAAAGTGAATATTGCCGGTCCGACTACCATGGCGGCCCTTTTGAACAGTCTGCAGATGGGTTTCCGAACACTGGCGATTCAGAAACATTCCAGCGAAGTGTGGGATATTCTTGGCGCCGTAAAGAATGAGTTTGGCAAGTTTGAGGATGTTTTGGCGGCAGCCCAGAAGAAAATCAATCAGGCCAATGATGACTTGGATAAACTGGTGGGAACGAGAAGCAGAATGATCAGAAGTAAGCTGCGTAAGGTCACAACCTTGACAGATGATGAGTCGGCGGCGCTACTTGATTTTGAGGAGAAATAGAAGGTGAAGATTTTTGCAATAGGGGATTTACATCTGTCTTTTGATAAAAGAATAGAAAAACCTATGGATATCTTTGGCCCCAGATGGGTGAACCATCATGAACGGGTTAAAGCGCAGTGGGAGCAATTGGTTGACCCAAATGACTTGGTGTTGATTCCCGGTGACGTATCTTGGGGCCTGCGACAGGACGAGGCTCTGGCTGATTTAGAGTGGATTCATCGTCTGCCGGGAAAAAAAGTAATCACCAAAGGCAATCATGATTTGTGGTGGACTTCCGTGACCAGACTGAATAATCTGTACGAAGATATGACGTTCTTGCAAAACCATTGTTTTGACGTGGGAGACGGTATCGCAATCTGCGGAACCCGTGGTTGGATTTGTCCGGGAACAGAAGGATTTGACAGTCATGACCAGAAGATTTTTGACAGAGAGCGGATTCGGCTGGAGTTTTCGTTGAAAGAGGCTAAAGAGGCCGGTGCGAAGACCATCATTGCAGCGCTTCATTATCCACCGACCAATGACAAGATGCAGGGATCGGGGTTTACCGAGCTTTTGGAACGTTACGGGGTGAAGCTTTGTGTTTATGGACACCTCCACGGAAAAGACGCTTTTAAAAATGGCCTCAAGGGGGTATTTAACGGTGTAGAATACAGACTGGTTTCTCTTGATTATCTGGAGGGAAAACCGGCGCTGGTATATAGTAAAGAATAAACATTATGCGAGAGGGTGGATATGATGAAAAGAGTGACGTTAATCGTGACAGATAGTATGGGGATAGGAGAACTTCCGGATGCGGCAAATTACGGTGATCGGGGAGCAAATACCCTGGACCATATCATAGAACGGTGCGGAGGACTGAATACGCCAAACCTGGCGGCGCTTGGCCTTTACAATATTGACGGTGTGGCAGGCGGCAGACTCAAGGTGGAACACCCTATTGGCGCATTTGGTAAAATGCAGGAGGTATCCTCCGGCAAGGATACGATTACAGGTCACTGGGAAATCGCAGGATTAGAGACAAAGACACCGTTTAAGACTTATCCTGATGGATTCCCTAAGGCATTTATGGACGCCTTTGAGGCGAAAATCGGCAGAGCCTGCCTGGGCAATTATCCGGCTTCCGGCACAGAGATTATTGAGAATTTGGGACCGGAACATGAGGCTACAGGAAAACCTATCGTATATACTTCTTCAGACAGCGTTTTTCAGATTGCAGCCAATACGGACGTGATTCCTTTGGAAACGCTGTATGAGATTTGCCAGGCGGCAAGAGAGCTGCTCCGGGGAGACTGGGCATGCGGAAGAGTTATCGCAAGACCTTATATCATCAGAGACGGTAAGCGTGTCCGTACGGCAGACAGAAAGGACTACGCTGTTTCTCCGGGCAGAAATACCCTTCTGGACTTTGTCAAAAACAGCGGACAGACCGTTTATGCAGTGGGAAAAATCAGCGATATCTTTAACGGTCAGGGTGTAAGCAAATCTGTGCATACAGAAAGCAATATGGATGGCGTGGATAAAACCATAGAAGCGCTGAAGCAGGATTTCAGCGGATTTATTTTTACAAATCTGGTGGACTTTGATTCCCAGTACGGCCATCGAAGAGATCCGATAGGTTACGGAAAAGCCATTGAGGACTTTGACGCAAGACTTCCGGAAATTATGGCTGCAATGGGAGATGAAGATATTCTGATGATTTGTGCAGACCATGGCAACGATCCGGTACACGATGGGTGGGATCATACCAGAGAATATGTTCCTGTTTTGGTTTACGGAAAGTATGTTGAAGAAGGTGTTAATTTAGGTATTCGAGGAAGTTTTGCGGATATTTCCGCGACGGTTGCCGAGTACCTTGGCGTTGCACAGACGGAGCTTGGAACCAGCTTCCTGAAGGAGTTGAGATAAATGAATATGAACGATATCATCGTAAAGAAAAGAGACGGGGGCAAGTTGACCCAAGGTGAGATTCAACATGTCGTTCGGGGCGCAGTCTCGGGAGAGATTCCGGACTACCAGCTTTCGGCGCTTCTCATGGCGATTTTCTTTCAGAAGATGGATAAGGAAGAAACCTTTGAACTGACCAATGCCATGCGGTATTCGGGAGATGTAATCGATCTTTCTCAGGTTCGGGGAATTAAGGTGGACAAACACTCTACCGGCGGAGTGGGCGATAAGACTACGCTGATTGTAGCGCCTTTGGCGGCTGCCTGCGGTGTGCCTATTGCCAAGATGAGCGGAAGAGGACTTGGATTTACCGGCGGTACAGTTGACAAACTGGAGGCCATACCGGGATTTCGTACCACCCTTGCGCCGGAGGAGTTTTTGCAGCAGGTAAATGAAATCGGCATTTCTGTTATCGGACAGACTGTGCATATTACGCCTGCGGATAAGAAACTTTACGCTTTGCGAGATGTAACAGGTACGGTAGAAAATCTCAGCCTAATCGCTTCCAGTATTATGAGTAAGAAATTGGCGGCCGGCAGTGATGCAATCGTTCTTGATGTTAAATGTGGCAGTGGCGCCTTTATGGAAAACCAGGAGGATGCGGAAGAGCTGGGGCAAATTATGTGCGAAATCGGCATCGCGGCCGGAAAGCGAACGGTCGCAGTCATTAGTGATATGAGCCAGCCTTTAGGCAAAGCGGTAGGAAACAGTTTGGAGGTTATCGAAGCCATAGATACGCTGAAGGGGAATGGCCCTGCAGATATCACCGAATTATCACTTAAACTGGCTGGCATCATGATCTATCTGGGTGGTAGAGCAAAGACTCCGGGAGAGGGGCAGATTATGGCGCAGCATGCGCTGCAGAGCGGTGCAGGCCTTGAAAAACTGCGCAGCTTTATTCGTCGGCAGGGGGGTGACGGTGCTGTCATTGATGATTACGATTTATTTCCTTACGCCGGTTATCATCAAGATATTGTTGCAGAGCAGAGCGGCTATATTCATGAAATCTGCGCGAAAACCATTGGTCTTGCTTCTCAGCATACAGGCGCAGGCAGGGCAACCAAGGAAGATCATGTAGATCTTGCGGCAGGTCTTTATCTGCATAAGAAGATGGGAGACCGGGTTAGCAAAGGCGAAGTTATCGCTACATTGTACGGCAATCAGAAAAGCAAGCTGGCAGCCGGCGTAAAAGAGGCACAAAGCGCCTTTGTCATCCGTCAGGAAAAAACAGAAAAACCAAAGCTGATCAAAGAAGTTCTTGGACTTTAGCGACAGATGAAGGGGAAACCGGTATTGACCGATTTCCCCTTTTCTTTGTTAGAACTGAAGACATCGAGGGAACTCACACCTGGGAGGTTGACAAAAACGACAAATTTTTTATTTTTTGTCAATTTAGTCAACCTTTCTGCGTAAAAATGTTGACTAAATTGACACTTATTTTTAAATTTGTCGAATCTGTCAACTTTTCCTTTCCGTAGTCTTAAAAACAAAGGGGGTAACGCTTATTTTGTTGACAAAAATCCAAAATAATGGAAAATCTGTCAACCTTGAAGGTATCTGTGTGCTTCCGGTAGGGGATTCTATTGATGGACAAGCCTGTATACAACAATACGCAAATACAGAATGGACTTGACAAACAAAAGTAAAACAATTATACTTGTATACATGAGGTTGCGGCACGTTACCGCACTAAAGTAAAGCCGAAAGGGGCGCAGTTGGATAAGGAAATTGGGAGGTAAAATGATATGATTGAAATATCAAAAAAGACGAATTTACTGGAACAGGCACTCTACAAGTATACCTTACAGGATATAAAAGAGCCTAACTTATACAGAGAGATGTACAATTATGAGGAAGTTCCTAAGATTGTATTCAACCATAGACAAGTTCCGATGAATATGCCGGAAGATATCTGGATAACCGATACCTCGTTCAGAGACGGACAGCAGTCCATGGCTCCGTATACGGTTAAGCAGATTGTGGATCTTTATCAGCTGTTATCAAAGCTGGGTGGGCCTTACGGTCTGATCAGGCAGTCGGAATTTTTTATTTACACGAAAAAGGATCGTGAAGCTGTCGAAAAGTGTATGGAGCTGGGATTGAAGTTCCCGGAAATCACCACTTGGATTCGCGCTAAGAAAGAAGATTTCCGTCTGGTCAAAGATCTGGGCATCAAGGAAACGGGAATTCTGGTTTCCTGCAGTGATTACCATATCTTCAAAAAAATGCAGATGACCAGAAGACAGGCGGTAGACTATTATCTGGAGACAGTCAGAGATGCTTTTGAGGCCGGCGTTGTACCGAGATGCCATCTGGAAGATATTACCCGCGCTGACTTCTATGGCTTTGTTGTTCCGTTTGTCAATGAGCTGATGGAGCTCTCCAAGGAAGCCGGTATTCCGGTAAAAATCAGAGCCTGCGATACCATGGGCTATGGACTGCCTTATACAGGCGCAGCTTTGCCGCGAAGCGTATCCGGTATCATTTACGGTTTGCAGCAGTATTCCGGCGTACCGAGCCATATGCTGGAATGGCATGGACACAATGACTTCTATAAAGCCGTTGCAAATGCTTCCACCGCTTGGCTTTATGGAGCCTGTGCAGTGAACTGTTCCCTTCTGGGTATCGGAGAACGTACCGGAAATATTCCGCTGGAGGCCATGGTATTCGAGTATGCGTCCCTGAAAGGTTCCTTGGATGGTATGGACCCAACCGTAATTACAGAAATCGGCAGATACTTCCGTGACGAAATGGGCTATGACATTCCGCCGATGACGCCGTTTGTCGGAGAAAATTTCAACGTGACCAAGGCAGGGATCCACGCCGATGGCCTGATGAAGGATGAGGAAATCTATAATATTTTTGATACAAAGAAGCTGCTGGGCAGAACGCCGGGAGTTTCCGTAAGCAAGACCAGCGGACTTGCAGGCATTGCTTACTGGATTAACGAGCATTACGGTCTGAAGGATGACGCGCTGATGTCCAAAGATTCCCCATTGGTTGTCAAGCTGAAAGACTGGGTAGATGAGATGTATGCTGACGATCGTACAACGAGCCTCTCCAACAAAGAACTGGAAGATAAAATTGCAGAGCTTACACAAGGCGAGGTATAAGGGATAGAGAGAAGGAGAAACAAAATGATTGAATATAAAGCAGTATCGCTGGCAAACCAGGTATACGAAACATTGGAATACAATATTCTTACCGGTACATATGCGGCGGGAGAAGTGATCAGCGAGACAAGACTCAGCGAAGAGCTGGGCGTAAGCCGCACGCCGATCAGAGAAGCCATGACCAGACTGGCTCATGAGAAATTGATTAAAGAATCCCCGGGTGGAACCGTGGTGGTAGGCGTGACAGAAAGTGATGTGAAAGATCTCTTTGAGGCAAAACGTCGTCTCGAGGTGATTGCCACCAGAAGAGCGGTAGAAAATATCAGTGATGAAGGCTTGCGGGCGCTGAAAGACAATATTGATCAGCAGGAGTTTTTTGCGCAGAAGGGTGATGCGGTCAAGGTGAGAGACCTGGATACAGAGTTTCACGACATTATCTATAGAGAGTGCGGCAGCACAACCTTCGAAACCATACTGTCGCCCATTCACCACAAGATGATGAAATTCCGTAGAATTTCGCTGGAAAAACCCCAGCGTATCATGGAATCCGTTGCAGAACATACGGCCATTTATGAGGCCATTGCAAACAAGGATGCAGATAAAGTAGACACACTGATGCTGGTTCATATCGACCACGCATATAACAATATTATGGAGGTAAGTACGCAATATGGGACTAACAATAGCACAGAAGATAATTAAAGAACACTTAATCAGCGGAGAGATGACGCCGGGCAGTGAAATTGCCCTGAAAATCGACCAGACTCTGACACAGGATGCAACGGGAACGATGGCCTACTTGGAATTCGAAACCATGGGTATTCCACGTGTAAGAACTGAACTTTCCGTTGCCTATATCGACCATAATACCTTGCAGTCCGGATTTGAGAATGCGGATGATCACAGATTTATCCAGTCCATGGCAAAGAAGTATGGTCTGTACTTCTCAAGACCGGGTAACGGTATCTGCCATCAGGTACATCTGGAACGTTTCGGAAAACCGGGTAAAACCCTGATTGGTTCGGACAGCCATACCCCTACAGGCGGCGGTATTGGTATGCTTGCCATGGGTGCAGGCGGATTGGATGTTGCCGTAGCCATGGGTGGCGGCGCATACTATATCACTATGCCGAAAATGTACAAGGTGAATTTGACCGGAAAGCTGCGGGATTTTGTAACCGCAAAGGACGTCAGCCTGGAGATTCTTCGCATTTTGTCCGTAAAAGGCGGAGTAGGCGCAATTATTGAATGGGGCGGATCGGGTGTAGAAACTTTGTCTGTACCGGAAAGAGCAACCATTACCAACATGGGTACGGAACTTGGCGCAACAACTTCTATTTTCCCTTCCGATGAAGTGACCAGAGCTTTTCTGGAAGCTGAAGGCAGAGGCGCCGACTACAGAGAACTAAAGAGTGATGTAGATGCGGTTTATGACCGTATTATCGATATTGATCTTTCTGCATTGAAGCCGATGATCGCATGTCCGCACAGCCCGGATAATGTAGTAGAAGTAGAAAGCCTGAAAGGAACCAAGGTGGATCAGGTCTGCATAGGTTCCTGCACCAACTCTTCACTGTTTGATATGCTGAAGGTTGCAGCGCTGCTTAAGGGAAAGACCATCAGACCGGAGGTCAGTCTGTCCATTTCACCGGGCTCCAAACAGGTGCTTTCCATGCTGGCAGACTGCGGCGCTTTATCTGATATCCTGGCCAGCGGCGCAAGAGTTTTGGAATGTGCCTGCGGACCTTGTATCGGTATGGGATTCTCACCGAATTCCGGCGGTGTATCTCTGCGTACATTCAATCGTAACTTTGAGGGCAGAAGTGGTACAGCAGACGGTCAGGTATATCTGGTATCTCCGGAAACAGCTGTTGCAGCAGCACTTACAGGAGAAATCACTGACCCGATGCTTCTTGGAGAAATGCCGCAGGTGGCCATGCCGCAGACATTTAAGATTGACGACAGTGCAATCGTTGCTCCGGCAGATCTGGACGAGGCAAAGGAACTTCCGATTCTTCGGGGACCAAACATCAAGGCTTTCCCTGACAGCATGCCGCAGGAAGACACCTTAGAAGCGCCGCTGGTATTGAAAGTCGGCGATAATATTACGACCGACCATATCATGCCGGCAGGATCTAAGATTTTGCCTTATCGATCCAATATCCCGCATTTGTCCCAATTCTGTTTCGGCGTTTGTGATCAGACATTCCCGGAAAGAGCAAAGGCGGCAGGAACCAGCATCATCGTAGGTGGAAACAACTACGGTCAGGGTTCATCAAGAGAACATGCAGCGCTGGTGCCTCTGTATCTGGGCGTGCGCGCTGTGATTACCAAGAGCTTTGCCAGAATTC
Organism: Emergencia sp.; assembly: GCA_036305845.1. GTDB lineage: Bacteria > Bacillota > Clostridia > Peptostreptococcales > Anaerovoracaceae > Senimuribacter. The sequence goes on from JAXKAR010000009.1 coordinate 15,472, forward strand.
ACGTGGCAAATCTGATTAACGCAGGCATCATGCCTCTCACCTTTAAAAATCCGGAGGATTATGACAGAGTGAACCAGGCAGATCAGTTGAAACTGACCGATATCTATGCAGGTATGGACAGTGGAGAAATTACCCTGACCGATTTGACCACAGGGGAAGACTTCACCTTAGTCTGCAGTTTCACAGATAGACAAAAGGAAATTCTCAAAGCCGGAAGCCTGCTGAAATATGTGGCAAAAAATTAACTTGCAGGAGAGGGAAAAATGACAAATCAAGATTATATAGAACAGGCCTGCCGGCAGTTCCGCACGCTGATTACTGAACAGCTTGCGCGGACAGAAGCAATGGAAGCAGGCAGCGCGCCCAAGAATTTTGCCAAGATGGAGTCTATTACCATCGGCATCATAGGCGGAGACGGTATCGGACCGATTATCATGGAACAGGCAGAACGCCTGCTGCAGAACGTATTGGCAGAAGAAATCGAAAGCGGAAGAATTGTGCTGAAGCAGATTGAAGGTCTGACCATAGAAAACAGAATGGCGCTGGGAGAGGCGGTTCCTGCAGATGTTCTGACAGAGATCAAAAGCTGTGACGTTCTGCTTAAAGGACCGACGACTACACCAAAGGGCGGTACGTTAGAAAGCGCCAATGTTACCTTGCGCAGGGAGCTGGATCTTTACGCCAACGTGAGACCTGTACAGGTACCGGAAGAAGGCATTGACTGGATTTTCTACAGAGAGAATACAGAAGGTGAATATGTGCTTGGCAGCAGGGGCGTAGAGATTCCCGGAAAATTGTCCATGGACTTTAAGGTGACAACAGAGCCGGGTACTCGGCGAATCGCAAAGGCTGCATTTGAATATGCAAAGGAAAACGGTAAGACCAGTGTCTCTATCGTAACCAAGGCCAACATCATGAAAAAGACCGATGGAAACTTTACGAGAATCTGCCACCAGGTTGCAGAGGATTATCCGGGCATCAAAGCTGACGACTGGTATGTGGACATTATGACGGCAAATCTGGTCAACAAAGATATCAGAAGCAGTTTCCAGGTTTTCGTCCTGCCTAATCTCTATGGTGATATCATTACTGACGAGGCCGCAGAAATCCAGGGCGGCGTGGGTACGGCAGGCAGCGCCAATATGGGCGATCAGTATGCTATGTTTGAGGCGATTCACGGCAGCGCACCGCGTATGATGGAAGACGGGCTGGGGGATTACGCAAATCCGTCCAGCATTTTCAAGGCGGCAGAAATGCTGATTCGCCACATTGGCCTAATCGAAAAGGCCGATAAGCTGGCAGCTGTTTTAGAAGAATGTGGAACAAAAGAAAAGAAAGTTGTGGTTACAGGATTTAAAGACGGCGCAACCTGCAGAGAATTTGCAGATTATGTGATGAGCAAGCTATAAAGTGTGCCGGTAGGATATTAACAAAAACAAAAAATCTGCGACAGATTAACGCTATGAAGCGACAGGTAAGCCAATGCTTAGAGGGTCTTCAAGGGAAAATCTGTCGCAGTTTTGGCTTTTCTGCGCATATCCCACCGGAACCGTCTCTCTGCCTGTCATATTTCCCCCTGTCGTTAATATATTACTTATGGAACGAGAGGGGTGTTTTTGTGAAAAGAAAGAAGTTTAAAAGAGCTGTATGTTTGGCGTTGGTGTGCTGTCTTTGTGTATCGGGCGGTATTATGGGCGTAAAGTATTATTACAATCCGCAGGAGTCGGTGGTGCTGGAAACCGTGTCCGATAGCTTGGCATCAGTGGGCGCACCGGCAGAAGAACAGACAAAAGCAGACATGGAAATAGAAGCGAAATCGGCAGTTTTAATCGACGCAGATACGGGAAAGGTGATTTTTCAGCAGGACGCCCATAAAGAATTGCCTCCGGCATCCGTGACAAAGGTGATGACCATGCTCCTTGCCATGGAGGCGGTGGACAGCGGAAAGGTGAAGCTGACGGATAAGGTAACCATATCGGAACGAGCCGCGTCTATGGGCGGCAGCCAGATGTATATGGAGGAAGGCGAAACCCATACTCTGGAGGAGCTGCTGCAGGGTATTGCCATCGTTTCCGCCAATGACGCATGTGTGGCCATTTCAGAATATATTGCCGGCAGTGAAGAGGTTTTCGTAGAAAAGATGAACGCTCGAGCAAAAGAGCTTGGAATGCGGGACACCCATTTTATCAATACCAACGGGCTTCCTGTAGCAGATCATTACACCAGTGCATATGATATAGCATTGATGTCGAAGCTTTTGCTGAAACACGCCCATACACAGGAGTGGTTCAACACATGGCAGACGACCATCAAAGTGGGACTGCCGGGAAAAGAAAAAGAGTTTGGATTGACCAATACCAACAAGCTAATCAAACAGTATCCGGGCGCAAATGGCATCAAAACAGGATTTACCCAGGATGCAGGTTATTGTTTATCTGCATCGGCCACCAGAGACGATACAACACTGATTGCCGTGGTTCTCGGCGCTGAGACATCAAAAATTCGTAATGCGGAAGTAGCGAAGCTTCTTAACTATGGTTTTGCTAATTATACTTCCGTCACGCTGGCAGATAAAGGCCAACGGATGAAAAAAGTGCGTCTGGAAAAAGGAGAGCCGTACTTTCTCTACGCACAGACGAAAGAGAAGATTACCGCCTTTGTCAAAAAGGGAGATGAAAAAGACGCCTCCTGCAAAGTCAAAATTAACAAAAACATTCGTCTCCCTATAGAGAAAGGCGACAAAATCGGCACCCTCCAGGTTTATAGTGGAAAAACAAAAACTGCTTCCTACGATTTGGTGGCAGACAGGGATGCAGGAAAAGCCTCCTTCTTCACGTACTACATACGGAAGATAGAAAATTTGTTTTAACCATGAGGAGGGATACAAATGGAAAAAGAGTATATCCTGTCATTCTCCTCCTTTTATAAGGCGGCCTATGCCAAAGACGTACTGGAGGAAAATGGGCTTCACTCCACTTTACGCAGGCTGCCGCCTCAGGTTGCCCATTCCTGCAGCACCGGACTTTACCTGAGACTGGATTCCGTAGAGCGGGTGCGACAGATACTGGAAGAGAGACAGATTGTCAATAAAGGGATTTACAGAATTGATCGGGTGAGCGGTGTAAGTCGCTACACCAGAGTTTGAAGAAAAAGAAAAAATTTACCGCCGTTTAGTGGGTGACCACCAACGGCGGTTTTTGTTTGTCCTTTCGGCATGTCATGCAAAAGGAGCAGTTCGAGGAACTGCTCCTTTTATATAAGTCGTATGGTTATTACACTAACATTAGATCAGGTGTCAGCTAAAAGATTAGATGCGCCAGAGGGCATACGATTACTAAGCTGATAATGGTTCTTTCTAAGAAAATAACGAATAATTCCCACAGTTTTACAGGCAGCTTGGAACCCAGGATCAGACCGCCGACTTCAGATAAGTAGATTAACTGGGTTACAGAAACTACTGCAATGATGAATTTGGTCATAGCGCTGGTAATGCTTTCTGCGGCAATGATGGAAGGTGTGAACATGTCTGTAAAACCAACGATCATTGTTTTGGAAGCTTCTGCAGCTTCAGGAACCTGTAACAGCTCTAAAAGCGGCAGGAAAGGCTTGCCTAAGAACTCGAAAATCGGAGTGTTGTTGGCTAACATCAGTGTAATTGTACCAATGGCCATAACGGTAGGCAGTACGCCGAACCACATGCCGACTGAGTTTTTCAGTCCGTTTTCCAGGAACTGGCCGATTCCCTTGAATTCTGCGCTCTTCTTCAGCGCCAGGTCAGTACCGTAGTCTAAAGAATTCTTGTACTGCGGTGGGATGGTTTCCGGCATTGCTTTGCCTTCTACCAGATAATCGTCCTTCTTTCTGGAAAGAGGTGGGATTCTCGGTGAAATAATTGCGCAGACAATACCGATGAGACAGATCAGCAGATAATAAACGCCGAAATATTCCATCAGGTCAACCTGTGCTAAAACGACAATACTGAAGGTGATGGATACTGCAGAGAATGTGGTTGCGATAACAGATGCCTCTCTTGCAGAATAGTAACCGCCTTCGTACTGGTTACAAGTCAGCATAACGCCTAATGTACCATCGCCAATCCAGGAAGTGAAGCAGTCAACTGCAGCACGACCGGGGATTTTGAACAGCGGTCTCATTACCTTAGTCAGCAGTGCGCCAACAAACTCTAAGAGACCGAAGTCAAGCAGCAGAGGTAAAAGCAGTCCTGCGATAGCAAAGATGATAACCAGGACGGTCAAAAGATCGCTGAGAACGAAACCGCCGGCGCCTCCGTCAGTAATCATGCTGACAAAGCCTGTTCCACCTTCGCCTACGCCCAGAAAAACGAGCCAGATGAAGATTGCGCCAATAACTCTGATGATTACCCAAATTAAGGAAGTAGAAAAAGTATCATTTAAAATAGCGTTTTCAGTGATAAATTTGGGCTTTGACAGAGCGATAACGGACATAATTGCAGAGATCGTGATAATGGCAACGCACAGTCCGGGCAGAATGTTACCCAGAGCAGAGCCGATCATGTCTGCTAAGATTTTTACACAAATCGTCCATTCGCCGCCGTATTTGACAGGAATCATGAATAAAATGATACCGACGATGGACGGAACCAGAAATCTGGCTAATAGTTTACTCCTATTTTCCATAATGCTCTCCTTTTTTATTATGTGAACCATACAAGAATATTTTAGCACATAATATTAGAAAAATAAAGCAATACTGAAAATTATATATTTATTCATTTTTTAGATAAATTATACATTTTCTGCCCGTTAAAATAAGAAAATAGGTTGGATGACGGAAATTCTGATAGTAAGATAGAAAGATAGGATATCAGGAGAGAAAGGAGAACCGATATGACAGAAAAGAGAAGAGACAACCGGGGACGCATTTTAAAGACAAGGGAGAGCCAGCGGAAAGATGGAAGATACGTATATAAGTATAAAGACGCACAGGGAAGTATGCAAACCGTATATTCCTGGAAACTTATGCCGTCTGATAAGCTGCCTGCCGGAAAACGTCCGTGTATATCTCTCCGGGAGAAAGAAAGGGATATTCACAGAGATGTGGAGGACGGAATCAATTTATCCGGAAAAAAGATGACATTGTGTCAGCTGTATGCCAAGAGAAATGGCCACAGGGTCAATGTTAAGCCGAAGACAAGAACGGGGAGAAAATATCTGATGGATATTCTCCGTCAGGATAAATTGGGCAATGCCAGCATCGGCAGCATCAAACCTTCCGATGCAAAAGAATGGGCAATCAGAATGAAACAGAAGGGGTACGCTTATAAAACGATTAACAATTTCAAACGATCTTTAAAAGCTTCGTTTTATATTGCCGTTGAAGACGACTGGGTGAGAAAGAACCCTTTTGATTTCTGTTTGAATGCCGTACTCGAGGATGATTGCAGACCGAAAACCGCATTATCGGAAGAGGAGGAAGAAAAGCTGCTGCACTTTGTGAAGCATGACAGTACATATAACCGTTATTATGATGATATTCTGCTTTTGTTGAAAACAGGCCTGAGAATTTCCGAGTTTTGTGGATTGACGGTTTCGGATCTGGATTTTGACCGGCGGATTATCCGCATCGACCATCAACTGCAAAAAAATGCGGAGAACGGTTACTATATAGAAACACCTAAAACAAAGAGTAGTATACGGCAAGTACCCATGAGCGGTCAGGCTGCCGAAGCCTTCAGACGTGTAATTAACCGGAGTGGACAGAGACAGGAGATTGCGATAAACGGATACAGTGATTTTCTGTTTCTTAACCGAAAGGGTTTACCCATGACGGCAAGCGGCTATGCGGCAGCGTTTAAAAATCTGACAAAGAAATACAATAAAATCCATGAATCGCCTATTCCCAATATTACTCCCCATGTACTTCGGCATACGTTTTGTACTCGACTTGCAAACCGAAACATGAATCCCAAGAGCCTGCAGTACGTGATGGGCCATGCAAATATCAATCTTACACTAAACTTATATGTGCATGCCTCAATTGAAACCGTAAAAACAGAAATGGATCGTCTGATGCCGTAATGTTTTTATCAGAAGTTACTACAGGATTTACTACTTTTGTATAAAGGACCAGGGAAAAAGCCCTTATTTTTTTGGGGAAAGGATGATGATTGGCAAAAGAAAACCCTGTAAAATCAAGCTCTACAGGGGGAAGAGGATGTCGTCTTGAAAGAATATGCAATTATATCTTTTCTGTCCAAAAGTTAAACATCGGCCAGAAAGACGGGAACGTATAATTGCAAAGAATATCGCATTTGAAAAAATTGTTATAAATCCAGTTATCCTATTTTCTTATTTTACAATAGCCCCCTCTGCCAGTCAATATCATTTCCCCAACAGCATATATTTGACCGTCAATCGAGGATTTTTCTTGCCTTTTTCCCAAAGGACGTTATAATAATAAATATCAAAGATAAGGGGTAAAACATATGGCAAAAACTGTACTACCAAATGTGGTAGAAATAACCAAATACAACTTAAACCAGTATCTGAACGGTAATCCCGAACCCTGGTTTGACAGCTTCGCCGGCAACGCCGTTCTTATCGCAACAGGGGAAGAAATGCTGTTCGGCGCGGAGAATATCAAGGCCGAACTGCGCAAATACGGAGAACTTGGTCAGGGAAAACTCTGCAAAGAAGAATACTTCTCCATCCCCATAAACAATAAATCGTCTGTCGTTGTGGCAAAAACCATCACTATTCCGGCAAATGCCGATGACGACGTCCGGGTATCCACCGTTTATTCCTTTGTTTATCAGCTTATCGGCCAGGAACCAAAGGTAATCTTCCAGCACGACTCTTACGAATACTTTAAGGCCGAAGTAAAATCCGAAAACAAAAATATCCTGCCTATGGACGCCAGCACCTATCAGTTTGTCAAGCATCTGCTGATGGATCATTCCAGCAGGCACAAACTTTGCGTTGTGGAAAACGGGCAGAATATTTACGTGGATACCAATATGCTGCTGTACATTCAGAGCAGAGGTCACAGTACGGAACTGCACTGCATCGACAAGGTCATTTCGACCAATAAAAAACTCCGGGACTTCCTGGAGGAACTGCCGGAGGAGTTTTTTCAGATTCATCGGGGCTATATCATCAATACCAAGCATCTGCTGTCTGTCCGCTGCTACGAAGCCGAGCTGGTTTCCGGCGTCAAGATTCCCATTCCGTCAGCAAACTACGGAAAGGTGAAAGCGGCTTTAGAAGAACTGGCAGGCAAACCACTCAGGAAGAAGAAATAATAAGGGGAGTAGAATTTCTTCTACCCCCACAGTTGACTAACAACCCAAAATAATTTTTATAATATTTACATTTTATTTTCTTCAAGCCCTTCTAAATAGTTAATTGCCTCATATACATTCGAGAAAGTCTTGCAGCTTGTACATAGCCATTGATTTCTTATGTCTGTATCATCTAACCCCGGAAGACCATCCTGCATCAAATTCTTTACAGTACGTTCAGCATGTTTTACTGCTGTAGGATATTTTTCTGCTATTTTGAAGGTTGACTGCCGGTCTCCTTTTGAATAAGTAGGTTCCACAGCTTTAAGTTCCGCAATCACCCGTTCCTTTTCTGCAACAGTTTGAATTTGCGGTGCATACATTTTATAGTGCAGCATCAACCTACAGCAACATCTTGAAATTTCTTTTTAAGGAAATCTGTATATGCCTGCTCACTTTCTCCTTCACAAAAAACATAGATAAGTGGTTTGATTTTCTTAAATCGACGAGGCATTATTCCACCTCCTCAATTTCTACATCAGGAGTAGCTCCATACTTGCCTAATAGGTATCCTTTTCTGATATTTTCTGTTGTCTTCGTTGCAAAATCACTGATACTATAAAGTTCTGATGCTCCGCTTTCACGCTCTTTATCTGCAAAGTAAATTTGATCTTTTCTCAGAAGTTCCATGTTCATCAGCTCAGTATTATGCGTTGTGAAAATAATCTGTGCACCTTTAGGATTTGATGATTTACTTTGAAACTTTGCAACAATGTAATCTACAAGCATTGGATGAAGTTCTCTTTCTATTTCATCAATCAAAAGGATGCCTCCTCTTTGCATCGTTGATTCTATTGCCGGTGCAATAGACATAAGTTTTCTTGTGCCATCTGATTCCTCTGACAAATCTAACGGATATAAACTGACCTCTCCATCTTCAGTTTGTCCCTGATGATACACTGTCGCCTTTACTTGACCTAACTTCAATCTTGACTCAGAATTGTTTGACGTTTCCGCTAACACCTGTATAAACTGTGTCAATGCCGACTTTATTCCTTCAGGCATATCTTCAGGAAAATCTAACGCTTCATCAACTTCTTTACTATCTATCTCAAATTGCATATCCTCAATACCAAAATCCGCAGCTTTAGCATAGTCAGAAATAGCTTTTAACATATTAGTATCATTGGAATAGTCCAATAGCTGTTTGGGAATATCCGAATAATCTCTTGAAAAGAAAATCTGCTCTCTAAACCATTTCATAGCATTCACGCAAGCAGCATCATTCATTGTACAAGCAACAGAAAAAAACAACTGATTCTTTGCTACAGTTTCACTAATAAGCTTTCGTTTTGGCTTATCCTCCGTAAATGAAAAAGATTGCCCATCACGTAAAAAGACAAGTGCCTTCTGCCCCTTGGGAGCATGATATAATGCTTCCCTTGTTATTTTTCCTTTTGTTGCTGCGAATGCATACCAGTATTTCACATTATCAATTGTATATATAAACTCAAATTCAGAAGGCTCATTCTTCGAAGTATCATTTAACAAAAATGGTGCTACCGGAACGTCTGCTTTTTCGTGCTGTGTTCTCTGAGCATTTTTTATAAATTGAACCGCCAACCAAAATGCACGAATTACATTACTTTTACCGCCCCCGTTTTTTCCGTATATTGCTGCTCCTGGCAATAATTTTAAATTACCATATGAAATCAAGCTGTTTTTAAAAGCACCTAAACCTGTAGCTTCCATAGATAAAACAACTTCATCTCTAAATGATCTATAATTTTTAAAACGAAACTCTATAAGCATTGTTCAACACCTCCAACTGAAGTATATCCGCTTTCTATAAAAAATACAACTGTTTTTATTTTATTTTTAGATTTTTTGTTACTAATTTGTTTTATATCGCATAAATGTTATTCATTTTATGTTACATATGCAATATGCAGTTATAGAAATAGGACCACTGCAAATCGTAACGATCCTATCAAACTGTTAATCTAAATATTATGTCATATGAAACCAACTTATAATCTACTAACTTATAAGTTAGTTATTTATATCATTATGTTGATTAGCTGCTATCTTTCATAATTATAAATGTAAAATCCGGTTTAAATTTCTTAAATCTACTGATATTTGCCTATTTTTTCTAATTTATAAACAGGTTTTCCGTTTTTAAATTGTTGCCGCACTGTGGCGACAATCTTCCGGACACTATCTGGAAGATTGTCATCTACACTTTTTACAATGTCCACTTTAATCTGTCCGTAAATGACCTGTCTTCTGTATTTCGGTGCAAACACGATGTGATACTTACAATTCCATGTTGTATGTGATAAACTATTGTTGTCTTTCACAAGACGTTACCTCCTTTGTTACATTGTGCGGTTGGGGAACCACATTAATTGTAACATGGGAGGTATTTTACTTGAAGCTAAAGCGTTTTAACCTCACCGGCATAGCCGGCGGTTATTTGTTCCTCGCACTTTGTGCTCGGAACCGCCACTAAAGCTACAAAATAAAATACCCCAGCCTTTTAGCTGGGGTATTTCCATTTTTGGCGGAGAGTCAGGGATTCGAACCCTGGGTCCGGTTAAGGACACAGCATTTCGAGTGCTGCACGATCGACCACTCTGACAACTCTCCATAGTAATAAAATTATATACGGCTGTGGGTCTTGTTGACAAATTTTGGATATTTCTCGTTTTTTGTCAACATTTTGCCCGATTTGCCTTGCAAAAGGGGCTGAGCTTTTTCGAATATTTGACAAATGCGACATTTTTTTAATTTTTTGTCAAATTTGTCAACATTTTTGGGGGATTGTGTTGACAAATTTGACACTTTTTTTAAAATTTGTCACATATGTCAACATTCCGGTAATCCTGACACCGTATTCAGCCGGATTGGCGCTGCTTTGTTGACAAAAATCCTAAAAAAACAATTTTTTGTCAACACCGCCCTTTTTTCAGACAGGGGGTTCCGTTCCTTGGCTCCGCTCCTCAGCGCCTTGCCGCCATGACGCCGGACTTACCAAATTATTATAGCACGAGCGTCTGCCTGTTTCAAGCAAAAGAACGTGCAGGGATAACAAAAGAGAGGGCGTGGGGAGCAATTTCAAAATCTATGGTTTCGGCAAGAGAGATTTCACCATCGGCACAAAGGAAAAAGTGCTTCTCCTGTGGAATCAGATGCAGTGATTGGCACTGTTTTAAAGTGAGAACTTCTTCTATATTGGCCAGGTTCAGGTGTTCCCCATTCTTGTATTTCGGAAACAGCTTGAGGAAAGTTCCCCGAGAAACATTCTTTACAATATTCAGGTCAAAATAACCGTCGTACATGGAAGCCTGCGGCGCAGTGTAAATCCCACCGCCACAGTAAGAACCGTTGGCAATGGCGCACAGAAGAACCTCGCCGTCCACCAGGGTTTCATCATTTTCCTGCAAGGTCAGACGAATTCCCTTCTTTTTAATAAACATCCCCAAAACTGCAAGCAGATAAGCGGCTGACCCTGCAATCATAGGCTTTTGTTTCAGTCGTCCGGCAAGCTCCACCACATTGCAGTCAAAACCAATGTTAAACATATTGACACAATACCTTTGCTGAAACGCGCCGTTAAGAACACCTGTGTATTTCATCAAATCAATTTTCTTGGTGGTGCCCAGAAGCTGTCCTTTGATATTGAGAAAATCACCGGCCTCTGTGAAATTGCGAACCATATCATTGCCTGTGCCGATAGGTACGCAACCCACAGAAATGTTTTCAAATCCAATTACGCCGTTAATCACTTCGTTGTTGGTACCGTCTCCGCCGCAGGCAAAGAAACGAGCCTCCTCACCATTTAAGTTCTCTGCAATTTCTCTGGCCTTGCGTTCCCCGTCACCGACAGATCGGGTCATATAGATTTCGACATCCATAGAAAGCTCTGCAGCAGCGGTTTTTATCTCTTCTGCCAATTTCTTAATGCCCTTTCCCTGACCTGCCACAGGATTTATAAAAAAATAGTTTTTCATTTCAGTTCCTCTTCTTTTTAGCGTTTCCCGTATATTTTAAATGACCCAACTTTTAAATTCAAGACCTTTGGTGTATAATAGCTAACAGATTATACGATTTGGAGGAAATTTATGGATCCGAGAGATAAACAGTTAGCCGACTTATTGGTCAATTACTCCTGCGATTTAAAGGCAGGAGAGAAAATTCTCATCGATTATGAAGGGGCAGAGTGTAAACCGCTGATCAAAGAAATCATTCGAGATGTTTATGCGGCGGGCGGCAAGCCTTTTGTCAATATTGCAGACAGCGAGATAAGCAGAGAAATCATCCTTGGCTGCGACGAAGATCAGGTACGCTTTATCAACGAGTATCAGCTGATGCAGATGCAGGGCATGGACGCCTATATTGCGGTTCGGGGCGGCGCTAACGCTTCAGAGCTTGCCGATGTGCCTTCAGAAAAGCTCAATCTTTACAGCTCGCTTCGTCAACCCACATTAGACTACAGAGTTAACAAAACAAAGTGGTGTATTCTTCGCTATCCCAACCCATCTATGGCTCAGCTTGCCAACACCAGCCAGGAAGCCTTCTCGGACTTTTTCTATCGGGTCTGCACCCTGGATTACAGCAAGATGAGCAAAGCCATGGACCCTCTGGTTGAACTGCTTGAGCAGGCTGACCAGGTGCAAATCAAAGGACCCGGTACGGATTTGCAGTTTTCTGTCAAGGGCATCGGTGCGGTCAAATGCGATGGCAAGATGAATATTCCTGACGGTGAGGTTTATACCGCGCCGGTTAAGGACTCCATGAACGGTTATATCACCTACAACACCATGTCCCAGGAGCAAGGTTTCACTTATGAGAATATTCGTTTTGAAATCGAAAAGGGAAAGATCGTCAAAGCAGAAGCTAATGACACAGAGCGGATAAACCAGCTTTTAGATACAGATGAAGGCGCCAGATACTTCGGAGAGTTTGCGTTTGGCGTAAATCCTTATGTGCTGCATCCGATGAAGGACACGCTGTTCGATGAAAAAATCGCCGGCAGCTTCCATTTGACGCCGGGCATGTGCTATGAAGACGCCCCTAACGGTAACAAATCTGCTGTACACTGGGACCTTGTCATGATTCAGCGCCCTGAATACGGCGGGGGAGAAATTTGGATTGACGGCAGACTGATTCGAAAAGACGGATTGTTTGTCGTGCCGGAGTTAGAAGGATTGAATCCGGAAAACCTGAAGTAAGATAGAAATGTAACAAAATTTATCATTTATACACGGTAGCGCAGTCTGGAAATTGCTTTTTCCAGAACTGCGTGTTTTTTATTCTCTTTTTTAACTTTTGGACAGAAAAGATAAGGAACAGGTAGCTTCATCCGCATGCGATAGTGGGTTAGAATCCTATCCGCAAAATTTGAAAGGAGAACGACATGAAAGAAAGGTCTTATCAATTAAGAAAGATGACAAAGGCCAAGAGATTCGCCCTCGTGAGCATAATCATGGTGCTCATTGCCACGATGGTTTTCTCCGGGCTTAATGTCAGCGCGGCACAGATAAAAGCCGATGATTCGACGATAGACAAGTGGGAACAAACCACGGGTCAGGATACCAAGAACATCGGGCGTATCTGGACCGATAAGTCGGTATCGACAGAGAGCGTGAAATTGCCGGCTTCTGGTGCCGGAGCGGCTCCAGAGATCGAGATAGGCAACAGTGACTTTTTGGTATCACTGTCAGCCCTGTCTTCCGCAGGCAGTATAACCGGCGAGACAATCAGCACAAAACCGCTGGATATTGTCTTGGTACTGGATACCTCCGGCAGTATGGGACAGAGTATGGGTGACTATACTTATACGGAAGTGTACAGTAATAATGTTGATACCGACGAAACCTATTACGGACTGGATGAAGAAACAGGCAAATACAGTAGAATAACCAGGGAGAGGATTAATGGTCAACGTGTTTGGAGATTCAACGAACAGACAGTTGAACCAAAAACCGGCGCCAATGACAATGATCCCGGGCACATTCAGTTCTACACACGTAGTAGCGGAACCAAAATGGCGGCTTTGAAGAATGCTGCAACTTCCTTTGTAAACAGCACGTTGGCAGAGAACAAGGAAATCTCCGATGCTGACAAACAGCACAGCATATCCCTTGTAACTTTTTCCAGCAATGCAACCACACAATATCCATTGACAACGGTTACTACCGACAGTGCAGCGGAGATCAATGGCACGATTAATGGACTTCGGGCAAACGGTTCAACTTATGCTAATAAAGCCATGACCAATGCGGAAACTGTTTTAGACAATGCAAGAACCGATGCACAGCAGGTTGTAATCTTTTTTACAGATGGACAGCCGGGATATAGTGGCTTTGAAGCCGAGGTAGCAAATGAAACGATAGAAATAGCAAAACGTTTAAAAGCCAAAGATAGTGAAGGTAATGGCGGTGCTAAGATATATTCTATCGGTATGTTCAGTGATGCAAATCCGGATGACACATCTAACCGTTTTAATGCATATATGCACGGGGTATCCAGCAACTATCCTGATGCAACCTCTTATACAAGCTTAGGTGACAGAGCGACGAATGCAGACAATACGCCTACAGACTATTATAAGAAGGCGTCAGACTCTGCTGAACTGAGCAAAGTCTTTGACGAAATCTTCAGAGAAATATCTAGTATAGAAGCATCATCACCGTTTGAGGATGGCACGGGTCTTAATGGCGAAAATATGGCAGCCGTTACGTTCCACGATGAGCTGGGCGACTATATGAAGGTGGATGACTTCAAGTCAATTGTATTTGCGGATAAAGTATTTAAAGATCCTACAGTGTTAAAGAACCCGGTAGAGGGTGAGGATAAAGAAATAATTCAATATACTTTTGAAGGAACAGCGGATACCGGTAATACTATTTATCCGGAAGGAGATTTAAACGAGATAATTATAACCGTAGAGCGTTACGATGACCCTGCAAAAGGCGATGTGGTAACGGTAACTATCCCTGCAAGTATGATCCCTCTCCGTGAGTATGTAGTTGATACTACAAGCGGAAAAGAAGTAATGACCATAGACGATACATTCCCTCTTCGTATCTTCTACGGCGCAAGCTTAAAGGATGAGGCTAAAGACTTATTGGCAGATCCTGATAAAGCGATGCAGGATTATATAGCTGCAAATAAAAATGATGAAGCTCAGGTAAACTTCTATTCCAACAAGTATTATAAAGATGGAAGCAATAACGGCGGTGTTTATGTAGAATTCGAACCGAACGACACCAACGATTTCTACTACTTCCAGGAAAATGAACCATTGTATCTGGACAAAGATTGTACGCAGCGTGCAACAGGAGAGCTTGATACAAGTGGTGATACCATTTATTACTACGACAGGCTTTACTATGCTATGGAAGGTGACAACCCGGTAGCAAAGCATAACATTGTAGAGATTCCGGGAAACAGTAATATTGTTTTGGAAGGATTTGTTGCAAGTGATGCAGAAGGACTTTATATTCCTTCCGGAACACCGAGAACAACATCTCTTGCTACACATGCTTTAAACAAGACTACCAACGAGACCGGTACTGCACCTTACGTAACAGCACCGGATTGGGATGATCTTAATAATCCGAAAAATGTTATCGTAAAACTGGGTAACAATGGCCTGCTTCCTGTAGATCTGCCGGGAACACTGGAAGTTACAAAGAAAGTAACGGCAGATGAAGGGTTAACTGCGCCGGCTGATGCAGAGTTTGATTTCACCTTAGACTTAACTGCACCGCAAGATGGAAGCCTGAAAACCAGCTATAAGGCACAGAAGTTTGATAAAAACAATGACCCTGTAGGCGATGAATTTACCATTGTTGATGGTGGAACATTTAAGCTGACTGCCGACCAGACTGTTCGCGTTTACGGATTGGAAGACGGAGTAGCGTATAAGGTTACAGAGGCAGAACATAAAGGTTTTACAACAACAGCAACCGGAGATTCCGGAAAGATTATTAAAAACCAGACCGCAACAGCAACCTTTACAAACAACTACGAGGTAGATGATTTAATCGTACATGCGGAAGATTTTGGTTTAAAGGGTACTAAGAACATCACGGGCAGAGATTTCGAATCAGGAGACGCATTTAGATTTGAAATTAAAGCCAGCGCATTAGCAGAGACTTCACCTCTTCCAACTAATCCAACGGAAGAAATCGAACCGACAAGTGGCACAAGCGCAGAGATTTCCTTTGGTGACTTTACCTTTGACAAGCCGGGACACTATCGCTATACCATTGGTGAGTTCCTGCCAAACGGAGATGATACTGCAACAGATAAGTTCGATAAAGTGCTTCCGGGTATGACCTATGATACAACAGAGTATCGTTTGGTTGTGGATGTTACCGATGATAACGGTGACGGCGAGCTCGAGCTGAAGAATCTGCAAATTGCCAAGAGAGTAAATTCTGCTACAGACGAGTGGGAAGTACTGTATAGCAATGCAGATGGAGCTTTGCCGACACAGGATTATTTGAACTTTACAAATACATACAGTGTTGATACACAGGATATCTCTCTGGTTGGTACAAAGGTATTAGAAAATAAATCCTTTGCCGATTACGGAACTAAAGGACAGTTTGGATTTAAGATCGAGCCAAAAGGTTCAAGAGCTGTAGACAGTGACGCTTCAGTTGAATGGACAACAGATGCTAATCAGCCAATGCCTACTGCAAGCGGTTCAGACCATGGTAATAATGTATACTCGAACTCCGCTACAGGGGTGATAAGTATTCCTGGAATTACTTTTGGCCATGATGAGGTAGGCAAGGAATACAAGTATGAAATTAAAGAATTACAACCATTGGATAAGGATACAAGCAAGCCACTTGAAGGCGCTGAGCAAAATAGTGATGGCAAATGGGTATATAATGGTGTAACTCTTGATAACTCAACGAAAGAGATTATCATTAAAGTAAAATCCACTAATGTAAATAATCAAGAAGTTATTCAGGCAACAGTAACAGGAAATGGCTTTACATTTACCAACACTTATAATGCCGAAACTGATTACGCATTCAGCGGTGAAAAGACCATTACAAACCGTAACTTCAAAGATGGAGATACATTTACATTTAAGGTAGAAGCGCAGAACGGAGCGCCTGCACCTGAAAAAACAGAAGTTACCATAGAGCCTAAAGGTGGAGCTGAAGCAGCTGTAAGCTTTGGAAATATCCACTTTACACAGGATGATGTAAAGGATGCAGCAATTCAGGCGGACGGTTCAAGAAGCAAGACATTTACTTACCGTGTATGGGAAGAAACAGGTAATATCAGAGGGATTAAATACGATTCAACCGTAAGAACTGTAAAAATCACCGTGACAGATGACGGCGCAGGCAACTTGACAGCAGTAGCAACAGATGACAGTGCGGCTCTTGAGTGGAACAATGTATATGAAGCATCTATGACTTACAGCACAGGCATTGATGTACAGAAAACATTGACAGGTCGCAGCATGAAAGCCGGCGAATTTGACTTCACTATTACACCACAGGGTGATACACCTGCTGTAGGAGATAGCGATGCGAAATTCAAAAATGGAGCAAGCTTAGCAGGTGAGCCAAATGTAATGGCGAAAAAGTTATCTACACTTAAGTTCACACAGGCAGATGATGGCGAGACATTTACTTATCTGATAGATGAAACTGAACCTGCAACCGCTGCAGGCAATGGCGTAACTTACGACAAGACCCAGTACAAAGTCGAAATCGTTCCAACGGATAACGGTGACGGTACGATGACGGCAACGACTACTGTCTACAGAACCATGGATAAAGAGGGTAAAGTGCTTGGTACACCTGTAGAGTTGACTGCTGATGAAAAAATCGCATTTAACAACAGCTATGCACCTGCACCTGGAACTCTTCCTGGAGCAGCAAATCTGGAAGTGACAAAGAACTTCACAGGTAGAGAAGACGACCAGTGGTTGGCAAGCGATAAGTTCACATTTGAAATTAAACTTGATACAGAAAGTCTGCCGGCAGGAGTTACTGCTGATGATGTGCAAATGCCTGCAGACACAACAATCACTATAGATAGTACTGATACAGATAAAAAGGCAAACTTCGGTAATATCACGTTTAAGAAACCGGGAACATATACCTTTATCGTAACAGAAAAGACAGACGGGCTCGCAGATAAAGGAATTGAAGGTGATACAGACCCAAGAATTGTTAAAATTGTTGTAACAGATCCGGGAACAGGAACATTGGTAGCAACAAAGGATGGCAATAATTCCGATGCATTGTATTTCACAAACACTTACGAAGCTGAAGAAGTAACCTTTGCAGGTATCAATGTAGAAAAAAAATTACCGGCAGACAGAGGTTGGAAAGACGGAGACAGCTTCACCTTTAAACTGGAAGGTAATGACCAAGACGAAGCTACAATGGATGCTATTGAAGCAGGTAATGTAGTACTTCCTAACCCTGCAACAGTAGAAATCACAAAGGATGATCAAGATCATACAAAAGCCTTTGGAGAAATAACATTTAAGCAGGCAGGCGAATACTCGTTTAAGGTAACAGAAGTAGTACCTGCGGATAATAATAAGATTCCGGGTATCGGCTACAGTACAGAAACCAAAATTGTAAATGTTGTAGTAACAGATAACCATGAAGGTGAGCTGGTTGCCAAAGTGAAGACAGATGATACCACAACTGCTGACAGCACAACAGTAACTATCACCAACACTTACACACCTGCGGATACAGACCCAGTTTCAACAACAGGTTTGTTCACCAAGGCAATTGACGGTCGTGACTGGCTTGATACAGATGCATTTACATTCACAATCGACCCACAGAATAATGCACCTGCACCGGTAGATGCAGATGGAGATGTTGTAACAGAGGTAACAGTTACATCAGACACTGCAAAAAATGGTGATGAAGTTGCATTTGACTTTGGTACAATCACCTTTGGCGCTGCGGATATGGCAAACGCTACAGTAGAGGATGGTGTAAAGACAAAGACATTTACCTACTATATTACGGAAAATGACTTTGCAGCTGACGCTATGCCGGGCATGACAAAGGATAGTCATACTGCAATCATGTCTATCACTGTAACGGATGACGGTACAGGCAAATTGACAGCAGCAAAACCTGTTATAACAGGAACTCCGACTGGTACTGATGGTAATTTTGTCAACACATACCGTACCTCTCTCGACTACGGCGCAATGGGTGGTCTTGCTATCACCAAGAAGCTTGACGGCAGAGACATGGAAGCCGGCCAGTTCGAGTTTAAGGTTACCGCAGATGACGCGACAATGGAAAAATTCAACTTCGGCGTTGATAAATTTGTCAATGAGTCTGCAAAAGATGGAGTGGTAAGCACAGTTGAAACATTTAAAAATATTCAGTTCACGCAGGATGATGCGGGTAAGGAATATGAATTTACTGTAGCAGAAACCGACAAAGCTTCACCGGGTTATACATACGACAAGACAAAGTATGATGTACTTGTTTCGGTCGAAGATGACAACCAGGGTAAGTTGACGGTAACAACTACAGTAAACAATAAAGTAGTTGCAACCTGGTCTTCAGATGATCAGAAGCCGGCAGAACCGGCGCCAATCACCTTTGCTTTTGAAAATCGCTATGCCGCAACTGCAGATGCAGCTGCAATCGTTGCGGGAACTAAGGTATTAAATGGTCGTCCAATCGGAGATCTGGTCTTTGACTTTGAGATTAAAACCAGTGGAAGAAAAGACGGTGAGCAGACCGTTGCTACCGGACAGAATGATGCAAATGGAAACATTACATTTACGGCTATAAACGATGCATTAACCTACAATATTGACAAGCTGAAACAGGCTGTAAAAGAAGGTTATGCAGTCTTTAACGGGGATGGAAATAAAGACGTTTATACGGTGAACTATCAGGCATCAGAGAAGACGGATACTCTCCCTAACGGTGTGACGGCAACAGATTTTATAATTAATTTCTCAGTATCCGTAGTGGATAATGGGGACGGTACACTGACTTCAACGACAACCTATCCGGCTGGCAAAGATAAACTGGTATTTGTCAACGATTATGCGACGCAATCTTCTACTACAGCATACATTCAGGGTATGAAATACCTGAATAAAGCAGATGCGGATTTAGTGCCGCCGACTATTGACAAGGAATTCACCTTTACACTGGAAGCCGTAACAGAAGGTGCACCGATGCCGGATGAAACTACTGTTGAAAATAACGGAAACGGCAATGTACTGTTCGGAGATATCACATTCACCCCAGGTCATTTGGCTGGCGTAACTGCTGATCCTGCAACAGGTGTTCGTGAGAAGACATTTGCGTATCAGGTTACTGAATCCGGAGAGATGGCTGACGTAACCAATGACCAGAAGGAGACTAAGTCATTTACCATTACGTTAAAGGATGACGGACGGGGACATTTGACGGCAACCGTAGGTGCAAATCCTCTTGCCTTTATTTTCACCAACCTCTACGATCCTGAAAAACCGGTCGTAACCATTGAGGGAGATAAGACTTTAACCGGTCGTGACCTTCTGGAAGGCGAAGAATTCAACTTCACTCTGACTGGTACAGACGCAAACTCTGTAGCTGTAGCAGGAGGAGAGACGCTGACGGCTAAGGTAGATGCACTGGATAATCAGGGCAAGGCAGATTTCAGCTTCAAGACGCTCACATTCACCAAGCCGGGAACTTACACCTTTAAGGTTGCTGAGACCGCAGGTGACAAGGGCGGTATGACCTACTCCGACGAAGAGTACACCGTAACGGTAGTCGTAGACGGTCAGTTGAACATTGATCCTGAAACCGGAATTACTTACACCGACAGCAACAATAAAACTGCTACAAAGGCAAGCTTCCTCAACAAATACACGACAACTCCGGCAACTTATGCAACAGCAGATGCACATCTGAAGAAGGTTCTGACCGGACGTGACTGGAAGGATGGAGAAACCTTCGAATTTACCATCAAGGCGCTTGACGGTGCACCGGAACCTAAGAGCACAACTGTAACCGTAAATAAGCCTGCAAAGGGTAACGAAACAGAATTCGACTTCGGTACAATTACCTTTGATGAGCCGGGCACATACAAATACGAAGTAACAGAAACCAATGGCGGAAAGACCATCGATGGTCTGACTTATACGGATAATACGGCAACGATAGAGGTTGTTGTTACTGACAGATTTGAAGACATTGACTATAACGGTCAACTGACTGCAGAAGTAACCGTAGCAAAGGAAACCTTTACCAACGTATATCAGTCATCTCTCGACTACGGCGCAATGGGCGGTCTTGCCATCACCAAACAGCTTAACGGCAGAGACATGGCAAAAGACCAGTTCGAATTTACAATTACACCTGAGGATGATGCAAGCAAGGCTAAATTTGGATTCGGAGACACTCCGCTGAAGAGTGAAGCTGCCAATGATGGTGCTGTAAGCCTTGTAGAAGCGTTTACGGACATTACCTTTGACCAGGATGACGCAGGCAAAACTTACGCGTTTACTGTAGAAGAAACTAAGGGCGGTAATGAAAACGAAGGTTATACCAACGATACAACCAAGTATGATGTAGCCGTTGCCATTACTGATGATACCCTTGGACATCTGACTGCGACGACCACAGTTAACGGCGACGAAGTTGCTGAGTGGACTGCGGATATGGCAGATACAGAGACAATTACCTTACCGTTTGTCAATACGTATGATGCAACTTCAAACGAATTGGCCTTTGACTTAACCAAGGAACTGACCGGACGTCCTCTGCAGAATGGAGAATTTAAATTCGTCATCAACAGTGTGAAGACAGATGGAACAGAACCGCAGAAGATAGCTGAAGGAACCAACGACAAGGATGGAAAGATTACCTTTGACAAGGCAGTAACTTACACTATGGATGAACTCCATGACCTGGTAAAGACCGGACGCGCAACCGAGACTAACGGTGATTACACCGTATACTACCAGGCAGTGGAAGATACTACTGGACTTAAAGATAAGGGTATTAGCTCAACAGTCAGCAGTTTCGAGTTTAATGTAACCGTTCACGATAACGGTGATGGCACGATGACTGCTACGGCAAACTATCCGGATGGAAGTACCTTTAAGAATGTTTACGCAACCAATGCGACTGCAGACGTAAACGTAAACGGACTCAAGAGTCTGGAAAAAGCAGACGGTTTAGAACCGCCAAGCATTGACGAAAAGTTTACCTTTACACTGGAAGCAGTATCGAAAGATGCACCGCTGCCAACAGTCAAGACAACAACAAATAAGGACGGAAAGATCGTATTCGCTGAGCCAATCGTCTTTAGCGTAGATCTTTTGAAAGATGTAAAGGCAGATGAAAATGGTGTTCGCACCAGAACATTTGAGTACAGAGTTGTTGAATCCGGCGAGATGGAAGACGTGAAGAACGCTGACCCGCAGACCTTTACCGTAACCCTGAAGGATGACGGAAAGGGCAAGCTGACGGCAACAACTACACAGAATGATTTAGAGTTTGTATTCGAAAACGAATACGTACCGGAAACACCGACAGCAGCTGTTCAGGGACACAAGACCTTAATCGGCCGTGATCTTCTGGAAGGAGAAGTATTCAACTTCACCCTGGAAGGTAAAGACGACCAGTCCAAGGCAGTTCTTGGAAATAAGGCGCTGACGGCTAAGGTTGACAAGTTGACCGATGGTGAAGCAGACTTTGCATTCGATGCAATAGCATTCGAAAGACCTGGAACTTACGAGTTCGTTGTCAGCGAAACCAAGGGCGACAAGGGCGGAATGACTTATTCCGACGAAGTTTACACCGTAAGCATAGTTGTAGATAAGCAGCTGAACATTGTAGACGGAGCAGTAACCTACAAGAACAAAGCAGGCGAAGCGAAGGATAAGGCTGAGTTTATCAACAGCTACAGTGCAGAAGCAGCAACTTATGACACAGTAAACGCACAGCTGAAGAAAGTTCTGACCGGACGTGACTGGAAGGATGGAGAAACCTTCGAATTTACCATCAAGGCTCTTGACGGCGCACCGGCTCCTGCAAAGGAAACCGTAACCGTAACTAAGCCTGAAAAGGGTAACGAAGCAGCATTTGATTTCGGCACCATCAAGTTTGATGAGACCGGCACATACGTTTACGAAATAACAGAAACCAATGGTGGAAAGACCATCGATGGTCTGACTTATGCAGGACACACTGCAAAGATAACGGTCAAAGTTACTGACGAAGATGCAAACGGCACAGCCTTCAACGGCAAGCTTAAGGCAGCTGCAACCGTAGAAAACGGAACCTTTGAAAACGTATATAAAGCAGATATCGATTATGGCGCAATCGGCGGACTGAAGGTAACCAAGAAACTGGACGGAACCGCAATGGAAGCCGGTAAGTTCCAGTTCAATATCGAGGCTGATGACGAAGCTTCTGCAGAGAAACTGGGCATCACCGATAAGACATTAACTGCAGGCGCAGCAAACGATGGCGAAAAGATTACCGTGAAGACCTTTACCGACATCAAGTTCAACCAGACCGATATCGGCAAGACTTACGGATTCACTCTGAACGAAGTTAACGGTGGAACAACGAAGGATGGATACACTTACGACGGCGACAGCTATGACGTAAAGATTACCATCAATGACAACCAGAACGGTACGCTGACAGCAGTAACTACCGTTAACGGTAAGGAAGTCGCAGCATGGAAGACAGGGGCTGAAAAGACTGAACCAATCGAACTGGCCTTTGAAAACAGCTATGCAGCTTCTACCGCAGACGGACTGAACATCGAAGCAACTAAGGACTTAGTAGGACGTCCGATTGGCGACCTGACCTTCGACTTCGGTATCAGCACAAAGGGAAGAACCGGTGGTGAAAAGACAGTAACTACAGGAATCAACAATGGCAATAACATTACCTTTAACGATGCCTTTGCTTACACCATCGAAAGCCTGAAACAGGCTGTAGCAGAAGGTTATGCAACCTATGATGCAGCGGCTAAGGCTTACACAGTAAACTACAACGCTTACGAGGTAGTAGATAAGGGTCTGCCTGCAGGCGTATCTGCAAGCAACAGCAGCTTTGACTTCAGCGTAACTGTAACAGACAACGGAGACGGAAGTCTGAGCGCAAAAGCAAACTATCCGGAAGGCGGAATCGCATTTGTCAACACCTATGCGACAATCAATGATGACCTTGAACTGCACATGAAGGGCAGCAAGATTA
Organism: Emergencia sp.; assembly: GCA_036305845.1. Taxonomy (GTDB): domain Bacteria; phylum Bacillota; class Clostridia; order Peptostreptococcales; family Anaerovoracaceae; genus Senimuribacter. Next base: position 38,986 of record JAXKAR010000009.1, read on the forward strand.
TCGACAGCGAAGCAGGACTGACTCCACCGTCCATGGACGGAGCGTTCAGCTTCCAGATCAGCGCAGTTAATGGAGGTCCTCTGCCGAAGAATACGGAAGTATCCAGCGACGGACAGGGCAATGTGGACTTTGGCGCAGCAGTATTTACCGCTGACCTGCTGAAGGATGTAGAAGCAGATCCGGAGACCGGCGTAAGAACCAAGACATTTAACTATGAAGTAACAGAATCCGGAGACGTTGCAGGCGTAACCAATGAAGGCGGAGTTAAGTCCTTCAGCGTAACGCTGACAGACGACGGACAGGGCAACCTGACTGTAACCGGAGATCCTGCCAAGGCACCGATGTTTACCTTCACCAACACTTACGGTGTAGACCCTGAAACATCCAGTGTAACCGACCAGATCAAGGTACAGAAAGTACTGACCGGACGGGCAATGGAAGCAGGCGAGTTCACATTTGAACTGGTAGACAACGCAACAGGCGAAGTTGTGGCAACGGCAGAAAACGATGAGGAAGGCAACATTGTCTTTGATGCACTGACTTATGATAAACCTGGAACCCACGCATACACTGTACGCGAAGTGAAGGGTGACAGAGGCGGCGTAACTTACGACAACAAGACATTCCTGATCACTACAGAAGTTACTGACAACAGCGATGGTACCTTAAAGGTAACCCATAGCACAGCAGATGATGAAGAAGTAGTATTTAACAACAGCTATGATGTAATCGGAACAACAACAGTTGTTCTGGGCGCAGCAAAGAGCTTAGAAAACAAAGATCTCGAAGCAGGTCAGTTCTCCTTCGAACTGAAGGATGAAACCGGCAACGTGATTGCAACCGCTGAAAACGATGTAAACGGCAGCATTGCATTCCCGGCACTCGAGTACGGTAAGGATGATATCGGAAAGACTTACGATTACACCATTACCGAAATTAACGACAAGCAGGATAATGTAAAATATGACGAATCCGTATATAAGGTTTCTGTAACGGTTTCCGATAACGGTGAAGGATCAGTTATTGCAGAGGTAGAAGGCGATACAGCCGTATTTACCAACGTATATAACGAACCGGAATCACCTGCACCGGAACCACCTGCAGAAAAACCGACGCCGCAGACCGGCGACAATCTCATGATTGGTTTATACATTGCATTACTGCTTACAGCTGCAATCGCATTCCTGGTATTCAGAAGAATGCACGCTGAAAAATAAATAATGCGTACAAGAACATCATCATAACGGGAGAAACCCGGGTGGCAGTTTAACTGCCCCCGGGCTCCTCTTTTTTTGGGGTAATCAAAGTTTGGCGAGAGACAGCCTTTGCCCACCCATGCAAAAAAAGATTTTTTGCACCGTAAGAACCTCTTTTGCATACGCTGAAGTAAGGCTTTTTCGAGCCGAAATTTTTGGAGGTATAGTATGGGAATTACGAATGCAAATAAATTTATCAATGTGGATACCATTGGTTGTGACGGCAGCCTGACGGTATCCCTTTCTCTGGCGGCAACCCCGGATATTATTGAAAATCCTGCGGATATCGTGCTGATTCTGGATCGTTCGGGCAGCATGGAGGGTGCGCCGCTGGATAACATGAAACTGGGTGCGGACACCTTTATCGATATTATTGATGAAGCGACGGACGGAAGTCATGACGGGAATATCGGAGCGGGAAGCCACATGGCGATTGTCAGCTTTGCCAATACGGCTACCCAGGACACCCAGATGATTACTTCTGTAGCGGATCTGAAAGCGGCAGTGGCAGCTATAGAGGCAGATGGATTGACAAATCATGCTGATGCATTTACCAAAGCTTTTGCGTTGTTTGACCCTGCGTCCGATAATGCAAAAGTTATGGTGATGTTTACTGATGGTGTGACGACGGCAGGACCGCCTCCTGCGCCGGTAGCAGCGGCTGCAAGGGCGGCAGGCGTGGTCATTTATGTCATTGGGCTTATCGGCACAGATGGCATCGATGTGGATGCCCTCAACGATTGGGCGACAGATCCTGACGGTTCTCATGTGGCGATTACGCCGGATGCAGCCGATCTTGAGGAACTGTTTGCGGATTTAGCAAGAAATATTTCGAAAACGGGAGCGACCAATATTCTCATCGACGAGATTATCTCTTCTGATTTTGAACTGGTTGACGTCATGCAGCCCACAAAGGGGAGCGTGGGAATTATTAACAACACACGCTTCCAGTGGACCATAGATGCGCTGGGGGTTTCCGGAAACGAGGGCGCAACGCTGCAGTTTACTATTAGACACATTGCGGATACGGAAGGGGTTAAACAGGTTAATGCCGCCATAACCTATACGGACAGCGAAGGCAATGTGGTTAGCTTCCCGAATCCCGAGGTAGAAGTGGATTGCGGCCGGATCATTGTACCGGAGCCTTGTCCGGAACCGATTCCTGTATCCGTCAGCGGGTGTGAAGACGCTGTGGTCTATACCATTGACGATACTTTCCTGGATTCGCTGGGAAGAATTCTCCAGCTGGATATCAATATCAGGGATGTATGTCCGGGAAGGCGGATTGCACTGGCGGTTATTCTGACGGAGGTTGATCGCAATGATGAGGAGCATAATCGTGGAATTAAGACCTTTACGATTCCGGCGCATCAAAATCCCGGCTGCAGTGATGTACTGGTCAGATGCGTAAGGTTCGTCCTGCCGGAAGATTTGGATGTTTCCGGCGCTTCACCGGGAGTACAGTGTAACACAAGAGAATTTTATGTAAGAACGATTGCTCACTATGTGGATACGGATTTTGTTTGCTGTGGCGATACAGCGCCGGATCCGGATCCTGTGCCGACAGAGGATGGTCCATCTTGTCCGGTGTGTGTAAAATAGCCGGGGAGCGGCTCGGACAACACGGATAAAAAACAAATATAGGCGGTCTTAGAGAAAAAAAGCGCCCGGTCTGTCAGATGTAAATCCACAGGACCGGGCGCTGTTGTATATTGTTGATGTGTTAGACCGATCAAACCGGGCGTCTTCTACATCAGCAGTGACTTTTCCAGAAGCGTGATGATTTGCCGGATTTTTTCCGGCGCAAAAGCGTAGTAGACTTTACCTTCTCGCTTTTCTATGGTGACGAAGGCGGAAGAGAGGAGAATCCCCATATGGTGGGACGCGGTAGCGGTAGAAATCTCTGCTTCTTCTGCAATTTCCAGGTTATATTTCTCTCCTTTACGCAAAGAGGTAAGAATAGAGAACTTGGTTTTGTCCGATAGAATTTTCAAAGCGGACAGCAGTATCGCCTGATCCTCGCTGTCGATACCGTCAAACATAAATGCTTTATTGACCAAAACCCCATAAAAACAGCAGCTGTCCAGTCCCCATTCTGCCAGTGGGGAGGCCATGGAAGGATATACCGTCATATTGTCGTTCAGCTCCTTCAGCGCTTTCAGGAAAGGCTCATGCTCAATCTGTTCGGTACAGAAAGCGGCAATAAAGCTCTCCATTTCTTCCTTGTTCCGGGAAACAGCATAGTCATAAGCCGGCAAATTGAGCCGGCAGATTTCGGCAAGCGCCCGGGTGTAGCGTACCGGGTTATTGAAGATGACCATAGCGTTCCACTTGGCGCCATCGGTCATATCCTGTTCCTCAAGAAACGCAATACGTCCTTCCAGGGTGGAAAGATCCGGCGCCTTTCTGCCGGTGAGCAGATCATCACGGACCATTTGGCTCCAGATATGCAGAACTTCTTCCTCGCTGGCGCTGAAATCCTGGCGCAGCCAGTCCGGGTATTCCAGCAGACAGGCAAGGATGCTGAAGGTGCAGTCCAGGCTTTCATCCTTGAAAAGAAAATCTTCATCAGGATGGGGAATATGCTTTTCGGCGAAGTCGTCGACCAGTTTTTCGATTAGGGGAAAATTGGTTTCGTAAAACTGACGTCCCTCTATGCCCATGTGGTTCAGCGCTTCTATGGTTTCTTCTTTTACATCCTCCCGGTGATGAAGAAAATTGATCAGTCCGATTGTTTCGTAAACCGGATGAGGTTCTCGTTTAAATATCACTTTGATTCCTCGCTTTCTTTGCTGTTTTTTGATTTATATTCGCTGTAGCTTATTCTCAGGATTACTGTTTACGGTTTTGCGGTCCGCTATTGCAGATGTTCATCGGACAGCCTGCAGAAATCCCTGAATTCCAAGGAATTTTTGATTAAATCGTCAAAATGCGATACTGCTTTTACCTGTCCCTCATCCATGTAGATAATCTGATCATACTGTCTCAACATGGCGGCGGAAAGACTATGGGTGATGGTAAGCAGGGTAAGATGTTCTTTATTCAGCAGGGCCGTTTCAATTTCCAGCGCTGTTTTGCCGTCGATGGCGGAGGTACCTTCGTCCAGAATAATCATATCGGTATTTCGAATAAAGGCGCGAGCCAGGGCGACACGCTGACGCTGACCGCCGCTGAGCAGATTGCCGTTTTCTCCGGCAGGGCTGTCAAGACCGTTGGGCAAAGCGGGCAGAAATCCGGTCAGACCGCTGTTTTGCAGAGCAGTCTGCCATTGATTTTCTTCGAAATCCCGATCAAGACTCACGTTCATTTTGACCGAGTCGTTAAACAGGTAGATGTTTTGGTGAAGAACCGATACCAGATTACCCAGACATCCGGTATCCAGATTTTTAAGCTCTGCGTCATCGTAGGTAATGCTGCCCTGATAGTTTCGGTCATATCCGGTCAACAGGCGAATCAGTGTACTTTTGCCGCAGCCGCTGTGACCGACCAGGGCGTATTTTTTCCCTTTTTCAAAAGTAAGCGAAACATCTGTCAGCGCCATTTTTCCCTCGCCGTAGGCATAGGAAAGGTGGTTGACGGCCAATTTGTTTTCGAAGGTTGGCGCAGGAAGGGCAGGTTGGCTCTGCTTGCCCCTTGCCGCGTTTTCTGTTGTTAATGGGCTTGCTGTCTCACTAAGGCTGTTGAGTTTCTCAATAATCGGCTTTATCCCTTTGATTTTCGGCATGTTTTCCATAATCAGAAGAACCGGCGCCAGGAACATACCGCTGAGCTGTACCAGCGCCATGAGGGTGCCGACAGTAATCGTGCCTTTTAGTACCAGATAGGCTGAGGCGAAAATGACGACCACCATGCTGAGGTTAGACAGGGTGTCGGACAGACCTTCATTAAGGGCAACCAGCTTATCTGCCGCAAATTTACGATCTGCTGCTTTCCGGTTTTCTGTTTCAAAGCGTTTCTGCATCATAGGCAGAAGCTGATAGCTGCGGATGACTTCGAATCCGGACAGAATATCCTTGACTTTCTCTGTAAATCTGGAAAGCTGGTCAGAAACCTCACTTTGCCGTTTTTCTAAAAGCTTTCCTAAAAGAGCCGGGACGAGAAACATGAAGGCCAGGGTGACGATCAGAATCACAGTAACCAGCGGACTGAGGAACAGCAGCAGGGCCAGAGTGGCAACAAACATGGCGCCGACCTGTACATTCAGAATAATGGGAAGGATATAGTTGTCTTCGATGAGTTTGACATCGTTGATCAGATTGGAAATGTAATCGGCGGTATTGACTCCGTAAAAGGTTACCGGCTCTCGTTCCATGATTCCCTGATAGATATCGCTGCGCATTTGTCTGGTCATTCGCTGTATCAGAAGTTTGGAGGCCAGAGAGCCTAAAAAGTTAATCAGGCAAAGAAAGAGCAGATAGCCGGCGGTAAAGATAATAATCTTCATGAAGCGATCCATGTTGCCGGAGATTGCTGCGTCTGTCACGCCTTGCAGCAGGATGGAAATAAAGGCTGCAAGCAGGGCCGCTCCGGTGCAGAAGACTATGGTCACGGCCAGAATCCATTTGTTTTGTTTCCAATATTGTTTCATCATTAAACCCCTTTCATTAGAAAAATATCTAATCTGTTTGATGCAATATGAATATACCACGGAATTTGAAGATTGTCAAATAAATTTGAAAAACATATTATTTATATCGAATGTGGACAGGAGATGTGATTTTCTCATTGCCGGACAGGGTAAAGAAAAAGAAGTCTTATATCGACTTCTTTTTTCTATGGCATATTTTGCTTTTCTTCTTGGGGCTACCTTACTTTGTGGATTTTACCCGGTTTATTGATTGACTATTTCTACACTGATTACCTGCAGGAGGCGATCTGCTACCTGAAACCGAATGTCGTAATCAGAAAAGCGGATGCCGTAGATTCTCTGTGGATCATCGTGATAAGACGGTCGAGGGTCTTGCTCAAGTATGGACAGAAGACCGTCTTGCTTATCTGCCGGAATCAGCTTAAGGAGAGCCGGAGGAAACTTTACCCGGATGGAATAATTTCGGGTGTCCTCTTGAAATCCACAGATTGCATCGGGATGGCAGTCCATGGAAATATAGGGTTTGATATCGAAAATCGGGGTGCCGTCCAACAGATCGGCGCCGGTTACCACAATGGAAAGCCGTCCGTTTTCGTCTTCGGTGATTTCCTCAATTTTTACTGAGGAAAGTCCCAGAGGATTTGGGCGAAAAGGGGACCGAGTAGCAAAAACGCCGATTCTTTTGTTACCGCCCAGACGAGGCGGGCGTACGGTTGGTGACCAGGTTCTGTCTGTATGGGCAGAAAAGCACCAGATCATCCAGATATGGGAATAGTCCTCAAGTCCGCGCAGTGCGGGAGCGGAGTAAAATTCGTCTTCAAAGACAATCACAGAGCGGAGCGGGGAAAGGCCGCTCTGTCTGGGAATGCCGAATTTAGAACGAAAATCGTTTTCGATATGGGCGATAGGTTTAATGGTAAATTCCATGGTTGCCGTTCCTTTATAGTATCATCATCAAAATCAAGAATCGGGGATTGGTGGAGACTATTTGGCATCAGGAAGCCCTGCAAAACCAACCTGCAGATCTTCATCGGTAGGGATATAGTCAACCATTGTTCCGTCATTGAACTGTTCGTAGGCTTTCAGGTCGAAGTAGCCGGTTCCGGTCAGACCGAAGAGAATGGTCTTTTCCTCGCCGGTTTCTTTGCACTTCAGGGCTTCGTCCATAGCGGCTTTGATTGCATGACTGCTTTCCGGCGCAGGAAGGATACCTTCTACCTTGGCGAATTCTGTAGCAGCTTTAAATACTTCGGTCTGTTCCAGACTGCGCGCTTCCATGAGTCCCTGATCGTAAAGCTCGGATAAAATCGTACTCATGCCGTGGTATCTCAATCCGCCTGCATGGTTTGCGGAAGGGATAAAGCCGCTGCCCAGGGTGTACATTTTTGCGAGCGGGCAGACTCTTCCGGTATCGCAGAAGTCATATGTATATTTTCCACGGGTTAAACTTGGACAGGATGCGGGTTCTACGGCGATAAAGCGATAACCCTTTTCGCCCCGGAGCTTTTCTCCCATGAACGGCGCAATCAGTCCGCCCAGGTTGGAACCGCCGCCGGCACAGCCGATGATGATGTCCGGTGTGATGCCGTATTTGTCCATAGCTGCTTTTGTCTCCAGACCGATGATGCTCTGGTGCAGTACAACCTGAGAGAGCACACTGCCCAGTACGTAACGGTATCCTTCTCTGGAAGTGGCTGCTTCTACGGCTTCGGAGATAGCGCAGCCGAGACTGCCGGTAGTGCCGGGATGTTCGGACAGGATCTTTTTGCCGATTTCTGTGGTGGTGGACGGGGAAGGGGTTACCTTCGCACCGTAGGTTCTCATTACTTCACGACGGAAAGGCTTCTGCTCGTAAGAAACTTTTACCATGTATACATTACAATCCAGATTCAAATAGGCGCATGCCATGGAAAGGGCTGTACCCCACTGGCCGGCACCGGTTTCTGTAGTCACGCCTTTAAGTCCCTGCTGTTTTGCGTAGTAAGCCTGTGCGATTGCAGAGTTTAGCTTATGACTGCCGCTGGTGTTGTTTCCTTCGAATTTGTAGTAAATCTTTGCAGGGGTCTGTAACTTTTCTTCCAGGCAGTAAGCTCTGACCAGCGGTGCAGGACGGTACATCTTATAAAAATCCTGAATTTCCTGAGGAATATCGAAATATGCCGTTGTATCGTCAAGCTCCTGTTTTACCAGCTCGTGGCAGAAAACCTGATCCAGTTCTTCTGCGGTCATCGGTTCCAGGGTTTGCGGATTCAGCAGGGGTGCGGGTTTCTTTTTCATGTCCGCACGGACGTTGTAATACTGCTTTGGCATTTCGTGTTCTTCCAGGTAAATTTTGTAAGGGATTCTCTTTGCTTCGTTGTTCATTGTTAGCGTTCTCCTTTCGTTTTGAATGGGGACGGGAACATTAAAAAAACTCCTGTCCTCTGCAATATAAATGCTGGGACAAGAGTTGAAAAATCTATCTCTTGCGGTGCCACCCGGCTTGGTGTGTTGTCACACCCACTCTGCGCATACTAACATATGCAGATCTTGTTCACGGAGGATCTTCTCCGGCGCACCTACTGTACAACAGAAAAATCGTAGTTCGGTTTGCCCTCAGGAGTCCATTCGACACTGCCTTTCCATGCTGTAATCTCACCGCCTACAGCTCTCTCCTATGTAAGTATCAGTATCTACTCACTCTCCCTCAAAGGTTTATTTGTATTCAATTTACCCGTTTATACTAACACGGAATTTTTGCATAGTCAAGTAGGTCTTTCAAAAAAATATAAGGCAATCAGAACAAGGTGGGTATCTCAGTATGGCGCCCCGGTATGCTATGGCGCTAAAACTCGGGTTCTTTATTAAGCAAAAGGTCGAGGCCGGCAGATAGCTGTTTTATGTTTTGGGCAAAGTCGGAAAGCTCCTTATCGGAGAAGAGCTGAAAAAGCAGCGCAATGGAGGAGTAGTCTATTTTGTTTTTATCGCAGAAAAAATCGTAGGCTTTTTCTGTTGGAATGACAGCGGTTGCCCTTGTACCGTTTATATGGGGCTTCAAATGAATAAAACCGTGTTTTTCAAGCGCTGTAAGCTGTTTGCTGATATTTTGCCTCGAGGTGTCCGCTGCGCCGACGATTTGACCCAGCGTTTTAACTCCGGAACCCATTTCCATTATGGTAGTCAGAAGGAGCCATTGTGGTAAGGTGATTTCTTCCAAAATACAATTACCCGTATCCTGTAATTTTTTCGATAAAGCAAAAATTTCGGTAATGATGTTCTTTCCGGTGCTTGCTCTGTCCATTGACTCCTCCTTAACTTTGGTATTCAGTCTGAAAAATTCGGCGCACGTTTTATCTCACATGCAAAAAAACAACGTATCTTTTTTTTCATTATATGCAACCTGGTTGCATAACGCAAGGAGAAAGGTGGGGTTTTTTCGTCTTATTTTTATACACATTCATGACAGAAAATATTTTCAACGGCATGGCGGCGTACTTTTGCATGGAACTGCTCGCATTGACCTTTTTCGTGAGTCTGCTTGCATGAACCTTTTGCATGAGTCTGCGGTACATTACCTGCATAAATTCATCCCAGACTTACATCCAGAATCATCATGACCAGAAAGCCGGCGACAAATCCCAACGTGGCGGTTTTATCTCCCTCACACATCTGCGCTTCCGGCATAAGTTCCTGGATAACCACATAGATCATAGTGCCTGCAGCAAATGCCAGAAGAAGCGGCATAAGGGGACTGACGAAAGTTGCAGTCAGCGCTGCCAGAACACCGAAAACCGGTTCTACCGCTGCCGACATACTGCCATAGAAAAACGCCTTTTTTTTACTCATACCGTCCTTTAAAAGGGGAAGGGCAACGGCTGTACCTTCCGGATAGTTTTGAATACCTATGCCTACGGCCAGAGCAACAGCGCCGGAGAAAAGAGCCGGATTTCCCGGATCACTAAGCGCCAGAGAAAAGGCCAGACCTACAGCCATTCCTTCAGGTATATTGTGAATGGTGATCGCCATAATCAGCATCAGCGTGCTCTGTTTCAGACTGGATAGTTTGCCCGACGCAAGTTTTCGCATGTAACACCGCTTCATTGCAGCGTCGGCGGCCAAAAGCGTACCTACCCCCAGGAGGAATCCGCCGCTGATGACCAGCCAACCGATTTGTCCGTTTTCCTCCGCTCTGTCAATACCGGGAAGCAGCAGCGACCAGACAGAAGCGGCAATCATGACACCGCCGGCAAAGCCGAGAAATGCGCATTGCACACTGCTGCTGACCTCTTTTTTTACCCAAAAAACGTTAAGAGCACCCAGTGATGTTACCGAGAAGGTAAACAGGGTGCCCAGTAAAGCCCATGTTATTCCATTCATATCTATTTATCACTCCAATTCTATGCAAATATGATTTACTATTCATAGAATATGAATGAACGGATTGGTTGGTGCCTGACCTATCCTATAGATTTGTGCACCGATAAAAGCCGCCCGGACCGGCGACAGTTTTATCTGCCGGACTAAACGACCTAAGCGATTTTGACCGCCGGTTTTTCGGCAGCCTCATGGACTATTCAAAAGCCGCCAGACTTCTGTCCAGTATGCCGTTAATCTGTGCAATTAGGGTACCGTAATTGGTAAAAGGAATGCCGGCTTCCTCCGCCAGAGTCATTCGGTTAGACATTTCTCTCTCGTTGAGCATACATCCCCCACAGTGAACGATTAAAGAAAAGGAGGAAAGATCCTTGGGAAAGTCTCCGCCGCTGGTAAAGCAAAAATGCAGTTTTTTCCCCGTAAAGGCTTCTATCCATCGAGGCAGCTTGACTGTGCCGATATCTTCACATTGTCTGTGATGGGTACAGCCTTCAGAAATCAGTATGGTATCACCGTCCTGAAGAGCGGAAAGGGCATGAGCGCCTTCAACCGCTGCCGGAAGAATACCTTTCAGACGAGCCATAAGGATAGAAAAAGAGGTAAGCTTCACCGTTTCCGGTATCATGTTTTTTACACGGTCAAAGACCTGACTGTCAGTGATAATCAAAGCAGGAGGCAACTTCAGCGCGGACAGACAGCCGGAAAGCTGGTCGGGCTGCGTGACCAGACAGGTGGCATGGGCGTCGAGGACATCCCGTATGGTTTGCACCTGTGGAAGAATCAGTCTGCCCTTAGGCGCGGAGGCGTCTATCGGCGTGACCAAAATAACCACGTCGTTTGCTTTTAACTTATCCCCGATGATATACCTGTTCGGTTGGGCAGGCTTTGCCAGACGGCTGATTTTTTCTTTTAGAAGATTTATACCCTGTCCCGTTTTTGCACTGACGGCAATATAAGGGCAATTTTCATACCCGTCTGCCGGCCGAATCGTAAAGTTGGCTGGATCAGAAACAGCGTCCACCTTGTTAAAGACAACGATAAACGGAACATTGCGTTTTCTGCATTCTGCCATCAGGGAGAGATCATCTGAAGTGATACCGATGCTGCTGTCCATAACCAGAACAGCCATATCCGTCTTTGCAAGCACATCGAAAGCTCTTTCCACCCGCAGGCGGCCTGTTTGTCCGGTATCATCTATACCGGGGGTGTCGATGATGACCACCGGACCCAAGGGCAGAAGCTCCATAGCCTTTTTTACGGGATCGGTAGTGGTACCCTTCATTTGGGAAACGATGGAGAGCGCTTGACCGGTCACCGCATTGACCAGGCTGGACTTTCCCGCATTACGCCGACCGAAAAAACCAATATACGGTCTGTTTGCCGAAGGCGTCTGATTAAAATCTGAAATCTCTTTTTCCATGTTCAATCTCCTCGATATACCTTTCTGCGATTTGGCGAACCTGCTCTTTTGGAATATTGGCGAGTTCCCGGTGAATCAGAGCTTCTCCGGCGCTTCGGGTTGCTTCGGAAGCATAGTCCGTCAAATATTCTTTCAGGGTCATCAACGCATTGGGGTGACAGCAGTTTTGAATCTGGCCGTTTTTGCATAGGGTCATAAAGCGGTCGCCGGTACGGCCTTCCCGGTAGCAGGCGGTACAAAAACTTGGCAGATAGTCCATGTCGATGAGCCATTTTACCACCTCATCCAGCGTGCGATTATCGTCAACCTCAAATTGAGCAGAGTTTTCTTCTTCCGGCTCTTCCTCATCATAACCGCCTACACTGGTTCTGGATGCGCCGCTAATCTGAGAAATGCCCAGATGCAAAGCCTTAGCGCGCATTTCTTTACTTTCTCTGGTAGACATAATCATGCCTGTATATGGTACGGAAATCCTGATAATGGCAATGAGCTTCGCAAAGAGTTCGTCAGTAATACCCCCGTCCACGCCGCCGTCAAAATCGGCAGGATCCACATCGTCAGCAGGGCGGACTCTCGGTACGCTGATCGTATGGGGACCTACACCGTGAACGGCTTCCAGATGTTCTGCGTGCATGAGCAGACCCGCAAGTTCGTAGCGGTACATTTCCAGTCCGAACAGGACGCCAAGACCCACATCGTCAATCCCGCCTTCCATGGCTCTGTCCATAGCCTCGGTATGCCAGGCATAATTATGCTTGGGACCGGTTGGATGGAGTTTTTCGTAGCTTTCCTTGTGGTAAGTTTCCTGGAACAAAATATATGTGCCGATACCGGCTTCTTTGAGCATCCGGTACTCATCTACGGTAGTGGCTGCAATATTCACGTTTACCCGCCTGATTGCACCGTTTTTGTGATTGATGCTGTAGATGGTTTTAATGGATTCTAAAATATAAGTAATAGGGTTGTTGACCGGATCTTCGCCGGCTTCCAGAGCCAGGCGCTTGTGCCCCATATCCTGCAGCGCGATGACTTCTTTTTTGATTTCTTCTTGAGTTAGTTTTTTTCTGGCGATGTGCCCATTCTGATGGTGATATGGGCAGTAGACGCAGCCGTTGACACAGTAATTGGAAAGGTACAGCGGCGCAAACATGACGATTCTGTTACCGTAAAAATCCTTTTTTATCTGTTCGGCCAGGCTGTAGATCTGCCGGGTAATTTCTGCATCTTCACAGGAAAGAAGCACAGAAGCCTCTCTGTGGCTCAGCCCTTTGGCAAGGGCGGCCTTGTCCAAAATCCGGCGAACAAGGGACAGGTTGTCCTTGTTCTCATCGGCATAAGCCAGGGAGGCGAGGATTTCTTCGTGGCAGATGAATTCCTCTGCTTTCATTGATTTTGCATTATACATGGTTTATCATTCCTTTCTTTTAGGTGAATTCTGCAGCAGCGAAGCATTGGCTTTATCCGCAGAAGAATATTTTTCTATCATGTCCGTTATGGGTTTGTCCGGCGCCCGTTATGTCCGATTTATTTCTCACAGGGCGCACCACTATGTGGATAATCGCCGCGCGTGGTGACAACCCGGTAGCCCATTTGCGCCATAGAAGCTTTGAGCCGAGAAATCTCTTCGGCAGTTTCGTCACCGGCAGCCGGTTTGTTATTGTAAATTTTATATTTCTTGCGAACAGAGCCGGGTGACAGGTTAGGCATAATCACATTTGCGCCGGATTTTAAGGCCAGATCTCTTCCGTCCTTGCAAACCGTTCCAAGGGCTGTTGTCGCAGGCAGCAGAACCTGGGGAAGCAGAAGGCGAATGATACTGAGGATGGTTACAGTCAGCCGGGCTGAACCGGCAGGCTCTGCAGAAAATGGCGTTCCCTCAGCAGGCAGAAAAGGGCCGATGCCCACCATATGCGGTTTAAATGCAGTGATGAAGTGAAGGTCGCTGAGAATATGGCCGGTGGTCTGTCCGGGTGAGCCGACCATAAAGCCACAGCCCACCTGAAATCCGATAGCCTTTAAATCAGCAAGGCACTGCATACGTTTATCGAAATTCATCTCCGCAGGATGCAGCTGCTGATAGTGATGGCTGTCGGCAGTTTCGTGGCGAAGCAGATATCGATCCGCACCGGCGTCGAAGAGCCTTTGATAGCTCTCTCGGCTTCGCTCTCCTACCGACAAGGTGATGGCGCAGTCTGCAAATGTCCGGCGGATAATGGCAATCAGCGCTGTCAGCTTATCATCGGTCCAGTAGGGATCTTCCCCTCCCTGGAGAACAAAAGTGCGAAACCCCAGCGCATAGCCCTTGCGGCAGCAGCTTAAAATTTCTTCCTCGGTAAGCCGGTAACGACATACGTCTGTACAGCTTCTGGCAATACCGCAGTAACGGCAGTCGTTCTTACAGTAGTTGGTGAATTCGATCAACCCTCGAATATAGACCTTATCCCCGTAAACCTGCCGTCTGACAGCGTCTGCCTGCAGGGAGAGATAGCCTAAAACATCGGGATCTTCGCACAAAAGCAGCTGATACAAATCTTCATCACAGAGATATTGATGTTTTCGCAGCAGGTCGATTTTTTCTTTTAAGTCCTTCTTAGAAGAGAGGGATGAGTATTTTTTTTGACTGGTGTCCATAAGTTGCGTCTCCTTCTTCTACCGGCTATCGCCGGTTTTGGGTCAGACCGTATTTTTTCATCTTATTATAGAAAGTGCCTCTGCTTACGCCCAGGTTTCTTGCAGCTGCCGAAATGTTGTTGTCCTGGCTGCGCAGAGCGAGGAGAATGGCATTGCGTTCAGTGTTCTCCATGACGGAAAGGGGCGGGTCTTCACTTTCGGCAGTAAAACCAAACGCCTCATGAAAGGTTCTCTGGCCAACCCGCAGTTCCTGGGCGATATCGTCTTCCGTAATTTGAAGACGGTCATAAAAAATAGAAAGCCTCTGGGTGAGGTTTCTCAGCTGGCGAACGTTTCCCGGCCAGACGTAACCGGTGAGAAGGTTCATGGCCTGGGACGTCAGATTGAGGCGAATATCCATTTCCTCACAGAAATAGTCGATGAGAAGCGGAATATCTCCCGGTCTTCTGCGCAAAGGCGGCACAAAAAGTTCGATGGTGTTAAGCCGAAAATAAAGATCGGCTCGGAATTTTTTTTCTTCGCTGAGCATAAAAAGGTTTTTATTGGTAGAAGCGATAATCCCGGCTTGCAGAGGCAAAATTCTGCTTCCGCCAACTCGTTCGAATTCTCTGGATTCCAGAACTCTCAGCAGCTTCGACTGCATTTGGAGATTCATATCGCCGATTTCATCCAAAAGAATATCTCCCCCGGCTGCCAATTCAAATTTGCCGGCTTTGGCTTCGTCTGCTCCGGTAAAAGCGCCTTTTTCATAGCCGAACAATTCTGATTCCAAAAGATTTTCCGGAATAGCGGTACAGTTGATGGTTACGTAAGGGGACGGCGCATGTGCTTTCTGGCCGGATTCCCTTGCACGATGAATCGCCCCGGCAATGATTTCTTTGCCTGTGCCGGTTTCGCCGATGATCAGCACAGGGAGACTGCTTGCCGCAGCTCTTTTTGCCTTATCAATCAGGTCCAGCACCGTGGGATCATTTCCGATAAAATCATCAAAGCTGTAGCCGCTTTCCAGTCTGGAGAGATTATCGTAGATGTCGGAGACATCTTTGCCGGGTGAGGTTTTGCCTCGAGTAAAAATCTGTTTCATCCGCCTCATATCGCGAAAGATAATTGTACCCAGCGCACCGATGATTTCTTCGCCGTCCTGAATGGGAAAAATATTGGAAATACAGTTTTTACCGTTGATTTCCAAAAGAAGCCCTGTGGCAGGACTGCCGGTTTCCAACACCTGACGGAAAGGGGATACGTCATCCAGCACGCTGATATGCTGACCCACAAGCTGACTGCGAACGAGGTCCTCCCGAAAAGTATTTTTGCTTAGATGGATGATTTTTTCTTCTCGGTCAATGAGCGCCGAAACATCAAAAATCTGATCCATCAGCTCGTCCAAAAGACCGCCTCGTGTAAGCATTTCTTTCTTGCTCAGTCTGATTGTACCCATAACGCCTCCTTGTTCAAATATTGCTTATTGTGATTTTAACATATGTATAAAAATTATACAACATTTCTGGACGAATTTAGAAAAAGTGTTGGTTTTTCAGCATTCTTTCTGTTGGCACACCTTTTGCTGTTATATTTGGCAGAACAATAAATAGACGAAAGGAAGTTTTACGATGAGTCAAAGACCTGTACTTACACCAGAAGAGAGAAACCTCTCTTATGCAAAATATTATGATATGCCGATTACGCCGATTCCGGCAGAAAAAATTGCGGTACTGGAGGCGGGACCGATTGATCCGTCTCTCGCCCTGAAAATTGAAGACAGAAACCAATTGTTTGCGCCGGGATACCTTCCTTGTGAGGTTGGATACTGTGTTATGGAGGATGGAACCGGCTACCTGGCAAACCTGACAAAGATGCCGGGGGTGACTGCGGAAATGTTCGACTGGTGGTTCGCATGGCACGGTCTTGAGGATATGCGCTATAGAATCTGGGATCCGGAAGATCATTTTTATGCAAGACAGCAAATGCCGGAAAAGGTACTGGACCCTGCTGTTCCTATGAAGGAAAAAACTTGGGGAACTGTACATGTAGTAAGAGAAGATATCGGCGCTGGTCCTGACGACCTTGTTTTAAACTTTAGATATCCTCATGAATTGGGTTATGAGGAAGAAAAAGTTGGGACAGAAGCTTGTGCAACGATGATGTGCGCCAATGGGCACGGTCCGATTCCGGGACAGGGTGTTGCAGCAATCATGACCCATATGGTTAGAAAAATCGAAGGCGGTATTGAACTGCGCAGCAGATTTTGGATTGGCTGGGGCCTGATTGATGGTAAACTGATCAAACTGGTTCCAGACGGCGTACAGGTTCCACTGGAAGTACCAATGGGTCTTTTTGCGCATAATTTGAAGGAATTCGGTCATCTTGCCGCTATCCTTCCACAGATTTACGCCGAAGAAAAAGACAATTTTTAATCCGAAAAAGAAGGTCGGCACATGAAAGAAATTGGCGAAATAGCAGCCGGCAAGTGCAGAACAGAAATGAAATAAGATAAATGAGCAGCAGAAACGGCAATGAAGTAGTTTTACTCCATGCCGTTTCTGCTGTTTTTACTGTTTTTACTCGTGTAAAATCCGGCGATATAGGCGTGTCTTTTCTTCCCTTTTTCGTTGGAGGACGCTGCCTTGCAGACCGCTTGTTTTCTGCATAGACCCTTTTTGTTTGGGGCAAAATATGGTACAATATTTGTGTAGGCTGATTGGCAAGCGATTACTACCGGGCAGAGATCCCGTTATAGATATAACCCGAAAGTAGAAAAGGAGATTAAGCATGAACACAGAGAAGGTTTTAATTGTCATCGACATGCAGAATGATTTTGTTACCGGCGCATTGGCAAACCAAGCGGCACAGGAGATTATTCCGGCCATAGCGGAAGAGATCAAGGCGTACCGGAAGGAAGGCATGCAGGTGTATTTTACCAGAGACACCCATGGAGAAGATTATCTGCAGACCCAGGAGGGCAGAATGTTGCCGGTGCCTCATTGTATCAAGGGGACTGAGGGATGGCAGATTGTGCCTGAACTTGAAGATTTTGGCGCAGAGGAAGATGTTCTGGACAAGCCTTCCTTTGGATGCCCGGATCTGCCCGGATGGCTTACGGAAAAACTGGGGGGCGTACCTTCTGCTATTCAGCTTTGCGGCGTATGTACAGATATTTGCGTGATTTCCAATGCGATGATTCTGAAGGGTGCTTTCCCCGAGACAGAAGTGACAGTAGATGGAAAGCTTTGTGCAGGCGTAACGGCAGAAAGCCATGAGAATGCCCTTGCAGCAATGCAGGCTTGTCAGGTAATCATAAAATAGAGGTAGATGAGATGTATAATTTTGATGTGAAAAAGACAAAAGAAGACCTGATCAAATGGGTTCAGGATTTTTTTGAAGAAAACGGCAGAGACTGCAAGGCGGTTGTGGCAATCAGCGGCGGTAAGGACAGCTCTGTTGTGGCGGCGCTGTGTGTGGCGGCGCTTGGAAAGGAACGAGTATACGGCGTACTTTTGCCTAATGGTGAGCAGGCAGACATCGATGCATCCAAAATGCTGGTTTCTCATCTGGGCATCGAACATACGGTAATCAACATCAGAGCCGGATTTGACGGTCTTTTGTCGGAGATTGAGCAGCAGCTGCCTTTCCCGGTAACCAAGCAGACCAGAACCAATCTGCCGGCAAGACTGCGAATGGCGACAACCTATGCGGTAGCCCAGTCGGTTAACGGTCGAGTTGCCAATACCTGCAATCTTTCTGAAGATTGGGTAGGTTATTCCACAAGATACGGAGATGCGGCAGGGGACTTCAGCCCTCTTTCTCATCTGACTGTTCAGGAGGTAAAGGCACTGGGTACAGAACTTGGTTTGCCGGAGCAGCTGGTACATAAGGTGCCTATCGATGGACTTTCCGGACTTACCGATGAGGAAAATCTGGGCTTTACTTATGCGGCGCTGGATCGGTATATTCGTACAGGTGTCTGTGAGGATGAAGCGGTGAAAACAAAAATTGACCAGAAACGCAGAATGAACAAATTCAAACTGGAGTTGATGCCGTCTTTCCCTTATGACGGCCCGGTCATGGCAGAAGATCAGTAGAGGAGAATGCGTTATGCGGTTATCAGAATTATTTACAGGGATTTCCCCAAAAGAGGACAGAGAGATAAAGGGTCTTTGTCTGGATTCCAGAAAGGCCAAGGAAGGTGATCTGTTCTTCTGCCTTGTAGGACTGGAGGCAGATGGACATCGTTTTGCAGACTCTGCAGTCAAGAACGGCGCCTGCGGCGTTGTGTACAGCAAAGATATAGACAAGCAGGAAGGCGTCTGTTATATCCGGGTAGAAGATGTTAACAGGGAGTTAAATCGGGTCTGTGATCTGTTTTTTGACCATCCCAGCCGGAAAATGACGGTTTTCGGCGTTACAGGAACCAACGGAAAGACGACAACCACCAGTATTATTCGAGATGTTTACTCCCATAAAGCACCATGCGGCTATATGGGAACCATTGCGGTGCGTTATGGTGATGTAAGCAGAATCCCAAGTTTGACCACGCCGGATGCCATAGAAATTCACAGTAATCTGAGAGAAATGGCGGACTACGGTATGGAGGCTGTGGCTATGGAGGTCAGCTCCCATGGATTATCCATGGGCAGAACGGATACGGTGGACTTTGACGTGGCGATTTTCACCAATCTGACCTACGACCATCTGGATTACCACAAAACCATGGAAGCTTATTTTGACGCAAAAAAACTGCTCTTTGAAACCCTGAAACCGGAGGCGGTGGCTGTGCTTAATGCGGACGATATCAGTTACGAACCGCTGCGTCAGTGCTGCCCATGCAGAGTGGTCAGCTACGGAATAGAGGCCGATGCCGATTATAAGGCGGAGGATGTTATTCTGGCGCCGGATGGTACGGCATTTACGCTGGTGGCAGAGGGCGAGAGATATTTGGTCAAGACAAACATGATTGCCTTGTACAATATTTATAATCTTCTCGGCGCTGTTGCCGCTATGGCGCAGACCGGAATGTCTGTTTCGGAGATTATCCCATATCTTGCAGATATTTCTCAGATTGATGGCAGAATGGAGATCATTGCGGAAGGACAGCCTTTCCATCTCATCGTAGATTATGCCCACACGCCGGACGGCTTTGAGAAGGTCTTTCACTATGCTAAGGAGATTGCTGCAGGCCATCGGATTTATTCGGTCTTTGGCTGTGCCGGAAAACGGGATAAAGTAAAGCGAAAAGTCCTTGGCGGGATTGCCGGAAAATATTGTGAGAAGGTATTCGTGACGGAAGAGGATCCACGGGATGAAAACCCAAAAGACATCGCAGAGGAAATTATGCAGGGCATGGAAGATGGCAACGGCGTTTTTATTGCCGATCGTTATGACGCTATTGCGGCGGCGGTGGAAACGGCGGAGCCGGGAGACTGTGTGCTCATTTTAGGAAAAGGCGATGAACCATATATGTATTATGACCATGGCAGAGAGCCGTGGATGGGAGATCATGAGGCTGCGCGAAAGGCAGTCAGACTGCTGCTAAGGTAAGGCGCAAATGCGCAAAAGAAAGTGTGTGTGTGATGAAAAAAGACGACAGGCTGATGATCAGTATTTTTGGCGGGCTGGAAGTCAGGTATGGAGAGAAAGCCATCGGTGTTCACGTTTCGCAGGTTAAATCCAACAAAATGTGGGCGTTGTTTGCGTATTTCCTCTTGAACCAAGGTCGGGTGATTACGCAGGATGAGCTGATCGAAAGCCTATGGCCGAATATGGAAGTATCTAATCCGGCAAATTCTCTAAAGGTATTGATTTTTAAACTCCGAAAGGAAATTGATACCTTGGGGTTTGTAGCAGGCAAAGCGTTGATTAGCAGCGCCGGCGGCGGATACTGTTTTTGCAGTCAGCCGGAAATGACCATGGATCTTTACCAGTTTGATCGGTATATTCAGCTTGGGGAAAAAAGTGATAATCCGGAAGATAAACTGAGGCAGTTTCTTCTGGCAATTAGGCTTTACAAGGGGAACATTCATCAAGAAATGAAAGAAGAATCCTGGATTCTTCCGGTGCAGACCCACTATGCAGAGTTATATCAGAAGACGATCAGAGCGGCAGTGCATCTTTTGATAGAAAAAAAAGAACACGAACAGATCGTGAAATTATGTCAGAATGCATTGTTGATTCAGCCGTATACAGAGGAATATTATTACCACATGATACAGGCATATACGGCTTTGGAAAATTACAGTGCGGCATCAGATATGTACGCAGAGGTAAAGTCGGTGATGAATCAAGTTTATGGGACTACACCGGATATCCGTTTTGAAGAGGCGTACAGGCAGCTGATGAAAAGCCGCCCCAAGCGAAATCTGAGTGCGGAAGAACTGACAGAGCGTTTCAAGGAAAAAGATAATTATGCGGCGTCTTTTTATGTGGAGTATGGAGAATTTAAGCAGATCTACAGGCTGATGGCCAGACGACTGAATCGCAGTAAGGGCGAGGCATTTATGTGTCTGTATACATTGGGTATTCGCAAAGGAGCGGAAACGGAACGTCAGGAAAGGCTGAAGCATCTGCGTATTCTGGGTGAGGCTCTTGGTTTCGGCCTTCGGCGGGGCGATGTGTTTACCCGCGTGACGCCGAATCAGTTTGCGGCCCTTTTCGACGGAATCAGTGAAGAGAATACGCTGCGTATTGCAGAACGAATCATCAGCTATTTTGAAAAGCATAAACAAAACGAGAATTTTGGTGTGCTGCATAAATCGATAAAAATCGAACCGTCTGAATTTGAAAAACGATTTAACGACAAAATAACCCAAAAATAACCCAAATGTCCTATAATAATCGAAAATAATTCGTTTGAGTTATTTACACACACACACACAACATACTGCATGACAGATTTGAGAAAATCTGTCAATCCCCCCTACAACAGGAGCCATTCGGCTCCTGTTGTAATTTTTTTATCTGACAGCAGCTTCTAAGGCCAGCTTCATCATGTCGGTAAAGTTATTCTGCCGTTCTTCAACCGTGGCCTTTTCTCCGGTAACGAAATGGTCGCTGATGGTCATCATAGCCAGAGCATTTCTGCCGTGATAAGCAGCATTCATGTAAAGGGCTGCCGCTTCCATTTCTACAGCGAGAACATCCAAAGACGCCCACTGTTTCCACCATTGGTCATCAAGCTCATAGAATACATCACAGCTTACGGTGTTTCCGGCTTTGAAGGAAATCCCGGTTTCCGCACCTGCAGACATGACCTTCTGCAAGAGAGAAAAACTGGCGGAAGGGGAATATTGTCCGGGTACTTTATAGGCATGTTGGTAGTTGGAATCGGTGGACGCAGCCAGGCTGACCAGAATATCGCCTACCTTTATGGTATCGTGGAAAGCGCCGGCCGTACCGATACGAATGATGTTTTCTACATCGTATTCAGTAAAAAGCTCCCAGGAGTAGATTCCCATGGAAGGCATACCCATGCCGCTTCCCTGAACGGAAATCGGTACGCCTTTATAAGTGCCGGTGTAACCGTACATATTACGGATTTCCGAGTATCTTATCGGATTTTCCAAAAAGTTTTCTGCGATAAACTTGGCCCGAAGCGGGTCGCCGGGCATGAGGACGGTTTTGGCAATTTGTCCTTTTTCTGCGCCAATGTGTAGTGACATAGTTGATATCCTTTCTGTTGTTTTTTCCTTGACGGTAATGGTATGGTTTATCCGGCAAAGCCGAATTTTTGGTAAAGAAAAAACGATGGGAGACACATCCATCGTTTTTGTTGCTCTCGCATGTGTATTTAACTTATACACTGGTGGGGACGGGTGAGACTTATTTTGCTGCGTTAGCAGCGTTGAATCTTTTGGCTAATCTGGAAACTTTTCTGGAAACAGCTTTTTTGTTGAGAGTTCCCTTAGCAGCGGCCTGCTTTAACTTCTTTTCGCATAAAGTAAGCTTTTCAGCAGCTAATTCCATGTTGCCTTCTGCCAGAGCCGCGTCAAATTCCTTTAATACGGACTTAACGTGATCCTTAACTCTCTTGTTTCTTGCGGTTTTCTTGTCGATTACCTTGATTCTTTTCTTTGCGGATTTAATGTTTGCCATAATTTTTTCACCCCACTATTAAATTTTTAGCATGTTTTAGCTAAATTCGCACAATAAGTATATCTGAATTTGGCGCAAATTGCAAGGTTTTTTTGCATTTCTCTCCGATTGAAGCCAATTTCTCCCGATTATTCATCCTGCTGAGGAAGACGGCGTGTTGCTGCATAATTTACCCATCACCAGGAAAAACTTTTAACAGGAAGAAACCAGTAAATAAGGAGGCGGAGATTTTGCAGTATAGGACTGACCTTGCCGTAGAGGGCATTGAAAACATGATGGAAACAGGGATTTCTCCAGGGGAAAAAGAAGGGGTCATTGTAGAGAAAGAAGATATCGATCAAGATATCAAAGTGACTACCATTGATATTGTAAACCGGCAGGGACAGGAGCGATTGGGAAAACCCTGCGGCCGTTATGTAACCATGGAAGTGAATGGGATTATTGACGAGAAGGAAGAAATTATTGATCGTGCAGCGAAAGCTTTGGCAGACCAGCTGTCTAATCTGGTCAAACATAATTATTACCTGAAGGTTCTGGTGGTTGGGTTGGGCAACGAGAATGTCACCCCGGATAGCCTTGGACCGCTAACCGTATCTAAAGTAAAGATTACCAGCCACCTTTTTAAACTCTTTGATTGCGACGGTGACGAGGAAATGTCAAACGTCTGTGGACTTGCACCCGGAGTGACAGCCACTACAGGCATAGAGACAGCTGATTTAATCGAAAAGGCGGTGGAGATGACAAAGCCGGACGTGGTGATTGCCATCGACGCCCTGGCGGCCAGAAATATTGATCGGGTCAGCACCACGATACAGATCAGCGATACAGGAATTTCTCCCGGCGCAGGCATGGGGAATATGCGCAAGCAGCTCAACGAAGAAACGCTGGGCGTTAAGGTCATTGCAGTAGGCGTGCCCACTGTTATTGATTCTAAAACCGTTATTTTGGAGGCCATGGAGGCAATGAACCTACCGGAGCCATTGGTAAAAGATTACCTGGAGAACAGGAATTTTGACATGGTCGTTACCTCCACAGACATCGATTTGGTCATCCGGTATTTTTCAGAAATTATCGCAAAAGCTGTTAATATCACGCTGCACCCCGGCATATACTCGTAGAGTATTACAGGGGGAAGTATGAGAAGGAAAAATATAGTGATAATCTTTGGGCTGATTTATCTGCTCACCGTGACGGTAATGCTGAAAGATGCGGCGGCAGAATCAGTCAGCGGAGATAATTTGACTGCCATGTGTCTTGAGAGCAGTCTGCCCTGCATGGATCTGGTAGCAGATACGGGAGGACCGGCGGCAGAGGATGAGCCGGAAGCAGAGACTGCCGGTGCGCCGCAGGCAGCTGAAACCGAAAAGAAAGTTGAAACCGTAAAGAAGGACAACGGTGATCCCAGGGTGTTGATTTACCATACCCATGCTACAGAAAGTTATCTGCCGTCTTCGGCAGGAAATTATCACACGACGAAAGAAGAAAATACAGTCCGTCAGGCGGGGGATGTGTTGGAAAATACGCTGGAAGAGGCGGGGATTGGCGTGGTTCACGACAAAACGATTCACGATAATCCGTCTTATGATCAGTCTTATTCCAGAAGCTTCGAAACGGTGAAGGCGCTTTTGGAAAAGTACCCGTCGGTAGAGTGCATCATCGACCTGCACAGGGATGCAACAGCCGCTGAAGTGGCAGGCCCGGTGGAGACGGTGAAGGGAAAGACTGCTGCGGCATATTCTTATGTGATCAGTAATACTACAGAGACTTATGGGGATAACAAAGCTTTCTTGAACAGGCTGAACAGTATAGCGGCTTCGGAGTTTGACGGCTATACGGGAAAAATTCTGGAGCGACCCTACTGGTATAATCAGGAGCTCTCCGGAAAGTCTATTCTCATAGAAATGGGCAACAATCGCAATAACATCAAAGAAGTGCTGCAGTGCGCAGAAATTTACGGTCAGATTCTGTCAAAGGCGCTGAATTGATCTCGGCAAGGAGGATACGAAAGATGAAAAACTTTGGAAAATGTATTGCTATTTATTTGATTTTCATGACAGGCACCCTCTTCTTTATTCATGTCGACAGACAGGGCGCTATGCTGGAAGTAAGAGGACCTACAGTGATACAAAAAATTGAAAATTTCATTGAAAAATAGGGCATCTTGCGATAAAATATATCCTGTATCAGTATGCAAAGAGAGGAATTATATGGATTATCAGAAATATATCAGGAATTTCAGTATTATCGCCCATATCGACCACGGAAAATCCACCCTGGCCGACAGAATTATAGAGAATACGGGACTGGTTGCTCATAGAGACATGAAAGAACAGTTCCTTGACAATATGGACCTGGAACGGGAAAGAGGCATTACCATCAAGCTGCAGACCACAAGACTGGTCTACAAAGCGCAGGACGGAAATGAATACATCTTTAACCTGATCGACACGCCGGGTCATGTGGACTTTACCTATGAAGTATCCAGAAGCCTTGCGGCATGTGAGGGTGCAGTGCTTGTAGTGGATTCTACCCAAGGGGTAGAGGCGCAGACCATGGCCAATGTTTACCTGGCTCTGGACGAAGATCTGGAGATTTTGCCATGTCTGAATAAGATCGATTTGGCAAGCTCCCGCCCGGAAGAAACCAAAGAAGAAATCGAAGAAATGATTGGGATTGACGCATCAGAGGCGCCGTTGGTATCAGCGAAAGAGGGTATCGGTATCAACGACCTTCTGGAAGCAGTGGTACAGAATATTCCTGCGCCGTCAGGAGACAGAGACGGTAAGCTGAAAGCGCTGATCTTTGACTCCGTTTACGACAACTACAAGGGCGTAGTCATTTACACCCGTATCTTTGACGGACAGGTTAAGGTAGGGGACACCATTCGCCTGATGAATACCGACAAAAAATACGAAGTTACAGAAGTCGGCGTAATGGCGCCGGGTCATGTTCCGACCAAATCCCTGAGGGCAGGCGAAGTAGGATATATCTGTGCCAGCATCAAGCAGGTAAAGGACGCTCGTGTAGGTGATACCATTACTTTGGACAAGGATCCTACCGAAGAACCGCTTCCGGGATATAAGAAAGTGCAGTCCATGGTTTACTGCGGTATCTATCCGGCTGAGGGAGAAAAATACGAAGGCGTAAAGGACGCTTTAGAAAAATTGCAGGTTAACGACGCGGCCTTCTTGTTTGAACCGGAGACGTCAACTGCTTTGGGCTTTGGATTCCGCTGCGGATTCCTGGGGCTTTTGCATATGGAAATCATTGTGGAACGCTTGGAGAGAGAATTCGGTCTTGCGGTCATTACCACATCACCGAGTGTAGTTTACAGGGTTGTTCTGCAGGATGGCAGTGTAGAGATGATACAGAATCCGACCAATCTGCCGGAGCAGACAGAAATCAGTCACATTGAGGAACCGATTGTAAAGGCTGATATCATGATTCCTAAAGAATATGTGGGGGCAATTATGGAACTCTGTCAGGATAGACGAGGCAAAATGCTCCATATGGAATATATTACGGAGACCAGAGTACAGCTTCATTATGAGCTTCCGCTCAACGAGGTTATCTATGACTTTTTTGACGCCCTTAAGTCTAAGACCAGGGGGTACGGTTCCCTGGATTACGAATTTATCCGTTACGAGAAATCACAGCTTGTAAAGATGGACGTACTGCTGAACAAAGACTTAGTAGACGCATTTTCTATGATTGTTCACGAGTCCAAGGCGTATAACCGAGGCAGATTCGTCTGTGAGAAGCTGAAACAGATTATCCCGATGCACCAGTTTGAGGTGCCGATTCAGGCAGCGGTGGGGCAGAAGGTTATCGCAAGAGAAACCGTTAAGGCTTATCGTAAAGACGTTATCGCAAAGTGCTACGGCGGCGATATTTCCCGAAAGAAAAAGCTTTTGGAAAAGCAAAAAGAAGGAAAGAAGCGTATGCGCCAGTTCGGTAAGGTGGAGGTACCGCAGGAAGCCTTTACCGCCGTACTCAAGTATGATGATAACAAATGATGAAGAAGCTTGGCATTTATATACACATCCCCTTTTGCCTGTCCAAATGCCTGTACTGTGGATTCTATTCCCGGGAGGGCGTGAGTCTTTCTGCGAGGGAGACCTACATAGAATCTCTGATTGAGGATATTGGAGAATACGCAAAGACATATGGCCGGGATTATGTGGTAGATACGCTGTTCATCGGCGGCGGCACGCCGTCTATTCTTGCGTCAGAGCAGATAGAACGTATCCTTGGGACAATTTCTGCTTGTTTTCGGGTAGAAAAAGATGCGGAGATTACCATAGAATCCAACCCGAAGACGTTGACTCGGGACAAGCTGACAGCTTATCGGCAGATGGGGATTAACCGTCTTTCCATAGGGCTGCAGTCTTTTGATGCAGATTGTCTGAAAACTCTGGGACGAGCCCATACGCCAGAGGATTTTCTGGAAAACTTTCAGGCTGCCAGAGCCAGTGGATTTGATAACATCAATGTAGATTTGATGTTCGCCGTACCGGGGCATACCATGGAGGTCTGGAACGATACCCTAAATCGGGTTATTGAACTTTCACCGGAGCATATCTCCTTTTACAGCCTGCAGATAGAAGAAGAAACGCCTTTTTACGATCTGTTTATGGAAGGCAAAATCGAGCAGATTCCTGACGAGACGGACAGACAGATGTATCATACTGCGGTCCGCATGCTGAAAGAGGCGGGATATGATCATTACGAAATTTCCAATTGTGCAAAGCCGGGTTATGCCTGCCGTCACAACTTAAAGTATTGGTCTATGGACGATTACCTGGGTATAGGCAGTGGAGCAAGTTCCTATATGGAAGGGATTCGATTTACGGAGGAACCGGTGATGGAGTTTCATCAGAACACCTTTCGAGATGAAGTATCAGAGTTTGTCTTTACCGGATTGAGAAAAACCTGTGGGATTTCTTTTTCTGTATTTGAAAAACGATATGGGAAAAAATTCTGGGATGTTTTCGGAGACAGAAAATCAGAACTGGATGTATTTTTTCGGTCCGGCCAGCTGATCGAAACGAAAACTGGACTTAGGCTCAGTGAATCGGGGATTGATATTTCAAACGCCATAATGGCAGTATTTGTATAAGCCGGAAATCGGCGCAGAATATGCATAACAGGCAAAGGAGCCAGAATATGAACAAGTATATCTTAGCATTGGATCAGGGAACCACCAGTTCCCGCTGTATTATTTACGACAAAAAGGGCAATATGATCAGCGTGGCGCAGAAAGAGTTTCGCCAAATTTTCCCAAAACAGGGATGGGTGGAGCACGATGCCGGTGAGATCTGGTCTACCCAGATGACGGTGGCCCATGAGGCTATGCTAAAAGCCGGAATCAATTACAAAAATATTGATGCTATCGGTATTACCAACCAGCGAGAAACCACAGTAGTTTGGGATAAAGAAACGGGTGAGCCGATTTACCATGCCATCGTATGGCAGTGCCGCAGAACGGCAGAATACTGCGATCAGTTGATGGAGCAGGGTCTGGCAGAGAAAATTAAGGAAAAAACCGGACTTCTGATTGATGCATATTTCAGCGCAACTAAGCTGCGGTGGATTTTAGAAAACGTAGAAGGTGCAAGGCAGAAAGCCGAAGAAGGAAGACTTCTGTTTGGCACCATCGAGACCTGGCTGATCTGGAAGATGACCGGTGGGAGAGTTCACGTTACGGATTATTCCAATGCATCAAGGACCATGATGTTTAATATCAACACATTGCAATGGGATGATGAAATCTTAGATATTTTAGATATTCCGAGAAATATGCTTCCTGAGCCAAGACCATCCAGCCAGATATATGGTGAGACAGATGGGGAAGTTTTCGGTGGACCTATCAGGATTGCCGGCGCAGCAGGAGATCAGCAGGCGGCACTGTTTGGACAAACCTGTTTTGCAGAAGGCGAGGCGAAAAGCACCTACGGCACAGGATGTTTTCTCCTGTTGAACACCGGAGAGAAACCCGTCTTTTCGGATAATGGACTTTTGACTACAGTAGCATGGGGGCTTGACGGAAAGGTGAATTACGCCCTGGAGGGTTCGGTATTCGTTTGCGGTGCGGCTATTCAGTGGCTAAGAGATGAGCTGGAAATTTTGAACAACTCTGCGGAGTCAGAGGCTATGGCTCTGTCTGTTCCCGATGCTAACGGTGTTGTGGTCGTTCCTGCTTTTGTAGGATTAGGCGCACCTTATTGGGATCCTTATGCAAGAGGCAGTATTTTCGGCTTGACTCGAGGCGTAAGCAGGAATCATCTGGTAAGGGCAACGCTGGAGTCGCTTGCTTATCAGTGTAATGATTTGCTCGCGGCCATGGCCAATGATCTGGGGAAAGAACTGGTTTCCCTGAAAGTAGACGGAGGGGCCTGCGCTAATAATTTCCTGATGCAGTTTCAGTCGGATATTTTGCAGAAAGATGTGCTGCGGCCTCAGTGCATAGAGACTACTTCTCTCGGTGCAGCTTATCTTGCCGGTCTTGCCACGGGATATTGGAAAAATCAGGAGGATGTGCTGCAAAACTGGCAGATTGACAAGGTGTTTCATCCTACAATGGAAGAAGAGAAGAGGAGATCGCTTCTTGACGACTGGAAAAAAGCAGTAGAGAGAACCCTTGGGTGGTCCAAATAGATTGCCCGGCTTTTATAGGGCTTTATGGATTTAGAGAAATAATTACGAAAGAGAGTTTATACCAATGGGAGAGGTAAAACAAAGAGATTACGTATTTGACACCTTGCGAGGTCTGTGCATGTGGTCGATTCCGATTTCTCATTTTACGAGAATGGCCGGTCATTTCAGCCAGGATTCCCTCAGCGGAATTATGTACATAACCATCAACGTGTTTGTCATGCAGGCGTTTATGTTTTTGTCCGGGTATTTTTCTAAGAAACCGGATCGAAGCAGAGAAATCGCCTTTAAAGTATTTTTATGGCCATATATCTTGAGCATTTTCTTTTTCTATGGCGTCAGACTGCTGTTCTGGGGCAGCGCTAACCTATACTTTGACCGGGCGCCTTTTGCCATGTGGTTCATGCTGACCCTGTTCCTTTACAAGGTGTTCCAGAAGAACTATATCAAGATTCCTCACTTTTTTGCCATTACCTTTGTCCTGTATCTGGTTGCGGGCTGTATTCCTTTCCTGACGGACTGGATGTCACTGGGCAGAATCGTATCCTACTTCCCGTTCTTTTTCCTGGGATATTACTGCAATGCAGACCATATTGCAAAGATAAAATGTCTGAAAAAGTGGCAGTGCGCAGTGCTTGGTGTTTTCCTGATCGGGGTGTCCTGCTTCCTGGCTTTTTGCGTTCCACAGGTTCCGGTAGGCTGGTATCTGCTCAAAGATCCGGGTTCCGCCACCGGTGTGGTATGGTGGCTGGATATTCTCATGCGTCTGGTGCTCTTTGTGGTAGGCGCACTGTGGATTATTCTCATGTTCAACATACTGCCGGGTAAGGACAACTACCTTGCTTACGTAGGCAGAAATACCATGCCGGTATACATTCTGCATCTGGTTGTTCGTCAGTGGATGAAACAGCATGGCGGAATCAGCCTTGGGATTTTCCCAATGCCGGAAGCAACCAGTATTCTGTACTATGTTATGACCTGGGGATTTGCTTCTCTGTGCGTTGTCATCTTTGCATCCAAGCCGGTGTCCAAAGGGTACGACTGGGTCATCGATACGACCTATGCCATCTTTATGTGGGTTGTCAATCACATCCTTCTGCCGCCGTTTGCACTTCTGGAAAAAGGTCTGAAAGCCTGGGGGATCGGAACCATCGATTTCATTCAGCGTCAGAAAAATGAAGTGGCTGGCGAAGATAGTGAACCTGCCTCTGCCAAATAGAATTGTTGAATTTTGGCGAAAGAGCATATATAATGTAAGAAATACATGCTATTAAGGAAGAAAGGGGTAAAGAGATGGACGATTATCAGTTTGAAAAACAGAATGTATCGCAAGAAGCGCCACAAAAGGAATCGGGCACGGCAACGAGCACAGAAACGATGGGCGGCAGTTCTACGATTCAGGACTTTGATTATCAAAAGTATGCGGAGGTAGAGAAAAAGGCAAACCGTAATGATGCAGTAATTGCGCTGGTTACCGGAATTGGCTCTATTGTATTGTCTTTTCTGTCGGTACTTCTGGGGCTTATCGCCGGAATTGTGGGGATTGTTTATGGCCGCAGGGCAAAGCGTGACCCTGAGCAAAGGAGTATGGGTATGGCAGGGTTTATCTGCGCCATTATCGGAACCGCACTTAACGCACTTAGCATAATCTGGTTGTTTGTAGTGATAGGTTTTTTTGCTATACTGTAGGAAGGATGTCTATAACAGGAGAAACGTTGGAGGTTCTCCTATATAAAGATTTAAAGGATTGGCGAAATGGCTGCTTGGAAGAAAAGGCTGCAATTTCGGGTTGTTAGTCAACTGTGGGGGTAGAAGAAATTCTACTCCCATTTTTTGTATAAAGATTTAGTAGAAAATCAGAAGTATCCGTTTCTTAAAGTTAATGAACGAGCGATAGCCGTAAGAGA
>JAXKAR010000010.1:0-29092 GCA_036305845.1 Emergencia sp.
AAGATAGACCTAGATATGTGAGGTTTACCACAAAAGCAAAATGCCCGTAGAGCCGATAAAATAAGGCTTTGCGGACATTTAAGAAGATATAAAAAGATAGTCAAAAAGACATATATAATTTCAACATAACATGTATATAAAAATTCCGCTGGCAAGGGAGTCTTCCCTGCAGCGGAATTTGTTATGTTCAGTGTTGTTCTATGTATGCTGAATTGTGATTTTTGTCAGGAAGGCAAAGTATAGACAAGGCAATTATCGTAATGATTAGACCTGCGATGGAAAGCAAGGTTGGTATTTCCGAAAAGAGAAAAAACCCAAAGAGCATGGCGGCAACGGGTTCTCCTCCGGCAGAAAGGATGGAGGCCTTTCCGGTTTCTACATAGACCAGCGCCAAGGTGTACAGTACATAAGGCAGAACCGAGGTACAGACCGCATGGAGAATCAGGAAAAAACCATTGGCAGCGGGCGCTTCTGTCAAATAGCTTTCGACCATGTGCCAATCTGTAAATGGAAGCAGAACAACGGCGGCTGTCAACAGGCTGTAGAAGGTAATGGTAAATGCATCGTAGTTTCTCTCCATGGCGATTTTGGAAAAAACGCTGTATAAAGCACAGAAAAAAGCTGCGCCGATGCCCAGAATTACACCCATAAATGACCAGTTTACTTGACCGTGACTTTCTAAAATGCCACTGACCAAAATGCATCCCAAGACGGCTAATGCTGTACATCCTGTTTTTTTTCGGGTGATTTTTTCTTTGAATAAAACAGCTGACCAGAAAAGTACGAAGATGGGAGAAAGACTGAGCAGCACCGCAGATAGGGATAGGGGCAGTCTGTTAATGGCCTCATTATAACAGTAGTTTAGTCCGATGGTGCCCAAAATACCGCAGGCGGCAAAGAGCCACAGATCCTTTATCTTGATTTTCAGTAGATTTTTATTATAGAAGAACAGACCGACAAACATGAGGACGGCAGATACTGACATACGGGTGGAAAGAACCGTATAACTGTCCATGCCCAGTGCGCTTAGTGTTCTGACAAATACGCCGATTGACCCCCATAAAATACCGGATGTAATGGGAATCATATATGACCAATTTTTCATAGATTTCCTCCTCGAAAAAGGTATTATGGAAATATGCTAATATGATTTTTAACCCATGTCAACGATGGATTGGACAGAGAAAATATTTTTTTGAAAAAATTGCAGATTTCTATTTTTTCTTGTTGACAATCCCTTCCGTAAATGGTAATATATCAAATGTGCCAATCAGCACGAACTGAATATTGTGCATCCTTAGCTCAGCTGGCAGAGCACCTGACTCTTAATCAGGGTGTCCAGGGTTCGAACCCCTGAGGGTGTACCAGATTAGAAAACGACGTCCAATGGACGTCGTTTTTTCGCGTGCGCCCTGCAGGGCGCACGGTCTAATTATTGCAGAATCTTTTCTTTTCCCGGTATAACAAGAACCGGTTTATTCCGCAGATCAAAATAAGCACAAGCACTATGGCGGCTATTTGCTTAAAAAGTATCTCTACAGAAATGATATGGATTCCTCCGTTATATTCGAAAATTATATTTTGGGGATTTGCCAGAATTTCTTCATCTTCCCAAACGCTATTGGCAAGTGAACGATGATCAACCATTTCTGATATAATTGACGGATAGCGCATGTGCATGATCGACTCTTCTTCATCGATGATAATGCCATCACGATTTATAACTTTCGGGGTCGAATAAGCGATAATTTCTTTTTCACTATTCTCTCTCACATACATTTCTGCCTGGTTGCCGTTTGGTAATGTTGAAGACAGTTTTTCTAATTTGCTTACTGAGGCGGTATTTGTTAAAAACGTGTAGTTGGCAACAAATATAATAACGACAACGCCAATAAAGGCAAATGACCATCTGATTTTCTTTTTCCCGGACAATTTTACCTGAATCCATATTAATACTGCGGGAAGGAAAAGATTTTTTATAACGGTCCATAATACAGAGAATGTTAACGCCATCATCCTTTATTCACACCTCCTTTTTTTACCGTCTATCCCC
Source organism: Emergencia sp. (assembly GCA_036305845.1). Taxonomy (GTDB): domain Bacteria; phylum Bacillota; class Clostridia; order Peptostreptococcales; family Anaerovoracaceae; genus Senimuribacter. The sequence goes on from JAXKAR010000010.1 coordinate 2,054, forward strand.
AGCATAATAAAGAGAATTGCCGCCGGTATTAAACTGCAAAAAAATCTGTAAAGAAAAATAGCAAAATCAATTCGATAAGGCTGCTGTTTCTTGTATTGTGTTTCTAACGCCAACAACTTTCCGTACGGAATGGATTCTCCTGAAAAATCCTCCTTAAATTGAGATAAGTTTGATTCTATTCTTTCTGTAAGATCAACTGGTTCACTCGTAGAAATAATCTTGTTGTTTTTAACAGTAAGATCAATAAATTTGCTATTGGCTTCTTCGTCTGTAATCAGCTGTCCGATTGCAAGTATACGATCTGTTTCTGTATGCAGTATGGTGAGATGACTTTTAACACCGGAACGAGAAATATAATCTATCTTTGTCATGTAGCTTGCTGGGGTACCAAAATCAACATGGGCAAACTGTATGGAGGAAAAGATCAAACTTAAAATCATAACCGCAACCGGAAGTATGATTTTTGCTTTGTCTTTATTTTTAATAAAGTATTGTTCCAGAAGGACAAGCGCTGCGATAATAAAGATGAACAGCATATGGGATCCTGTGCTCTCCATAATCCTCCAAATTCCGATACTGATTTCCAATTCAATCACCCCTAACCCCGTACCGCGAAGTTTACTGAATTTTAAAAATATTCAATCCTGTTTATTAAAAGTATCCCATCTGAATATATATTTGTCAATGTATATTTTCTGATGAGATCGCATCAATTTGATTGCTTTTTTCTCTGTGAAACGGTAAACTGATTCTAACGTGAGGAAAACGAGGTGAGCCTATGATTTATTTGAACAATGCAGAAAGAACACTGGAGAAACCGGAGGGTGTGATGGCAGCTCAGCCGGAAACAGCGCAGACGGTGAAGGCGCTGGTCGTACAGCTTTTTAATCTGAACCGGCCCCAAAACGTGTATTTGACTAGCAGTGGACAGGATGCTGTAAAGGCGGCGCTGCATACGTTTATCGAAAAGGGAAGTCATGTTCTTTCCACTGAGACAGAAGCAGAAGATACCCGGGCATTGCTGGCAGGCTTGGAAACGGAGAAAAGCTGCAAGGTTACCTATATTGGCACTGACGCTTATGGAAGACTGAATTACGATGGAATGGAGGCGGCCTTACGCCCTGAAACGAAGGCTATTGTTTGCGCCCACGGCAGCGGAGTCAGTGGGAATATTGCAGATCTGGAACGGATATGTGTCTTTGCCCGCCGCCATGGGCTGCTGGTTATTGCAGACGGCAGACAGACGGCAGGTGGATTTGACGTGAATCTGGAGAATTTAGGCGTGGATATTTATTGTTTTACGGGAGAAAAAATGCTGATGGGGCCTGAGGGAATCGGCGGAATTTGTCTGAAAGATGGAGTGAATCCGGCAGAGCTTTCACAGCTGGAAGAAATACCTGGACCGGAAGTTCTGGGCAGTTTTGCCAAGGCGGTATCGTTTATTCTCGATAAAGGCATTTACGGGGTAGCAATGCTGCCGCATCGGTTAGAAAAACGATTCTTTGAATCCGCAAAGGGCATGGATCCGGTTACTGTTTACGGCGATTACGGCACCAATGACAGATTGCCTATCGTGTCCATCAAAGCGGAAGGGCATACGCCGGAAGAAATTCGGGATTATATGGCGGAAAGAGGTATAACTATCGGGGTAACAGAAGGATTTGCAAGGTTTTCCTTTGGCTACTTTAATACCAGAGCCCAGGTGAAAGAAACCGTATGGGCGCTGATGGATTTTCTCGGCATTGACGATTTATACCTGCTGCCGTAATGACCCATGACATACAGCAGATAGAGAGGAAAAGAAAGACAATGAAAGTACTGAATTTTGGATCGCTGAATCTGGATTATGTTTATAACGTAGATCACATGGTTGCTGCAGGGGAAACGCAGAATTCTCTGGCGATGAACACATTTTGCGGCGGCAAAGGGCTGAATCAGTCCATTGCTCTGGCAAGAGCCGGCGCCCGGGTTTATCATGCAGGTCTTATTGGGGAAGAAGGCGCAGCCCTATATGATGCATTGAAAGAGGCCAATGTACATACCGATTTTGTAAAGACCATTGAGGGAAAGTCGGGTCATACCATTATTCAAGTGGATAAAAACGGTCAGAATTGCATTTTGCTTTACGGCGGCGCAAACAGATGCATGTGTCGTGAGTATATTGACCAGGTGCTGGAGGCGTTTTCGCAAGGGGATATTCTCCTTTTGCAGAATGAAATCAATCTGCTGGATTATCTGATTGACTGCGCATACGATAAAGGTATGCGGATTGTACTGAATCCGTCTCCTTACGACGAAAATCTGGATTGCTGTGACCTTGGCAAAGTCTCTCTCTTTCTAATTAATGAGATTGAAGGTGAGCAGATTACCGGAGAACGGAAGCCGGAGCACATTCTTCAGAAAATGAAAGAAGCCTATCCTGATGCGGGCGTAGTTCTGACTCTGGGTGGAGACGGCGCAGTTTATCAAGATGATGCCTGTCTATGCCGTCAACCAATCTACGCGGTGGAGGCAGTCGATACCACTGCGGCAGGAGATACCTTTACCGGTTACTTTCTTACGGCTTTGATTGAGGGGAAATCTGTTGAAGAAGGGCTGGATCTTGCTGCGAAAGCGTCGGCCATTGCGGTCACCAGAAAAGGCGCGGCGCCGTCAATTCCTTTACGTAGTGAGGTGCTTAGCGCAGGGCTTACTCCGAAACAATGAGCAGCAGTCTGTGAGACCATTTACTAAAGAACGATAAAACGGGAGATATCGCTTAATGTGATATCTCCCGTTTGGTTTACCCTATAAAAGAAATTGCTTTTCTTGTGGACAAAAAAACAGGGTGATCCTGCTATTGGCTTACCCGATCAACCAGCCATTTGCGGAATTTTGCCGCGTCAACGTCCATGGCGACGGAGACGTTGGCTTCTCTGCCGGATTCGCCGCGTAAGTCTACTTCAGTGTGGCCGCTGCCGATTTTGTCTCCGCATTCCACTTCCACATAATACTCCCGGCAGGTCAGGCATTCTGGATAAATTGCGGCCGCCAGTGCCAGAGAATCGTGCATGTAAGCTGTTTTTTCACCGTCTTTGCGTCTATTGAACATAAACTGCAAAATATCTGCGGCAAAAGCAGCGCCGGGGGTTTCTGCACCGCGAAGTCTGATCTCGTCTTCCGGAAGCAGATTGGAGCGTTCGGTGACGTCTAAGCCTACCATTGTCATCGGGATACCGCTACCCAGTACTTCTCGGCAGGCTTCCGGATCTGCCCAGATATTGAATTCTGCTACATTTGTTACATTGCCGCCTTTGACAGCGCCGCCCATAAACCAGATATGTTTGATTTTATCTGCCAGGTCGGTATGCTGAATCAGGGCGATGGCAATGTTGGTCATGGGACCGATAACCAGAAGCTCAAGCTGACCGGCCTCTTCTACTGCAGTTTGATAAATCAGCTCGGACGCGATAGTCGGATGGAACTTGCTGTGCTGTGCAGGTGGAAGGGTAACGGTGCCCAGCCCCTTTTTTCCATGAATTTTTTCTGCATTTTTTCTTCCAATATCAAAAAGTGGTTTTTCTGCACCTTTGGCCACGGGAATATCTCTTCCGAGAAGCTCTATGAGATCCAGGTTGTTCTGGCATACATATTCCTGATGAATATTGCCATTGACGGAAGTGATGGCCTTTACTTCTATTTCCGGGCTGTTTACTGCGGCAATAATGGCAATGGCGTCATCAGTACCGGTGTCACAGTCGATGATAAATGGTCGTTTTTCCATAATACTTGTCTCCTCTTTTCTTAGCTGTTTGCCTACATTATAAACGCTTTGCAATAAGTTTCAAGGGGAAATTTTTTGATCAGCCGCAGGAGTTGACGATGGTGACAGATAAAAAAGAAGAGGTAGATGAAGGATTTTCCATTTATATTATGGATGACTGTGGACAAACTAAGCGAGACAAGGAGGCGATAAAAATGGATAACAAAAACAAACAGCAGAAGAACAGCAAGAAGAATAGCCAGAAGAATGCTAACAATGAAAAAAACTGCGATAACACCCAGAAAAAGGAGTATTAATTTGACAGTTTTTTAAAGAGGAGCCCCAATTTTCTCTTTTACGGGAAAAATAGGAAAGGGGCTCCTTTTTTTGCCCGGAAAACAGCCATTTCGATTTGCCAAGAAGGCGGATTTATTGTATAATGATATGAAACGCAATTAGGAGGAAAAACCGATGAACTGGATTGGTGAATTTGGAAGTTTTATCATCAGATATCAGCACGTTGCAGAAGTCGTCTTGCTTTCTCTGGTCGTGCTGGCGGCAATAGGTTTAGTCCTCTGGCTGATCATCAGCGCAAGAAAGAAACAGAGGCTTTTGAGTCAAATCAGCGCCGCTGTTACAGAAATCAATTTTTCGGTCAGCAGCTTGGGAGAGAAGAAGTCTGATGTGATTTACATAGACAACAGGTCTTCCGATCAACAGATTCCGGAGATTCACATTCCCGAGGCGCCGAATACCGACACACCGGATAAGCATCAGAAGGATGAGGCAGAGACGCAGACCGGAGATTGCGGCGTTCAGACAGAGACCGAGACGCCGTCTGCCGATGCAGAGCATGAGACGCCGCAGGCAGAAGCAGTCAAGAAGTATTTCAGCAGGGACTGCGGGGTTTCGAAAACCGGTAAGACTTACACAATAGAAGAACTGACAGCACAGATTAAGGAATAGATTTTAGCAGGAGGAAACCATGTATTGCAAGAATTGTGGAAAACCGCTCAGCGAGGAAGATAAGTTTTGCAGCAGATGCGGACAGAAGATAGAGGAGGAGTTTGTTCCGGCATTCAGACAGCAGAAGCCGTCTGCCCCGGCTCCTGCACAGCAGGAGAAACCCCGGAAGAAGACCTTTCATATAGAAAACTTTCAGTGGGATCTGGACGGATATCCGACGGATAACAAGAAGACAGAGGACGTGCAGTTTGACTGGAATTCCGTATTAGAAGATAAACAACGCAGGCTTTTCGAATCCAGACTGCAGGAGGTGGAAGCAGAAGAAGCAGAAGCCGCAGCGCCTGTAGAGGCGGAAGAACCGGAATCCGGAAGGAGCCTGGAAGAAGAAATTTTTGCAGATATGGGTGAAATTGCTGTGGCGGAACCTACCGATGTGTATAAGCGCAGCGATGCAAAGATTGACAAGTTTTATACGTATAATCAAAAGAATGAACAGCTGCAGGCCATGTTGGATCAGGAATACGAGCGCATCCGCAGCGGACAGAGTTCCACGGAAGCTATAGCAGACGATGAGCAGTCAAAACCAAGGTCCGGAAGAAACAGACATGAGGAATTTGACTGGACGCTTCCGCCACGGATGGAACAGGAGAGACACGTAACGGCAGAACCGGCATTGCAGGTGGAGACAGGGGAATCTGATATCAAGTCGGAGCTGCCGGAATATGTAGGCGTGGTTCTTTCTCAGCCGCCTGCAGGATTTGTCACAGAAGTGTCGCCTGCCAGAATTTCCATAGAAAAGGAAACACCGGCAGTAGTTATATCGGAAACGTCTGCGGCGAAAGCACCGGAAGCATCAGCCGATACAGAAGAGACGGGCGAAGCTGCCGCAAAAGCTGAAACGGCAAAACCGGTTTCTTCAGAAGCGAAAGCGCCGGCGAAAGAAGATGAGACCGCCCGGGTTGAGAAGGATGCTGACGGCGGCAGGCAGACAGATGGGAATTGTCCCCCCAGTGAAGAAACGAAGGACGCCGCAAACGGAAAAAAACGGTCTGCTGGAGAAAACAACAAACTTACTTTTGACGATGTCTTTGGCGATGATGACGATGATGTTAATGAGAGACCGAAGAAAAAGGGAAAAGTCTTAAAAGTTATCGCGATTATCCTGTGTATTCTCATTGTGATCGAATTGACCATGATTGGAATTCAATACTTTGCACCTGATTCAGCTGCAGCGCAGTTCATTAACAACGGCTATGCAAAGGTTGCGCAGATCTTTGGCGCATCAGAAAAGGAAGTGGCTGTAGAACCGCAGGAATCAGAAATCACCAGACTGATTACGGCGCAGATAGAAAAAAACAAGAATATTGCCCTTGTCGAAGAAGATTCCGATTTGCGCTTTGACAGTGAAAAAGATTATGGATTTGAAGATCTGAGCACAGCTTATGCTTTCGAAAATAAACCGTGGTATACAGGTTCCGATGGGAATGTAACCTATGGAGATGAGATTATCGGTACAATTATTCAGTACTATTCCTCTTGGGTAGATAAAATGAACGGCCAGAGCCGGGAAATCCTCAGCTATGTAGATGCAACCACTGACTTTTACCAGGAAGTTGAAGAAATGGAAGCGGAAGAAGGAAAGGCATACGGTATCAATCGTCTGTCCATCGGCGAGATGAAGAGCGATGGAAGCGGGTTTTACGTAATGGTTGAAATGGCTGCAGTCGACAGCAAGACAAAAGAAGAAGAGGTATCAAAACAGGTCGTGTATTTGGAACCTGACAATAAATCCATGAAAATTGCAGAGATAAATAATATTTAAGAATGTTTAGGAGGATAAGAGTTTGAAAAAAAACAACACAGGCGGATCGCGTAAGCTTAGTGTCATCATCATGTTTGTCGTGATTATTTTGGCGCTGTTCTTATTGCTGATCAATTTTATGACAGACTGGCTGTGGTTCAAGGAGATGGGGTATGTCAGCGTATTCTTTAAACAGCTCTTTACAGAGTTGAAGGTGGGAATACCCGTATTTATCATCCTGACCCTGGTCATGAACTTCTACCTGAGAAAGCTCAAGAAGGGTTATTTCAATAAGATCGCTTCCCACGAGGCGACAGACATGAAGAAGCTGAACCGATATACCACGATTATCGCTGTAGTATTTGGTGTATTTGCTTCGTTCTATGCAGTTACCAATTTGTGGTTTGAGATTTTGCAGTATGCAAACAGTACGGATTTTGATATCAAAGATCCCCTCTTTAATCTGGACATCTCATTCTATATCTTCAAGTTGGATTTCCTGAAGCAGCTGAATGAGATGCTGATCGGTCTGGTACTGCTGATTATCGTTGTAACCTTGATTTACTATACGATTCTGCTGTCTATGCGCAGCCCGGATTTCTTCAAAGAGAGTGAACCGGAGCAGCCTCAGAACGATGAGGAAGAAAGATATTCCGGCGGTGCAAATCCGTTTACCGGAGCAGGACAGGATAATCCTTTTGGCAAGGTGTTCGAAGCCTTTGGAAGAAAGCCGCAGGCAAAACCGAAGAAACAGTTTGATGATAACAATCTGAAAGAGCTTCTGCATATCGCAGGAGGACAGCTGTCTTTCCTGGGCATTGTCTTCTTTGTTATGATTGCGCTGCATTTCTTCCTGAAACAGTTTGATCTTCTTCATGCCCATACCGGCGCGGTATATGGCGCAGGCTTTACTGATGTGACGGTAACCCTTTGGGTTTACCGAATTCTCATGGTATTGGCGCTGGTAGGCGCAATAACTGTGGTACACCATATTCACAAAAAGCAGTTTAAGAAAATCCTGACGATTCCGGTAATCATGATTGCGGTAGGAACGCTGGGAATTGGCGCAAGCTATTTGGTACAGAACTTTATCGTTTCCCCGGATGAAATCAATAAAGAAGAAAAATATCTGGAAAGAAACATTCAGTACACGCAATATGCTTATCAGCTTGAGGATGTTTCCGTCAAGTCTTTTGCGGCAGATGACAAGCTGACCAGCGAGGATATCACCAATAATGCGGAAACTATCAAGAATATTCGAATTAACGATTACCAGCCGGTAAACACATTCTATAATCAGACCCAAAGTATCAGACAGTACTACAAGTTTAACGGCGTAGATGTGGACAGATATATGGTCAACGGCAAATATACCCAGACTTATCTGTCCGTCAGAGAGATTGATGAAGAAAAAGTACAGGATACTTGGCTGAACAGACATCTGAAGTATACCCACGGTTACGGTGCAACCCTGTCCCGTGTGGACGCAGTTACTGCCAGTGGTCAGCCGGATGTTCTGGTTAAGAACATTCCGCCGGAATCAAGCATCGAAGAGATTCAAATCGATAGACCGGAAGTTTACTTCGGCGAGTTATCCAATGATTATATATTGGTCAATACCGATGAAGAAGAATTCGACTATCCGTCAGGTTCCTCCAATGCGTACACCCGCTATGAGGGAGATGCAGGCATTGAGATGAATTTCCTCAACAGGCTGATGTTTGCCATCAAGGAGCAGAGCATGAAGATCTTAGTCTCCTCTAATATCAAGAGCGATTCCAAGATCATCATCAACAGAAACATCATGGACAGAGTGAACAAGATTATGCCGTATCTGGAATACGAAAATGATCCGTACGCTGTCGTTGCAGATGGGAAGATTTACTGGATGTTGGACGCTTATACCAAGAGCTCCTATTATCCGTATTCCGAACCTTGTGATAAGGATGGAACCAACTATATCAGAAACTCCGTCAAGGTTGTGGTAGACGCTTATAACGGCGACGTGGATTTCTATGTGGTAGACAACAATGATCCTATGGCGGCAACGTTCCAGAAGATCTATCCGAAACTGTTCAAGTCCGTTGACCAGATGCCGGAAAGCCTGAAGAGCCACATTAGATATCCGAATAAGCTGTTCGAAATTCAGACACAGGTTTACGGTCGTTACCATATGGAAGACGTCAAGGTATTCTATCAGAATGAAGACCTTTGGGATATCGCCAACGAGATTTACGGTAAAGACGAACAGCGCATGGAGGCCAACTATTATATCGTTAAGCTTCCGGGTGAGGAAAAAGCAGAATTTATCAACTCTCTGCCGTATACACCGACATCTAAGCAGAACATGACGGCGCTCATGGTGGCAAGAAACGATGGTGAGCATTACGGAGAACTGGTGCTCTATCAGTTCCCGAAGAGTAAGACCATTTACGGTCCTATGCAGATAGAGGCGCAGATTAACCAAAATACGGAAATTTCCAGTGACTTTACGCTGTGGAGTTCTAGGGGATCCTCCTATAAGCGAGGAAATCTGTTTGTTATTCCAATTGAGTCCTCATTGCTGTATGTAGAGCCGGTATACCTGGAGGCAGAAAACTCTGCAATCCCGGAAGTTAAACGTGTTATTGTCGCTTACGGTGACAAGATTGCATATGAACCGACTCTGGGAGAGGCGCTTGCTTCTCTGTTTGGAGAGGATGCCAACGATGAGGAAACCACTTCCACAGGCAGTGGAGAAGGCACATCAGACGAAAATCTGAGCCAGGCAGACCTGATTGAACGAGCAGCAAAAGCTTATGAAGAAGGACAGCAGGCATTGAAAGACGGCGACTGGTCCAAATATGGCGAGTGTATGGACGATTTGGAAGAGGCGCTGAACCAGCTGGCTTAACAGAATGCATATAGCTGTCAAACGCAAAAATAAAATCACAGATATACTTTGGGACATTCGAAAGGCGAATGTCCCAAAGCTGATTATTGAAAAATACGAATTTATTCTTAAATAGAAAAGGAGGCATATATGCTGGGCTATGATATTGATAAAATGTTGTTTAGAATTCCCGCAGAGAACCACTCTGCAGAGGAAATCACCAAAATCTTAAAGGAACATCCGGAAGTTCAATTTGTTTCTCTGGTGGGCATTGATATCGGGGGACATGATACAGATGAAAAGATTCCCGTGAGTCTTTTTCTTGAAGATATTGATAAAGTGCTGAAAAATGGCGTACAGACTGACGGTTCCAGTGTAGCTTTGCCTAAGATTGCGGTGCTGAACAATGCCAAAATCGATATTATCCCGGATCTAAACGTACATTGGTATGTAGATTATAATTTTAACCATCTGGGTTATCATACGGGACTGCCTATCGGCACCCTGAGAATTCCATCTTTTCTGGTACATAACGAGAACTTCGAGTGTGGCTCAAGAGTAACCCTTAGAGATGCGCTCCGGTATTTCAAGGAGGAACTTCTCAAGGAGATGAAGGCGCACCCTTATGTTTTTCAGCATATGAAGGGTGTCGATTCAGTAGAGGATATCGAGGATTTGATCATTACCAGTGCAACAGAATTGGAATTCTGGGTGAAAACTCCTGATGACAAGGGAGACAGAGAGCAGCTGTTTACTGCGCAGGTGCTGAAGGAACAATATTGGAAAAGAACCTATGGCGAGGTTAGGACTGCATTGGAAGAGACCCTCATGATTCTGGACAAATACGGTTTTGAAGTCGAGATGGGTCATAAGGAGGTTGGCGGTGTCAAAGCCAAGATGGGTAACACCGGTCACTATGATCATGTTATGGAGCAGCTGGAAATCGATTGGAAATACGCCGATGCACTGCAGGCTGCAGATAATGAAAACCAGGTAAAATACGTGGTAAGAGATATCTTTACCAATCACGGTCTGGATGTTACATTTATGGCGAAACCGTTTGAAGGCGTGGCCGGCAGTGGTGAGCACACACATTTAGGTCTTGCAGCTAAACTGAAAAACGGCAAGGTTGTCAGCCTCTTTGCACCGAAGGATTTTAGCGCTGACTTCATGAATCCCCTGGGATATGGTGCAATCATGGGTTTTTTGAAAAACTACGAGGTAATCAATCCGTTTGTCAGCTCTACGAATGATGCCTTTAACCGGTTAAAGCCGGGATTTGAAGCGCCGGTCTGCACAGTAACCTCACTGGGTAGAGATGTAACCGAACCATCCAGAAACAGAACGGTTCTGGTAGGCCTTATCAGAGATCCGAAAAATCCAATGGCAACCCGATTTGAGCTCCGTTCACCAAACCCGAAGAGCAATACTTATCTGGTCATTGCAGCAGCATACCTGGCGATTTTGGACGGAATTAAAGCAGTGCTTGCCGAAGAAAAGACTCCGGAAGAACTGGAAAAATCTTTATCCAAAAAACGGGGAGAAGAAGACTTCTATCTCGAGACAGACAGAGAGTACAGAAGTGAAAACAACGTATTTGAAGACTATACAGAAGAGGAACGCGACAGACTGTTTGGCAGAGCGCCGGCTACGGTATGGCAGAACTTAACGGCTTTTGACAAATATCCGGAAAAACTGAATATCTTTAGGGCCGGGGATGTTATGCCGGAAATCGTATTGGAGTCTTTCCGTGAACAGACGCTGTCTCAGTGGAAAACCGAACTTCACGACAGAATTATCCCGCAGACCATGGAGTTGATTCGAGGCTGCAGAAAGCTTCATAGCATGGATGACTTTTCTGATTACGATATTAAAAATTGGCTGGAAATCGACAAGATCAGACATGCCATCGCTAAGGATACGATTACAGAGAAGTGTCTTTTGACCAGAGCGAAAGCCGCCTTGGATGAAGGGGACTATGATCTGGCTTCGGATCTTCAGCTGGAAATTCAGCAGAAGGTCAACTTGCTCAGTGATTTATACATTCGGTATAAGAAGAATTTATTATAAATACTATCTCCCAGGAGAAAGAGAAGAGGAGGAACGAAATGTTAGACATTAAGAGAATCAGAGAAGATTTTGAAGGTGTCAAAGCCCGGGTAGAATTCAGGGGAAAAGGTGACTTTGGCATTGAAAATGTAAAGAAATACGACGAAGAAAGAAGAACGCTTCTTGCAGAAGTAGAAGCGATGAAGAACAAGCAGAACTCTGTTTCCAGAGAAATTCCAAAGCTGAAAAAAGCCGGAGAGGATACTACTGCCATTATGGCAGAGATGAAAGAACTGTCCGGTAAGATTAAGGAGCTGGACGGACAGCTTTCCGAAATCGAAGAAAACTTGAGAAACGCACTGCTCAATGTGCCGAACACACCGTACAAGGATGTACAGTTTGGTGAAGATGACAGTGACAATGTGGAAATTCGTAAATTTGGAGAACCGACGACCTTTGATTTTGAGCCGAAAGCCCATTGGGATGTAGGGGAAGATCTGGATATTCTGGACTTCGAAAGAGCTGCGAAGATTTCCGGCACAAGATTTACCGTATATAAAGGGCTGGGCGCAAGACTGGAAAGAGCGGTAATCAACTTTATGTTGGATTTGCATACGATTGATCAGGATTACAAGGAAATCCTGCCGCCGTTTATGGTGAACAGAGCGGCAATGACTGGGACAGGTCAGCTGCCGAAATTCGAAGAGGATATGTTCTACGTGCCGCAGAAGGACTTCTTCCTGATTCCGACTGCAGAGGTTCCGGTAACCAATCTGAGAGCCAACGAAATCATGGACGAAGCAGAGCTGCCGGTTTATTATACTGCATATACGCCGTGTTTCCGAGCAGAAGCGGGTTCTGCCGGAAGAGATACCAGAGGGTTGATCAGACAGCATCAGTTCAACAAGGTTGAGTTGGTCAAATTTGTTGACCCGGAAACCTCCTACGAAGAACTGGAAAAGCTTACTGCAGATGCAGAAGAAGTGCTGAAGATCCTGAACATTCCGTACAGAGTAGTCAGACTCAGCTCCGGTGATTTAGGTTTCAGCTCTGCGATGACCTATGATATCGAAGTTTGGATGCCAAGCTACGGCAGATATGTAGAGATTTCTTCCTGCAGCAACTTCGAAGACTTCCAGGCAAGAAGAGCAGGCATTCGTTTCAGAAGAGAAAAAGGAAAGCCTGAGTTTGTACACACCCTTAACGGTTCCGGTCTTGCAGTAGGCAGAACTGTTGCCGCCATTTTGGAAAATTGTCAGCAGGCTGACGGCAGCGTTGTCGTTCCGGAGGCGCTGAGAAAATATATGGGCGTAGATAAAATTACCAAATAGTTAGGAATGAGAAAGATGTTTAAATTACCCAAATATATCGAGCCTGATTTCAGTCAGGAAAAATTCATAAAATCTCCCAATGCGAAGCTGATTGCGGCGCCGGTGGATAAGGCTGCGCCGAAGGGCTTCCATGCCACTTCTATTTATCCGGAATACTTTAAGGTTGGTGGAAAGTGGTATCTTGCGGAGGATAGCCGGATGGACTGTGTGCCTGTGTTCGAAAACGGAAAGATCCACGTCAGAGAGTTCAGAAACCTGAAGCAGGGCGATCAGGTTGTTGTAGGGCGTACCGAGGACTGCCAGGAAGGCATTTATGTTCATGCAGACTGTTTTGAACGTGAAGAAGAAGCCAAGGCGGCTACTTTCGCATTCAGACAGAGCAGAAGCCGTGAGACCGGATTCAGCTATGACTACGCGCAGCTTGTAGAACTGCTGAAATACGAAAAAGAGCATGGCGGATATATCGTATGGGTTCTGGGACCGGCTTGCTCTTTTGACGTAAAAGCAAGAGAATGTTATGCAAAGCTGATTGAAAACGGTTATGTCAGCGCGCTGCTTGCCGGAAACGCATTGGCTACCCATGACCTGGAAGCCGGTTTTCTGGGTACTGCGCTGGGTACGGATATCAGAAATCAGTTGCCGCACATCGACGGCCACTACAACCATTTGGATACGATTAACTGTATCAATACCCACGGTTCCATTCCGGAATTCATTGAGGAAGAGGGAATCAAGGATGGGATTATTCATGCCTGCGTAAAGCATCATGTACCTTTTGTTCTCAATGGTTCGATCAGAGACGATGGACCATTGCCGGAGGTTTATGAACATACTTATGTGGGGCAGGATACGATCCGATCCCACGTGAGAAAAGCCACTACGGTTATTGGTATGGCCACAGTGCTGCACACCATTGCCACCGGTAATATGACGCCTACATATAGAGTATTGGAAGACGGTACAGTGAGACCGGTATACTTCTACATGGTAGATACCTCTGAATTCGCAGCGAATAAGCTGGGTGACAGAGGAAGCTTGTCAGCCAGAGGCATCGTGACCAACGTACAGGACTTTATGACCAATGTTTGCCAGGGACTGGGGCTGTAAGATAACGAAAAACCTTGCAAGGCGGGCCGGACAAGCCCGCCTTTTTAACGGATAATTTGATTTGAGGAGGAGACAGAAGAAAAAGGATTTGAGATGTTCAAGCATATTGGAAAAGCAATTAACAAAATATTCAACAGACTGACGATTACCGTAACCCTGATTCTGGTGCAGATGGCATGGTTTGCCTTGTTGATTTTAACCCTGGCAGATCAGGCGAATTGGATTTATATGGGATTTACCGTTTTAGGTGCGCTCATGTCCTTATTCATCATTTGGAGAGACGACAATCCGGAGTACAAAATGGGCTGGATTCTTCTGGTTTGTCTTTTGCCGATTTTAGGCGTGACCATGTATATCTTTTTCGGCAATAAACGACCGTCAAAATCTCTGAAGCGAAAAATCGATCCACAGGAAAAACGACATCGTGAAGATTTGCGTCAAGAAGAAGACCTGGCAGGAAAGGCAGCGCCTCGTCTGCTTAATACGGTCAACTATATTGCGGAAAAAGGACCCTACCCTGCCTGGACCAATACCAGCACGAAGTATTATGCTTTAGGTGATGATGCATTTCCTGATATGCTGACTGACCTGAAGAATGCGAAACGATTTATTTTCATGGAGTACTTCATCATGGCTGAAGGAAAAATGTGGAACCAGATTCATCAGATATTGAAGGAGAAAGCAGCTGCCGGAGTGGATGTACGAATCATTTATGACGACATGGGCAGTATCAATACCCTTCCGCAGAACTTTGCCGGCGAGCTGAAAAAAGAGGGCATCAAAGCGATGGCCTTTAATCGGGTACGGCCTGTTGCATCTCTGGTATATAACAACCGGGATCATCGCAAGATTATGGTTATTGATGGAGATATCGGTTATTCCGGCGGGTACAATATCGCTGACGAGTATATCAATCAGCTGGTTCGTTTCGGACACTGGAAAGACAGCGGAATACGTCTGGTCGGGGCGGCTGTATGGAATTATACGGTAATGTTTCTGACTATGTGGAATGCCTTTAAGAAGACGGAAGAAGATTTTGGGGCTTTTCGCCCATTGCCTTGTGATAATATGAGGGGAACTTCAACAGACGGTATCGTACAGCCTTATTCTGATTCCCCGCTGGATGATGAGAATTTAGGGGAAAACGTATATCTGGAAATCCTTTCCCAGGCAGAGGATTACGTTTATATTTTTACACCGTATCTGATTATTGATAACGAAATGAAGACGGCCATGGTTTTAGCGGCGAAACGGGGCGTGGATGTGCGCCTTGTTACACCGGCAATCCCTGACAAGAAAATCATCTTTCGCCTGACGCGTTCCTACTATGGGCCTTTGCTGAAGGCCGGGATTAAGATTTACGAATATACACCGGGCTTTATTCACGCCAAAAGCTATCTCAGCGATGACAAAATCGGCGTGGTGGGTACCATCAACATGGATTATCGAAGTCTGTTTCTTCACTTTGAATGTGGCACGTTGATGATTGGCTGTGAAGCATTGACTGATTTGAAGCGAGACTGCGTAGATACCTTTGCCAAATCAAGGGAAATTCATCCAAAGGATTGTAGAAGGGGATTTTTCGGCGTCCTCTTTGACGGCGTATTGCGGGCGCTCAGTCCGTTGCTGTAAAATAAAGGAGAAAGCGATGAGCAAAATCGACAAGTTTTATTCAGCAAAGCACTTATTCAGCTGCCCGGTTTGCGGAAAAAAGATACGTTTTCACGGGGGAAGCCTGGTCTGCAAGAGAGAGCATCGTTTTGATATATCGTCCAAAGGCTATGTAAACTTTCTGCAGAGCAGCAAGCCGCTCAAAGGATACGATCGTCTGTTTTTTGAAAGCAGACAAAGGTTCTTTGCCGGCGGCTACTATGATGAAGTGGCCCGGGCGGTAACACAAAAAGCCATTGCGCATCTTGGAAACGTTGTAGGTGAGGACAGGACCAAGTGTGTTATCGATGCAGGGTGCGGAGAGGGCTTCTATGCCTGCTCGCTGAGCAGGGCATTGCCGCAGGATGAACGAGAGACCCAGATTTTAGCCTTTGACCTTGCATCTGATGCGATTAAAACGGCCGCAAAATCGGAAGAGCAGATAAAGTGGATGGTTGCCGATATCACCAACATTCCGGCTAAAGATCAGATTGCAGACTGCATTTTAGATGTTTTTACACCGGCAAATTATAAAGAGTTTAAACGGATTTTGGCGCCGGACGGCATTGTCATTAAGGTAATACCGGGAAGACGGCATATGGCGCAGCTTAGAACAGCCGCGGAAAGTCTTTTGCGAAGGAAAGACTACTCTAACGAAGAGGTGCTGGACTATTTTCTGGAACACTTTGCGTTGGTGGAAAGAGAAACAGTAACCACAACCATGGCAATAGATAAAGCGCAACTTGAGAATCTGGTTCATATGACGCCGCTGCTTTTTGATGTGGATAAAAGCAAACTGAATTTGGAAGGACTGACGGAAATTACCGTGGAAGCAGAGATTCTCATTGGAAAATAAAGAGATAAATTAAGCAGAATCAGAGAAAGTGGATTAGGTGCAATCCTTCGTAGATTCTGCTTAATTTTTTTATTCTTGTATATTGAGGATGAAAAGGAACTTATAGTGCTTTCTGATATTCTTCGTATTCGGTTTCTATGGCTTCTGACGGCGTTTTGGTCAACAGGCTGACAATAATGTTGACAGCGAGGGCCAAAAGGAATGCAGGCAGCAGTTCATAGATATCCAGGGCGCCGCCCATAGGGCGAACCAGGTATTTCCATACAAAGATGGTTACAGCGCCGACGAGCATTGATGCCAGAGCGCCTTGCTTGTTAGACCGTTTCCAGAACAGCGCGCAGAGGACTACCGGACCAAAGGTGGCACCGAATCCTGCCCAGGCAAAGGAAACGATTTCGAATACGGAGCTGTCTGGATTTGCGGCCAGGAAGGCGGCGATAACGGATACGCCGATAACGGTAAGTCTTGCAGCCAGCATGGACTGTTTTTCTGTCATGTTGAATCCCAGGAAATCTCTGAAAATGTTCTGCGAAACACTGGAGGAAGCAGCCAGAAGCTGGGAATCCGATGTGGACATGGTTGCAGCCAGAATACCGGCTAAAATCACGCCGGCGGTTAGAGCAGCGAAGGCGCCGTGCTGACTGATTAAATCGGAAATCTGTACAATGATCGTTTCTGAATCAGCACCATCCAGATAGGAGAGCACACCGGCTTTTGTCATGGCCGAGCCTACAATGCCAATCATGATGGCCACGAAGAGAGAAATCACAACCCAGGTTGTGGCAACACGTCTGGAAAGTTTCAGTTTTTCTTTATCTTCAATGGCCATGAAGCGAAGAAGGATGTGCGGCATACCAAAATAGCCAAGTCCCCATGCCAACATAGAAAACTTTGATAAAAGTCCGTAAGGAGATGCGCCGCCGGATTCCGGATCGTAGGTGGTGGAGAGACCCAAATAGCCCGGCAGAGATTTTCCGTTTTCGATGACTGCATCGATTCCGCCGGCAGTAACTACACCGAAGCCTAAAACCACAATTAAGGCGACGGTCATAACGATACTCTGAATCAAATCGGTGGTACTTGCAGCAAGAAATCCGCCGAGGGCTGTGTATCCTACGATAACGACAGCACTGATAATCATGGCCCAAACGTAGTCTACCTCGAACAGGCTGCCGAATAGTTTGCCGCAGGCGGCAAAACCTGATGCGGTATAAGGAATGAAAAAGAGGATAATGGTAACCGCAGCAATAGCGTTGAGAATATTCTTGTGGTCATGATACCGCTTGGAAAAAAAGTCGGGAATCGTGATTGCGTCGATGTGATGAGAGTACGTTCTTATTCTTTTGGCGACGATGAGCCAGTTGACATAAGTTCCCAGGGCCAGCCCGATGGCGGTCCATGCAGCATCGGCAATACCGGTCAGATAGGCAAGGCCGGGAAGACCCATTAGAAGCCAGCTGCTCATATCCGAGGCTTCGGCGCTCATGGCGGTGACAAAAGGTCCAAGCTTTCGGCCTCCCAGGTAAAAGTCACTGATGTCGTTATTTTTCTTTGTGTAGTATACGCCGATTGCCAAAACGAAGATGAGATAAAAGACAATGGCGATCATGATGTAAATCTGTGCGCTGTCCATTTTGAAAATTCCTTTCTACTGTTATTTGTGTGTTGATCATGCAACATTTACTTGTCGCTTAATGAGCCCTATTGTAGCACAAATAGAAATAGACTGAAACACAGAATATAGTTTATACGAAAAAAAGAATATACACATAAAAATACGGGTATATTCTTTAAATTTCAATGTTTATATATTAGACTATAGTACAGACTAAAAATCGGTAAAAATAAAGACAAAAAATTATTTTTGATTGAGATCGGTATTTTTGTAGATTTCCAGCATCATGGGCAGTACGCTGCGGCTGTACTGAGCAAGGGAATAGTCGCCGTTGCACAGGCACCAGTCATACATCATGCCTCTCTCCAGCATGGCATAAGTTTTAACGATTTCGTTGATGGAAAGATCGCTGCGCAGTTCATTTCGGGTCTGTCCTTGCTGCAATATTGCTCGAGTGAGTTTGTAATAGGTGCGATCCTGATCCAGAAGATGTCGCGCGCCTCGGGTAATCAACTGGGAAGAAAAAAGCCTGGACAGCAAATCTACGGAGATGGAGTTCTCAATCATGAGAAAAAGCTCCTGATTCAGATAGACCAGCTTTTCTATGGCGGGATCTTCATCGTTCAGTTTGGGTTTTAGCTCCTCGTATTTTTCGTCGAAGAGAAAAGAAAGAGAGGAAAGCAAAGCGTCCTTCCCGTCGAAGTAGTGATAGAAAGAACCTTTGGAGGTTCCGGACTCCTCTACGATTTCGTCTACGGTGGTATCGTCGTACCCCTGTTCATAAAATAACCGCCATGCAGCAGAGATAATTTTTCCCTTTGTATTTCTCGTGTTTTTTTTCGCCATAACGTGATGATCCTTTCCATAGGTGTTAGCATCATTATACTACAATATAAAGTTAGTGGCAAATTCTCCTCAACCCTCTGCCGGATAATGAAGGATAAGCATCTTCCTTTCTTTTCTGTTTGATGATAAAATGAGGGTAATCAATTTGGAGGAGACAGATATGGACAACAAGAAAGGCATTGTTCCTTTTTTAATTGAACACAGCAAGGGTGATCCCGTATCTTTCCATATGCCGGGGCATAAGGGCGCGGCGATTTATAGGGAAAACGGATATGGCGATTTTCTTGCATGTATGATGGATTGGGATATTACAGAGATTCCGGGAGCGGATAACCTGTTTCAGACAGAAGGAATCATTGAAGAGACCATGGCAAAATACCGCCGGCTTTATCATGCGAAAGAAAGCTATCTGCTGATTAACGGAAGCAGCGCAGGGCTGATTGCAGCGATTATGACGACTGTGCCGTCAGGAGGCAAGCTGATTATGGCGCGAAACTGCCACAAGTCCATTTTTAATGGTCTTATGTTAGCAGGAGGACGGCCTGTTTATGCCTATCCGGAGCTGATTGAAGAGTATGGTATTTCCGGGCAGATTACCGCTTCGGAAATCCGCAGATGTCTGCAGGAACATCCGGACAGCAGCGCTGTGATTTTGCCCAGCCCCAATTATTACGGCGTATGTAGTGATATTGCTGCTATTGCAAAGGAAGTTCACGATGCCGGGAAAATTCTCATTGTGGATCAGGCGCATGGCGCGCATCTGAATTTTTTTGACACTTATATAAAGGGGAAAACTTTGGCGGCAGAAAATCTGGGGGCAGATATTGTCATCGGAAGCACCCACAAGACATTAGCATCCTTTACCCAAAGCGGCGTGGTGAATTTATGCACAGATAGAATAGATAAATACACCTTTGCGGATAAGCTGCAGCTGATTGAAAGCACCAGCCCTTCATACGTATTAATGGCATCGCTGGACCTAAATGCGGATTTGCTGCAAAAAAACGGTGACAAGCTGATTGGCGACTGGGAAGAAAACCTGGCGTATTTTTATGAGCAGGCAGCTGATATTCCGGGACTTCGGGTAATGCAGCACCCCATGTTAGACCATACCAAAATCAATCTGGATATGCATGCATACGGTTTGGACGGACTCCGGCTGGAAGAACTGCTTATGGAAAAAGGTGTTTATGCAGAACTGGTAACGGGGAATATTCTCATGTGTATGACGGGAATCGGCAATAAACGATCTGATTTTGACAGGCTGCTAAATGCATTAAGGGAAGTAGCGGCTTCTCACGTCTTACAGAAGACACAGTCTGCTTCGCTGGCAGATTTGACCGTGCGTAAATTAGAACAGCAACCTCTGCCGACAATGAAGGAACGCATTCCGATAGAAGAGGCGGCGGGCAGAGTATGTGCTTCTGCCATTATTCCGTACCCGCCGGGAATACCGATTGTTTGCCCGGGAGAAGTCATCGACAGAGAAATACTGGAGTATGTAATGGCGCTGCGAAAAAAAGGAGAGAAGGTAATCGGCATTGATGATTGCGGCCGAATTGTAGTGGGGAAGGAAAAATTTTGATTTCCGGGCGAAAGCGCTCAAAGCGTTGACAAAGACAAAACTTGAGGAGGAAAAGAAATGAGTTATCTGAATGGTGTTATGGGAAACAGGCCGGGTTTGTTAGAAAACAGATCGGTGATTAAGAGAGAAAATTATGCGGTAATTGAACCGGACGGTCTTGTAAAAAACGTGATTCCCGGCTTTGAACATTGCGAGACCACGATTTTGGCATCACCTAAGCTGGGTGCGTCTTTCGTGGACTATCTTCTGCATGTAAAGCCGGGCGGCGCGTGTAAGGATGGTTTCGGAGGAGATGGAATCGAAACCTTTCTGTATGTTTTCAGCGGAAGTTTGCGGGTGTGGAATGGCGACGGAGAAACCGTACTGACTGACGGCGGTTATATGTTCAGCCCTGAGGAGGAAGCGCTGCATTTTGTAAACGAAAGCGAAGAAAGTGTACGCTGCTTTCTTTACAAGAGGCGGTATGACAGAATTGAGGGATACGCAGCCCATACGGTGATTGGCAATATCCACGAAGTGGAACCGGTACTATTTGAGGGCATGGAAAATGCATGGATGAAGGACTTTTTGCCTGCTGCCACAGACCTGGGGTTTGATATGAATTTTCATATTCTCAGCTTTAAACCGGGAGCCAGCCACGGATATATCGAGACTCACGTTCAGGAACACGGCGCCTATATCTATTCGGGAAAGGGTATGTACAATTTGGATAACCAGTGGATTCCCGTGCAAAAAGGAGATTATCTTTTCATGGACGCCTATTGCCCGCAGGCATGTTACGCTGTGGGGGATGAAGAGGAGTTTGCCTACATTTATTCCAAGGACTGCAACAGAGATATAACATTATAGAATGGTATTTGTGCCGAAAAATACACATCTTGATATGGGAACCGGAAATGCAAAAGAAAGAAGGCTTCCTTTCATAATATATCTTTTTTGCGGGCATATACTGTAGATGAAGACTGGCCTTGGGAGTTTTTAGAAAATTAAAATTCTGACAAAAAATTTAATGCTTTTTGACGATAACTGTAGTATAATGTATGGCGTATGATTATATGACGACTATTTTTTAGAAAGGAAGGTTTCAAAATATGAGTTCAAATGCAAAGCATTTACACAGCATTGATGCCGGACACTATAAGAACACTGCCGGCTGCGAAACCGAAGTGATGCCGATTCCTGACATTGTTAAGATTTCAATGTCACAGCACATTGGCGCACCTTGCAAACCCTTGGTAGCAAAGGGTGATACCGTCAAGGTGGGACAACTTATCGGTGATACAGATGCTTTTGTAAGTGCACCTATTCACTCAAGCGTATCCGGAACAGTCAAGGGTATTGAGACCCAGCGTTCGGCTGTTGGCGGAAACGACACATTAGTTGTTATTGAGACTGACAAGAAACAGGAGATGTGCGAGGACATCAAGGTTCCTCAGGTAGATGATCTGGCTGGATTTGTTAAGGCAGTCAGAGACAGCGGTCTGGTAGGTCTGGGCGGCGCGTCTTTCCCTACTCACATCAAGTACAATCCGAGAAACATTGACGAAGTGCATACACTGATTGTCAATGCAGCAGAGTGTGAGCCGTTCATCACATCCGACCACAGAGGTATGCTGGAGGATACACAGGATATCATCGACGGTATGAAGCTGATCATGAAGTACATCGGATTGGACGAGGCTTACATCGGTATTGAGGCTAACAAGCCTGATGCGATTGCCAAACTGGATAAGATGTTCGCAGAACAGGGTCTGACCAACATGCATACGTTTACCCTTCAGGACAGATATCCAAAGGGCGCTGAACGTGTACTGGTTTACGAGATTACCGGCAAGGAGATGAAGGCTGGAGTGCTTCCGGCAGACCTGGGTATTATTCTTTCTAACGTTACCTCCGTTGCATTCGTAGGTCAGTATTTCAGAAACGGTATTCCTCTTGTCAACAAGAGAATGACTGTAGACGGCGATGCTGTAGCGCAGCCTAAGAATATTATCGCGCCGATTGGAACACAGATCCACGATGTCATCGAATTCTGCGGCGGATACAAATCTGAACCGAGAAAGATTCTGATGGGCGGACCGATGATGGGAAGAGCGATCTTCTCTGATGAGATGCCTATCGTAAAAAATAACAACGCAATCCTGGCTTTCTCCAAGGAAAAGGCTTATATCCCTGAAGAAACTGCATGTATTAACTGCGGTAGATGTCATCATGCATGTCCGTTCAATCTGCTGCCGACTGCTCTTGCTGAGGCATATGAACGCAGAGATGCACAGAGACTGAGCGATTTACAGGTTATGCAGTGTATGGAATGCGGAAGCTGCTCCTATGTTTGCCCGG
Source organism: Emergencia sp. (assembly GCA_036305845.1). Classification (GTDB taxonomy): domain Bacteria; phylum Bacillota; class Clostridia; order Peptostreptococcales; family Anaerovoracaceae; genus Senimuribacter. Next base: position 24,814 of record JAXKAR010000010.1, read on the forward strand.
CAAGAAGACCTCTGGGCTTCATGAACAAGCTTGGAAAAGGCGTGGTAAAGGAGGCTGGAATTAAGTAATGGATAACAAGAACTACTATAATAATTTAGCCGTATCCTCAGCTCCACATCTGGTTACAAGCTTAGATACGCGCAAGACTATGGCAATGGTACTCCTTGCATTAGTACCTTCTTTCGCAGTAAGTATATTCGTATTCGGACCGAACGTAATTCTTCTGACCCTGGTATGCGTTATCGCAAGTGTGGGTTTCGAATGGTTATACAACAAGGCAATGCACAAGACACAGACTGTAGGCGATTTGTCCGCTGCAGTTACAGGTGTGCTGATTGCTTTCAATGTTCCGTCCAACTTCCCGTATTGGATGGCTGTTATCGGCTGTTTCGTGGCAATTGTCATCGTTAAACAGCTTTACGGCGGCATCGGCAGAAACGTAGTCAATCCTGCTATCACAGCCAGAATTGTTCTGTTCATTTCCTTTGCAACAGAAATGACTACTTGGCCGGTACCAAGAACTTCCACAATCGACGCAGCAACAAGCGCAACACCGTTGGGCATTCTCGGTGAAGGCAACCCTGCAGATCTTCCTTCTAACGCAGATATGTTCCTCGGATTTATCGGCGGTTCCATGGGTGAAGTTTCCGCAATTGCATTGCTGATTGGCGGAATCTTCCTGATCTGGAAGAAGATCATTTCACCGATTATCCCGGTATGCTTTATCGGTACAGTATTTGTTATTGCATTCCTGTACTACAGCTTTGCTGGCGGAGATTTGGGTGCACTGGATATGGCTATCTTCCATGTTTGCGCCGGCGGCGTAATGCTGGGTGCATTCTTCATGGCTACAGACTATGTAACCTCCCCAATCATGCCGTTAGGTAAAGTGATCATGGGCGTGGGCTGCGGCCTCATCACCATGGTTATCAGACTGTGGGGCGCATACCCAGAAGGCGTATCCTTCTCCATCTTGCTGATGAATATTATGACACCGCTGATTGACCAGCTGTGCATCAAATTAACATATGGAGGTGCAAAGAAAAATGAAAAATAATAATACATTTAAAGAATATGTTGCACCTATCGTCGTTCTCGTCGCAATCTGTCTGGTGATTACTGCAGCACTGGCAGCTACATACGGCGTTACTCAGCCGATTATCGAGGAAAATTCTATCAAAGCAGCTAACGAAACCAGAGCGAAGCTGATCGAAGCAGACAGCTTTACTGAATTTGACGGAGAACTGGCTGTTGCAGAAAAAGATAAAGTCTTTGCAACCGACTGCTACATTGCCGACAATGGCGCAGGTATGGTTGTAACCGTAAGCACCAAGTCCTTTGGCGGTGCGCTGACAGAAATGATCGGTATCGACGCTGACGGCAAAATCACCGGTATCGAAGTAACTGCTCACGCAGATACACCGGGTCTGGGAACCAAGGCTCACGATCCTGCTTACTTAGAGCAGTACAAGGGCAAGGGTACAGACGAAATTACGACAACTTCTGCAAAGGATGAAGCAGCGATCAACCATATTACTGGTGCTACAATTTCTTCCAATGCAGTACACTATGGCGTATACTGCGCAATGGAGCAGTACAAGATCGTAGGAGGTGCTAAATAATGGAAAAGAAACCAAGTAAGTTAAGCATCCTTACCAAGGGTATTATCAAAGAAAACCCGGTATTAGTATTGCTGCTGGGTACTTGTCCGACACTGGCAACTACATCTTCAGCAATTAACGGTATCGGAATGGGCGTATCTGCTATGGCAGTACTGATCTGTTCCAACATCGTAATCTCTTTACTGAGAAATATTATTCCTGACAAAGTACGTATCCCTTGCTACATCGTAGTTATTGCCGGATTCGTAACTGTTGTACAGTTTGTACTGCAGGCGTTCGTTCCTTCCCTGTACGCATCTCTGGGTCTCTTTATCCCACTGATTGTAGTAAACTGTATCATTCTGGGAAGAGCAGAAATGTTTGCAAGCAAGAACAACCCGTTTGATTCCGCACTTGACGGTATCGGAATGGGTATCGGATTTACCGTTGCGCTGGGCATCATGGGTCTGATCAGAGAGTTCTTTGGCGGCGGTACTTTATTCGGAATCGAAGTGCTGACTGACATCGTTCCGGGCATGGGTATCTTCAATCTGGCTCCAGGCGGATTCTTTGTCTTCGGTGTGCTGATTGCTGCTGTAAACTATATGACAAAAGGCAAGGCGCTGAAGAAGAAGGAATTCGGCTGTGACGGCTGCGCTATGGCTGCAATGTGCGGCGGCGCAAGAAAAGAAAAAAATGGATGTTTAGAGAAAGGAGCTGAAGAAGCATGTTAGCAATTACTGTAATCATGAGCATGATCCTCGTGAACAACTACGTACTGGCTCAGTTCCTGGGTATCTGTCCGTTCCTCGGCGTATCTAAGAAATTGGATTCCGCTGTAGGTATGGGTGTTGCCGTAATCTTCGTCATGATTCTGGCAACGGTGGCTACATGGCCAATCATGCAGGTTCTGAACAGTTTTGAAATCGGATACTTACAGACTGTAGTATTCATTCTGGTAATCGCTGCACTGGTACAGCTCATCGAAATGATGATGAAGAAGTATATGCCTGCTCTGCACAAGGCGTTGGGCGTATATCTTCCTCTGATCACAACAAACTGTGCTGTACTGGGTGTATGTATTTCCAACATTGATGCAGGTTATGGATATCTGCTGTCCATCGCAAACTCCTTCGGTGCAGGCGTTGGTTTCTTACTGGCAATGGTTCTCTTTGCAGGCGTAAGAAGCAAGCTGGAAAACGAAGAAGGTGTTCCGATGGCATTCAGAGGCGTTCCTCTTACATTAATTACTGCTGCTATGTTATCCCTGGGCTTCATGGGCTTCAGTGGATTATTCCAGTAAGACAGGAGGCGAATTGAATGGTAACACCAATTATTATTGTCGTAGCGATTGGTCTGGTATGCGCTGTCATCCTGACTATTGCTTCCAAGGTATTCTTCGTACCTGTTGATGAAACTTTTGCAAACCTTCGTGCAGAACTTCCGGGCGCTAACTGCGGTGCCTGTGGTTATGCAGGATGTGATGACTATGCCAGCGCACTGGCAGAGGATCACAGTTTAAGCTGCTCCAAGTGTCCTGTTGGCGGTGCAGATGTTGCTGCTAAATTGGCAGAAGTGCTGGGCGTAGAAGCCGGTGGCGCAGATAAGCAGGTTGCTGTGGTTATGTGTAATGGCACAAAGGATGCTGCCAAGACTATCATGGAATACAAGGGCGTACAGACTTGTGCTTCTGCAAAGCAGTTCTTCGGCGGACTGTCCGCTTGCCCTTATGGCTGTATCGGTCTGGGTGACTGCGAAGCATCTTGTGACTTTGATGCAATTCATATCTGTGACGGCGTAGCTGTCGTGAACAGAGATAACTGCGTAGGCTGCGGCGTATGTGCAAAGACTTGTCCAAACGCTGTAATCAAAGTACAGAGCGCAAAGAATCTGGTTGTAGTTCAGTGCAAATCCGAAGCAAAGGGCGCAGACACAAGAAAAGCCTGCTCCAACGGATGTATCGGCTGCAAGAAGTGCGAAAAGAGCTGTAAGTTTGAAGCAATCACTGTGGAAAACAATGTGGCTAAGATTGATCCGGATAAGTGTAAGAACTGCGGACTGTGTGCAAAAGAATGTCCTACAGGCGCAATCAACAACATGAGAATCAAGAAAGCTCCGGCTAAGGCTGCACCAAAGGCAGAAGAAACTAAGACTGAAGCATAATCGAGATTAACAACTCAATATCAAGAAAAAACGATACCGGCTTGCGGATTGACCGCAGGTCGGTATTTTTAATTTAAGCGAAAGGATTCAACAGCTTAACGGAGCGCAAAGCAAAATTGACACTTATCAATTTTGCTGTTATGCAACCTGGTTGCGTAATGGGCGGTAATCAATATGTCGAAAAACGATCCTTGCGTCAATTTGATTCAACAGCTTGCCATGAACAATCAGATTGATTATGCAACCGCCAAGTTTTTGATTAAGGAATATCAGAAGAGGCTGGAATGTGTAAAATAAAAGATGGGGTTATAGCCCCATCTCAGACTGAAGACAAAGCCCGGCCTTTTCACGAGGTTCAGGGCTTTTTCTTATGCAAAAAATCAAGCTAATCATTGAAATTTCAACAATTATGCTCCGTTTTATGATATAATAGAAGCATAAGGAGGATATCGTTATGCTTTCGAAAAACGGTCAAAAAAACAATCAAATTGAAATGATTTCTTTGGATCAGCTTG
>JAXKAR010000011.1:0-5744 GCA_036305845.1 Emergencia sp.
AATTGGAAAGATGCCGTTATTGCCTCTTTTTTCAAATACAACGGCAGACAGCTAAGCAACGGAACCATTGAAGGCATCAACAACAGAATTAAGGTGATTAAACGAGTCTCTTACGGCTATCGCTCGTTCATTAACTTTAAGTAACGGATACTTCTGATTTTCTACTAAATCTTTATACAAAAAATGGGAGTAGAATTTCTTCTACCCCCACAGTTGACTAACAACCTATCTTCGTTTTCTTATCTCTTGCTCTTCGCCTCTCGGCTTTCTCAATCAATTATTCGATGATTTCTGTTACTACGCCGGAACCTACTGTTCTTCCGCCTTCTCTGATTGCGAATCTCAGTCCTTCTTCGATTGCGATCTGCGTGATCAGGCTGATTGTCATTGTTACGTTATCTCCAGGCATGCACATTTCTGTTCCTTCCGGTAACTGCAGGTCGCCTGTTACGTCTGTTGTTCTGAAGTAGAACTGTGGTCTGTATCCGTTAAAGAATGGCGTATGTCTTCCGCCTTCTTCCTTCTTCAGTACGTATACTTCTCCTTTGAACTTTGTGTGTGGGTGGATTGTTCCCGGTTTTGCTAATACCTGGCCTCTTTCGATTTCGTCTCTCTGCACACCTCTCAGCAGTGCTCCTACGTTATCTCCTGTTTCTGCCTGGTCTAACAGCTTTCTGAACATTTCCAGTCCTGTTACGACTACTGTTCTCTTTTCTTCTGTTAAGCCGATGATTTCTACTTCTTCTCCAACCTTCAGAATTCCTCTTTCTACTCTTCCGGTTGCTACTGTTCCTCTTCCTGTGATGGAGAATACGTCTTCTACCGGCATCAGGAATGGCTTATCGTTTGCTCTTTCCGGTTCCGGAATGTATGCGTCGATTTCTTCGAACAGCTCTACAATCTTATCTCCCCATGGACCTGCTGGATCTTCTAATGCGCCCAGTGCGGATCCTCTGATGATTGGTGTGTCATCTCCCGGGAATTCATATTCGTCCAGCAGTTCTCTGACTTCCATTTCTACCAGGTCAAGTAATTCTTCGTCATCTACCATGTCGCACTTGTTTAAGAATACTACGATGTATGGTACGCCTACCTGTCTGGATAACAGGATGTGTTCTCTTGTCTGCGGCATTGGTCCGTCTGTTGCTGCGCATACCAGGATTGCTCCGTCCATCTGTGCTGCACCTGTGATCATGTTCTTTACATAGTCAGCGTGGCCCGGGCAGTCTACGTGTGCGTAGTGTCTGTTTGGTGTTTCGTATTCTACGTGAGCTGTAGAGATTGTGATACCTCTTTCTTTTTCTTCCGGTGCTTTGTCGATCTGGTCGAATGCTACCTTTTCACCCAGCTCATATCTCTGATACAGTGTTGTTGTGATTGCTGCTGTCAGAGTTGTCTTACCATGGTCTACGTGACCGATAGTTCCGATATTGATATGCGGTTTGGTTCTCTCAAATTTTGCTTTTGCCATTTTAAATTTCCTCCTAAATAAACGGTTAGGTTTATTTTAAATCTTACTTATTTGCCGATTTTTTCAATTAAGCTATCCGGCAATTTTTCAAAGTGGTCGAACTGCATTACATATACGCCACGACCCTGGGTCTTGGAACGCAGGTCAGTTGCATAACCGAACATTTCGGACAGAGGTACCATACCTCTTACGGCAACCGCGCCATTGTTCATGTCGGAACCTTCGATTCTACCTCTTCTGGAAGAGATGTCGCCGATTACGTCACCCATGTATTCTTCAGGAACTGTAACTTCTACCTTGAAGATTGGTTCCAGAAGTACCGGCTTAGCCTTCTTTGCAGCTTCTCTGAATGCCATGGAAGCAGCAACCTTGAAGGCCATTTCGGAGGAGTCAACTTCGTGGTAAGAACCGTCGTACAATTCTACACCGACGTCAACAACCTGATATCCTGCGATAGGGCCGTTTTCCATAGCTTCCTTGATACCGTCTTCAATCTTAGGAATGAATTCCTTAGGGATTGCGCCACCGACGATGGAGTTAACAAACTCGAAGCCGGCACCCGGTTCTCTCGGATATACCTTGATCTTAACATGACCGTACTGACCGTGACCACCGGACTGCTTCGCATACTTATGGTCAACATCTGCAGTGGAGCTGATGGTTTCTTTGTAGGATACCTGAGGCTTACCTACGTTAGCTTCTACCTTGAATTCACGAAGAAGTCTGTCTACGATGATTTCCAGGTGAAGTTCACCCATACCTGCGATGATGGTCTGTCCTGTTTCTTCATTGGTATAAGTCTTGAATGTCGGGTCTTCTTCGGCCAGCTTAGCCAGCGCGATACCCATCTTTTCCTGACCGGCCTTAGTCTTTGGCTCGATAGCGATTTCGATTACCGGATCTGGGAATTCCATGGATTCCAGAATAATCTCGTTCTTTTCGTCGCAAAGTGTATCACCGGTGGTTGTATCTTTCAGGCCTACTGCCGCAGCGATATCGCCGGCATAAACCTTTGTGATTTCTTCTCTCTTATTGGCATGCATCTGCAGAATTCTTCCGATTCTGCCCTTCTTGCCCTTTGTAGAGTTGTAAACATAGGAACCGGATTCCAGTGTACCGGAGTAAACTCTGAAGAATGCCAGCTTACCTACGAATGGGTCAGCCATAATCTTGAACGCTAATGCAGAGAATGGAGCGTTATCGTCTGCTTCTCTGACATCTTCTTCCTCAGTTCCAGGAATCACGCCCTTGATTGGTGGGATATCCAGCGGGGACGGCATATAGTCGATTACTGCGTCCAGCATCATCTGCACACCCTTATTTCTGTAAGCGGAACCACAAAGCATAGGAACCATTTCGCAGGCAATTGTCTGCTTTCTGATTACCTCTTTCATTTCCTTTATCGTGATTTCTTCGCCTTCCAGGAATTTCATCATCAGTTCTTCGTCACATTCTGCAACGGATTCAACTAATTTTTCTCTCCATTCAGTTGCGAGATCCATCATATCTTCAGGAATTTCGGTAACTTCGAATTCTTTACCGAGTTCATCCTTGTAAATCTCTGCTTTCATTTCTACCAGGTCGACAATTCCGATAAAAGTGTCTTCCGCACCGATAGGAAGCTGAACAGGTACTGCATTTGCTTTCAGTCTGTCCTTTACCATGTCAACAACTCTGAAGAAATTTGCGCCTAAGATGTCCATCTTATTTACAAAAATCATTCTTGGTACACCGTACTTCTCAGCCTGTCTCCAAACTGTTTCGGACTGTGGTTCAACACCGCCCTTAGCGCAAAGTACAGTTACCGCTCCGTCAAGGACACGCAGGGAACGTTCTACTTCTACGGTGAAGTCAACGTGTCCCGGTGTATCGATGATGTTGATTCTGTGGTTCTTCCACTGTGCTGTAGTTGCAGCAGAGGTAATTGTAATACCACGTTCCTGTTCCTGTTCCATCCAGTCCATGGTAGCGCCGCCCTCATGGGTTTCGCCTAACTTATGGGTTCTACCGGTATAGAAAAGGATACGTTCAGTGGTAGTGGTCTTTCCGGCGTCGATGTGCGCCATGATACCAATATTTCTTGTTTTCTCAAGTGAAAACTCTCTACCAGCCATATTACATTTCCTCCATTATAATTCAAAATCCAATGAAGCTTACTACCATCTGAAGTGAGCAAATGCCTTATTTGCTTCAGCCATCTTATGTGTATCTTCTTTCTTCTTTACGGATGCGCCTGTGTTGTTAGCAGCGTCCATTAATTCCTTTGCCAGTCTGTCAGACATAGTCTTTTCGCCTCTGAGTCTGGTGTACTTGGTCAGCCATCTCAGACCTAAAGTCTGTCTTCTTTCCGGTCTAACTTCGATAGGAACCTGATAGTTTGCACCACCGATTCTTCTTGCTTTTACTTCTAAAACAGGCATGATGTTGTTCATTGCCTTTTCGAAAACTTCCAATGGTTCTTCGCCAGTTACGTCCTTGATCTGGTCGAAAGCAGAGTAAACGATGTTCTGCGCTACACCCTTCTTACCGTCAAGCATAATGCTGTTGATCAGCTTTGCTACAACAACACTGCCGTATACTGGATCTGGAAGTACTTCACGTTTTGGTGTGTTACCTTTTCTTGGCACTTCTCTTCCCTCCTCGCTTGATAATTTTGTAAAATGCGGTGTTGCAGCTCCCTCGCTCGTCGGTTATGTACACTTGTACACGCCCTCCTCGCTCACTTGCGCGCCTTGCACTTCGCTAAATTCTCTGCGCGAGATGATATTCTCCTTCTCGCCGCAAAAGATTCTGCTCTTCCGCACATACGCATAAACTGCGCACAGCCTTCTTCAAAATTACCTGCACAATTGCTTTAACTAAATTTGTAATTGCACATTTCTCTTCACCCGATATTCGGAATACCGGATTACTCTGGGGAGCCCTGCAATTAAATAGGCGGCCCAGTCTTGCTTGCGGGGTACTCGACATTCTCATGAATGCCGTGAGCGCTCTCAATCTATATAAGTATGCCCAAAACGCGCATAATCATTATATATATTAAGGGCTCTTAATTCCCGATCTCTTCTCAATTTGCTGTCAAGAAATATAACTATTTCTTCTTAGGTCTCTTAGCTCCATACTTGGAACGAGCCTGGCTTCTGTTGTTAACGCCGGCAGTATCCAGTGTTCCTCTAACAATGTGGTATCTAACACCTGGCAGGTCCTTAACTCTTCCGCCTCTGATCAGTACAACACTGTGTTCCTGCAGGTTGTGACCGATACCAGGAATGTATGCTGTTACTTCGATACCGTTAGTCAGACGTACTCTGGCAACCTTTCTCAGTGCTGAGTTAGGCTTCTTAGGGGTTACTGTCTTAACAGAAGTACATACGCCTCTCTTCTGAGGTGAGTTTGTGTCAGTAGCGACTCTCTTCAGGGAGTTCATACCCTTACCCAGAGCTGGTGCAGTGGACTTCTTAACAGAACTTGTTCTGCCCTGACGAACTAATTGGTTAATAGTAGGCATTGGTTTCTCCTTTCTCCTTAAAATAATTCTCACAGTCAAATTGACCCTAAGCAATTATTAGGGTCAGATTAACTCGAAACTATCAAACAGTTTATCACATTTTTTCCCTCAATGCAAGGACTAAAATCGGTGAAACACGCGAATTTTACAGATTTACAGGATTTTTCTGTATACCGGTCTTTTCCCCAAATCATGACCTGCTCTCAACATCGTCAAGCTAACCGGGCACAGACTGTGACCGCTATGGAAATTCGGTGGGAATTCTCTAAATCGAGACTTGTGCGACACTTTTTCCTAAACCGGATCCAAAAATGGTAACATTTTTGGAAAGTGAAAAATATGCGACAAATTATGGCGCGCTTTCATCCATCTCTTTAAAGAATCGAGTCATCCAACCATATAATCTGTCGCACTTTTATCAAAATTATTTTATCCCACCGTTTTTTCGTGGATTCATGCGAAAAATGTCGCATATTTTCAGTTCTGCCTTTATCCCACCGAATTCATCGCTTTCATTGGCTAATCTGTCGCAGAATCCATCACTTTCCATAGAACCCACCATATAGACGGCTCTGCAGCTGGGGCGGCAACAAATTCCGGTTGTATAATTTCTGTGGGGGTAGTTAGAAAATAATAGACATAATTCTAATTCCATTTTATCATTTAACTGCAAACCAAAACAACAAAAGGAATTATGAATTATGTCTAACCTTAATACTATCAGTTTTCTCCTCGGATTTAAAGATAAAAATATCATTCCTGATG
>JAXKAR010000012.1:0-2037 GCA_036305845.1 Emergencia sp.
ACATGGATGATATTGGTTTTGTCAAGACGATACTCAATCTTACCTGCTTTGATATCATGAACCGCTTTTGTAACGTCCATAGTTACAGTTCCGGCTTTCGGGTTTGGCATAAGACCTTTTGGTCCAAGTACACGACCAAGACGTCCTACAACGCCCATCATGTCCGGTGTAGCAACAACGACATCGAAATCAAGCCATCCTTCGTTCTGGATCTTCGGAATAAGGTCCTCAGCTCCTACGAATTCTGCGCCTGCAGCTTTTGCTTCCTCAGCTTTTGCATCTCTTGCAAATACAAGAACACGAACCTTTTTACCGGTTCCGTGCGGCAGAACAACAGCTCCACGAATCTGCTGATCTGCATGACGTCCATCGCAGCCTGTACGGATGTGAGCTTCGATAGTCTCGTCAAATTTAGCAACTGCTGCTTTTTTTACAAGGCTGATAGCCTCTGCGGTATCATATAATGTTGCGCGGTCTACTGCTTTCGCAGCTTCCACGTATTTCTTTCCTCGTTTCATTTCTATAACCTCCTGTGGTAATTGCGGGGATTTCCCTCCCACTTCATATAGTAGTTTCTCTATTTCGCAGTTCTGACGGAAAATCAGTCTACAACTTCGATTCCCATACTTCTTGCAGTACCTGCAATCATGCTCATAGCTGCTTCAAGAGTTGCTGCATTTAAGTCTTTCATCTTCATCTCAGCGATTTCCTGAACCTGTGCCTTAGTAACTTTTGCTACTTTTGTTTTGTTTGGCACACCGGAACCGGATTTGATGTTAGCTGCCTTCTTCAGAAGAACGGCTGCCGGCGGAGTTTTGGTTATGAAGCTGAAACTTCTGTCTGCATAAACAGTAATAACAACCGGGATGATCAGATCGCCCTGATCTGCTGTTCTTGCATTGAACTCTTTTGTAAACTGTACAATGTTTACACCGTGCTGTCCAAGAGCCGGACCAACCGGCGGTGCTGGGGTTGCCTTGCCTGCCGGAATCTGTAATTTAATATAACCTGTTACTTTTTTTGCCATTTTTCGGCACCTCCTATGTGGTATTGGCGGGGGTTTTTCCCTCCCACTTGAATGTGTTACGCTCTTTTAATTTCTGCGAAACTTATTTCTACCGGCGTTTCGCGACCGAACAATTCAACATTGATGGTTACTGTCTGCTTCTGAGTATTAATTGCAGTAACAACTCCGGCAGTATCTTTCCAGGCTCCGCCTGTAACTACTACCATATCGCCTTCTGCAAAGTCCACCCGGATGTTTTCTTCCTTAATTCCCAGCGGGCGCATTTCTTCCTCAGTCAGCGGCACAGGCTTGGAGCCCGGACCTACAAAACCGGTTACGCCTCTGGTATTGCGGACAACATACCAGGTATCATCATTCATGACCATGTTAAGAAGCACATATCCCGGGAACATCTTTTTCTGGACCTGCTTCGCAGCACCATTACGCATTTCCACTACTTCTTCCAGCGGAACACGCACTTCCAGGATCTGATCCTCCAGGTGTCTGTTTTCAATTGTTTTTTCAATGTTGGCCTTTACTTTGTTCTCATACCCGGAATAGGTATGAACAACATACCATTTCGCTTCTGACATACAATCACCGTTACCCTTATCTGATTATAAGATTAATACCTTCCAGAATAGCTGAATCCATAATGCTGATCATCACAGCCAGAATAATCGTGACTACTGAGACAACTACTGTCTGCTTTGCGAGAGTAGCTTTGTCCGTCCAAACGATTTTGTTGAATTCGGACTTAAGTCCCTGAAACCATGATTTTTTCTGAGTTTTATTAGCTTTGCCAGTAGATTTGTCTTTCTCTTGCATAGTCTAACCTCACAATTCTCTGTGATTACTTCGTTTCCTTGTGCAGAGTATGTCTATGGCAGAACTTACAATATTTCTTAGTCTCAAGACGCTCAGGATGGTTCTTTTTCTCCTTGGTCATATTGTAGTTACGCTGCTTGCACTCCGTACATGCCAATGTAATCTTAACGCGCACAACTTCCACCTCCAGTGTTTTCATTTGC
>JAXKAR010000013.1:0-15496 GCA_036305845.1 Emergencia sp.
CATCCAAGAAGTAGACAAGGTTAGCTCACCATTATCTGATGCCGTCTCAAAAGATTTGAAAAAGCGGGGCATGAAGTTTGTTGGGACCATAATCATCTATGCCTATTTGCAGGCGGTGGGAGTTATCAACTCTCATGAATCAGGTTGCTTCCTGAATCCTTTGCAGCAGTAGAGAATGCATAAAAAGCCGGGAAGTTGACTCAAATTGTCAATGCCTCCCGGCTATTATCAGGCAGATATTAATATAGTTAGAATCATGGTATATATTTCATTCCCCATTGGGAAATGGCGTAAAAGACCGGCAGCAGGTCCCGCCCTTTTTCGGTGAGGGAGTACTCCACTCGCAGAGGCATTTCATTATATTGGATACGCTGAACCAATTCGTCCGCTTCCAGCTCTTTCAGCGCGTTGGTCAGAGCTGTGTTGGTAATGGGTTTGAGAACTTTTTTCAGTTCCCCAAACCGCATAGGACACTTGATGCACAGTTCATAGAGAATTTGGAGTTTCCATTTGCCCTGCAGCATTTGAACCACCGGCGTGACCGGGCAGTTTCCCTCGCCGGTTAGAATGACACTGCCAACCTTTTCTTTGAATTCTTCATAAGTCATAATTGGATCGTTCCTCGTCTTTTGCAGTATATTTTTTGATACCAGGTATAAATAATTTGCGTACTTGAACAAAAATTGCTATCAGATATAATAAATATATCACTGGTTGGCCATACAGTCAACGACTGAAATCTCTTAGAAAGGTCTGAATTTTATGAAAGAACTGAACATTATGGAGGCTACTGTTCTGACCTCCCCCAATCCGCTGACACTGATCTGCTCTAAAAAGGAGGATGGTTCTACGAACCTGGCTCCCATTTGCTTTGTGTCTTACCTCTCCTTCAATCCGCCTATGGTGGGCTTCGCCACTGGCAAACAGTCCCACACCGGCAAGCGTGTGCGTGAGACCGGCAAAGTCATTGTCACTGTTCCCGGTGAGAGTCTGGCAGGCGCAGTAATGGCCTGCGGAGCATCTACCGGTGCCGAGACCGACAAGGTGGCTGCCAACAACATCGAGATGATGGCTGTGGAGGGCAGCGATATCCAGATTCCGGCGGACACCCGGCTGGCGATGGTGGCTATCTTGCAGCAGTCGGTGGAGGTGGGCGACCATATCCTGCACATCTGTCAGGTGGACAAGTTCCTGGGCGATGAGGACAAGAAGGGCCTGTATGCCTGGAACGGCTTCGGGAAAGTTGCACCTGCGGCAGAAGGCTAAATCTTAAAACGGTAAGGAGGCATCAGCGGTGGCTGTTTGTATTAAATTGAGTGGATCGTCATTGGGACTGAGACCGGACATAGGAAGGGCAAAGCCGTATCGAAACCGGAATGGGTGTGGAACCTGACACATCAGGCCCATGCGCTTGGCATCCCTGTATTTATGAAAGAAGATCTGCTACCTATCATGGGAGAGGCACAGATGGTACAAGAATTTCCCACGGCTTTTTACCGGGTATTGGAGGAACAAAAGACATGGCAGAAGTAAAAGAGAGCGGCATTCTGATTCAGGATGTAGAAACCAAAAATATTATGACAAAATCCTCCCTGCCTGTGGGCGGCTATTCTGTCAATCCTTATGTGGGCTGTACCCATGGCTGCAAATACTGCTACGCCTCGTTTATGAAGAGATTTACCGGGCACACTGAACCGTGGGGTACATTCCTGGATGTGAAACATTGGCCGGCAATCAAAAATCCGCAAAAGTACAAAGGGCAGCGCGTAGTCATCGGTTCAGTGACCGATGGCTATCTGCCCCAGGAGGCTCAGTTTCAGAACACCCGAAAACTTCTTGAGCAGCTCCGGGGCAGCGAGGCAGAAATTCTCATCTGTACCAAGTCAGACTTGGTAATCCGTGACATCGACCTTCTGAAAAAATTGGGAAAGGTCACGGTCTCTTGGTCGATCAATACATTGGACAAAGGCTTTAAAAATGATATGGACAATGCCGTCAGCATCAAGAGACGGCTGGATGCCATGAAGCAGATCTATGATGCGGGCATTCGCACTGTCTGTTTTATCGCTCCGGTTTTTCCCGGTATCACGGATTTTGAGGCTATCTTCCATCAGGTCAGAAATCAGTGCGACCTGGTGTGGCTGGAAAATCTAAACCTGCGAGGCGGATTCAAAAAAGACATCCTTGACTATATACGTAAAAAACATCCTGACTTGGTTCCGCTGTACGACGCTATCTACAACAAGAGAGACAGAAGCTACTTCCGTGGTTTGGAGGATCAAGCGGAACGGCTGGCGAAAGAAAACAGCTGTCCCTTCGTGGACAACGAGCTGCCCTACGGCCGGGCAGAGCCTGGGCACCCGGTCATTGTGGATTACTTTTACCATGAGGAAGTGCGTGGCTCGGAAAACACTGGGAGACGCAACCCCAAAAAATAATTTGTGAAATAAATGGGTTCTGACATGGAGCTGTGCTTCAATGTCAGAACCTTTTTTAGCACTGTTTACCCATTCAGAAGTTTTCTTATCCCTCTTGGAAGGACTTGTACTCCGTCCATTTTTTTTCGATTTTCCCCGCTCTACAATGTAGACAGAACGATTAAATGATAGGGGTTTATCAAGTTTTACATAAAATTATATTACCGGTAAGCATACGATGAGCAGATGTTTTTTATTGCCTTTCGAGTATAGATACGTTAAAATATACTTATTAAGCATGATGAATTTGGGAGGTATTTTTCGTGGAAATTAGAGTTCTTCGATATTTTCTGACTGTAGTAAGGGAAGAAAGTATCACAAAAGCCTCAGAAGTTTTACATATCACGCAGCCGACACTTTCACGTCAGCTTGCACAGATGGAGGAAGATATTGGTGTAAAGCTGTTTGATAGAGGGACACGGAAAATCAAATTGACAAATGAAGGAATACTTCTTCGCCGTCGTGCGGAAGAAATTTTGCAGCTTGTAGATAAGACAGAAAAAGAATTAGTGGAGCAAGAGGAACAGGTGGAAGGTAAAATTTCCATTGGGTGTGGAGAAATTGCTGCTGTACAACTTCTTCCTAAAATAATTGAGTCCTTTCGTCGGAAATATCCCCGTGTTACTTTTGACATTTTTACAGCCACAGCAGATTTGGTAAAGGAACAAATGGAGAAGGGACTACTGGATATTGGTTTGCTTCTTGAGCCGGTTGATATGGAAAAATATGAATTTATTCGCTTGAATATAAGAGAAAAATGGGTGGTTCTGATGAAATCGGATGATCCACTCTCCAAGAAAGAAACGGTAAGCGCAAAAGATTTGTCTGTACTGCCTTTGATTCTTCCTAGGCGTATGAATGTGCAGAGTGAGTTGGCAAGTTGGTTTGGCAACTACTATGAGAAACTGGATATTGTTTTTACCAGCAATTTAAGTACGAACAGCGCAATTATGGTGAATGGAGGCTTGGCATATTCATTGGTGATTGAAGGGGCTGTACCGTTCTGGAATCAATCAAAGGTTACATTCAGACCGCTTGATCCGCCACTTACAGCAACAAGTGTATTAGCATGGAAACGTGGTCAGCCGTTTAGCTTAGCAACCACAAAATTCATCAAACATATTCAATGCTTTTTAGGCATGGACAAACCATAAAAACTAAGTATTTGATATAATTCAATTAGAAAATTATAATATAGGTGTAGAGATAAAGCAAACAGCTTTAATTTCTGCACCTATATTTTTTATTGAGGAGGGAGTGCCATTTCATGAAACCGGATTATGATTCCCGTATAAACGCCGGATTAAGCAAAGAAGAAATCGCAAAAATTTCAGGATGCGAAGATCAAGAAATGCAGATAAGGATGTTGCGAAAATATCGGTACAAATTGCTTGATGAGGTACATGAAAAGCAGCAGTCACTTGATGCAATCGATTATATGATCTGTAAAACAAAAAAATAACAATAAGAGGAGGAAAAGGCGTGAATCAGCAAACAACTCTGTTTTCAAACGAGAAGTTGATGGCTATGATTATTCCCCTGTTTTTAGAGCAGCTGCTGATAATGCTTGTAGGGATGGCGGACACACTGGTGGTCAGCTACGCAGGAGAAGCGGCAGTATCCGGTGTTTCACTGGTAAATCAGTTCAATACTATTTTTATTTATCTGTTTACAGCATTGGCATCTGGAGGGGCGGTTGTGATCAGCCAGTATATTGGTAGAAAGAAAAATGATGACGCTGGAGAATCCGCCAGTCAGCTTCTTTCATTTTCTGCGATTTTTTCCATACTGATCGCAGTGATGGTTCTAATTGGAAATGAAGGGATGCTTCGTCTGATGTTCGGTAAAGTGGAAGATTCTGTGATGCACTCCTGTATTACATACCTTAGGATTTCTGCATATTCCTATCCGGCATTGGCGGTTTACAATGCTGGCGCTGCCCTTTTTCGCAGTATTGGAAAAACCAGTGTGACCATGTATTTGTCGGTAATTTCCAATATCATCAATGTTATTGGAAATCTCATTGGTGTACTTGTTTTGCGTGCAGGTGTTGCAGGTGTTGCATACCCTTCACTGATCGCTCGGACATTTTCAGCCGTGATGATTACAGTACTTTGTTTTCAGAGAAAAAATGAAGTGTTCTATCGCTGCAAGTGGATTTTCCGGTGGAATGTGGATTTCATGAAACAAATTCTAAAAATCGCTATTCCAAATGGGATGGAAAACGGTGTATTCCAGTTAGTCAAAGTAGCATTAAGCGGTATCGTTGCACTTTTTGGAACATATCAGATTGCTGCAAATGGTGTTGCACAAAGTATCTGGTCATTGGCTGCGCTGGCGGGAGTCGCTATGGGTCCCGTATTTATAACGGTCATTGGACAGTGTATGGGAAATGGGGATGCAGATGCTGCGGAGCATTATTTTAAGAGATTGACAAGAATCACATTGCTGATTTCATCGGCATGGAATCTTTTGATTTTTCTTCTGACTCCATTCTTTATGAAATTTTATGCTTTGCAGCCGGAGACCAAACGGCTTGTAATCTGGCTGGTTTTAATCCATAACGTGTTTAATGCAGTAGCATATCCCTTTTCCGGTGCGCTTAGTAATGGGCTGCGGGCAGCGGGTGATGTGAAATTTACCATGTATGTTTCGGTTATCTCCACGATAGCGGTGCGTCTGCTTTTATCATGGCTCTTGGGAATTGTTTTGAAAATGGGCGTGATCGGGATTGCTATTGCAATGGTTTGTGACTGGAGCATTCGGGCGGTCATTTTCTTCTGGAGGCAGAAGTCTGGAAAATGGAAAACATTTCAGGTGATATAGATTCATTTATAATAAGTTCAATATCGGTATATTATGCCTTATGGTCTTAGCAAGTTTTGCCGTTTTGCTGTGAATGTGTGGGAGGTCAATCCTGCTGGAAAAGCTGATGAACAGGTTGCCAGAGAAGGGCTTTCCTGTATGGAAGTTTGGATGAAAGAACTGGGACTTACAATGAATCTCCATGAGTTGGGGGCAACAGAAGAAATGTTGCATGGTATTGCAAATGGAACCATCATCATGGAAGGTGGATATAAGGTGTTGAATCATGATGAGGTATTGGAGATTTTGAAGAACAGTTTGTAAGCATTCAAGTAGGAGCTTTTATAACGATAATATAATAGAAAAAGGCAAGTGCTGTGAAAGAAATTTTTCTTTGATGTTGCTTGTCTTTTTTTAATTCATCACTTGACATTGTGGCAAAGAAATCCTGAAAGGGGACGAGTAGAAAAAAGAGCAGCTGCATGAGCAGGAAGAAGAAAATAGACAGAGCAGTTGATGATGTGGAATGTCCGGTGCAGTGTGGGTGTAATGCTCATGCTACACCGGACTTTTTTCGAAAATGATTTTTAATAATGTTGATTTTCAACTACTTTTAACTCAAATATTGCATCTTAACTTAAAAAGAGTTAAGATTGCAAGTAATGACATGGAATATCTCGATAAAGTTCCTGGAGTCAAGAATCAAAGTGTTTTTAAAGAAGCTTATGTTAGGGGATATTCTATTTACTAATGTTGATTTTCAACTGCTGAACGAATGGGAGGGGTGCTTCATGCCGTTGCAAATGATCAGAAACGATATTACAAAAATGAGTGTTGACGCAATCGTCAATGCTGCCAACACGTCCCTTTTGGGCGGCGGTGGTGTGGATGGCTGCATTCATCGTGCGGCCGGACCGGAACTGCTTGCAGAATGCCGTACGCTGCATGGCTGCGAAACCGGCAGTGCAAAAATCACAAAAGGATACCGTCTGCCCTGCAAATATGTGATCCATGCAGTCGGTCCGCGCTGGCGGGATGGCAGGCATCGGGAGCGGGAGCTTCTGGAATCCTGTTATCGGACATCTTTGAATCTGGCGAAAGAAAATGGCTGTCAGTCTGTAGCCTTTCCGCTGATTTCCTCCGGTGTTTACGGCTATCCAAAAGACCAGGCTCTGAAGGTTGCAGTCGATACCATCAGTGAATTTTTGCTGGAAAACGAGATGATGGTCTATATCGTTATTTTTGACCGAAAGACATATCAGATTAGCGGAAAGCTGTTTGATGACATCGCAGTGTACATAGATGACAGGTATGTGGAAGAACATACCGACAGGAGGGCAGAACAGAGTCGGTGTTCCGAAGCATGGCAAGAGGAATCCTGCTTTGAAGCTGTATCTGTCCCGCTGCCGCCCGAAGCAATCTGTAAATCCTGCAGCAGTCAGTCTTTAGAAGAGGCGCTGGGGCAGATGGATGAGAGCTTTTCAGAAATGCTGCTTCGAAAGATTGAGGAAAGCGGTATGACGGATGCACAGTGCTACAAGAAAGCAAATATTGACAGGAAGCTCTTCTCAAAAATCCGTTCGGATAGATTCTATAAGCCATCCAAACCTACGGTGCTGGCATTTGCCCTCGCTTTGGAGTTGCCGCTTGCCCAGATGCAGGAGATGCTCTGCAAGGCAGGATTCACATTGTCCCATTCGAGTAAATTCGACATCATTGTAGAATATTTTGTTGAACGGGGAAACTATAATGTGTATGAAATCAATGAAGCACTGTTTGCCTTTGACCAGAGTCTGATCGGTACATAAGGAAAAAGAAATGTCGCTTTCCATGCGACCACTCCGCAAAAGAAAATCGCTATACTATGGCTGTAAGGTACGAAATCGAGCAGTCATTTGCGTGAGGAATGAGCCAAAGCTCGAGCTTGCTCGAAACCTTGGCGAATACTGCGACAGCGAGCCCGTAAGGGCGAGATCTTTTAGGAGGATAAGCATATGAGAAAGAATTTAACAGAGATCGTTTTTATCTTAGACCGCAGCGGTTCTATGAACGGACTGGAACGGGACACCATCGGCGGATTCAATTCCATGATTGAGCAGCAGAAAAAAACAGAAGGCGAAGCACTGATTTCAACGGTACTGTTTGACAATGTGAGTGAAGTCCTGCACGACCGTGTAGATGTAAAGGACATCCGACCAATGACTGACCGGGATTATACGGTTCGCGGATGTACGGCACTCTTAGATGCCATCGGCGGTGCGATTCATCACATTGGAAATATTCATAAGTACGCACGACCGGAAGATGTCCCGGAGCATACCATGTTTGTAATCACTACGGACGGAATGGAAAATGCCAGCCGCCGGTATGACAGCGAAAAAGTGAAGCAGATGATCGAGCGGCAGAAAGCGAAATACGGTTGGGAGTTTTTGTTCCTCGGTGCAAATATTGACGCGGTAGAGACCGCAAGCCAGTTCGGAATCGGTGCAGACCGTGCAGTCAACTATCAGTGCGACAGCGAAGGAACTGCGTTGAATTATGAAGTGGTCAGCGAAGCAATCAGCTCTGTCCGGTGCAGTGCCTCGTTGAACGCAGACTGGAAAAAACGTATAGACGAGGATTATAAAAAACGTGGAGGAAAATAGAAATATGCAGGCGTATACCTACGTTTCAAAAGGAAAATTCGAATTAAGAGAGAAGCCAAAACCGACCCTGATGCAGGAGCGGGATGCTATTGTCAAAGTGACACTCGCCAGCATTTGCTCCAGCGATCTGCATATCAAGCATGGCAGCGTTCCGCGGGCAGTACCCGGGATCACGGTTGGCCATGAGATGGTGGGGATTGTGGAAGAGGTTGGAAAGGCAGTTACCAGGGTAAAACCGGGAGACCGGGTGACAGTAAACGTGGAGACCTTCTGCGGTGAATGCTTTTTCTGCAAGAAAGGGTATGTGAATAACTGTACAGATGAAAATGGCGGTTGGGCGCTGGGCTGCCGGATCGATGGCGGCCAGGCGGAATATGTGCGTGTACCCTTTGCAGATCAGGGACTGAATAAGATTCCGGATGGCGTTACGGATCGACAGGCATTGCTGGTGGGCGATGTTCTGGCTACCGGTTACTGGGCAGCGCGTATTTCAGAGATCTCAGAGCAGGACACGGTGCTGATCATTGGAGCCGGCCCCACCGGTATCTGTACCCTGCTTTCGGTAATGCTGAAAAAACCAAGACGGATTATTGTGTGTGAAAAGGATAAAAATCGTCTGCAGTTTATCCGACAGCATTATCCGGAGATTTTGTTGGTTTCTCCGGAGAAGTGTGAAGCGTTTGTACGGGCAAACAGCGATCATGGGGGAGCTGACGTTGTGCTGGAGGTTGCGGGGGCGGAAGCTACCTTCCGTCTGGCCTGGGAATGCGCGAGACCCAATGGTCTGGTGACGGTGGTTGCTCTTTATGATCAGGCACAGATCCTGCCGCTTCCGGATATGTATGGAAAAAATCTTACCTTTAAAACCGGAGGAGTGGATGGCTGTGACTGTGAAGAAACATTACGGTTGATTGCAGAGGGAAAACTGAACACAGAGCCGCTTATCACCCATACCTATCCCTTAGAAAGGATAGAGGAAGCTTATGAACTCTTTGAAGGTAAGAGAGATGGTGTAATTAAGGTAGCAGTAGAATGCTAAAAGAAGATATAGATAATTCCAATCATTAATGTACTATATATGGTATGATAATGATTGGAATTTTGTTATAACAGGGGGATTTCCAACCATTAGTATATACGATCCATGAAAAAACAGGTAAAATTATGTATAGGTAATTAAGGGAGCGGTTTTATGAATCTGCTGGGTCCGGATGTGGCGACAATCCGTACTTCTGGCTGTATCGTCTTTTCGCATGGAGGCAATGGCTGCCGAAGGATTTGCCTCATGAGTCTCTGTCGCCGCTGATACTGCCGATCTGTCTTATAATTGGTCTGGTGGCAGCGCTGATCCTTTTTACGATATTCAGTAAGGGAAGAGAGGCCAGAGTCCGGAAAAAGATTTATAAAAGTATCAGAATCTTCCGGGGGAAAGCAGATGTGGGAGCTTATTATCTGTCCGAGGAGTTTATCGAACAGCTTATACTGGGAAAAGAATACGAATTTGATGAGGAGACGCTATCGGAGGCAGGACTTACCATTCTCCCAGACCGGAAATACCGCGGAGAGAAATTCATCGGAATCTAGAGAATGGGCAGAGAAGATAGAAGCGTTCGGTGAAAATCAGTTCCCGAAAAATTGCCGCGATGTTTTCTCTGAACTAAATGATCTGACGGCTGAAGCGAGGAATAAATTTACGGAAGAGGAAAACGGTTAATGCAGTGCTTTTGAGGGACAAACTTTCGTGCATTCATAGCAGAGAATACACTCTGTTCCGTTTTTCCGCTTGCGGGTTTCCTTATTAACCTCCACGTTCATGGGGCAGACCTGCAGACACTTCCTGCAATGGACACACTTATCCTCATCACAGTGGACGCGCAGAAGAGAGAAATAGCTCATAGGTTTGAGAAAAACCGTAATGGGACACAGATATTTGCAGAACGCCCGATTATCTTGAAACAGGAAGGCAAACACAATACCGACAAGGTAATAAAGCGCATTCCCGGCAAGAAAAAGCCAGAACATCATTTGTTCCAAATGTGCCACCTGCATCAGAAAGAGCCCGGACACCAACGCCAGAGACAGAAAAAACATCACATAGCGAAGGATGCCCAGTTTTTCTTTTCGTGGCTTCTGCGGCTGATTGTAGGGCAGAAAGTCCAGCACCATAGCTGTCCAGCAGGCGTAGCCGCACCAGCCACGCCCAAAAAGCAACGGTCCGAAAATTTTTGCAACCGCGTAGTGGATAGTTGCTGCTTCGAAAACGCCGAGAAACAGGTAGTACCAGAACCCTTCGATCTGCATATTTTCACGGGAAATCACGCCAAGGTACAGCAACATATAGCTGCCCACCGCCAACTGGACGAAATGCCGGGCATACCGTTTTCCGGCGGTAAATAGTGCTGTTCCAAGCCCAAGGCAGGCTCCGATATAGCTGAAATTCAGCAGATAGAAAAAATTCTCCTTTGTGAGCCACAGCGTAACTGCCACTGCTTCAAACAGCAGAAACAGCAGCATAGATGGCACGTATTTGTGAAGTCTGTTTGGGATTTTCGTCATCTCTTTGATCCTCTGCTTTCTTATTTTTTCTCAATGCACGGACTGCCAGGCCGGTGCAAGAGCGTGTCTGGTATCTTAGCATAAGTATAGCAGAGAAATAAAAAAATAGTAATCAGATTCTTGTAAAACATCTGCAAAAAAGTGAAACGACTACAGGCGCAGACGATTATGACTGCCTGCGCCTGTAGTCGTTTGGAGTCATTCCAAACTGTTTTTTAAAAGCTGTCTGGAAGTGGCCTGGCTTGGAAAAGTTTGATGTATTCCTATGCATAGGGTATAATGTCTTTAGGAAAAAAGATATGATTACGAAAACAAAATATTCCGCAAACATGATAGAGAAAGCAGGTATGCTATGAAAAGAAAAATTATGATTGCGACAGTGGCAGCTGCTGTGATTTTTGCTGTGATTGCGATTCTTTCCGTTTTGGCGCAGACACCGGCATTAATCTGAGAAATCGAAATGATCTGCTGTGAAATTTCCGGCGGATCATGGAAGGATGGGAAAACTGGCGTTTTGCAAATGATTTTGCCTACTTTCATACAAAAAATACTTTGAATATCAAGAAATCTATGCTACACTGATACTGCATGACAAAATAAAAGAAAGTGGGGATTGTAGTATGAGTGGTCTGTTTCGGGCTCTTCATCGGACAAAAGTGTTTCGAAATCTGACGGAGCAGGAGTTTGCATGGGTTTTATATGATGTGGGAAATTCGGCATTTATTATGCTTGCCTGTTCGCTGATTCCGATCTGGTTTAAGAGTCTGGCAATCGGTACAGGGCCGGGAAAAATCAGTTCGGATCAGGCGACGGCGTATTATTCGATTGCCATTTCCATTGTTACGGTGGTGGTGGCACTGATCGGTCCTGTCTGCGGTGTGCTGGCGGATCGTAAGGATAAGAAAAAGATCTTTTTTACCACAACGGCAGGTCTTGGCATCACAGGATGTGTGCTGAATGGCGTTGCAACGAGCTGGGTGATGTTTTTGGTCATTTATATTGTGACAAGAGTCTGCTATAATGCATCGCTGACGATTTACGATTCCATGCTGAATGATGTGACAACGGAGGAACGTATGGATGAGGTATCCTCCTATGGCTATGCGTGGGGATACCTGGGATCCTGCATTCCGTTTCTTGTAGCACTGATTGCTTACGTTCTGGGGCCGGATATGGTCGGGGTGCTGCCGGATTTTGTCTCTAAGATGATTGGCTTTGGCGTGACGGCTCTCTGGTGGCTGGTGGTGACGCTGCCGTTGCTGAAGGAGTATCGGCAGAAGAATTACGTGGAAATGAGAACGGTTACCGTCGGTCAGACATTTGGAAAAATATTCAGAACCCTGAAAAAAATCGCAGTTTCGGACCGGAAAGTATTTTTCTTTCTGATTGGATTCTTTCTCTATATTGATGGGGTCGGAACGATCATTGACAACTGCATCAACATCGGAACCGATCTGAACCTGAATACGGTCGGACAGGTTGTTTTCCTACTTGCCACGCAGGTTGTCGCTTTTGGAGGATCTCTGTTTTTTGCAAAACTGTCGCGGAAAAAAGATACGGTATCCCTGATTCTGATCTGCATCGCAGGCTATTTTGTCATCTGCCTCTATGCGCTGACATTGCGGACGCTGGTGCACTTTGCGATTCTGGCATTTGGAGTGGGATGCTTTCAGGGATCGATTCAGTCGTTGTCGCGGTCGTATTATTCCAAAATTATTCCGGCGGAGAATTCGGGAGAGTATTTTGGAATCTACGATATTTTTGCCAAGGGCGCTTCCTTCCTTGGATCTGTAGTCATTGCAGTTGTAAAGCTGGCGGGAGGAACGATCAACGTAGCGGTTGCATGTCTGGCGGTTTTCTTTGCACTTGGATTTGTTTTTCTGAAAATTGCAGACCATCAGCCGATGGCGGGTGAAAAATAAAAGACACACAGCATAAAAAAATCTCAAAACCAGGAGAACAAGAGCAGCTGGTTTTGAGATTTTTTGCTTTTGACTCCGGGGTTTCACATGGAACAGACCAAGAAACTGGCATTAGGCATTCTCGCCCATGTGGATGCGGGAAAAACGACGCTGGCAGAGGGAATTTTATATCAGACAGGCCAGATCCGGAAAGCCGGAAGAGTCGATCACAAGGATGCGTTTCTGGACAACGAGGAGCTGCACATTGGTACCAGACCCCATTACACTTCTATCTGCAGACCCCGATGGCACAGATTCATGATTACAGCATGGCGCAGTTTGAGCATTGGACGAAAGAAACATTCTCTGCCAATTTTCGCAAAATGCTGATGCTGGAACAATACCGCGATCCAAAACTTGCGCAGCTTCATCATGATTATCTGGCGGGCGGACCATTGGAATATATGGCGGCGATTTTTCGTAAGCTGGCGGATTCTGATGAAACGGCCATGCAGCTGGCGTTGGAGTTTTATCTGTGAGAAGAACCCGGAAGCTTTTGAAAAATTTGAAGCCGCATTCCCCAAAAAGGAAAAGCTGAAACTGCTGGGGCAGCTGTTCTGATTCGAGCGATAAAGTTTGGCAGCAGAACGATGCTGAGGGGTAAGCAGGTGTGTGATAAAAGGATAACAGGACAATGGGGGAATCCCGTGTCCTGTTTTTTTTGCCCCTGAAAAGTGGAAATTTCCTATCCCCTCTGCATACAATACAGGTAGAGTATCTTTTCAAACCCGTTCAGAAAGGATGATCATTATGACGAAAGGCATTGTAAAAATAAAGAAAAACCGTGCATTTGTAGAGCAGCAGAACGGCGAGGTGGAAGTGGCTTCCGGGCAGTATGTGTATCTGAAAGTGGAAAATTGCTGGATTCCGGTGGTGGTGCGGTATTCGGCGCGGAGGAAGAAGTGGTATTTTAAGTATCTCGAGGAAATCCCGGTCTGCGGGCAGAAGGTGCTGCTGAAGGCGTAGCCGGTAAAGGGCGTTTCACGTATGTTTAACATGTGTTTAATATTTCTATGATGTTCTGTTTATCTTTTCCAAGTATGATAGAGACAGAAAAACAGACGAAAAGGAGAAAGCGATGAAAAAAGGAACGGTTCGAAGACGCATTTTTGTATCCGACACGGCGATGGTTCTGACGACGCTGTTTCTTTTCCTGCTGGTGAATCTGCTTGTGCTAAAGATCTACTCGGAGGCGATTGAGAAAGCATTTCTGGATTCCACAGAGCAGATTGTGAATGCGCAGGAGCTGGAAGAACTGTTAAAACAGCGGATCCTGTACCAGAATAAATTTTTACTGCTGACTGCGGCAGATGGCATCGCCTGTGTTCTGATTCTGATCGGGGTCAGCCGCTTTTTTACAAGAAATCTGACTTCACATATCATGGAGCCGCTGGATACCCTGGCAGAGGGCGCAAAACGGATTCAGAACAATGATCTGCAGCAGGCAAAAAACATCCGCTACACCTGCACCCAGGTCGCTGAGGCGCGTAGACATCTCGGCGAACCATTTCTGCAGAACCGCGAACCCCAGCGCATTGCCTTCGAGCCGGTCGCCCTCATGAAGGATCAGTCCTTCGTCATCAACTACCTAACCGACGGACTGCGGAACGGAACAGCTTTTGGCAGCCCGGATCTAACCGTAAAAGGCCGCTACCAGACCGAACCCTCCGGCCCGGAAATTCTTTCCGGAAAAGGAATGTGCCTCTACGAAATGGGCTTTCCACAGCACGAAACCGTAGAAAAAGTATTCACCGCCGCCAGGGCTGCAGGTCTGTCACCGGAGAGCGTTTACTGCGAAATGGTACTGGAAAACGTCGTGCCGGAGAAATGTTTGTTTCAGTATTTTACGGCGGAGAGATCACAGATATAAAAACTTACAAAATCGTAATTTCTGTGCAGATGACGGAATGATATGGTATAATGACATCAGTAAGCGGTGTTGAAGATTACCTAAGTATGGGAGGAAAAGAATATGGACAATATAATCTGGTTTATCACGACAATTCCCTGCAGCGCCTTGATTACAGGATTCGGCATCTACGCATGGAACCGAAAGAAACCCATGTGGTTCTGGTCTGGCTCAAGCGTGAAAGAAAATGAGATTTCGGATATCCGGGCGTATAATCATGCCAATGGAGTGATGTGGATCGTGTATTCGCTGGTTCTGTGGGCGGCTTCCCTTGCAGGCTTCTGGAACGGAACAGCTGCGCTGACGTTGATCATACTTGCCATGGTGGTGGGATTACCGGCGCTTATGATGGTATATCAGAGGATTTATAAAAAATATAGAGTATGAAGAAAAGTACAAAAGACAGTATCACGGAAATTACGCTTACACTGTCGGTGATTGGAGTGCTTACGAGTGCTTGCCTGTTAATTGCATCGGATCATGAGCCAATTTGTGCGGAATATAGATGTAAGAAAAGCAGGTGGAATGGAAATATATACTGCATTGTTTCGGAAGGGCTATGAGGAAAAAATAATTTGGTCTTTATGGGAAATCTGGATTATAAATACCATGCGGATATAAACGATGATTACGTTATCCCAGATGTAATGGTTGCATGTGACAGAAAACACTTAAAAGGCGAATCTTATTCCGGTGTACCAAAGTTTATAGTAGAAACGCTCAGTCCTGCCATGGCGCTGCGAGATAAGACGGTGAAAAAAGAAATCTATCAGAATGCCGGAGTGGCAGAATACTGGATTATATCGCCAAGAGAGCGGGCAGTGGAAATTTATTATCTGGAAGATGGGAAATATGAGTTGAAATATAGTTATATTCTGCAGGATGATACAGAAGAGGCACATTATAATGCAGATACTAAGATTGTGTTAAAAGAATTTCCGCATATCAGCATGATTTTGGCGGAGATTTTTGAAAATGTAGATTGAAAGGATTATAGAATCAATAGGAAATGGGCTGCCGCACGTGATATGCTCCCTTCTAGGTAGACAAGTGAAATAATAAAAACTTGTCACTTAGGAGGGAGCATATTTTATGTCCAAAAGAAAAGTATCTGTTGAGGATAAGACATATGCTGTAAATCTA
>JAXKAR010000014.1:0-4291 GCA_036305845.1 Emergencia sp.
ATAGCGAGGAGGTCACACCTGTTCCCATCTCGAACACAGTAGTTAAGCTCCTCAGCGCCGATGATACTTGGCGGGTGACTGCCTGGGAAAGTAGGTCGTTGCCGGTTTCATATTTTGGCTCCATGGTCAAGCGGTCAAGACACCGCCCTTTCACGGCGGTAACCCGGGTTCGATTCCCGGTGGAGTCACCAGTAGATAAGAAGACCGCTGCTTTGACAGCGGTTTTATTTTAAGCGGAAGTGGCTCAGGGGTAGAGCATCGCCTTGCCAAGGCGAGGGTCGCGAGTTCGAATCTCGTCTTCCGCTCCAATTATTTTTTTGCGCGATTGGCGGAATTGGCAGACGCACTAGATTTAGGTTCTAGCGGGCGACCGTGGGGGTTCAAGTCCCTCATCGCGCACCAGAAAATCCTTTACACCTTTAGGTGTGAAGGATTTTTTAATGAGAAGAAGGGACTTGAACCCTAAGAGGGCGCAAGCGTAAAAGACTGCAGATATTTTGTGTAAATTATAACAGACGCTTGAAGTGTGTCGCTATCTCTTGTATACTAAGGAACATGAACAGATTATTAGAATTAGAAATTAAACTGAGTCACTTTATTGACGAACAAGAGGACAAAGTGCAATTGCGAGATGAGACTTTAGCGTGGGAGAAAATTCATATGGCATCTTCGGCAAGATGCGCATGGATTCTTGCTTTAGAAAGAGGCATTGATGCAGAGCTTGCAGCTTGCGCTGCGGCGGTTCACGACTTTGGCCGAATTTTGACGGGAAAGCAGAAGGAACATGCAGAAGCCGGATATGAGCCGGTAAAGTTATTTTTAGAGGAAACAGGCTTGTTTACAGAGGAGGAAGTAGAGCTTATTGCATTAGCCGTAAAAAATCATAGTCTAAAGACAGAGGAAGGTAGCCCCATAGAAGAAGTTGTGAAAGATGCAGATGTGATTGATTGCTGGCAGTTTGGGTATCCTTTTGATCGTCCGGAGAAAGAGCTGCGATATCAGAACTGGAGGAAAACCCATGGAATATAATACAATAGATAAGAAATCAATTAAAAGCTGGCGCATTAGCGCAGCGATTGCCCTGGGTGTGATTTTGGCCGTGGAAGTTCCCGTTGCCATTCTTATAGAGTATTTTGGCTGGGATTCACCATGGAAATGGTTGGTCTTTGGTCTAATGATTATGCTAGCTGTATATGAAGTTATTGAGCTGGTTGTTTTTCCTGTGTGGGAGTATAAGCAGTGGGGATATGCCATAGAGGAAGATAAGGTAGTGATTCGACACGGTATCTTTTTTGTAAAGGAGACGGTTATTCCGATTATCCGAATTCAGAATATCACCATATCTCAAGGTCCGATCAATAGAAAATTGGGCTTATATAAAGTGGAACTGTTTCTTGCCAGTGGAATTTTTGAAATTGTTGGACTTAATCAGGAAACGGCAGATCGCATCAGTGAAAATTTGAAGTCCAGGTTATATCGCCGAATTTCGGAGAAGGGTGATGTCCTATGACCTTTGGACCCAAACGATGCCATGTCGTCTATATTTTTGAGAATTTTATCAAGGATTTTGGTCTGCTGATCGGTGCAATAGCCATTGGTCTGTTTATCGGGAATATGCAAGTGGTCATGGAAAACGCAGGGGTTTTGGTGATTGTTTTGCTTGGACCGGTTGG
The DNA here is from genome assembly GCA_036305845.1 of Emergencia sp. Taxonomy (GTDB): domain Bacteria; phylum Bacillota; class Clostridia; order Peptostreptococcales; family Anaerovoracaceae; genus Senimuribacter. The sequence continues at coordinate 1,674 of JAXKAR010000014.1, forward strand.
CAGGCTTGTGCAGTTTTTCTGTACGACTTATGAGGTGGATGAAGAAAAGCTGTTGATTCGTAAAGGATTATTAACCAAAAAGGTTATTGAAATTCCGCTGTCAACCATCACGACAGTAGACTTTACGCAAAATTTTTTTCACCAGATATGTAAAGCCTATCGACTCAATGTAGATAATGCCAGTAACATGAGCAGTCAGGAGACAAAAGCGACAATGACCTTTGGGGAAAAGGATGCTTTTCTTCTTCGGGACTTATTGATTAAGGGCAGAAAGGGGCTTGACGGCTTTAACCTTGGAGAAGTTGATTCTGCAGAAAGAAAAGAAGGGGCTGTATACCGGGTTGAATCCAGTCGGCTTTTATGTATGGGCGCACTGAAGTCTAAAGGTGTTTTCTTTGCGCAGGTTTTTGCATTTGTCATGGGTGCAAATGCACTTTTTAATATTTCCAGCGAACGCCTTGGTCAATCTGTAGCGGAAGCTGCTAAAACACTGGGCGCAGGTTATCTGCTTATTGCGGTCATCATAGTGTGTTTTCTTTTGGCGATTTTTGCGGGAATGATTGGTTGCCTGCTTCGCTATTATGGATTTACCGTTACCGATAACGGAGAAGCAATCAAGATTGAATATGGTCTGTTTACCCGCAAACGATATACGATACAAAAGAATCGAATCAGTGGATTTTCCTATGAGCAGTCGCTGTTCATGAGGATGTTTCGTACAGGGACGTTAAAACTCTTTGCTATTGGTTATGGCAGCGCTGGTGGTGATGAAAGCAGTGAAGAACCTATTTTGTTTCCTTTAATTAAGGAAAATGAGGTGAAAGAAACGGTGAGTAAAATCGTGCCGGAGATGGGAACCGAAAATAGCTATATTCAGGCAAAAAAGGGAAGCTTGCGGTATTTTTTTTACGGTATGGGATTTATTACAGCTTTGTTGATTATGGCAGCAAGCCTTTATCTGTCCATCGTCGTTCCTTACTGCATGGGTCTGTGGATGATTGGACTTCTGTGCGTGATATACAGTGTATGGGGCAGAATATTAGAATACAGGCATGGTGCGCTTCATACTGATCATTCTCATTTTTCTATGGTTTGGGGAGGTTTTAAGACCCATACATTGTTCGTTAAATCGACCCATATAGAAAGCGTCAGCAGTAAATCTACTCGCCTCAAGGCGAGAAAACAAATCGGTCATGTAGAGTTTTACTTTATTGCGCCTACAGGGAGTAATCACTGCGTCGTTAGTAATCTGGACTTTGCAGCTTATGACGAAGCTAAGACGAAATTGGTCTATTAAAATAGGCTGCAATTAAGCAGCCCGTTGAGAAGGTTATGATCATATTTTATTGTTAGAATGACAGAGAAACAAGAAACTTTTTCAGAAAGTGATTGATTTCCATGTAATTGACGCTTCCGTTTTCACTGATAATCAGATACCCGTTTACCACAGACGGGTATTTTTCTATTTCTTTTATTCCGTCCTTTAATATGGTCTGGGCGTCAAAATAAATTGAACCGGCAGCAGCGCTTCCGGGAATCTGCAGAGAAAACTCACTACTGGCGCTGTCCATCTGTAGAGAATAAGGCTTTTCTTCTGTAGGAAAGGAAATATAGTCAATTGGATGAGATGTCTGGATTCCGGAAACGCAAAGGTCTCGACCGGCCATATTGATCTTTTGCACCAGAAACGGACCGGCAGGAAACCCCAGTTTGTACATGGCTTTGTGAAAATCAGTTTTGCTGATTATGGGCAGGAGTCTTCGCAGCTGAATCAGGTCATCGTGATTATGAAGAAGAATGGCTTTTTCCAGCGCAAAGGCTTTGGTGGTCATATACCGATGATAAAGCTCGACGCTTTCTTTCCCGGAAATCTCGTCTTCTCTGCCGGAAGAAAGACCCATAAACATTTCCACGCTTTTCTGTTTAAGATTGGGTAAAACCTTTCGCAGCTGAGAGTGTCCGCTGAGGACCAGATACAAATCCAGGTTATATGGAGACCGGAAAGAAAGTCCGTGTCTCTTTCCACGGGTTTCCATAAATGGAATATCAAAATGTTTTCCGTTGTAAGTCATGATGTAGTCTGCCTGAGAAAGGATCTCCATGGTTTTTTCTATGATTTCTTTTTCGTCATGGGCTTCGTTTGCAAAATACTGAATAATTTGGCATTCGTCCCCTTTACACAGCAAAATTCCCGATAGAATCACTTTGCAGGATGCAGGGGAAAGACCGGTTGTTTCAATATCAAAGACGGCAAAAGGTTTATCGCCGAAATAGTGGTCGAAGATTCGTGATTGATAGGGAGGAATCTTCAGCGTATCTATGTATGTTTTCACTTTTTCACCTCGCTATTTTCTCCATAAAACAAAATAGACCGCAGGGGTGCAGTCTACTTTGTTCAAAAGGGGTATTGGGATTAGAGATTAATGAGGTTATCAGGGGGATAACCACAATGCAATTATATATAATTTAGTCGAAAAATGCAAGTCTTTAATGAAAAAAATTGCGATTAACAAGTGATAATGTCATAGTGTAAATTCACAAGGGAAAATGTCACCCCTGATGATATAATCAACTCATGAAAAAGGAACTCATCACTATGACCAGAAAACAATTTCAGC
>JAXKAR010000015.1:0-80170 GCA_036305845.1 Emergencia sp.
AGTACATCCTTCCTATGGGATAAAAGCACGATACAACAACCATATTATTGAGGTACTGCCGTTCGTTCCTCCAAAGCGAAAGAAAAAGGAACCCTCTGCACCCAAAAGCAAAAGCCATGCAGTTCCAGCTAATCATCCATACAAAACCGGAACTATGTATATCTCTGCAAAATCGGATCAGAATTGGACGGAAACCGTAGAAATGGTAAATGAAATCTTCAGTGCAAAATATTAAAGCTATTCCCCTCAAAACACTTGAGGGGGTGACATTTTCGCTCGATAATTAACTCTTTTAGGGGTGACATTTTACCTTGTTATTGACACGTGAACCCAAATGATTTTGGTTATGGTATTTCCCCAATTTCATACAAATGTCCAAAAACATATAGTTATACAATAATATTAGCCGGCCTGAATTGATCAGAATGTTATGGAGCTGTATCAAGATCATGGAAAAAACTCGAAAATGACAGCAGGGTGATTGAATGATGAGAACAACGGCTTGTCAAAGCATTAAGGACAGAACCTCTGGTGGATTCTGCCCTTAATGTCTTTAGCTCTCGTGGAATGTAATCTATAAAATCACTCTTTCACCTTAACGGTAAATTCGTCGCTGATGGCGACAGGATCTTCACCGCCGGTATCATAGACCGTGAGTTTGTACCAGGATACATCTGGGTCCGGTTCATAGGTGCCTGTTTCATCTTCGTTTCGGTTTGCGGCCACCATGGTGCCGTCAAAAGGCTCGGCGTTAAAGACAATATCATTTCCAAAGTTATCTTTACCGTATAGGGCCAGTTCGCAGAAATCATATCCATATTTTCCATTCATTTCGAAGAAACCTTCCGGTGCTTTTACGGTAATTTTCTGGTCTATCGGCGTTATGATCATATCCTCAAAAGTTATCTTTTCTCCGACATAATCAATGGTCTTATCAATGCCGATAGTCTTGGTTGCCGTTTTAAAGGCTTCGTTTTCTAAAACAAAACTGAACTTGAATTTTTCATCATCCGCCCAGATTGTCATATCAATTGTCGGGTTTAGCGGCATTTCGTAATGTACAAAAGAGACCCCTATAAAGTAGATGCCCCCGTCTTTGGCTCGTTTTGATCCATAAGAACCGGTACCTGTTGCTTCCAGGCCGTTTCTCCAATTCATACCGTTTATGGAATAGTCTCCTATACTTACCTTGCTTGTTCCCAGGACCTTTCTATCGTCTCTGGTTATGGTTACGGAGACTCGCAGATTGTTATCACTGCCGATGGCGTCGTTTAAGGTTACAGTTGTTCCGTTTTTGGTTTTAGACTGATCAATAACTGTAGCGTAATTGTCCTGCTTGACCATGCCAAGGAATTCCCCGATGCCCATAAGAGCCTGCTTCGTGGCAGCCCAGGCAGATTCGCCTATTGGTGTGATGGTGAGACAGACAATCAGGCAGGCTGCTACTGCGGCCACGGAATGCCAGTGATGTTTTTTCTTTTGATTTACATAATGAATACCCGCATTTTGATAGAAGTCTTCGAGAAGTCTTTCTTTTTCGTCTCTTGTCAATTTTTCTTCCGGTACATCGGAAAAACGGTCGAAGCTAATATGGCTATATTGTTTTTTCATTTATATTCACCCCCGCGTTCTCTAAAAATGCTGCGGATTTTCTTTTTGCCCCTGGAAATCCGCGTATAAATTAAATCACGTTCTATTCCCGTTTCTTCGGCAATTTGAGAAACCGGATGTCCCTTTACATATCTGCAGATAAACAGGATTCTGTCCTCTTCGGTAAGGCAGGACAGGAGTTTCTCCAGCTCATCTTCGGCACCGTCAGCTTGTTCAAAGCCACCGGAAACACCCACTTGGTCACAAATATCCTGCTCCAGGCTGAGGGCTTCATCAAAGTGCTTTTCCCTACGCAGAAGGTCAAGCGCCTTATACTTTGCAATTGCGCAAAGCCAGTTCTTCAGCTCACCCTTTTTTTCTTCAAAGCGTTCCGGATGATTCCACACCGCCATGAGACAGTCCTGAAAGCATTCTTCCCAGCGGTCTTTTTTTCTGCCCAGATTTCTGATGATTACCGACTTGAGAAGTCCTCCATATTCCTCAATAAGATATTCAATTGCCTGCGGATTTTTTTGCTTTAGCTCCGCCGGGAAATTCTCCCTTGTAATGTTCAAAATTTCCTCCTAACGACATGTCAAGTTGAGTTTGCTATTTGATTAATCACTATATACTTCGCAGCAGAGGGGTGAAATCTGACACGAAAGAATAAAAAAGATAAAAGTTTTGCCTTATATGAAAAAAGGATAGGCAGGTCTATCCTTTCTATCTCTATGTCGTAAATAGAAAAAGACAGGCTCGATGCCTGTCTTTCTCTGTTGGTGCGCCATGAGGGACTCGAACCCCCAACCTTCGCAACGGGGAACAGAAAAACGGAAATAAATATACTTAAATGGTATTGAAATATAAATGTTGAAATTTCAATGATTTAAACGCATTTTATCTTGTGGCATTTAAGGTGTAATTTGTTCGGTTTTGGCGTTCATGCATAACTTTAGTGTTAAAATAGTGTTAATTTTTTTCTGAAATATCCTGGTTATTTCAACGATTTTTTCAAGTGTGATTATTGTATTAACGTCTCCGATAATAATTCTATGGCTTTCATTTTCTCCGAAGCGGATACATCAACGTAGTATTTTGCGGTTACGTTGATGTCAGAGTGCCCCAGAAGTGACGAGGCTATTTGAATAGATACACCTTTTCGGCATAAGTTAGTGCCGAATGTATGGCGGTAAGTGTGAAAGCCTTTAGGTTCAACTCCGATTCTTTTATAATAGCGTTGCAGCGCATGGGTGACATTCCTGCGATAGTAAAAACTGCCGCTTGCAGTAGTAAAAAGAAAATCAGTCCTATAACCGTTTGCCAACATATCAGCATTATGCCAAGCTTTATGGCTTGCCAACTCATTCATCACAGCGCTGCTTATGGGAATAGTGCGGTATGATGACGAAGTCTTTAAGCCGTCAACTGAAAGAGAATAAGAGGTCTGTCCGTCCCTATTAAATACTGGCTTTTCTATCGTCTGCCGCCTGATCAGGATACCATCAGCAGTAAAATCTTCATATTTAAGCCCTAACAACTCGCTAATTCGGCAACCAGTATTATATGCCAAGACTAAAAGAAATCGCAGTCTAAAGCCATTTTGTGCCTTCTCGAATGAATTGAATATCTTATTTACCTCTTCATCTGTCCATACAGTAATGCTTTTCTCTTTGTGCGGCTCATCAGCCTTAGGAATGACCAATGAACCCGTTATATTTCGAGATATGCCCTCTCGTTCCAGGTACTTGTAAAAACGGCGCATAAGCTTATTTATGCTCTCAAGTGAAGAGGTGGGAACGTCAAGCCTGTTATATAAATCCTGCAGCACAACGGCAGAAACATCAGAGAGTGCCATTGGATAGACTTTTGACGGTACAACATACTTTTTCCAACATGAAAGGTATAAATCTTTTGTCCGTTCCTTTAGGCTGTTGTCTTTCAGAAAAAAATTATATATCCAGTTGTCTGCAGCAATACCAAAATACTGCCTGTCAGTGTTGATACCCTGCTGCAGTTTGTGCATATATGCGTTGTACTTCTCTTCAGCCTCTTTCTTGCTGGAACCATAAAACTGTTTCCTGACAGGAACTTCATTCCCTGCATCATTTATTTTGTGTCCTACGGTCTTGACCAGTCTATAATATTCTTTATCCCCTATGGTTATATTCGTTTTCTTTGCCATAAGATCACCCCCCTTGATATTGTGGTATTAGCTTTTCGGTTAATAAAGAAGTGAGCAGCTACATAGCTACTCACTTGTGATACCGAATGGAATAGGCGGGGTGACATTGCCGCATCTCCTAACAATGGGTGACGGCTGCCCGTTCCGTCCTCCGATTCCACTCAAGAGAAGCTATTAAATTCCTAATTGTGATTTAATTCCGTCCTGCAGAACCTTAGACAGGCTCAAATTATGGCTTTCAGCCTCTTCAGCAAGCCATGCTGGAATAGATAGGGTTTTCTTAACAGCCTTGGTATTGCGGCGATACTTCTCTACATCGGCAGCCACATAGTTTATAATTGCACCCTCTTCAGCGGTTAAGACGTGAAGATTAGAAGCTTCAGGGATTTCCTTTTTGTCTTCCATAAGGCTAACCAAATACAGCCCGAGCGCCTCTTGTGCGTATTCCATAGCCTCCTCAATAGTAGCGCCGCAGGTGTTGCAGCCTTCAAGGTCTGGGAACTCAACCCAATATCCTTCTTCTTCATGAAAAATTGCTGGATATACTGTCAGCATGATCTATCTCCTTTCGCTGCGAATAGGGGCTTATTTCAGCCCCGTCCGCTTCATGATTGCATTTGCCAGTCCGATTGGTATGTCGGTATTATGCACTGGGATTGTTTCGGTTTTTCCGTCCTTCTTCATGATGTAATGACTACCATGAATACGGTCAACGGTCCAACCATTTTTCTTTAATAGCTTTACCAGGTCTTTGCCTTTCATCACCAACCTCCTTACAATAATTATTATATTACATAAATTACGTAAAGTCAACAAAATATTACATAAAATACGTAATATGATTAGAAATTTTCGTCATCTTTCCTGTATGCCGTTCTATCCAACAGCAGGTTGATAAAATCATTAGCAAAGTGTTGCCCTACTTCGTTTAGTTGACGGTATAATTCTATGTGCTTCTTCATCATTACTTCTTCGTGACGTTTTTGATCTACGGTTTTTAATCCTTCCGTTACTGTATAATTAAAGTCCCTAAATAGCATATCTGTCGGAACGTCTAATGCTTCGGCGATTCTATATATATTTGCAACTCTTGGGAATCGTATACCTGATTCCCATTGTCCTATCATAGAAGCGGTAACTCCCAAAAGTTCACCAAGTTCTTTCTGAGTTAAACCTTTGTCTTTTCTTATCTCTTTAATTTTATCACCTATTGCGGATGGTTTATTTTTCATAAAAAGCCTTTCTTCTGATTGTTTGATTTTAGCTTATTATACACCATTTCAATAAAATATTCAATCATATGCTAATAAAAAATATTGACATTAGCATTAAATTGTGATAATGTCTAAGAATAACAGCATAATGCTAACAAAAAAGGAGGGTGACAATGAAAATTAAATCAGAACGAATCAGAACTTTAATGGACGTTAACTTGATGACACAAGGAGACCTGGCAGAATCTGCAGGATTGAGCAGGGCAACAGTTAATACGGTACTTCTGAAAGGCTCATGCCGTCCAGTAACAGCAAAAAAGATTGCTGATGTACTTAATGTTAATCTTTTGGAGATTTGCGACACAAAGGAGTGAATAAGATGAGACTTAGAACAATCTGATTAAAACAACAAATGCATAATTCGAAATGAGGTGAAAGAAATGAAATTAGACCATGCAAAACTGGATATCATGCGGGCGCGAAAATTGTTAACTACTTCACAATTAGCGAAAATTGCCAATGTATCCACTGCAACAATTGTTCGTAAAAACAAGAATGATGTTAATGTTATCACAATCGGAAAAATTGCCAAGGCTCTTGGTGTTGATCCTGAAGAGATTATTGTTAAGGAGTGAAGAGGATGAGACTTAGAACAATAGGAACAGCGTACAGGGAAATCGTTGAAAAAGACCCTAATACGGCAATTACACAGTGGCTTATCAGGAAACTGGTGATTGAGGGGGTTATACCGAGCAAAAAGAGCGGTAACAAGTATATTATTGACTTGGATGAGCTTGAGAAACATTTAAACAATACAACATCAGCAAGGGTACAGGAGGTATAAAGTTATGGCAAGAAAGAAAAGTAAACCATCATGGTTCAAAATGTTTGACCATCAAAAGGCATTGATTGATTCTGTATCGGATGAAGTGGCAGGCAAGGCTTTAAAGGCAGTATTTCAATACTTTGATGATAGGGAATCAGAACCAAAAGACCTTGACGGATTAACATTTGCGGTATTTTCTGCAATAAAGCCATATGTTGATGAAAGCTATGATGATTATGAAAAATCGGTGTCTTATGGTAGAAAGGGTGGCCAGGCAAAACAGGCAAATAAAGAAAAACTTACCCCCCCTAACCCTTTGTAGGTATCCCTTATGAGGGACTGCAGAAACAGAAGCAGAAACAGAAGCAGAAACAGAAGCAGAGGAGTAAAAGGGTATAAGGGGCGAAGCCAGTACAAGGGTTGACAGACAAGCTGTCAACAGCCCCCATAATCTCCCTAATGAAAGGACTGAGCAACATTGATTTTTAACTTTGAGAAGTTCAAGCGCATAGCAGTAAAAGCATATAGGCAGGTAGACAATCCTATATTTGACCTTGAAGAGGTGCTTATAATCTTCGGATGGTATTTTTACAGGTATGAGCAAATGAGGAGAGAACCCCACCCGCCTATCAGAACTGAGCAGGTGGAAAGACTTATTGAAGAAATGCCATACTGCGAAGGTATGAGCGGTGATTTACTGGAACTGTATCCTGAAGACTATGCGGCAATGATAGATCAGTATTTTAAAACGAGGTACAGGAACTGTGACTATAATATCAATCACTTTTTTTCAGGGCAGATAAGAAGCGTTAAACTTTACGAAACCAGTAAAAACCAGTAAAAACTTGTCATTGGACTGATATGGCAGAACTGTAGCCCCCTTTATTTACTCGCTGTAAAGCCGTAGCGCATAAATTTACGGTATAAATACCGCTTTAGGTATAATTTATCGACCGAGAAATAAAACAGGCTAAAAACGTGCGTAGGAACGCAAAAGCGAAGTTTTAGAAATAGTTGGCTGCAAATGCTAAGTTTTGCTAAGTTTGTAGCCGCCTTATAAGTACATATGACAATGAATCAAGAAAGCAATAAAACACGCCACAGCGGGCGATATACGCCCCACATGGCTATAGGAACAAGAAAGCCCCATGTCAAAGACACAGGGCAATCAATTGGCTGTAATGGTACAACCCCAAATAATCAACTGAATTGTACCATGTACAGCCCTGATGAATCAAGGGAAGGAATGAAGAAAATGAAAAAGAATTATTTCAACGTATGCGAAAACTGCGGGTCGCACTTAGACCCAGGCGAAACTTGCGATTGTGTACGCAAAGAAACTTATACTTGCATCTACTGCGGTGCAGAGGTGGAACATGATAAAATGTGCAAATGTTCACAGCGTGCAAAAGAAATGGAAAGATATATCCGTGTTGCGGCGTTGCTTGAACTGGATTGTAATATAGCCATTAGCATTGAAGAACTTAAGCGGATAGCAAAAATCGCAAAGTGGAAACGGCTTGATATGACATACTTAGCATATAATCTCGGAATTGTTATGGCATCGGAAGTTTATAAAAGAGGTGAACAGCTATGATTAAATTAAGGGCAAGCTATACAGACCGAAAAGAGCTGATACAGCTTATAAACTTGCTAAAACCTGCTTTGGTTCATTGGAAGGAAAAAGAGCAGAGAGGGGCAAATAAAAGGGCATATATTGACATTGAAGTTGTCACAGAAAAGCCTGAAACCATTGAAATAATCGGCTTTGACAAGTGACAAACCCTGTGATATAATATAAATAATCGAATAATACAAGTATCGCAGCATTGTTAAAAACTTAGCAGAATGTTGACAAAAGTTGACATTTTGCTAAAGCAATGATGTAAGCCTAAGGGCGTGAGAAACTACTATCCTTTCAAAGTTTCCACGCCCCTTTTTATTTGTATTATTCGATGATTAAAAATTCCATAAATCCTTTCAAGCCGATATCCTGACGGCTCAAAATAAGCGGGAGAAGTTAATACTTGAGCCATTATCCAGTGGCGTAATATGGAGGTATGCAATGTCAGAAAGCATTGAAAGCAAGGTAAACCCTACCGAAACAGGGGCAGAAGAGAAAAAGTTTACTCAGGCAGAAGTTGATGCAATCATCAGTAAAAGGTTATCAGAGGTCAAAAGGGCTTCGGAGAATAACCTTTTAGATGAGAGAGAGGCAGAACTGAGTAGAAGAGAGTTAGAACTTAAAGCAAGGGAAGTTTTGGCTGAAAAGAATATGCCGAAAGAACTTGCTAAGACATTAAAATATGACACCGAAGACGAATTGATGGAAGCCGTAACATGTGTGAAAGATGCTATGGAAAAAAGTGTCGACATTAGCGGGTTTAAACCTTTAGGCGGTGACCCTCTTCCAAAGGGAGTAGAGACTGACCACGAGGATTCTGTCAAAGCGGCTTTCGGTCTTAAATAACGAGGTGACAAAACATGGCTATTAGTTTAGCAACAGATTTTAAGCCTTATGTTGATGAGGTGTTCACAGCAGAATCAAAGAAGTCTTTACTGACTAACAGTGATTTTGATTGGAATGGTGCACATTCAATTAAGGTTTATAAAATTACAACAGCGGATATGAATGATTATGATCGTGAGGGAACGGGATCAAATCCATCAAGATATGGCGCAGTGCAGGGGCTTGATGCAACGACAGAGACTATGACCTTGACAAAAGATAGATCCTTTACGTTTGCCATTGACAAGCTGGATTCAGACGAAACAAAGCAGCAACTTCAAGGCGCAACCGCCCTCGCAAGACAACAGCGGGAGGTCGTTATTCCTGAGATTGATACTTACGTGTATGGCGTAATGTGTGCTAAAGCAGGAACAAAGCCAACTGCGGCAGCATTAACGGCAGCAGGTATTTATGGGGAAATCATTAAGGCATCAAAAACCCTTGATGATGCTTTAGTGCCTGAAACGGGTAGATGCTTAGTGATAACACCTGATACCTATCTATTGATGAAGCAAAGCCCTGAAATCATCATGGAAACAGATATTTCCGATGATATGAGAAAGAGGGGCGTAATCGGCATGGTAGATGGTGCAGCAGTAATCAAAGTGCCTGCAAAGCGTTTACCTGACAAATTCGGCTTTATGATGGCACACCCAAGTGCGACAGTTGCACCAGTAAAACTGGAAGAGTATAGGCTACATGAAAGCCCGCCAGGAATCAGCGGTGATCTTGTAGAGGGTCGAATTGTCTATGATGCTTTCGTACTGGAAAACAAAGCAAAGGCAATTTACTATCATGCGATCGCATAGGGTGAAGCCTTTATTGGGTTTTATGGGGCAGTCTGCTATGGCTGCCCTTTTATTGAAACTACATGGATTTAAGGCTTTTGCAGTAAAGAACTTGTCAAAACTTGTAATCACAGAAAGTAGGACTTAAATGTGTTTAGCAATGTTAAGATTTGACGGTATAACATTTCGTTACCCTATCAGCAGGGGAGATTTTGGGGAGGTTCAAAGAACTGCAGGAAGAGGCAAAGGATGAAGCAATAATGAAGCGTATTGATAGAATAAAAACCTATATAATAACAGAACCAAGCGGGCAATGGGACGATTATGTTTATCGTTTTATTAAGCCTTTAGACGGTATAGGACAAATCATATTCAGGGATAGAACAGCAAGGACGAACAGCCATATAATTGCGGACTATTTTAGAAAGATACAGCGGTATAAAGTTGAAGAATGTTGAAGTAGTAAAGAGGGAAATACATGGATGCAAAAAAATACTTGCAGCAGGTTAGAACACTGGAAAGCAGAATCAAGAATAAACAAATGGAACTTGAATATCTGAAAGATCAGATGATTTTACCATCGCATCATAGTGACAACACCAAGGTGCAGACAAGTAGGACTGTCAATAAGTATGATGACCCTATAGCCTTTTATATGGACAAGGAAAAAAAGAAGCTGCAGGAAATTGATGAGTGCATGGAGAAACGGGATGCGATTATAAAGGTTATAGAGTGCCTACAGAACCCTATGGAATATGATGTGATATTTATGCTCTATGTGTTAGGGCAAGGCGGTCAAACGGTTGCTCAGAGCCTTGACAGGTCATATTCATGGGTTACAAGTACACACAAGACCGCATTGCAACATATACAGGCAATATTAGATAGTAACAACGAGGATAAATAGTATAAGCCTATGGGAAAATATTAAGATGGTTGGAATACCTGTAATAGAAAGGCTTGAATGGCTCGAAGAACAGGCGTATAATCTAATGCAGAGTGGTGGAACTATTGAAGAATATCAGGAAATCAATGAATTGATTGATATGTTAAGATAGGATGTGATGGATTTGGATGCACAAAAGATAGTTGAAAGAATAAGGAAAAAGGAAGAACTGGATGATGAATGGTTTGAAATATATGATGAAATCGTGCAGTTTCTGAAGGAAGACCACCCTGAAGAAGAAAAGAAGGTGTTCAGACCTTTGGGGTATTTGGAAATGGTCAGCATGATGTGTGATGGCATTGAACAAAAGGAATAGAAAGCACTTTGCAGAGTAAATGCAGGGTGCTTTTTTCGTGTGAAAATACGTGCGATTTCACACGAAAATTTATATCTTGGAACAGCTAATGCATAACTTTAGTGTTAAAATAGTGTTAATTTTTTAGTTTTTTCTTAAAAATGAGCAAAAGAAAACCGCTGAAATCGTTGAAAATCAGCGGTTTTGGTGCGCCATGAGGGACTCGAACCCCCAACCTTCGCATTCGTAGTGCGCGACTCTATCCAATTGAGCTAATAGCGCCTGTACTGTTTTACGTACTGCATTATTATATAAAATTTTATTGCGTTTGTCAATAAATATATCTCAATGAGTTGTAAAAAAGAATAATCACTGAAGTGAAAAGAATAATCTTGGTGTAGCCGGAAAAAGCAGAATCGGATTTCCCCTTCAATTATAGCTGGAATTTTCTATACTTTATCACGACGCTGTAAGGAAATCGTCAGCTTTAATTCATGCAAACTTTATTGAAAAGAGTCGAAAAAAATGTTAAAATAAATAAAATTATTTTGCGAAGGGGAACCGGGAAGTGAGAAGCAAGAAAAACAAAATAACCCAGGATTTTGATGGGATGAAATACAGTCCGGAGCTGATTCGGCAGTTATCTGACCCGGAGTATGCCAGAGAGGAAGAACGCTATGCCAGGCAGGCGCAGAGGCGGAAGAACAGTCGGTCAAACGCCTATTATGACAGCGATCCGCAAGGTGTACAGACCGTTGGACGGCGTCAAAAACGAAAAGGCAAGGGCTCCGGTTCAGGCAAGAAGAAGTATAGATGGAGACCGGGAAAGTTGATTCGCAACCTGTTGATTTTATTGCTCATTGTTGCTATAGCGGGAACGGGCGTCTTTTACAGTCTCACCGGTAGCTTTGACAAGATCGATACGGATCGGGATGGACTTGCGATTGATACCCAGGTGGCGGATGATTTGAGTGGGTACAGAAATATCGCAATATTGGGTGTAGATGCCCGTGCAGATGAGGGCTATGACGGCAGTCGAACTGATGCGATTATTATTTTGAGTATCAAAAAATCTAACGGTGAGATTAGAATGATTTCAGTGATGAGAGACTCATATTTGAAGATGGATGACGGCAGTGGCAATCTGATTTTGGACAAGATTACCCATGCCCATGCTTTTGGCGGGGGAGAAAATACCATTCAGGCTCTTAACCGAAGCTTGGATTTGAATATCGAGGAGTTTGTTATCTTTAACTGGAAGGCAGTAGCTGATGCGGTAGACTGCTTGGGCGGTATTGAGGTTGACGTAAAGGAAAGTGAGATTAGCGATCTGAATACATGGGGACCGGAAACCGGGGACAATGTAGGTCGTCCATATACCGAAATTACGGAGACAGGCAAACAGACCTTGGATGGGGTACAGGCCACAACCTACTGCAGAATCAGAAAGAACAGCGGTGGTGATGCAGGACGAACCCAGAGATACAAGAAGGTTATGGCTGCCATGATGAAAAAGGCTATTTCTCAGCCTTGGAAATTGAGCAAACTTTCTGATGAAGTCTTTCCGAATATCAGAACAAACATGAGCCAGACAGAAATGTATACTGCAGCTATTCGCGCACCTTTCTACAATTTGGGTAAGAATGTGAGCTGGCCTGAAGACTATTATGCAGGGCTCTTAGGAGATATTTCCTATGTAGTACCGATTACCCTGGAAACCGAGGTCAAAAAACTGCACAAGGAAGCCTTTGATCAGGATAATTATACACCTTCTCTGACTTGCCAACAGATCAACGAAGAAATCATGTACAGCACAGGTATTTATTAAGTAAAAACTGGAAACGCATAAACTATGATGGACAGATTACCCAATCAGACGGTAATTTGTCCATTTTTATTTTTGAGGGAGAAGCATCCATTTCGCACATTTTCACGCGTTAAAGCGCTTTAGTGCCTAACAGTGTGAAAGCGTTGAAAATTCAAGATTTTATACTTTTGGATGAGAATGTACACCAAAAAAAACATTGAATTTTCAACGAAAATCGCGCATTGGATATTGACTTTGAATAGTCATGGGAGTAAGATAAAATTGAAGTTGTATACAGAATATTTGAATAAAATCAAGTATATAAGGCAAAGGAGGAATTAGTTATGAATGCAAAAATTCTTTCGCTTCTGCCAGGCGGAGATTGTTTCGGATGCGGGGGCTGTGGTAAAGCAACCTGTGCGGAATGTGCTGAAGCAATCGTAGCCGGCGAAAGTGTTGCACTCTGTCCTGCCTGCAATCAGGCGGATGTGGATGCAATCGCAGAGGCATTAGGAAGAACGACAGAAGAAGCAAAGGACCAGATCGCTTTTGTGGCCTGCAGCGGAAATGCAGCAGGGAAAGCCAGATTTGCCGGATGCAAATCCTGTGAGGAAGCCGTTGAAATGGGCTTTGTCAAAGGGGAATGTAAGGATGGCTGCGTAGGCTGCGGTTCCTGTGTCGCTTTCTGTAAGTTTGATGCAATGAAAGTGGTTGACGGCGATGTGATCATCGATGCAGAAAAGTGCAACGGCTGTGGTGCATGTGCAGCGGCAGAAGCCTGTGTACAGGGTATCATCAAGATGGTGCCTCGTGATGCAACCAACTTCATCCCATGTTCCAATACAATGGAAGATGACGAAGAAGTCAGAAAGACTTGCGGTTTCGGCTGTATCGCCTGCAGTGACTGTGTAAGAGCCTGTCCGGAGGGTGCAGTGGAAATCATTGATAACCACGCTGTTATCGACTATGACAAGTGTGTGGGATGCGTTGCATGTACAGTAAAGTGCAAGAAGAAAATTATTGTAGATACTATGCACGACCTGACCAAGCTGAAGGAAAAGGTCGCCTTTGTCAAATGTAGCGGAAGCAACGAATTCGCATATAAAGAAGCTGGATTTGCAAGCTGTGCGGAAGCTGCTGCAAAAGCTGATCCGAAAGCAATGGGAATCTGTACTACAGGCTGTGCAGGTCAGGGAGACTGTGTAAAGGCTTGCCGCTACGGTGCTATCGAAGTCGTAAACGGAAGCGCACAGGTAGATCCTGATAAGTGCGTAGGATGTAAGGACTGCTACTACGCATGTCCAAAGAACCTGATCGAAATGGTTCCTTACAAAGGTGCAAAGATGGTTCCATGCAGTTCTACAGCAGATTATGAAGATAAGGCTGCCGTATGCGGAAGTGCATGTATTGCCTGCGAAGACTGCTTTGCAAACTGCCCGAACGGCGCAATACATATGGACGAAGCGCACGCAGTGATTGACCCTGAACTTTGTGAAAACTGTCAGGTTTGCCAATATATGTGCCAGAGAGGCGTAATTAAGGAAAGAGAAGTTCCTGAATATAACTACTTGCAGAGAGCCGCTCTTGGCATCAGGGAAGGAGAGTGATTACGGTGAGAAAATTAAAGACAATGGACGGAAACACGGCTGCAGCTCATGTTGCATACGCATTCTCTGAGGTTGCCGCTATTTACCCAATCACCCCATCCTCACCAATGGCAGAGAGTATGGACGAATGGGTGTCCCAGGATAGAACCAATATTTTTGGAGAAAAAGTTAAAATCGTAGAAATGGAATCTGAAGCAGGTGCTGCAGGTGCTGTACACGGCTCTATTACAGCCGGTTCTTACACCTCCACTTTTACCGCTTCTCAGGGACTTCTCCTGATGATTCCAAACATGTATAAATTAGCAGGTGAACAGACGCCTACAGTATTCCATGTAGCAGCAAGAGCCCTGGCTACTCATGCGCTTTCCATTTTCGGTGACCATTCCGACGTTATGGGATGCCGTCAGACAGGCTTTGCTATGTTAGCGTCTAACAGCGTGCAGCAGTCTATGGACCTTGCGGCAGTAGCTCACCTTGCTACAATCGCAGGCAAGCTGCCTATGCTTCATTTCTTCGATGGTTTCAGAACTTCCCACGAAAATCAGAAGATTGAAATCTGGGATTATGAAGACCTGAAAGAAATGGTAGACTGGGATGCAGTAAAGGCATTCAAGGCTCGCTCCATCCATCCAATGCATCCACATAGCATGGGTTCTGCAGAGCAGCCTGAGACCTTCTTCCAGCATAGAGAAGCATGCAACAGCGCGTATCTGGAGACTGCTGATCTGGTTAACGAATACATGGAAAAGGTTAACGCGAAAATCGGCACAGACTACAAGCCGTTCAACTACTATGGCGCACCTGATGCAACAGAAGTGATCGTAGCTATGGGTTCCGTTTGCGACGCAGCAGAGGAACTGGTAGATTACCTGACAGCACAGGGCAAGAAGGTAGGTATCATCGAAGTACATCTTTACAGACCGTTCTCCGTAAAATACCTGCTGAATGTTATGCCTGATACCGTAAAGAAGATTGCTGTTCTCGACAGAACAAAAGAACCGGGCGGTCTGGGAGAACCTTTATTCCTGGACGTTGTTGCTGCACTGCGCGGCACCAAGTTCGAAAACTGTCTGGTTGTAGGCGGTCGTTACGGACTGGGCTCCAAAGATACTCAGCCGGGAGATATCCTTGCTGTATATCAGAACCTGTGGGCAGACGAACCAAAGAAAGAATTCACCATTTCCATCACGGACGATGTAACCGGTCTGTCCCTGCCAACAATAGAAAATCCTGATGTTGCTCCTGCAGGCACTAAGGCTTGTAAGTTCTGGGGTCTGGGCGCTGACGGTACAGTTGGTGCAAATAAGAACAGCGTAAAGATTATTGGTGACCACACAGATAAGAAGGTTCAGGCGTACTTCCAGTATGACTCCAAGAAATCCGGCGGTGTAACCATTTCCCACCTGAGATTTGGAGACGAACCAATCAAGTCTACCTATTATGTAAAACAGGCTGACTTTGTTGCCTGCCATAACTCTGCTTATCTGCAGCGTTACGATATGGTAGAAGACGTAAAACCGGGCGGATTCTTCCTGCTGAACTGTGTATGGAGCGACGAAGAATTAGAGGAACATCTTCCTGCAAAGGTTAAGAGATATATTGCAAAGAACAATGTACAGTTCTATACCTGCGATGCGGTTTCCATTGCTAAGGAAATCGGTCTGGGCGCAAGAAGAACAAACTCCGTTCTTCAGGCTGCATTCTTTAAACTTGCCGACATTATTCCAATCGATGAAGCAGTCGGCTACATGAAGGACGCAATCAAGAAGACTTACGGCAAAAAGGGTGAAGCCATCGTTAATATGAACCTGGCTGCCGTTGACGCCGGCGTAGCAAATGTACATAAGGTAGATGTACCTGCCGCATGGGCTGACGCACCGGATGATGCACCAGCGCCTAAGATGGTAGGTCGTGATCAGGTGCATACAGATTATCTGAATAACATTCTGCATCCGACAAATACCTTAACGGGTGATGCAGTTCCGGTTTCTATTTTCCAGGATACTGCCAACGGTATGATTCCGGCTGGTACAGCTGCTTACGAAAAGAGAGGTATCGCAACAGACATCCCTGTTTGGAATAAAGACAACTGTATGCAGTGTAACTGGTGTTCCTACGTCTGTCCGCACGGTGTAATCAGACCGTTTGTTATGGATGAAACAGAAGTTTCCGGCGTAAACGGCGATTACCTGAAGATGAAGGGCGTTAAGGGCAAATTCTTCACTCTGGGCATTTCTGCTCTGGACTGCACAGGCTGCGGCTCTTGCGCACAGGTTTGCCCGGCAAGAAAGAAAGCACTGGAAATCGTTCCGGCAGAAAACGATGTGGTTCTTCCTGCACAGGAAAAATACGATTACTTATTCGCAAATGTGAACGAAAAAGAAGTTCCATTCAAGGCAAATACAGTCAAAGGCTCCCAGTTCAAGCAGCCTCTGCTTGAGTTCTCCGGCGCTTGTCCGGGATGTGGAGAGTCTCCATATGCAAAACTGGTTACGCAGCTCTTTGGCGAAAGAATGTTTATCGCCAATGCAACAGGATGCTCCTCCATTTGGGGCTGTTCCGCACCGAGCACACCTTATACAGTAAACAAAGAAGGCAGAGGTCCGGCTTGGGCTAACTCCCTCTTCGAAGATAACGCTGAATTTGGTTTGGGTATGGCAATTTCCATGCAGGCAAGAAGAGCTGAACTGAAATCCGCAGTTGAAAGAGTTGCAGATACAGTAGGTGTTCCGGCAAAGGCATGGTTGGCTTCCATGGATGATGCAGAAGCAGCAGAAGAAACCGGCAAGATTTTGGCAGATGCCTGCGAAAAGATTGCGGATCAGAATGCTGATGCAAAATATGTAGTAGAAAACAAAGATATGCTGATTAAACCGTCCATGTGGATCTTTGGCGGTGACGGATGGGCATACGATATCGGTTACGGCGGTCTGGACCACGTACTGGCTTCCGGAGAAAACGTAAACGTTATGGTATTCGATACCGAAGTTTACTCCAATACCGGCGGACAGTCATCCAAAGCTACGCCTATCGGTGCAGTCGCTAAGTTTGCGGCTTCCGGTAAGAATGTAAAGAAGAAAGACCTGGCACAGATTGCTATGGCTTACGGATATGTATATGTAGCACAGATTGCTATGGGTGCAAATCCTGAGCAGACTCTGAAGGCAATCAGAGAAGCTGAGGCTTATGATGGACCTTCCCTGATTATCGCATATGCGCCTTGTATCAACCAGGGTCTGAAGGTTGGCATGAACAAGGCCATGTTAGAGATGAAGAACGCAGTTCGCGCCGGTTACTGGAACCTGCTTAGATTCAATCCTGTTCTGGCAGCAGAAGGTAAGAATCCACTTTCCATCGACAGCGGCGAACCAAGCGAAAATTACAGAGACTTCCTGATGAGCGAAGTTCGTTACAACTCCCTGCAGCTGAAGTTCCCTGAAAGAGCAGAAGAACTGTTCAGAAAGTCCGAAGAAATGGCTATGGACAGATACGCACATCTGCAGAATCAGAAGAAGAGCTACGATAATTAGGAAAGGAGGATGAAGAGTAATGAAAATGTTTGAAGTAACATACAAAAGAAGACTGAATGACAACATGGTATGGCTGAAAATCTATGCGCCTCTGGTAGCAAGAAAAGCAAGACCGGGTCAGTTCATCATCCTTCGTACTGATGAATACGGTGAGAGAATCCCTCTCACCATGGCCGGCCACAACGAAGAGGACGGCACAATTGACCTGATTTATGCAGCAGTAGGCAGAACGACCATGCTGATGGATCAGCTTGAAGTAGGTGACTGCCTGGCTGATGTTGTAGGACCACTGGGAAAACCGACTCATATGGACGGTTTGAAGAAGGTCTGCGTAGTGGGCGGCGGCACAGGAAATGCACTGGCTTACCCACTGGCAACCGGTATGCATGACCATGGTGTAGAAACTGTTATGATTGAAGGTTTCAAAACTAAAGATCTGGTAATTTTGGAAGATGAATTCCGTGCAGGTGTAGATAAGCTCTACGTCATGACCGATGACGGCTCCTATGGAGAAAAGGGTTTCACCACTGCTAAGCTGGAAGAATTAATTCAGGCTGGCGAGAAGTTTGACGAAGTCATCGCTGTAGGACCACCGATGATGATGAAGTTCACTTGCCAGATTGCAGAAAAATATGGCATTCATTCTGTTGCGTCTCTCACTGCATATATGATTGACGGAACCGGTATGTGCGGCGGATGTCGCTGCAATATCGGCGGTGAAGACAAGTTCGTATGTGTGGACGGACCTGAATTTGACGGCGCCCTGGTTGACTGGGATGAGCTGATTCAGAGAAGCGCATATTACTCTGATCAGGAAGCAGAAGACAGAGCGCATGTATGCCGCTTGACAGGAGGTGTTCGTTACCATGATTAATTTAGTAAGAGAAAAGAATCCGATGCCTGAACAGGACCCTAACGTTCGTAACAAGAACTTCCTGGAAGTTTCTTCGGGCTATACGGAAGAAATGGCCATCAACGAGGCAATGAGATGCCTTAAGTGCCGCAAAAAGCCTTGTATGTCCGGTTGTCCGGTAATGGTTAAGATTCCTGATTTTATCGCAAAGATTGCGGAAGGTGAGTTTGAAGAGGCTTATCAGATTATCAGCGAAACCAGCAGCCTTCCTGCGATCTGCGGACGTGTCTGCCCGCAGGAAAACCAGTGTGAAGGCAAGTGCGTTCACGGTGTAAAGGGTGAACCTGTTGCTATCGGTCGTCTGGAAAGATTTGCTGCTGACTGGCATGCTGCAAATTGTGGTGACGAGGAAATCAAACCGGCAGAAAGCAACGGACACAAAGTTGCTGTTATCGGCGCAGGTCCGGCAGGCCTTGCATGTGCAGGAGACCTGATCAATAAAGGTTACGAAGTAACGGTTTACGAAAGCTTACATAAGACCGGCGGCGTTCTGGTTTATGGTATTCCGCAGTTCCGTCTGCCAAAGGAAATCGTAGCAGCTGAGGTTGCAAAACTGGAAGCTAAGGGCGTTAAGTTTGTGACCAATGCTATCGTAGGCCGCGCAATTACAGTAGATGAGCTGATGAAAGAAGAAGGATTTGAATCCGTATTCATCGGTACTGGCGCAGGACTTCCATCTTTTATGAAGATTCCGGGCGAAAATCTGCTGGGCGTATGCTCTGCTAACGAATATCTGACGCGTATCAATTTGATGAAGGCTTATCTGCCTGAGTACGATACCCCGATTCAGAAGGTAAACAGAATTGCTGTAGTCGGCGGTGGAAATGTTGCAATGGACGCTGCAAGATGTGCAAAGCGTATGGGTGCAGAAGAAGTATATATCATCTATCGTCGTAGCATGGATGAACTGCCTGCAAGAGCAGAAGAAGTTCATCACGCTATCGAAGAAGGCATTATCTTCAAACTGCTGACCAACCCTGTAGAAATCAAGGGTGACGAAAAAGGTCATGTGACCGGTATCGAATGTGTCAGCATGGAATTGGGCGAACCTGATGCTTCCGGAAGAAGAAAACCGGTTGTTATCGAAGGCTCCAACCATGTAGTTCCTGTAGATATGGTTATCATGTCTATCGGAACCAAACTGAACACCCTGATTTTGGATACTACTGAAAATCTGGAAGCAAACCAGAAGGGCGGTATCGGCGCTGATGAAACTGCAGCAACCAACCGTGACGGCATCTTCGCCGGCGGTGACGCTGTAACAGGTGCAGCTACAGTAATCAAGGCTATGGGCGCAGGTAAAACTGCGGCTGCAGGAATTGATGAATACCTGGGCGGCGAGTGCAAGTAGTTCGAACCATAAAGAAAAATTCAAACAGCAGACAGGTCTCGCCTGTCTGCTGTTTTGTTAATCTTCGGGGCATAGGAGGGCATTAGGCCAACGGTTTTTTGCCTTTACTGAAAATCCACCTATAAGCATAGATAAAAGTAAAAATAAGGGGAACGCCATGTTTAAAGGCTGAAGAGAAGGTTAAAGAGACGGATAAAGCCCTTGGGTTTTAATGAATAAACGGCAAATAGATTGATTTTCAGTAAGAAAGCATCGTAAAGCTCTGGGAAAATATGATGAAGGTCAATTATTTTACTTTTTAATGCTCGATTAGTGACTTTTTCAGTAAATGTAAAAAACGTTTGGGTGACAGAACCTGGGATTCAATTGGAAATTGTTTGCGCTGGATAAAAGCTTGTAGTATAATCAAGCCATCACAGATAGAAAGAGATTTTACCAGATGAAGAAGATTTTAATTGCAGGCTGGGAGACAGCCATTGACAAATATGATGACGATATTGCAGCTTTTGCTAAGTTGGGATGTAAAGCTTTTCTTTCCCTGCATCCTGAGGATGCGGATGACGTGGATGGTATTGTATTTCCCGGCAGCATGCAGGGGGTAAACCCTAAGCTTTGGGGCGCAGAGAGCCAGGAAAACTGTGAGCTGAACGATGAGCTGGATAGACTCCAGGGGGTTTTTCTGGAAAAAGCCATAGAGAAACGGATTCCGGTTTTGGGTATTTGCAGAGGCATGCAGTACATCAATGTCCATCTGGGCGGTACGCTGAATCAGAAGATTCCAAGCTGGCAGATTCATCGGATTACAAAGCCGGAAAGCTACCACCAGATGCATCCGATGGAGGGAACTTTTATGGAGAGGCTTTTCGGAGAAGAAACGGAAATCAACACCCGCCATTACTGGGCGGTAGAAAACCTGGGTAAGGGACTTTATCTTACTGCCTTGTGGCATAATCCCGATAGCCGGGAAGAACAGGTTATAGAAGGGTATGCCCACAAGGATTATCCCATCATTGGCGTCCAGTGGCATCCGGAGAGAATGGTAGTGCATGGAGATCCGGTTCAGCAGGAGAATGGCAAAAAGATGCTGGAATACTGGCTTAGTTTATAAGGAAGGTGATACCCATGAAAAGAATGATGATCGGCGGTTTTGAAAATGCGGAGAACCGATGTGACAATTATATAGAGGCATTTGCCAAGCTGGGCTGTGAAGCGTTTGTTTCTTTATCTGTGGAAGATCTTTTACATGCTGACGGACTGATTCTGCCGGGCAGCAGTCAAGATATGAACCCAAAGCTTTGGGGCGCAGAAGATGAATGTTCCAATGACATTAACGATGGGTTAGATGCGTCCCAGTGGGCGCTTTTGGATCTGGCGAAAGAAACGAGTAAACCGGTTTTGGGAATATGCCGGGGAATGCAGTTTATTAACGTGTATTTTGGCGGTACGTTGATCCAAGATTTAGACTGTGCAGAGTATCATAAAGCCGGCACGCCTGAACGGTATCATCAGCTGGAAACTACTGAAGGCGGTTTCATGGAAGAACTCTATGGAAAGACTTGCCTGGTGAATACTCGTCATCACCAGGGGGTGGGACGTCTGGGCGATGGTCTTTCTCCCGCGGCGTTGTGGATAGATAATCGTCAGCAGGGCGAATCGGTTGTCGAAGCATTTTCCCACAAACAGTATCCGTTTATCGGCGTCCAGTGGCATCCGGAGAGGATGTTTGTCTGCGAAGAAAGAGAGGTTTCAATGGATGGAGAAAAATTGCTTCGCCATTGGCTTGGAGGTATAAAATGATTAGGATATACAGAGGAGATATAACAAAACTTCCGGTGGATGCTATTGTCAATGCAGCGAATCACAGTTTGCTTGGCGGCGGCGGTGTAGATGGAGCAATTCATCGGGCGGCAGGACCGGAGCTTTTGGCAGCCTGCCGTTTGCTTCACGGTTGTGAGACAGGGGATGCGAAAACGACAGAAGGATATCGGCTTGGTGCTAAGTACGTCATTCATACTGTAGGACCGGTATGGCAAGGTGGAGACCGGGGCGAAAGAGAAGCCCTTTCCGGCTGTTACCGGCGATCTTTGGAGGAAGCAGAGAAATATGGATGCAAAACCGTTGCTTTTCCGGCAATCAGCACCGGGGTTTACGGCTATCCTAAGGAAGAGGCAGCAAAGACCGCATTACAGGCAATTCGTGCATATTTTGCAGCACATAACAAGAGCTGTATAGAAGAGGTATTGCTGGTGGCTTTTGATGCGGCCAACGAAGAACTTTATCGAAGCTTGCTGAAGGTATAGCTTGTTACGAGAGAATATGAAGATGAATCAATGATCAAAAATCCGTCTTTTGGAAAAGTCGGATTTTTGATTTTTTTTGGACTTTACAAACCTTTAACATAAATATGATTACACACTTTACATTTCTTCGGTATATTAATCACGTAATCAAGTGAACAATAAAAAGAAAATAAATAAAAGGAGAAGAAAGATGAAAAAGTTAAAGAAAATTTTAGCCGTAGGTATGGCGCTGGTTCTTATGGGAACAATGTTTACCGCATGTGGTGGTGGAGATGATTCTGCAGAAGGCGGCAGCGCAGCAGGCGGAATCCATGTTGTAACCCGTGAAGAAGGTTCCGGAACAAGAGGCGCTTTTGTCGAACTGTTCGGTATTGAAGTAAAAGACGATGCCGGTGAAAAAGTTGACCAGACAATCGAAACTGCAGAAGTAACCAACAGTACTTCCGTTATGATGCAGACTATCGCAGGCAATGAATCCGCAATCGGATATATTTCTCTGGGCTCCCTGGACGATACAGTAAAAGCGCTCAAGGTTGACGGCGTTGAAGCTACTGCTGAAAATGTAAAGAGCGGCGACTACAAAGTTTCCAGACCGTTCAATATCGTAACTAAAGCAGATGTAAGTGAAACGGCTAAAGATTTTGTTTCCTATATCATGAGTGATGAAGGACAGGCTATTGTTGAAGAAGAAGGCTATATCAGTGAAGGCAGTGAAGGTGCATACGAAGGCGCAGGCGTTTCCGGCGAAATTACAATCAGCGGATCTTCCTCTGTAACACCGGTAATGCAGAAACTGGCAGAAGAATATATGGCACTGAACAAAGATGTACAGATCAATGTACAGCAGTCCGATTCCACGACAGGCGTAACTGACGCAATCGAAGGCATCAGCGACATCGGTATGGCTTCCAGAGAAGTCAGCGAAGAAGAACTGGCACAGGGCGTTGAGGCACAGGCAATCGCACTTGACGGAATCGCAGTTATTGTAAACAACAACAGCACCCTTTCTGAAATCGCTTCCGAGTCCGTACTGGGTATCTATACCGGAACAATCACTGACTGGGCAGATGTGAAATAAGAAGAAAATCCATGAATAGAAATTTTAAGGAAAAAGCAATGCAGCTGGTATTTTTACTGGCTGCATGTGCGTCGATTATCGCAGTAATTTTAATATGTGTATTCATGTTCGGAAACGGCATACCGACCATGAGTAAAATTGGTTTTTGGAATTTCCTCTCTGGAACAGAGTGGAAACCGATGCAGGATATCTACGGCATACTGCCAATGATAGTAGGCAGTATTTATGTGACGGTAGGCGCGATTATTATCGGTGTGCCTATTGGTTTGCTTTGCGCTACTTATATGGCGAGATTCTGTACGCCAAGGCTTCACAGTATGATGAAACCGGCTGTAGATCTGCTGGCGGGAATTCCGTCTATTGTTTACGGATTCTTTGGCCTTGTGGTTATTGTGCCACTGATGCAGGATATTTTCCCGGGAACAAGCGGAAAGGGCATTCTGACGGCTTCCATCATGCTTGGGATTATGATTCTGCCGACAATTATCAGTGTGTCAGAAGCGTCTATCCGCGCCGTTCCCGAGCATTACTATGAAGGTGCGCTGGCTCTCGGCGCCACCCATGAACGCAGTGTGTTTTTTACCGTTTTACCGGCCGCAAAATCAGGCATTATGGCTGCAGTGATTCTAGGCGTTGGCCGTGCAATCGGAGAAACCCTTGCCGTATCGGTTATTGTCGGAAACAGTGCTGTTATGCCGGAAAGCATTCTCAGTATGGCCAGAACCATGACGACCAATATCGTTATGGAGATGGGTTATGCTCAGGGATTCCACAGAGACGCACTGATTGCGACAGCCGTAGTTCTGTTCGTGTTTATTCTGATTATCAATCTGCTCTTTAATCTGATTAACAACAGGAGGGCAAAGGAATGTTAAAAAAGTATAAAGGTCAGCCGTTATCCCTCTTTCTCAGAATTCTTGTCAACTTGGCAGCGCTGATTACGGTAGCGGTTCTGGTTTCTGTAGTGGGCTATATTCTGATTAAAGGCATTCCGAATCTGAAACCGGAGCTGTTTGCCTGGACGTTTACCACGGATAATCAGTCCATGATGCCGGCAATTATCAATACACTGACGATTACGGCAGTAGCGCTTCTGATTGCAGTGCCGTTCGGTATTGGATCGGCAATCTATCTGGTGGAATATGCAAAAAGGGGAAACAAGCTGGTAAATGTTATTCGCCTGACGACGGAGACGCTATCGGGTATTCCTTCCATCGTGTATGGTTTGTTTGGCTATCTGATGTTTGTCGTGGCTCTGGAATGGAGTTATTCTCTGTTGGCAGGAACATTGACGCTTGCGATTATGATTTTGCCGCTGATTATGCGAACCACAGAAGAAGCGCTGAAATCTGTGCCGGATACTTTCCGAGAAGGAAGCTTCGGCCTTGGTGCAGGAAAGCTGCGGACCGTATTTCGTATCGTTCTGCCTTCAGCCGTTCCCGGTATCCTGTCCGGTATCATTCTGGGAATAGGCAGAATTGTTGGCGAAACGGCAGCTTTAATATATACAGCAGGTACAGTTACAGGTGTTGCAAACGGTCTCTTCTCCTCAGGACGAACCCTGTCAGTGCACATGTACGCACTCCTCTCCGAAGGGCTCTATACTGAACAGGCCTATGCAACGGCTGTAATACTGCTGATTGTGGTCATTGTCATCAATGCTATTTCCAGCATGATTGCAAAAAAGGTGACGAAGAAATAAAGGGAGTTTTACATGGATAAATTTACGATAAAAGATTTGAATTTATATTACGGTGATTTTCATGGATTGAAAGATATCAATCTGAACTTGCCGTCTAACGAGGTTACCGCCTTTATCGGCCCTTCCGGCTGTGGAAAATCCACTTTGCTGAAGACGCTGAACAGAATGAATGATCTGGTAGAAGGCTGCCGTATTGTAGGCGATGTACGACTGGATGGAGAAGACATCTATGGGGATATGGACGTAAATAACTTGAGAAAACGGGTGGGCATGGTTTTTCAGAAACCAAATCCGTTTCCTATGAGCGTTTATGATAATATCGCCTATGGTCCCAGAACCCATGGCATTAGAAGTAAAGCGGAGCTGGATGAAATCGTTGAGACTTCGCTGAGAAATGCAGCAATCTGGGATGAACTGAAAGACAGACTGAAAAAAAGCGCTCTTGGCCTTTCCGGCGGGCAGCAACAGAGGCTTTGCATTGCCAGGGCTTTAGCGGTAAATCCGGAAGTGCTGCTGATGGACGAGCCAACCAGTGCGCTCGACCCAATCTCTACATCTAAAATCGAAGACTTGGCGCTGGAGTTAAAGGAAAAGTATACCATTATTATGGTTACCCACAATATGCAGCAGGCGCTTCGCGTATCAGATAATACCGCATTTTTCCTGTTAGGAGAAGTGATAGAATACGATAAGACAGAGAAACTCTTCTCTGTACCGTCCAACAAAAAGACGGAGGATTATATTACCGGGAGGTTTGGTTAATGAGAAACAAATTCGACGAACAGCTTGCACTGCTTAATGTGGAGCTGATTAAGATGGGAAGTCTTTGTGAACTTGCGATTTCCAACGCAATTAAAGGGCTTCTGGATGATAATGACGAGCTGCTCCATCTGGCGGCAGAGACAGATAGTGAAATCGATGAGAAGGAAAGAGAAATCGAGAATATGTGTTTCAAACTGCTCCTGCAGCAGCAGCCGGTAGCAAGAGACCTGCGAACGATTTCTGCAGCATTGAAGATGATTTCTGACATGGAGCGAATCGGTGATCAGGCTTCTGATATTGCAGAAATTGCAGAATTTATCGAAGGGGAGCAGTCCAAGGAACACACACATCTGAAAGCGATGGCTGAGGCGGCGTCAAAGATGGTGACAGAATCCATTAAGTCCTTTGTAGATAAGGATCTGCAGCTTGCCAATAAAGTTATGGGGGATGATGATGTAGTGGATCATCATTTTGAGCAAATGAAAGAAGACATCATTGGTTTGATTCGTCAGGGAGAAGCCAGCGCAGAGCTTTCTCTGGATCTGCTCATGATCGCCAAGTATTTGGAACGAATCGGTGATCACGCTGTAAACGTGGCTGAGTGGGTAGAATTCTCTATTACCGGTCAGCATATGAGTGAAGAGATGAGAACCAGAATATAAAATGCGTTTTGCAGAAGAAAACATAACAGAAAAAGGAGTAGCTTATGCCGACTCCTTTTTCTGTTATAGGTTTATGTTTTAAAAAAGTTACAATATTGTGTGCCTTTACGCAGCAGCTTTTTCTTCCTTGGTCTTCAGTCTTACCTTTGGTTCCTTTGGCAGTCCGAACAGAGGAATGAATCTGTCTGCGCCGGTGAAGGTCAGAAGCAGCATGGAAGCAACTGCAATCATAGCCATGAAGTTGTACTTGATGAAGTCTGTGTTTGCGAAGTCGAACAGCGGATATACGTTGGCTGCGATACCTACATAGAAACCCAGATATACGTGCCATGGAATCAGCTGGGAACCGAATACGCCCATTGCATCTCCGAAAGTTGCGTTTCTCAGCTTAATCTTGTACATGTCTTCTTCTGTTTCAGCTACGATGTTTTCTTCTGCGATACCCTTGATGATTGGGCCAACAGTTACGATCTGTGCCATTTCGTCAGACAGAATGGCATTACCGGCAAGGCAGAGAACGCCGTTGCAGGTCATCAGCTGTCTTACGTTTCTGGAAATCTTGACGATCAGGTTTGCCAGCGGGTCAAAGGCCTTCATTGCGCCCATGATGCCGCCGAATGCAGCAACCCACATCATCATAACGACTACCCAGGATCCTGCGTCAGCAAAACCTGCCATACACATATCCAGGTATTCCTGCAGTCCGCCGGCTGCGAAGGAAGTTGTTCCTGCAAACAGTCCCAGGATATAAGCGGAAACGATACCGCTGCCGATGCAGGCAAAGGTGTTTACGCCAAGAACTGCTAAAACGATAACCAGAATCAGCGGAATAATCATGTAAACAGCAACGCCGTGCTGTACCTGGTTCAGCAGATCGATAGCTTCCGGTCTTTCGCCTGCCAGATAGTCCAGCGCACTTTGCGGTACGGAATCCATAACGTTGGTTGCAACAACGGATTCACCAGGCAGATCCATAAGGATACCTGCAACGAAGAATGCAATTGCAGCCAGAATCAGACAGAGAACGGACCAAACGCCCTGACTTCTAATTCTGTCAACAACTTCTACGCCCTGAATACCGGAGGATACGATGGTGGTATCGGAAATCAGACCGATATTGTCACCGAAGCATGCGCCGCCGGCGATTGCGCAGGTAGTCAGAAGCAGGCTTCCGGTTTCGATACAGTTCGGGTCAACGATATGTACTAACCACAGGAAAATCGGTGCGCATGCAGCGAAGGTTCCCCAGGAAGTACCGGTTGCTACGGACAGAACAGCAGTTACACACAGACCGATAACGGCTGTAGTCTTTGCTGTTACGCCCAGAGACAGTGCGATGTTTACAACGGAAGCGCCTACGCCAGTAGACATGAATGCGCTTGCCATTGCATAGGCAAACATCAGGATGAACAAGGCCACGATAATGTTGCTTACGCTGCTAATGGATGCATCAATACATTCTTTAAATGTAAGCTTTTCGGTAATTTTTGCTACCACTACGGCTACACAGGCAGCGATAGGCGCAGCAAGCAGTGCGTCTTGTCCGGTCATCATCAAGCCTGCCAGTACGATGATTGGCACGAACTTGAATGCGGCTTTTAGAAAATTCATTTTTCTTTCTCCTTTACTTAATTGATGATAATTGCTTGGAAATAAAATCCGTAACTATATAAAGCAAGCACCGTGCCAACTTTGAAAAAAATTTAACAAACAAGATAAATAGCGGTAGATGAGCGAAAAATGGGGAATCCGGACAGTGTGAATGAAAGTTGGGATTGAGAAACTCGACATAGATGAACCGAATTTGGTAAAAGATTGTCAAACTTGTCCCGAAAATGGGTCAAAACTATTGACATTTACGCGCTGTAGGAATAGGATGAAAATAAGATGGATTTTAGATGGTTAAGTGATTAGGAGAAACCAATGAAGAAATATTATGGTCTGGATAGAGTGCTGGAGCCTAAGGGCATGGTGCCTGCAACAGCATGGAAACTGGATAATGGCAAGAACCTGGGACCAAAAGAAGTCAGAATTTGTTTGGAGCGCATTCACCTTGAATGGGGGAACTTCCAACAGATTTGTTCCAGCTGTGGTTTTGACGAGGCAAAGATGCGGGTTAAAATTATGGATATCATCGAAAAACGGGGAAAACTGCATAATCCGTTTACTGGTTCGGGCGGAGTTCTCATCGGAACAATTGATGAAATACCTGAGGCGAGCAGAGAAGGGCATGAGCTAAAGGAAGGCGATCGGATTTACTGTATCACTTCACTGAGCTGTATCCCTATATATATAGAAGACATTTTTGAAATTGATTTTAACTACGGGCAGATTGTCTGTTCTGGTTATGCGATTCTCTTTGAAGCTTCTCCGGTGTATAGGATGGAAAAAGGGATGCAGCACAACTATACTCTGGCAGCCATCGACGAGGCGGGAAGCCTTTTCGGCGCTTACAACATTGCGGTAGAGCATAAGAATCAGAATATTAT
Source organism: Emergencia sp. (assembly GCA_036305845.1). GTDB lineage: Bacteria > Bacillota > Clostridia > Peptostreptococcales > Anaerovoracaceae > Senimuribacter. The sequence goes on from JAXKAR010000015.1 coordinate 28,552, forward strand.
TGTCATCGGGCGAAAAACTTATACGGTGGCCATGTATGCAGAAGCAGTGAGAGAGGCTACAGGCGCTTCCACCGAGGTGATTGCCATTATGGACAAACATGCTAAAGAAATTCTGACCCAGGAAGAAATTGAGAAAGCGCTGTCTCCACTGGTGAAAGCGACTTACTTTGTGGATTTAACTGATCCGGTCAATGCGTTCCATGGACTTCTTGCGCAGAATTCCAAATTGACTATGGCAGATCAGGTTATCGTGGCAGAAAATATTTTTGGTTCAGAGACCCTGGCCGTTATGCTGGTCAAATCCTTTGGTGACCTATATTTTACGGCGGTGGAAAATCACTATTCAGAAGCACAGCTGGTGGCCGAATCTATGGGGAAAATTGTGACGATGTATGCTTTCGACCAGTACGTGAAAGACTATCCTGAGTTTACTATTCGGATCGTCAAAAGTATCAAACCGATACTGGATACGATCAATCATCTGTATATAGAACGAGAAAAGCAGTGGAGGAGAAACGAAAATCGGGAAAAGAGTATGATCATAGAAAATGCCGGTAAACTGGATAATTTTGTTTATCAGAGTCAGGTAACCCGAAGTATGGTGGATGAGGTATTGAATATTGCCAAGTATGACTGTAATGTAATCATACAGGGAGAAACCGGCGTAGGGAAAGAGCGTGTGCTGTCCTTGATTCATCAGAACAGTGAACGATGTGGAAACCCTTGTATCAAAATAAACTGCGCAACTATTGCAGAAAGTTTGGCCGAATCTGAGTTTTTCGGATATGAAGCAGGCGCATTTACCGGTGCGCAGACAGCCGGAAAACCGGGATATTTTGAAATGGCCAATAAGGGAATTCTGTTTTTGGATGAAATCGGTACGCTCTCTATGAATATGCAGTCGAAGCTTTTACGGGTGCTGCAGGAAAATCAGTTCTATCGAGTTGGTGGAACCCATCAGGTATCCGTCAACGTGCGAGTTATCGTAGCGAACAATATTCCACTGAAGGAGCTTGTTGATGCAGGCAAATTCAGAGAAGACCTTTACTACAGATTGAATATCTGCAAAATTGATGTGCCGCCGCTGCGTGAGAGAAGAGCGGATATCCTTTGCCTGGCTACTACTTTTGCGGCAAACTGGGCTAAAAAATACAACATCAGCAAGGAACTGTCTCAGGAAGCATTGGATAGTCTATATGATTATTATTGGCCGGGGAATGTGCGAGAACTGGAGAATGTGATTCACAGGCTGGTCATCAGCAGTAAGGATGTGGTTATTGGGAAAGAGGATGTGGATGAAATTCTGGGAGAAAATGACTACGATAACAAGCTGCTCAATATGAAGAAGCATTTCGACCGTAATGAAAATCTGGATTTCCATCAGCTTATGGATCAGCAAGAAAAACTGATTATCGAATATGCACTGAAACAGGAAGGGACTACCAGAAAGGCAGCGGATTTGTTAGGGCTGCCACAGACGACTTTTGCCAGAAAGAAGTTAAAGTACGGGTTATAAATGAGGAACAGTAAGATGCAAGTGTATGAGGAGTTAAGGAATGCCCTGAAGGATAAAGGGTTTCTGAAAGAAATCGGAAAAACGCAGTCTCAGGTGGACACGGAGCTGATGCAGAATAACGGAAAAGCTTTTAGCCGGGCTCTCTGCGAAAGAGTGGGAGAGGGCGGCAGATTTTCCGTGCAGGATGTAGTGGAAACGGCCAAAGGATGGATAAATCTTTTTTTGGATGAACCGGAAAACGGATGGGCAAATCACTGTTACCATTATATTCTGGGACAGATTTTTCCTGAAAAAGGACTGCCGGCAGATGCGGAAAACTATCGGCAGGGCAGACAGCTTTTACTGCAGATCCTCAGAGGAATTTATGCCTATGAGGCTAAATATCTGCCTTTTGATCCTACCAAAAACCTGCAGCTTTTAAGTGACAAGGAGATACTTGAGGGAGGATTTACCCATGAGTATATAAAACTTCATAAATTAGTCAAGCAAAAATATATCTATGAGTTCATGCGCATAGGTGCGGATATTACGCCGTTTAATACCCTTGGGCATATTGGCGGAGTGCATTATGTAGCGCTGTATATGGCCAGACAGATGGCTGAAGCAGGGATACCTGTGGACCTGGGACTGGTTTCCGGTGCTGCAGCAGGACATGATATCGGCAAGTATGGCTGTAGAAAAAGTGAAGAGCGGCGGATTCCCTATCTGCACTATTACTATACGGATATTTGTTACAGCAGATTTGAGATGCCGAACATCGGTCATATTGCAGCAAACCATTCAACATGGGATTTGGAACTTGAGAATCTGTCTGCAGAGTCGCTGCTTTTAATCTATGCGGATTTTCGTGTAAAAAGTGCACGTAACGAAATCGGTGAGGAAATCGTTCATTTTTATAGTCTTGACGATGCATATCATGTGATTTTGGAGAAGCTGGACAATGTGGATGAGGTTAAACGGCTGCGTTACCAGAAAGTATATAATAAGCTGAAAGACTTTGAATCCTACATGAAAGAAAACGGGGTGCAGACTTGTTTGCCGGCAGATTATAGCCAGAAACCGGAAAAGGCGGGAAAAAAGATTCAACGTGAACTTGTGCTGCTCAGCGGTCAGGATGTGGTTGATCAGTTGAAGTTCAGCGCTGTGGATCATAATATTCGTCTGATGAGTCGTTTTCACAGTGAGAGTGAATTCGGCAGTCTGATTGAGGCTGCGCGCAGCGAGCGTCAGTGGAAAAATCTGCGTACCTATATCAGCATCTTTGGTGAGTATTCTACTTACATGACAGAGAAACAGAAATTGCTGACATTGAAGTTTCTTTACGAACTTTTGGCACATAAAGAAAGTGATATCAGAAACCAGGCAGCGCTGATTATGGGACAGATGATTGCCGGATTCAGCGATGAATACAAAAAAGAGGTGCCTGAAGGAACCATGGTGCCGGATCGGATAGTAAATAATCTTACATTATGGGAACAATACCTGGATAAAATTATCATACCGGATCACAAAATGACGGAGCAGCACCGAAAGTGGATCTCCAATTGTCTGGATAGAGTAGCAAAAGCCGTCCTTAATCAGTGTAAGGTTTCCTGCAGATACCGATATTTTGATATATTACAAAATTATTATCGAGAAGAAAAGATGTCTAAAGAAACAGTAATGGTTCTTTTGGATACGGCTTGTGTAATTTCGCCGGAAATCTGTACCAGTGAGTTTTTGCAGAGATTAGGTGCATTTTTGGCTGCTCAACATGGATGTTATGACAAGAGTATTGATATCGCTGTGCTGAAAACGGCCCACCATTTTTTTCCGGGTTACAGTGACGACGATTATCGCAAAGATTTGCGAGAAGTCATGGGAATTTCAGGTGATGATACTGTCTTTGATGATAATCTGTCAGTTATGTTTTTGGATAATCTGAAGACCGGAACCCCATGGATTCAGAAGGTGACAAATATTGCTTTTATGCTTGATTATGTGGCAGAAGGCAGTGATAAGGGCAAGATGCTTCATGTGGCAACCCACTTGGCCAATTTGCTGAAGGTCAGTGAGACGTTGACCGTTCGCCGAGCAGCGGGAGAAGGGCTGCTGGAGATTATTGGACACATGCCGATGGAGCAGCGAAACGAACTGACGGTGGAACTGTTTAATGGTTTGGAGTTGGGAGACTATCAGTTTTCGAAATATGTACCCGACTATCTTGGTCTTGTCATGCTATATCTGCCGACTAAGGAGTTGGACGAGTCCGTAGACGAGCTGCAGAAAGTTTTGGAAACCGGAAATGAAAAAGCGGCTACTTCAGTTATCAATACGCTGGGGGTTATGGTAGAGCATTACGGGCAATATAAAGTAAGATTTTCTGAAGACCCGGCAATTACAGAAAAACGGCGTTTTCGTCTGCTGAATATGATTCTCAAAGCCTTTGCCAATTTTAATCCGATAGTTTCTCAGGAAGCATTTTGGACGTTGGGTGTACATCTTTTCGGCAGTGAAACCCTTTCCTTTGAGGAAAAGACAGAGCTGTTTCGTCATTGTTATAAAAAAGTCATGTCTTTACTGCTTGAGAAAAAAGAGGAAGACCTGGACTTTTACAATCATGCGGCAGTACTCAACCATATTTATCGTTACATTGCAAGATATCAGGTGGAAGAAGGTAATTTTGATCTGAAACCGGTTAAAAAAGTAGCGTTCTTCCCGGGAACGTTTGATCCGTTCAGTTTGGGTCACAAGGCGGTGGCTACGACCATAAGAAACATGGGATTCGAAGTCTATCTGGCTTTGGATGAGTTTTCCTGGTCAAAGAATACCCAGCCTCGACTGCAGCGAAGAAAGATTATGACAATGTCCATCGCAGATGAGGACAACATTTTTGTCTTCCCGGAAGATATTCCGGTCAATATCGCCAATCCGGCAGATATCCGGCGATTGAAAGAAATTTTTAAGGGAAAAGAACTGTATATTGCCGTAGGAACAGATGTTATCAAAAATGCCTCTTGTTATAAGGCTCTGCCCGAAGAAGATTCTATCCATACCCTAAATCATATCGCCTTTGCCAGAGAGTCTAATGAACAGACTGCTTCTGCCGAAAAAGGATATCCGATTACTGCACACGTGATTCACCTTACGCTGAAAAAATACTATGAGGATATCAGCTCAACTAAGATCAGAGAAAATATTGATTTGAACAGGGATATTTCTAACCTTATTGATACGGTTGCCCAGAATTACATTTATGACAGAAACTTGTATTTGCGGGAACCGGCGTACAAGCACATTTTACAGGCAAGGGAAATCAGTATCAGCCCTTATCGGCACAGGAATTTGGATGAAATGGACGGCATAGAGGAGGAAATGCTGGAGAGGGGCTATGATGTGGAAAAAGTACGCAAGTATCTTGAACGGGAAGGTGTGAGAAACTTATATGTGGAAAGCGGTATGCGTCACCGGCGTATCAATGCCTTTGCAGCTGCGCACCGTGTAGAAACCGGACAGCTTCTTGCAGAATTTGAAGAACCTGCCGTTGCAGCACATATACGTGAAAATGCTTCCGGCAGTATTGCGGTTATCGGCGCATTGTTTACGGCGAAAGGCAAAAGTATTTCCGGAATCAATCAGATTATTTTAACTGAGATTTTGACGGAGCTTCTTGCCAGGGATTTTGCTTATGTCGTTTATTATCCTCAGGACAAGGCGGGACTTAACCACAGAGTTGTAGAGGTGCTTCGTCGCCAGGGATTTGTCAACATTGCCGAAGGCAGGGGAGGAATGCCGATTTACGCCGTAAATATGAAATCGCCAATCGTCCTGTTTAAAGATGTGGAGACTGTAGTTAAGAATCCGTTAAACAAAAATCCGGAGGTACTGAAAGCGATAGATGAAGCGCATAACCGGCTTTTGCGTGTATTGACGGGAATTTACCCGGGGCAGTTGGTTTTGTCTTTTAATACCGGAGCGGTACACAACAAGATTATCAATAAGGTAGCGGAATTAAATGGTGTAAAGACAATACCGGATAAAAGCGGAAAACGCGGACCGTATATGTCGGTGCCGTTCGGCAAGGCTCTTGCAGATGTTGTAGTGCCAAATACGGTGACCAAGGCCTTGCATACGGAAAAGTATTTTTCGCAGGACTTGCAGAGCTTTACCATCAAAGAAGCGAAACACTATGCTGCATTGAAAAATCAGGCAAGGACACTGAACTCTTTTAATCGGCCGGTGATTTTAATTGATGATCTGCTCCACAAAGGATATCGTATGAACATCCTTGATCCGATATTGAAGGCGTGCGAGGTTGACGTAAAAGAAATCATTGTCGGGGTATTGACAGGAAGAGCAAAGGATTTGATGGCGGTAAAAAAGCGCAGAGTGGAAGGCGCTTACTTCTTGCCGACGATGAAGCTGTGGATCAATGAGCGGGACAGCTATCCGTTCATCGGCGGAGACAGTATGGATAAGGATACGGATGCTTCGGTCAATTTGATTCTGCCATATACTACACCGTTTTTTATCAAGGCAGATCAGCCGGAGGCGATCTATGATTACTCTATGGTATGCCTGGAAAATGCCAGATCGATTCTCAAAGTATTGGAGAGAGAATATCAGAATACTTTTGAAAAGAAGCTGACCCTGAATCGGCTGGGTGAAGTTCTGATCAGACCATGCCGGCCCGATATAGGCGAGGGTCTGCGTTATGATGAAAATCTTGCTCCGTCAGTTTATGTGGAAAATGATATTGAACGACTGCATAGGCTGTGGGGAAAAGACAGAGGGGAGAGCAGATGATGAAGAGAATTGAAGACCTTTGGAAAGATATCGCTTGGCGTGAAGGTAAAGGGGAAGCTCCCCGGACGCCTCTGGACATTTGCCCTGTCAAACTGGAAAAGAGAAACCGTGTGCATATTATCGCACTGGGAGATGTGGGAAGAACCGTACTTGTAGGCTTGCGCCTTCTGGGTGCGGACGTGATTTCCGCAATCGGTATTTACGACCTTTCGGCTGATAATGTAAGTAGGTTGGAACAAGAAATGAACCAAATCCGATATCCTTTCGGTACGGAAGCATTGCCGGAAATCGTTGAGATTGAAGAGGCACATCTGTTTGATTGCGATGTTTTGATTTTTTGTGCAAGCAAGGCTGTCCCGCCTCTAGGTGTTGGCGGTGATGTGCGGATGGCTCAGCTTGAAGCAAATCGTCAGATTGCAATGCATTTCGGCACATTGGCGAAAAATGCCCAATTTAAAGGGATGGTTGCCATAGTATCAGATCCGGTAGATCCGTTATGTAAAGTGTTTTTACGCAGCAGCGGACTTTCTCCGGGACAGATACGCGGGTACGGACTTGGGGTGATGCATGCGAGAGCCCTTTATTACAGTGAGAAAGATTCACGATTTTTCCATTATGAAAAGGAAGGGCGTGCTTTTGGTCCTCATGGCGAAGACCTGGTCATTGCAGATAGTGTGGCGCATTATGATGATCACCTGTCAAGGGATTTGACCCGTCTTGCGGTAGAGGCAAATCTGCAGGTCAGGGAACGGGGGTTTAAACCATACATTGCGCCGGCGCTATCGTCTGCGGCGATTTCTATTCTCCTGACGTTGCGGGGACAGTGGCATTACAGCTCCTTGTATTTTGGTGATGATAAAAACGGCGCTTTTTTAGGCATAAAGAATAGGCTCACGGCAGATGGATCCGAGTATGAGGATGCACTGTTGTGTCAGCCGCTTTATGACAGGATTCAAAAGGCGTATCAAAAACTTTATGACTTGGAATAATTTTTGACAAGAGAGAAGGAGAGAAAATGCTGACAATCATTAAACCGTTTCATGCAGCGGCAGCGGAAAAAAGGATGGATCAGGTGTTGGCGCAGGCCATTGAGGGAATAGAAACTGAATGTCTGGAGACCGCTGAAGAGCTGATGCATACAGAACTTGCAGGAAAAAGGCTGCTCTTTGCAGTGGGCCTTTCTGCTACCGGCATCAATATTGAATACTACAAAATGCTTGAATATCTTAGGAGTAGAGAAGGCTGTCTCAAAGGCTGCGTGGCCGGGGTTATTGTAGATGGTAAAGGCGAGTTGTTTACTAAGAGTCTGGCTCGGCGGCTGGTTTTTGCAGCCAATCTGGCAGGATGTACGTTCATTGGCAAACCGCTGGTGGAGGCTACGGGCTCCCTTTACAATTTCCATGTCATCGGAAAGGTATGGGGCGTGGATAACTACAGCGCTTATGCAAAACAGAGCTGGGATCTGGTGCGAAGGATTCTTAATTTCAAGATGCCGCAGGTTATGGGAAAGCAAATTTTGGCCATACATGCCAGCAACAGGAATCTTTCTAATTCTATGCTGCTCTGGGAAAAGGTCAAGGAAAATTTACGGTCTGATGGCGAGGTGACAGAGATTTCTTTGCGAAACGGACAAATGATGGATTGCAGGGGATGCAAGTATGAGGAATGTGTTCACTTTGGGGTGAAAAACAGCTGCTTTTACAGAGGCATTATGGTAGAGCAAGTGTATCCTGCCATCCTGCGATGTGATACGCTTGTAATGATCTGCCCCAATTATAATGACGCTGTCAGTGCGAATCTTACGGCGTTTATTAATCGGCTTACGTCAGTATTCCGAACCCACGATTTTTCACGGAAGCGGGTGTTTGCCCTGGTGGTCTCCGGATATAGCGGCGGGGATATTGTTGCAGAGCAGGTTATCGGCGCCATGAATTTTAATAAGAACTTTATTCTTCCGGCAGGCTTTGCCATAATGAAAACGGCAAATGAATCAAAGACCATTCTGCAGGTGCCGCATCTGGAGGAAGACGCCGCGGCCTTTGCAAAACGAATCAACGGAATCTAAACACGCTTGTCGATTGTGACGCAGTTTTCATGAGATTATGGAAACGGTTTTCCTCGATTGGTTGTTTTCTTCATATAAAAAACCGGCGTACAAGTAAACGCCGGTATATTTATTATGGGTGATTTATTTGTTTACTTTGAAGGCGAAAGAAAAGTCTTCTACAGCTTTATTCATCTTCTGGAATTCGCTTTTGATATGAGAAACGATTTCTTCATCGGTCAGCTCAACCTTGCATGCTCTTGCAAAGTCCTTCATCATGTTCTTGATAACAAGGAAGTCGATATCAGTACCGGTGAAACGAACGGCAGGATTAGCAGCGGCATATTCAAAACCTTCGCGAAGGGCTCTTTCTTTGGTCATTTTGCCTTCTTCCGGCGCATAAGTAGAGGATACGTTGCTTACGGTAACGTCGGCGTTGATTACGTTAATGTTGCTTACTGCATCATTCCATCTGTGCATCTGGGTCTTGATGTAAGCGTCAATTTCGTCATCGGAAAGTCCATAGTGATGATCTTCATTGTAGGATCTCATCACGTTTTTAATAATGGCCATATCGATGTCCTTGTGGGTGAAATGAACCCCAGGGGTAGAAGCAGCGAAGTCAAACAGCATTTTCAGCGTTTCTTCTTTGGTCATCTGTTCCGGTTTATAGGTGTAAGAGATGTTTTCGATATCTACATTTGCACCGTCAATGGTAATCTTGGTGATGGCTTCATCCCATCTGTGTCTCTGACTTACAATATAGTCCTTAATTTGTTCTTCGGAAACTTTTACGTCATATTTTTTTGCATAATCCATCATATACGTTTTAATTACTGCGAAATCTGCGTCTCTGTCTGCAAATTTGATTGCGTTGCTGGCTACAGCCTGATTGAAAGCTCTGCTTAACATTACATCTACACTCATTTAAATTACCTCCTGGGAAAACCATTAATTTTTACAATAATTTCTGTACACGTTTTTCATCTGGTATAGTTAAAAGCATAAACCGTGCCAAAAACTGTATTTGGAGAAAAAATTGGGAAAAAACATGAGGCGTTGCGCGAAAATATAGAATTTACAATGGATTTGGGCAACACTAAGGAGCAGCGGAACATAAGGTGACCGGCAGTTGACAGAGAAGATTGACCCACATATGGTTCGGCGAGGCGGAACGGCGTGTCAGAAATGAAACTTTATTTTGCGGTGAAGATAGTGTATAATGAAAAGACCCCTTATAGAAAAGGAAGGAGCGGAAGAATGGACATTGATAAGCTAATTGTGGAGTATCCCTTGATTCAGAATATGGTAGACTGCGAAGAAGTTTTCTGGCTCAATGAGAAAGTGGGAGAGAAGGCGGAACTGCCTTTTAATATGGAAGATATGCGAGATGCGCAGGCCCGTTTGGATCGGTTTGCATCTTATATTCAGGCGGCGTTTCCTGAGACTGAGGAAACCGGTGGAATTATTGAATCACCGCTTGTGGAAATCAATAAGATGAAAAAAGTTTTTGAGGCAGAACTGGGACGAGAGCTTGCCGGCAGGCTTTTTCTCAAGTGCGACAGTCATTTGGCAGTCTCCGGCTCGATCAAAGCCAGGGGCGGTATCTATGAGGTACTTAAGCTGGCAGAAAAGATCGCGATGGAGAGAGGTATGCTGAAAGAAACCGATGACTATGCCATACTTCTTGAAGAACGTTTTAAGAATCTGTTTGGAGAATACAGCGTAGCAGTAGGTTCTACGGGCAATCTCGGGTTGTCTATCGGCATCATCAGCGCCAAGCTGGGCTTTAAGGTGACGGTGCATATGTCTGCTGATGCGCGACAGTGGAAGAAGGAACTGCTTAGACGCAAAGGCGTCACGGTTATCGAATATCAGGATGATTATCAGAAGGCAGTTGCAGAAGGACGTAAAGAAGCGGAAAAAGATCCAACCTGTCATTTTGTAGATGATGAGGGCTCCAGTGATTTGTTTTTAGGCTATTCGGTAGCGGCTTTCCGCCTTGCAGAGCAGTTCAAGCGGCAGATGATTACCTGTGATGCGGAGCATCCGGTATTTGTTTACATCCCTTGCGGTGTGGGCGGCGCACCCGGCGGAGTTGCTTTTGGACTGAAACAGATCTTCGGCGAACATATTCATATCTTCTTTGCGGAACCTACCCATGCGCCATGTATGACTTTAGGTATGCTGACCGGACTTCATGACGGCATTTCTGTAGGTGATGTGGGTCTTGACGGCAAAACCGCCGCTGATGGACTTGCGGTGGGAAGACCTTCCCGACTGGTGGGCAGCGTGATGGAAACTATGCTGGACGGCTGCTTTACCATTGGAGACGAAAAGCTCTATCCATATTTGGCCAAACTGGCTGATGCAGAGAATATTTTCATTGAACCATCTGCCTGTGCCAGCTTTACCGGACCGGATCATGTGCTCGGGGCTGAAGGTTATTTGATTAAAAACAATTTGAAAGACAAATTAAAAAATGCGACCCACATTCTCTGGGCTACCGGCGGAAATATGGTGCCGGAAGAAGAGATGCAGGCCTACTATAATATGGGGAAATAATCCCTTAAAATCGGTCGCTGTAATTGAGAAGATCTCTGAGAAAACCACCTCTGGCTTTTTTGGAGGTCTTTTTGGCTGTCTGCGTTGGCGGCGCCTCCGGCGGATCTTCTTTGCAGACATCATCATAATAGACGATGCGCACGTGAAAATCATCTTCTTCTGCATGAATCACTGCATAAGAACCGTTTTTTCCATCTCTGGGGTTCGGCAGGCTGCCCGGGTTAATTAGCCAGATTCCGTCAATATTTTCGCAGAGTGGGATGTGCGTATGTCCGAAACAAGCGGCTATACAGTTGTTCTCCTGGACAAGGTAAAGCAGCTTGCTCAAATCAAAGCCGACCTGCTCCATATGGCCGTGGGTGACCAGGATTCGTCCGGCAGGAGTATCGGCAATTTGGAACTGACGATCGCGCAGACCGTCGCAGTTTCCCTGCACACAGACGACGGGAATACCCCAGACGTCGGAAAGCGTTTTGGCATCACCGATATGGTCTCCGCAGTGGATGAGCAGGTCTACATCGGTAAGCTTCTTATAAATTTGGCCTGCCTTTTTTAGGCTGCCGTGGGTGTCGCTAAGTACTAAAATTTTCATGGTTATCCTCCGGGATTTGCGGAAAGTCCGCATAGGTCATAAAAACAGTATACCACAGAGAAAGGCTTTTGTGTTAAACTATCCATATGAACAGTGATGCATACAGACAAGAAATGAAAATTGAATGGGTTTTAATGAATATGCGCCTTTCCGGAAGTGCAATGAATCAGGAGAAGGCCGCAAGAATCGCCAGTGGAGAATATGTTCTGGAAGCTACCTTGGAAGAACATCTTCTGGTTACGGGACTTCTTGAGCTGCTTCTGAGCATGGAGGCGCTTCTTGGTATGGGCGAAGAACTTTCAGCGGCTACTCTGAACCGGTTTTATCAGGCGCTGAACAAGGGAAAGATACCGCCTTACCGGAAAAGAACACCAATCCTCTTTCATCTGAGCTACAATCCGGTTTTGCCACAGGAGATTGAACCTGAATTATGGGAACTGTTTCGCAGGCTCCATGATGATGTTTCAGAAGAACCGGTAAGCAGAGCCATTCGTGTACATAACGAGATCATTCGCATTTATCCTTACGATGATTGTAATGAGATTATGGCAAGAGCGGCGATGGAGTATGAGCTTTGCTACAGCGGGTTATCCATGTATCCGCTGACAGTCAGTGAATCTGTTTACAACGAGGCTTTGGCGGTATATCTGAAGACAGGGAAAGAAGATATACTGGGGAAGAATTTGCAGATGAATAGACTGATGATGGAAAACAGAAGGTGAGACGGGTGTGGGTCTGCATATCCGGATAAACAGAATAATAAAAGTGCAGCGAGATAAAGTTATCCTGCTGCACTTTTTATACTTAAAATTATTCATTGAGAGTAAACTTGGTTATACAGCGCTGACAACGCCATTATATAACTTCAGTCTGACTGCGCCACAGCTCTGGTTCAGGGAATCTACATGGCTTAAAACGTCGGCTGCCTTGACGTTGACTTCCTGGCAGAGATAGTCGATAACGTGAACAACACCTTCGCTGTTCAGTTCCTTACCGTTGATGGTGTTTACCTGACCGTCTACTAAACCGAGTTCAAGGTAGGTCGGGCAGTCTACATGAATTGATTGTTGCATTTCTATCGCCTCCGAATAAATATTTAACTGATAAAATAATTATACAGCCGCAGAAGAAAAAGTCAAGGGGGAATTTATAAAAAGTTAAAAAGGGTTATAAATATACCAAAAATAGATTCCATGCAGATTGTTATGGTAAAAAACGGGGGTTTGTGGTAGTATAAACTTAGGAAAGAATCGATTTACAGCATTTTTTCGGAGGAGTTTCAGGTGAGAGAATATTTTAAAAATCGCTATGTAAAGCTGGCGGTCGCCCTATTTGGTGCAGGTGCGGCGTTGATTGTTTTTTATGAAGTCGTGGGGAATTTGCAGGGGGTAAGCGACGCATGGAATACAATCAGCAGCATTTTATCGCCATTTATTTTCGGTTTGGTTATGGCGTATCTGCTCTGTCCGGTTTATAATGTGACCGTTAGGCGAATGTATAAGGTTACTAACAGTGCATTTAAGAACAAGAGACATTCCTTGCGATGGGCGAGAGTCATGGGTACAATCGTGTCGCTTCTGGTTCTTTTCGGCGTCATTGGCGGACTGTTTGCACTCGTGCTTCCGGAGACAATAAAGAGCATCGTCGGAATCGTCCAGGATTTACCGGAGAGGCTTACCGATCTGATTAACTGGGCGGAAAACACCTTTACCGCAGAACGATTTCCGGAGGCTACAGCATCTTTCGAACTGTTGATCAACAATTTCAGAGATACGTTTACCGACTGGACGCAGAATGAATTTTTGCCAAAGATTGGGTTCTATATGGGACAGATTTCCCAGGGGGTAATTCTAACCCTTCGTACATTGCTCAACATTGCTATTGGTGTTATTGTCTGTGTATATTTTCTCAACAGCAAGGAGTTATTCAAAGCCCAAACAAAGAAGTTGATTTTGGCAACATGTACCAGAGAAAAGTCTGACCGAATATTCGAATTTGCTTATTTTACCAATAGAACTTTCGGTGGATTTATTAACGGAAAACTGATTGATTCGCTGATTATCGGTATTTTATGTTTTATCCTGATGACCATTTTCGGCATGCCGTATACGGTACTTGTCAGTACCATTGTCGGGGTGACGAATATCATTCCGTTTTTCGGTCCGTTTATCGGTGCAATTCCATCTGCGATTATCATCTGTTTTGCAAGCCCGGTTCAGGCAATATACTTCTTGATTCTGATCCTTGCGCTGCAGCAGTTTGACGGAAATATACTGGGGCCGAAAATTCTCGGTGAAACCACAGGCCTTGCCAGCTTCTGGGTACTGTTCGCCATTCTTTTGGGCGGCGGGCTATTTGGTTTTGCAGGGATGGTACTGGGGGTGCCGGTCTTTGCGGTGATTTATTACTATACCAGCCGCCATATCGAGAAACGCTTGGAGAGAAAACACTTACCGACAGAAACTTCGGAATACGAAGATTTCAATAAATATGATATCAACAGAAAGGATGTATTATAATGAAGAGATTTACTTATGTGGAGATGAAGGATTACACTTCTTTTAAAACCGGCGGAAGAGCTACAGAGATGATTATGCCAGCCAGCGCATGGGAACTGCAGGGTATTATTATGGAGCTGACGGAACAGAACATGCCGTATCACGTAATCGGAAATGGAACCAATACTCTGGTAACAGATCCGGGTTATCATGGCACGATTATCAAAATGGACGAGGCCATGAGTGAGATTAAGGTAAAGGGTGACAGGCTGATTTGTCAGGCAGGTGCATTGATGCGGGACGTAGCGCAGGTGGCCTTGGAAAATGAACTGACCGGATTTGAATTTGCCAGTGGAATCCCGGGCAGTATCGGTGGCGCGGTATTTATGAATGCCGGCGCTTATGATGGAGAAATGAAGGATATTGTGGATACTGTCAGCTTAGTCAGCCCGGACGGAGAATATATGCGCAGCATGTATGGCGATAAACTGGATTTCGGATACCGTTACAGTAAGGTACAGGAAACCAAGGAAATCATCACCGCCGTTACCCTGAAACTAAAAAAAGGCGATCGGAAAGAAATTGAAGAAAAAATGAAGGAACTGGCTGAGCAGAGAGCTGAAAAACAGCCGACGGAACCGAGTGCAGGCAGCTTTTTCAAAAGACCGGAGGGTCATTTTGCAGGCAAACTCATCGACGAAGCAGGGCTGAGAGGTGTTTCTGTAGGCGGTGCGCAGGTATCTGAGAAACATTGCGGTTTTATTGTAAATAAAGGCGGCGCAACAACCTCTGATATTATAGAACTGATGCATCTGGTACAGAATACTGTAGAGGACAAATTCGGCGTAAAGCTGGAACCAGAGGTAAGAATTATTGGAGAAAAATAGTTATAAAGATTACTTGATGGTATTTGATTACCATACACATACAACTTTTTCACATGGAAAAGGATCTATTGAGGACAATGTAAAAGCGGCAGCTGCGGCAGGACTTTCTGCAGTGGCAATCACAGATCATGGGTCAGGTCATCTGACTTATGGCGTAAAGCGGTCAGATCTTCCTGTCATGAGAAAAGAGGTAGACAGGTTGAAGCCGCTTTATCCGGATATACAGATTTATCTGGGTGTGGAAGCCAATATCGTATCTGTGGGAAACTATCTTGATGTGCGAGATGAAGAGCTGCAGTACTTTGATTTTATCATTGGGGGCTATCATTATGGCATACCTAAAGGATATTGTGCGGCAAACTGGCTATATGCGCATGGATTAGTGCCAAGTGGCTACGGTAAAAAACTGATGGTCAAGAATACGGACATGACCGTAAAGGCCCTTTACGAAAATGATCTGAAAATCTTAACCCATCCGGGGGACAAAGGGCCTTTTGATATCCGTGAGATTGCAAGGGCTTGTCAGGAGACGGATACTTTGATGGAAATCAGCACGTGGCATGCACATTTGACTGTAGAAGAAATCAGGATTGCAGCTGATTTTGATGTGAAGTTTGTCATCAGCAGCGACGCCCATACACCGAACAGAGTGGGCAGTTTTGCCGGAGGCATCGAAAGAGCCCTTGCCGCCGGACTGGATATGAACAGAATCGTGAATATCGTAAAGCGAGAACATTTGGAGAACTGAAGATGGAAAAGATGAATGTAGTAATCGTGACCGGACTTTCCGGCGCGGGAAAAACCAATGCGGCAGACTGGTTTGAGGATCAGGGCTACTATTGTGTGGATAATATGCCGCCGGCGCTGATTAAAAATTTTATTGAGCTGACGGTGTTTTCCAACAAGCAGATAGAAAATGCGGCCTTTGTTGTGGATGTGCGAGGCGGCGAGTTCTTTACTGATTTGAGCGAGTGTCTGGACTATCTGGAGAAAAGTGAGAATATCGACTTTCGGATTTTGTTCGTTGAAGCTTCCGATGAAACCTTAATCAAGCGCTATAATGAGACAAGAAGGAATCATCCTTTGTCCGCAGGCTCTACGACGAGAGAGGTTATAGAAAAGGAACGGGAACAGCTTTTGGAGCTGCGTAAGCGGGCTGATTTTGTTCTGGATACGACCAATATGAAGGTTTC
The DNA here is from genome assembly GCA_036305845.1 of Emergencia sp. Taxonomy (GTDB): domain Bacteria; phylum Bacillota; class Clostridia; order Peptostreptococcales; family Anaerovoracaceae; genus Senimuribacter. Next base: position 44,632 of record JAXKAR010000015.1, read on the forward strand.
CGGTCTGAAGCTGGAGATGGAGAAACTGTTTGTGAGTGAGCAGCCGGAAAGCACTTTTTCTATTAATGTGACCTCTTTCGGTTATAAGCATGGCATTCCCATGGAGGCAGATTTGGTTTTCGATATGCGGTTTATTCCTAACCCGTATTACGTTCCCAGTCTGAAAAAATTGACCGGAAATAACAAGAAGGTCTTTCAGTATGTGATGAAACATCAGATTGCAAAGGAATTTGCTGAGCAGCTGCACCATATGATCGGTACTATTGTTCCTTGCTATATCAAAGAAGGAAAATACCATTTGAACATTGCCTTTGGCTGTACCGGAGGCCAGCATAGATCGGTGACCATGGCCAACAATATGGCTGAGGTTTTTCGTCAGGACGGCTACCGGGTGACCCTGGATCACAGAGACCTTTAAAATAGGCTGTAACCTGAATTTAAGTGTGGCGCAAAGCGCTGTCTGCGGATAATTGCAGACAGAACCGAACGGCATGATGCGAAAATCCCCCTATCCACATGGGGGATTTTATGATATACTGATACTGATAAAATCATTTTTTAGAGTTTGGATAAAGGAGAAAGACCAATGGACAAATTAATTATCAGCGCATGCATTTGCGGTGCAGAGGTAACCAAGGAGCAGAATCCTAACGTTCCTTATACTGTAGAGGAAATCGTAAGAGAAGCTAAGTCCGCTTATGATGCAGGCGCAGCTTTGATTCATCTTCACGTAAGATGGGATGACGGTACACCAACCCAGGATAAGGGCAGATTCCAGGAATGTATCGATGCAATCAGAAAGGAATGTCCGGATGCAATTATTCAGCCTTCCACAGGCGGTGCAGTAGGCATGACTGATTTGGAGAGATTACAGTCCACAGAAGTTGTTCCAACTCCGGAGATGGCAACTCTGGACTGCGGAACCTGCAATTTCGGCGGAGATGAGATTTTCATCAATACAGACAACACAATCGTTAATTTCGCAAAGATTATGCAGGAAAGAGGCATCAAACCTGAATGCGAAGTGTTCGACAAGGGCATGATCGACACGGCGATGAAGACTGCACACAGAAAGGGATTTTTGCCTGAGCCGATTCACTGGGATTTCGTATTGGGCGTACAGATGACGGCAACCATCAGAGACCTGTTATATATGGTAGAATCCATTCCGGCAGGTTCCACTTGGACTGCAACCGGTCTGGGTAAGAATGCATGGCATATTGCCGCTGCAACAATTTCCCTGGGCGGACACGTTCGTGTAGGCTTCGAAGACAACCTGTATATGGAGAAGGGTGTTTTAGCTGAATCTAACGGACAGATGGTCGCTAAGGTTGTAGAACTGGCTAAGCTGTTAGGCAGAGAAGTTGCAACCCCTGCAGAAGCAAGAGAAATCTTAGGTTTGGCACCACTGAAATAAATACATATTTACAAGGAAAAGAGCCGTTTCGAATTTTCGGAACGGCTCTTTTGCGTCATTGCGAAGATTACCGACGTGTGATAAAATAAGGAGAAGCTTTACTGGGCGAGAAAAAATTGTAAAGATAGAGGGAAAACATGTCATTTGCAACGGAAACAAAAAATGAATTAGCCAGAATTTCACCGGAAAAAAAGTGCTGTATGCTTGCAGAGATTGCGGGATTCCTTCGGGTAAGCGGAAGTCTGCGTCTTGCCGGCGGGGGTCGATTTAAGATTGTCATCACAACAGAAAATCCTGCTGTGGCCAGACATTATAAGCGGCTCATCAAAGAATATTTTCAGGTGGAGACAGAGTTGGAAATCGGCGAGGCCTCAGGACCGAAGAAGGGGCATGCTTATATGCTGACCATCGATCCGGAAATGCGCAGTGAACAGATTCTGCGAGAAACGGGTATCCTTCTGGTCAGAGAGGGCAATAACTATATTTCTGATGGCATTTATGGGGATATAATCAGGAGTAAATGCTGTCGAAAAGCTTATCTTCGTGGAATTTTTATGGGAGCAGGTACGGTAAACGACCCTAATAACAGCTATCATTTGGAAATTGTTTGCGCCAGCAGAAACCTGGCCGGAGATTTAAAAAAAATGATTAACTCTTTTGTAGACTTGTCTGTGAAGATTAGTGAGAGGAAGGGGCGATTTGTCGTATATATGAAAAATTACCAGTATATTCGGGACACCCTTGCTATAATGGGCGCACATACGAAGGTTTTTGAATTTGAAAACGTCCAGATAAAAAAAGAACTGGTCAACGATACGGTTCGTTTGACCAATTGTGATAACGCTAATACGGACAGAACCTTGGATGCCTCACAGCGTCATATAGAAAATATCCGCAAAATTCAGGAGACCATAGGCCTGGCGGCTTTACCGGAAAAACTGCAGGTAGTCGCTATTTTGCGACTGGAAAATCCCGACGCCAATCTGGTACAGCTGGGAGAAATGTTAGACCCGCCAATGAAAAAATCGGGAATCAACAATCGGCTGAGAAAGATAGAAGAGATTGCAAATCGATTGTAGAGAAATTTGGCGGCATAAAGTAAAGAATTAAAAACGATCTTTTTAGGAGAGGGGGAAACGGTTTGTTTCTCCCTTCTACGCATTTTCTTGACAGTACTCGATATGATATGATAAAGTAAACATAACATAATTAGTTGCAGACGCATTGCAAACTTTATCACGGTGAAGTGACAACATAACATAAATGGAGAATTTGTTCTCTTTTTATGTTTTTTTGTTTTTGGGAAAGTCTGCAGCTACATTGTTAATCCATGAAGAAGCAACCATTACGACAGACTTTCCGGAAAGAAGGAGGTCGAAAATGGTTGTAAATCAAATAATTATCTACGTAATGGTTTTATTTATGGCTATAGCGGCGGTGGATCGAATTATAGGTTCGCCGTTAGGACTTGGGGACAAGATGGATCAGGGCGTCGCAGCAATCGGACCTTTATGTATACCGATGGTAGGCATGATCGTTTTGGCTCCATTAGTCGGTAGAACAATCGGGCCTATCGTAACGCCTTTATTTCATTTTCTTGGCGCTGACCCGGCAATGGCGGCTACATCGCTTCTTGCTTGCGACATGGGAGGCTATTCCCTTGCGTATGCTATTGCTGATACGGAGGAGGGGGCACAGTTTGCCGGATGCATTTTGGGCACATTGTTAGGCAGTATTATTACTTTTATGATTCCGGTGGGCATGACATTTGTGAAAAAAGAAAACAGGGATTTTTATATGCTGGGGATTATGATTGGCATCATGTCAGTTCCGGCAGGGTTGTTTGCAGGTGGTCTGACTGCCGGTTATTCACTTTCAATGGTTGCACATAATAGTCTGCCCATATTGCTCTTTTCTGCCCTTGTGACAGTGGGCCTCTTGAAGGCACAAGCATTGTGTATAAAAATTTTCAATATATTGGGTTATATTGTAGTAGGTCTTTCTACTTTAGGCTTCGCTCTCGGAATTGTGCAGGAAGTTACTCCTCTTGTCTTAATTGAGGATTTACCTTCGGTACTTGACGGAATCAAAATCGTAGGAGGCATAGCTATTATTCTCTGTGGTGCGTTTCCTATGATTGACGTTCTCAGCAGGTTTTGCGCAGGCTTTTTAAAAAAAGTGGGACATCTTCTGCATATTGACGAGGTTGCAGTAATGGCCATGTTATCTTGTACTGCCAATGTGATGCCACTTTTGAAAACGTGTAATCAGATGTCGCCTGCAGGAATTGTGGTTTCCTTGGCCTTTTGCGTGGGAGCAAACAGTATGCTGGGTGATTTTCTTGGATTTGTAGCAGGCGTTGACCGTACAATGATTGTACCGATGCTGGTTGCAAACATTGTGTCTGCAATCGTTTCGCTTCCTGTAGCGATATGGGTTAGCAGAAAGAAAAATTTACAATCAACTTGTCAGATTGACCAACGGAAAAAATACAAAGTGAAACGTGGTGTGACAGGAAGTGACAGGACATAAATACGGCTTATTCTTCGTGTTCTGAGTTCGGCATTTCCGGTTAAAGCAATAATAGGAACGATCACATTAAGTGATTGTTCCTATTATTTGTTTTTCCGCTATGCAGAGTGTTTCAACTGACTATTTTTATTCGTTTGATGCTGATGTACGCTCAAGTTCGGCTGCATCTCGTGCATCGATAGCTGCCAACCACTGAAGATGCTTTTTATCAGAAACGCCGGCCAGCATTTGGAAAGTTGCATGTACGACAGCGAAGAGAGCCGGGATTGCCATACCACAGAATAAAATCGTGGATAAGGTGTTGTCACTTTGTGCGATACCTGCTACGTAACCGGAGCTGGCCAACATCTTGCCGGAAATCCAGTTTCCGATAGCGCCGCCGGCAGTCAGCATTACGCCATAAACCCCGTAGATAAAGCCGGACATATTGCGGTCATACTTTAATCGTGCATAGTCTACGGTGTGTGGCACAATGGCCATAGGGAAGGTCGCATAAATGCCCTGGAATAATCCGCATCCTACATAGAGCCAGAACATAGGTCCAAAATGCATGGATTCTTGGACTACATCCATAGGGGAGGTTTTAATCCATAAGAACAGGAGTCCATAGACAGCGCCGTTGACCAATGCCATGATAATAAAGGCCCTTGCAGTATCCTTAAACAGTTTGATGATATAAGGTACCAGGAATGCACCTACAATAGCAAGAGAAATATTAAGACCCAAACTGATAGAGGTCATTTCCGGAAGTTCAAAGTAGTATTCGAAAAGATATACTGCCATTGAACTGCGCACGTTTGCAAGAGCAAACATAATTGCGATACCAGAGATGGTCAGAATTACAGGACGGCATGTGATAAAGTCTCGCAGGGATACCCAAATGGAAACTTTCTTTTCCGGGGCTTCTTCAACCAGAAGCTGCGGACGATATTCGCCTTCGTAAGTAAGCTCATATTTACGCGTGAAACGAAGTCCGGAAAGTGTAACCGGGAAGAATGAAACTACGGCAAAGATTAAGCAGGTTACCAGGAATCCGGCGGTTGTGTTTCCGGTAACATCACAGAAAAATCTGGATACCGGTAAGAAACATGTTGCGGCAATTAAGATAGAGATGTTTTCATAAATCCCTTTCCAAGAAGCAGCTTTCGCACGTTCGCCTTCATTACGCGTCATATTCTGCGTCTGACAGTTTTGCGGTATGTAACCCAGCGTAGCGCAGAGCGCACCGTAAGCACCGTAAGTAATCCAGCACCAGATAATCTGCCAGGTGGTGTTATGATCTTCCGAAGGCCATACGAAGAATACGGCCAGGAACATAAAGAATTGAGGCAGAATAGATAGGATTACCCATCCACGATATTTACCGGCTTTAAAGTGTGATCGGTCTACGGCATAACCCATCATTAAGTCTGTGAATGTATCAAATACTCTTGCAAAGATAATGATATTTGCGGCAGTCAATGGATTGATGCCTAAAATATCGGTATAAAAGTAGAGCAAGTAGTATCCGAATACGTTAAAGGGAAGCATAGTTCCGACGCTTGTGCCTGCGCAGTTAAAGTGGAAATCCAGCTTAGGCAGCTTGGCGGTTGGCGAAAAGTCGACAGCGTCGTACTTCTCTCTGCTTTCCATCACAATACGATCTACAAATTTTGACATATTGTTTTCTCCTTTCTCAAATTGTAGAATAATTGCTGCAGCGGTAGAAGTATTTGTGGGGTCTCTTTTGTACAAATCTTGACCTTGCAAGAAAGAAAAATCTGCAAAAAACAAAAGACGACAAGAATCGAGTAAATCGATTATTGTCGTCACTACTTCGCAACGTGCGCATAATACATCTATGAGCTGCATCTTTAATTACTATGAACTTATAATATTTGGGACAATTTGTCAAGAGAAAAATTGAAAATTCTGATTTCCATTTTTTTTCTCTCTTGACACATCTGCACTTTTGTGCTAGTCTAAATAAAGAAAATAGTTCTGCAGATGATATTGCAGATTTGCCACGCGGGAGTGACAACAAAGATTGTATATGCAAGAGATATACAAGTTTTGCTGTTACTTTTTTTATTATGTAGGGAGTATTGATTTTATCGATATTGACGGAATATCAGACACTCTGTCATTTCTAATTTCTTTATTAAGTAAAAAAGGTGAATGAAAATGAAAGTTGTTTTAGCTGATGATGAGCCGATCATCGTAATGAATTTAAAAGAAATACTGGAAGACAGCGGATATCAAATTGTAGGCACAGCGTCTAACGGGTTTGCCGCAATTGATCTTTGCAAAGAGCAGAAACCGGATATTTTAATTATTGATATTCGTATGCCAGGGCTTGATGGATTGAGAACGGCCAAGTTTATTCATGAGGCTGGCTATGTGGAAACTATTGTGATTGAGAGTGCTTTTGATGACGAGGAGTTTGTACAAAAAGCAAGTCAGTACGGTGTCTCTGCGTTCATGGTCAAACCGATAGATTCCAAGACCCTTGTTTCTACACTGAAAGTTGCTACGGCTAGGAGTAAAGAGCTTAGCAGTCTGAGAAGTGAAGTCATTGAGGTCAATAAGAATATGGAGACGCGAAAGAAGATCGAGCGTGCTAAAGGGCTGATTATGGAAAAATTGAAACTGAGTGAACAGGAAGCGTATGATTATGTGCGTGGAATTAGCAAAGAGAATAGTATTTCCATGGAATTTGTAGCAGAAATTATTCTCAGCAGCGGCTTTGATGAAAAGTGACGATAAGATGACAATAAGAGGAAAATTTTTAGAGCAGAAAAGAAATAAAGAAATTACCTTTTGCGAAGAGATAGACTCTCTTTGCAGAAAGCATACAATTTTAACTGAAAGTGACGTAGAGTTGATCCATGAATATGCAGGCCGACTTACAGAAAAGGTTGAGCAGTTGGGAAAAGACTGTTTCATTAATTGCGTAAGGGCTTCAGGCAATGACGCTATAACGGTGGCAGCAGCATATGCCGAAAACTCATTATATGACTATACGACAATAGGCGCCATCATCAGTGATGCTGATGAGCCGGCTGTTTTGCGAACCCTAAGGTGTGGATTACCAAGCAGCGATATTCGCGCAATGTCTTATACGACAACAGAGGGACATAATATCGTTCAAAATTGTTATCCTATTGAAAATTGCGGAAAAATAATCGGTGTTGTTTTAGTAGAACGAGATATTACTAAAGAGGATATAGAAGAATGGGAACGTATCGTCTATCATGATCCCGACATCAAATCCTATCCATATTTGCGCAACTTGACTCGACTGGCTGAATGTGTCAATGATGCAGTCATTGTTCTGAACCAGGATATGACGGTGGTTTACAGAAATGATAAAGCACAGCATATATATCACGCTTATGGTTATATTCATGATATTCACGCAAAAAAATATAACGATTTTTCCTTTCACGGACCGATTCATGTAGGACCGGGAATTGAAAGAGCGGAATACCATTTGGATCTCAGGTGTGCAGGAAAGTATTTTGAAATCGGAGAGTATTGCTACTATGAAGATGCATATTTTTATATCATTATACTGAAAGATATTACGCAGGAGAAGGAAAAAGAAGAGAATCTGATCTATAAATCCGTGGTTGTGCGAGAAGCCCATCACCGTGTAAAGAATAATCTGCAGACGGTATATAATCTGCTTGATATGCAGAGACGACGGCAGCCCGAAGAACGGATAAAGCTGGTGCTCAACGAGGCGATGAACCGAATTGCCAGCATTGCCAGCGCATATGAACTACTTTCTAAGGAAGGAACAGAAGTTGTTAATATTCTGGATTTGTTGAATAAAATTACGATCAACTTCAAGGCTTTAGTAGATAGTTCCGATATTGCGCTGAATATAGAGGTCAAGGGTGACGAAACCTATGCGACCACAGACGATGCTACAGATATTGCACTTGTGGTAAATGAGCTTTTGCAGAATACATTTAAGCATGCGTTTAATCATCGCGGATTCGGAAATGTTAGTGTAACGGTATTGAAAAGACCATTATATTCAGAAATTATCGTTTCGGATAATGGGGAGGGGATGGACAGCAACAAGATAGAAAATGCCGGAGAAGGTTTGGGTCATCAGATTGCGGAAAACATAGTAAAACAGAAACTGAAGGGACAAATTCATTATCTGTCAGATTTGACGGGAACTTCTGTGGTTTTTACCTTCAGGTGTATAGAAAAATAATATGATATAGGGTATTTGTGAAGCAGCAAATATGAAGTGATGAAGCTTATCGATTGGAGGCATATCTATGCCTTATCGGTAAGCTTTTTTTTTTCGGGAAGGAGCTGGTGGATGTGGCAGAAAAAATACTCAGCGTAGGCATAGACATTGGTACATCAACAACATCTCTTGTGTTCAGTCATTTGACCATAGAAAAGACAACCGGCGATATGTACATGCCAAAGACGGAGATAACGGATAAATGTGTCATTTACAGAAGTCCAGTCTACTTAACGCCATTAAAGTCAAATACTGAACTGGATGCGGAAGGAATCAGAGCCATCATTGAGAGCGAGTATCAATCTGCAGGAATAAAAGCGTCAGATGTAGAAACCGGAGCCGTAATTATAACCGGGGATACTGCGCGAAAAAAGAATGCAGAAACTGTATTGACTGCCATTAGTAAGTTTGCGGGAGATTTCGTTGTGGCGGTAGCAGGTCCTGAACTGGAAAGCATTCTGGCAGGCAAAGGCAGCGGTGCAAAACAGTATTCCGCAGATACGATAGAAACAATTTGCAATCTGGATATCGGTGGGGGAACCACAAATACAGCGGCATTTTATGACAGTACTTGCATTGATACAGATTGTATGGATATTGGAGGGAGACTGATTCGATTCAGGCCGGGAACAACGAAAATAGAGTATATTTTTCCAAAGATTTCTGTTCTGGCCGGGCGACTGGGTATCACTGCGGAGACAGGCGCAGATTTAACGGCGCCGGAGATCAGGAAAATCACTGATGCAATGGCCAAAGGGGTTATGGGGAAGTTAGAGCGACCTATCCAATCGGAAGAATATCGGTTTTTATGTACAGAAGAGGGGAAAATACGGACATTGCCCAGAAAGGTTGATTCCATATCATTTTCCGGCGGTGTAGGAATGCTGATTTACGAAGAAGTACTCCCTGAAAAACTGGCATATGATGATATCGGCGTATATCTGGCTGAATCATTGAAAAAAAGTGTTCAAGCGTCACCGTTTCATCTTGTAAAGCCCAAAGAAACCATAAGCGCAACGGTAATTGGCGCAGGCAATCATTCAGTTGACGTAAGTGGAGGCACCATTACTGTTTCCGATTTTCAGAAATTGCCCTTAAAAAACATCCCGGTAATTTCTATTCAAAACCCTCTGGAACTTTCACAGGAGGAGTTTGAAGCGGAGATTGGAAAAAAGTCTGCATGGTTTCGGAGACCGGATGAAAAACAGAGTATGGCAATTGTTCTTGAAATCCAGAAGAAAATGGGCTTTACGGATATTACACAGTTGGCAGAGAAAATTGTTCAGGCCGCAGAGAACCTTATGGCCCATCAAGACACGATTATCGTGGCAATCTATGGTGATTACGCAAAAGTTTTGGGACAAAGCATATTGGTCAGGCTGCCTGAGGGCAAAGACATCATTTGCATTGATTCTGTAGACGCTGGAAAAGGGGATTATATCGATATAGGTCGCCCTGTAGGGGTTGCAGATTCTGTACCGGTAGTCATAAAAACGATAGCATTTAACTATTAGCAGAGAAGGAGTGGAACATGGTATTAAAAGCAAAACTTTTTGGACAGGTTTACAAGTTCAGTTCCGTAAAAGAGGTGCTGGCTAAGGCGGGGGATTTAAAAAGCGGAGAAGTCCTTTGCGGAATTGCGGCCAGCTCCGAGCAGGAACGGTTAGCGGCCAAGATTGTACTGAGCGATTTACTGGTATCCGATTTACGAAACAATCCGGTAGTTCCCTATGAGGAGGACGAAGTTACCAGAGTCATTCAGGATGACCTCAATGAACAGATTTACAAACAAATCAAAAACTGGTCGATTTCAGAGCTGAGAGAATATATTCTCAGTGACAAGACCGGGGAAAATGATTTGAAGAGGATTATGCGAGGGCTTAGTGCAGAAACCATTGCAGGTGTTTCAAAGTTAATGGGCAATATGGATCTGGTTTATGGGGCGAGGAAGATAAGAAACGTAACCCATTGCAATACCACGTTGGGCGCACCGGGCATATTGGCGTCAAGACTGCAGCCCAATCATCCCAGTGATGATCCTGATGGCATCAGGATGTCCATCTTTGAAGGATTGAGTTATGCCAGTGGGGATTGTGTAATTGGGATAAATCCGGCAACAACGAATTTAGATACGACACGAAGAATTATGGATATGCTGCAGGATATAAAGGATAAATATGAGATTCCTACGCAGGTTTGCTATCTGGTTCACGTTAGCACAATGATGGAGGCCATGAGAAGCGGGTCCCCATCAGATCTGATCTTTGCCAGCATTGCGGGGACGCAAAAGTGTAACGATACCTTCGGCGTAAGTGTGGATATCCTTGAGGAGGCCAAGGAAACTGCTTTAAAATACGGAACATCAACGGGACCTAACGTGATGTATTTCGAAACCGGACAAGGACCGGAAAATGCGGGAAATATGCATTATGGGGCGGATATGGCAACGCTGGAGGCTCGCACCTATGGGTTTGGAAAACACTTCGACCCGTTCATTGTAAATGACGTGGTAGGTTTTGTGGGTCCTGAGGTTCAATATGATGCTAAGCAATGTACCAGGTCTATGCTGGAGGACGTGTTTATGGCGAAAATGTCGGGGATACCGATTGGAACAGATATCGCTTTTTCCAGCCATGTAAAAGCAGACTACAATGACAACGATGTGGTGATGATGGCGGCAAGTCTTGCAGGAACGGAATACTGGATAGGCGTACCCGGAGCACAGGATGTGACTACATATAATATGGACACTTCTTTTCACGACTGCGCAACAATAAGAAACATGCTGGGACTGCGTACCATTCCTGAATTTGAAAAGTGGTGCCAGAAGTGGGGAATTCTGGACGAGAACGGCAACCTTGGCGAAAATGCCGGCGATGCATCCATATTTCTCTAAGCGTAATTTTACAGTTTAGAAACGTGAGGTTAAAAATGGAGAGACAAAACATAAACGAAGAAGCAATCGTTCAAGCGGTGATTAAAGTATTAAACGGTTTGCAAAACGACATAACACAACCAGAAAGCCGATCAAATATGGCTGCAGTTAGGGAAGATATTCCCATAAATTCTGATGTAAACGATGAGGATTTAACGGATATCGCATTGATTCCGGAGGAAGAAATCTGCCTTGTCGAAAACCCTAAAAACAAAGAGGCGCTTATGCGGCTGAAAAAATCCACACCGGCAAGAACGGCAACCGGCAGAGCCGGTGACAGAGAAAAAACAATGATTACCATCAGGAAGATGGCAAACCTTTCCGCAGCCGTAGATGCCGTTTGGACGCCGCTTAACAGAGAATTCACTGAGCAGCTGGGTTATCCGGTGCTGAAGAGTATGCCCGGTTCTAAAGAAGAATATTTAATGCGACCTGACTTGGGTATTCTGTTGGATGATAAAAATATGGATATCGTCAGAAAACAGCTTAAGAAAAATCCGGACGTACAGATTGTTATCGGGGAAGGACAGAGCAACCAAGGACTGGAAAAAAGTATGCCGGAACTGCTTCCGGCGCTGCTGCAGGGACTTGACGCAAATAAAATTGATTATGGAACGCCTTGCTTTGTGGAGTACACCAGGGTAGGTATCGGAGATTTGATCGGACAGGAAGTGGGCGCAAAAGTCGTGTGCGTGGTTCTGGGCGAAAGACCGGGACTGCTTTCCTGGGACGGACTGGGGTGCTATATCACCTATAACCCAAAGGTTGGAATTCTCGAGTCTAAACGGACATGCGTTTCAAATATTCAGGATAACGGTGGTACTCCGCCGGCCGAAGCAGGCGCATACATTGCAGATTTAATTACACGGATTTTAAAAGAGAAAAAAAGCGGCGTAGATTTGATTATCTAGTATAGAAGAGAAAAGAGGAACGGTGATGAAAAACGATAAAATCTACCCAGAAATTTTGAGCCTGGTGCTTATTCCCCAAGTGACAGATGCAATGAGAAAAGATCTGAACCTTTCAGATTTGCACACAAGCTGCGCAATCATAACGGCAACAATAGATGATTTTATCTTCATTGCCCTGGACGAAGCGACGAAAAAGGCAGACGTGGAGGTGACTTATACGGGATCTTTTTATGGAGGAAATCCCAACGCATCTTCCAAGCTGCAGGGTGAAGGAATTGGTATCTTTGCAGGCAAAACGGTTTCCTCTGTTCAGGCGGCCATCGAGACGATAAAAGAATTTTCACAGAGCAGGCAGGTATATGCGGTCAGCTGCAATGATGATGACAGTATCACTTACTTGACTTATACAGTTGCCAGGGTGGGATCGTATTTTTCCCAAACGATGGATATACCGCAAGGGTGTGCAATGGCATATCTGGTCGGACCTCCCATTGAGTCTATCTATGCGACTGATGCGGCGGCCAAAGCTTCTGATGCAAAGCTGGTCAAGTTTTATACGCCGCCGACGGAAACCAACTGCAGTGGAGCCATTTTTACAGGAAGCCAGGCGGACTGTCAGGTTTGTTGTGAGGCTTTCGGTGAGGCAGTGCAGGAGATAGCGGATCAACCGATTTATAACGGATGAGAAAGGAGTGATAGCCAATGCAAATTAGTGAGGAACTGATTTACAAAATCGTAAAACAGGTTCTTGAAAAAGAACAGCCGCCGCAGGGGGAGTCAGCCTTTGAAAAGCATGTGGATTCTTCAGGGGTAATCAGCATTAAAACGGAGACTGTAAAGTGCGAGCCCTTTGATGTAGGAGTTCCTGCCAAGGTTAGCCTGAAAGACGTGGTTACTTTAGAAGAAAGCCCTAGACTGGGCTGTGGAATTCTTGAAATCGACCACAGTACTTATCCGTGGACTTTAACTTATGACGAGTTTTACTACGTTGTAGAAGGAGTTCTGGATATCATCATAGAGGGAAGACATAATGTAGGAAATCAGGGTGATATACTGCATGTCCCAAAAGGAAGTTCGGTATGCTTCTCATCTCCCAAAACCTGCCGGGCAGTTTACTTTACCTATCCGGCAGACTGGGCGGCTAAGGAAGAATAAAAAGTTATTGTATCAGGTAAAGCTGAGCATCAGCAAGAGGAAAGGAAGAAAACAATGAATGCAGAAGCATTAGGTATGATTGAAACAAGAGGTCTGACGGGTGCGATTGAAGCGGCAGACGCAATGGTGAAGGCAGCAAGTGTAAAGCTTGAAGGAATGGAAAAAATCGGATCAGGATTGGTGACCGTAATGGTAAGAGGTGATGTGGGCGCAGTTAAGGCGGCAGTAGAAGCCGGAAATGCGGCAGCCTGTAATGTTGGCGAAGTCGTATCTACCCATGTGATTCCAAGACCTCATAGTAGCGTAGAAACAATACTTACATCGGAATAAGGTCGGATGAACATATTGGGAGAGAAAGGAGCACTGACGTGAAGGCAGCATTGGGACTGATTGAAACGGTAGGTAAAATTGCTGCAGTAGAAGCTATGGATGCAGCGGCAAAGGCAGCGGATGTGTCGCTGACCGGTCTGGAAAATTCTCGGGGCGCAGGTCGCATGACCGTAAAAATAGAGGGGGAAGTCAGCGCGGTGAAAGCGGCTGTAGAGGCAGCTGTAAGCGCTGTGGAGACCCTAAACGGCGTTGTCTTTGCGCAAAAAATTATAGCCAGACCCAGCGATCAGCTTGAGAAGATTCTGCATAAAACAGAGTTAGACGCAGTACCACCTTTAAAGCAAGCTACCTGCAATTTATGTGGAGATCCAGACTGCAAGCGAATACGCGGCGAGGCCAGAGCAAAATGTATACATTATAAGAAAGTGTTAAGAGAACAGGAGGAGAAAAAATGAGTGGAGCATTAGGTATGATCGAAACAAGAGGATTAGTTGGTGCAATCGAAGCGGCAGACGCAATGACCAAAGCGGCAAGTGTAGAATTGTGCGGATATGAGAAGATCGGTTCGGGCCTTGTAACCGTAATGGTTCGCGGCGATGTAGGGGCGGTTAAAGCGGCTGTGGAAGCAGGGAATGTTGCAGCTTGCAATGTGGGAGAAGTGGTTTCTACGCATGTAATCCCAAGACCTCATGCAAGCGTAGACGAACTGCTGCAGAATCAGTAATCGATGTACAGATTGTGATAAAGGATCGGCTGGAGGAAAGATTTTTCACTCTGACCGCAAACGGAGAGAAATATGACGGAAAAGGAAATGGACTGGATTGTTGAGGAAGTTGTAAGACAAATCCAAAAGATACGGCAGAAAAAGAGAGTTCTTGTCCTTGTTCATCATGAAGAGGAAGAAAACGCAGCACAGAGACATTTGGCTGAAGGCGGGCTTTCTGATTGGGAGACAGACAGGATTTGGACCGATCAATACCTCAGCACAGTGATGGGAAATAATAATTCTCCCCAGGCTTTAATGGAAAACTACGATGGCTTGCTTATCGGCGGCGTGACCTTAAAACAGCTTGTCCAGCTGAAAGCGCTTCTTCTGGATGATCCTATTTCTGAAACAATGGCAGAGTTTTTGCGAACGGGAAAGCCTGTAACGGTAGTGTCTTCACCCATAAACTGTACAAAGGCCAGCGCTGCATTTTCTGAGAAAATCGCAGAGCTGAAGAAGACACTGAAAACATATGGGATGGTTTTTGTTGAAGATTGTGATTTGAACAAGGAAAACATGGCTGAAGCAAAATCGGATCTGCGGAACAGATGGAGAATCGACAAACGAGTCATTGCAAAACAGGATTTGAAAGACATGGCTGACGGCGAATTGGAGATTCGGGAGGATACTGTTTTTACTACGACGGCAAAAGATCTGCTCGCAAAGAAAAATATTCATGTATGCAGATGCAGAAATGAAGAATTTGGAGGTGTAAAGAGGTGACAAAGATTTATACCAAAACCGGTGATGATGGAAGAACCGGGCTTTATGGAGGGAGTCGGATAAAGAAATCTTCCAATCGGGTGAACGCCTATGGCGCCGTGGATGAAGCAAATGCCCTAATTGGACTGGCAGCGGTTCATATTGGAAGTGAAGAATTACAAGAAGGTCTGCGTATGTGCCAAAGACATCTGTTTGTCATCGGCGCAGAACTGGCATCTGACAGCCGTGGCCGGCGGATGTTGAAAGAGTCAATTTCGGAAAAGGACACAATTCAGCTGGAAAGGCTTATCGATGTATTCAGTGAAAAATTGCAGCCGGAAAGAACCTTTCAAATTCCGGGAAAAACAGTAAAGTCGGCATATTTACACGTTGCAAGAACAGCAGTAAGAAAGGCGGAACGATTAATTGTAGGCGTTAAAGAAGAAGCGCTTGTCAGTGAAGAAGTGCTTAGGTATATGAACCGCTTATCCGATTTTCTGTTTATTCTGACCAGGGCTGTAGACGAACTGGATGTTTTTTGTAAAGCATGATTTGGGGAAAGGAGCAGACAGAATGACCATAGATGAAAAAACCATTGAACGAATCGTGAAAAAAGTAGCTGAGGAAATCGGCAATGCTTCTGATCTGACATCCATGAAGATGGAACAAGGAGATTCTGCAGGCGGAGCCCATAAGACATATCTCTATGACAATGTGGATGAGGCAGTAAATGCTGCCTTTGCCGCACAGAAAGTGTTTCTGAATTTTAGAATTGAAGATCGGAAAAGGATTACGGACAGGATTAAAACTGTGTGTATGGCTCATGCTGAGGAATTGGCAAAGATGGAGCTGGAGGAAACACATTACGGTAATTATCCGGATAAACTGATGAAGATGAAAGGCGCAATCACAATGACGCCGTCAGTAGAGGATCTTACTGCAGATATCTGTGCTGATGACGGTGGCATGGCCATGTATGAACATGCGCCTTTTGGTGTAATCGGTGCGCTGACCCCCTCTACCAATCCGCCGGAGACAGTTATCGCCAATGCGATTATGATGATTGCTGCCGGAAACGCAGTCGTTTTCAGCACCCATCCGGGAGCGTTTAATTCTTCTTGCCGCGCTGTAGAGCTTGTTACACAGGCCATTGAAGATGCTGGCGGACCAAGAAATCTGGTGGTGTCAATAAATCATCCCACCATGGAAAGAACTGCGGAAATGATGAATCATCCAAAGATTACTATGCTGTGTGCAACAGGAGGTCCAGGTGTTGTAAAAGCCATTTTGAGCTGTGGAAAAAAAGGCATCGGCGCAGGAGCGGGAAATCCCCCTGTATTCGTGGATTCCTGTGCAGACATTCCGAAAGCCGCAAGAGACATCGTTGCCGGGGCAGGATATGAAAACAACACGCCTTGTATTGCAGAAAAAGAAATCATTGTTGTGGATTCTGTGGCAGATGAGTTGATTACAAATATGGTGAAAGCCGGGGCATATCTGATTGAAGACGAACAGACGATTAAACAGCTGACAGACCTTTGTATGCCGGCCGAAGATAGCCCAAACAAGAAGATGATCGGTCGTTCACCTGCCTATATTCTGAGTCAGATTGGCGTAACTATTCCGGAAGACACCAGAATAGCCATATTTGAAGCGCCGAAAGATCATATGCTTGTCATGAATGAGCAGATGATGCCAATTATTCCTGTTGTAAGAGTCAGGGATGCACAGGAGGGAATTGCCTTGTCCTGCACAGCAGAAAATGGAAGAAGACATACTGCCTTATGTCACTCAAAGAATATGGATGTAGTTACAGAATTGGCAAGACGGATTCAGACAACCATATTTGTTGTTAACGGCTCTTGCTTCAACGGACTGGGATTTAACGGCGGCATCGGCCCTAATGCGCTGACAATTGCAGGGCCTACGGGAGAAGGTCCGACTACGCCAAGAACATTTACCAGAAAGCGTAAAATTGTTATGGTGGATAACTTTAACATTAGATAAGGAAAGGGGACAGAAGTGGATACGGCAAATCTGGAGGAACGAGAACTGAAAAAAATGGTAAAGAAAATTGTTAGAGACGTGGTGGGCGAATCGGAACAGCTGACGATTCCTGTGGAAATGTCAGCGCGTCATGTGCATTTATCCCAGGAAGATGTGGAGGCTTTGTTTGGACATGATGCAGAACTCACCTTTAAGCGAGCGCTTTCTCTTCCGGGATTTCTCGCAGAGGAAAGAGTAACCGTCGTTACGGTTAAGGGTTCTTTTAAGAATGTAGCTGTTCTTGGACCGGTTCGCAGCCATACGCAGGTTGAACTTTCAGCAGCAGATGCATTTTCTTTGGGGATTAACCCACCGGTAAATATTTCGGGGGATTTCGCCGGGGCAGAAGATGTATATCTGATTGGGCCGTGCGGAATGATTTGTGCCAGAAACAGTGCGATTATTGCCCGGGCGCATATTCATATGAATCCGCAGGAGGCAAGCTCGCTGGGATTGTCGGATCGGCAGATGGTAAAGGTGGAATTAGCAGGTAAAAGGCCGGTTACCATGCACAATATTATGATCAGAGTTGGAGAAGGTATGCACGCCATGATGCATATCGATATGGATGAGGCCAATGCCAGCGGGTATGAAACGGTAAAGCAGGCTGTAATCCGAAAGTAACCGAGATGGAGTGATGACCATGAAGATTTGTAAAGTTATTGGGAATGTGTGGGCAACAAAAAAGGATGTGAAATTGGAAGGCGCAAAATTGATGTTGGTCAGACCCCTCGATGAAAAGAAAGGGGAAATGATGATTGCGGCAGACTATGTAGGCGCAGGAATCGGTGAAAGAGTTCTTGTTGTAACGGGAAGCACTGCCAGATATGCATCAGGAAAAGAAGGCGCACCTATAGACGCGTCCATTGTTGGTATCGTAGATTCAATAGAGATAGCGGAAAATGAGCGGGCAGATTATCCGGAGGGAAGTAAATGAGTCTTCTAAATTTGGTGGAAAAGGCCGGCGTTGTCGGATGTGGCGGAGCAGGATTTCCTGCACACATAAAATGGAAAACAAAAGCAGAATATCTGATTGTAAATGCGGCAGAGTGCGAGCCGTTGCTGGATACGGACAAATATTTAATGAGACACAGGGCGCAAGACCTTGTAAATATATGCAATAGTGTTGCGGAGCTTATTGAAGCATCTCAGATTGTTATTGCTGTCAAGGGTACTTATCGCAAGGAAATCGAGGCTGTGAATCGGGCCATTGCATCTTGTCATGCAAGAATTCGGCTTCATGAACTAGAAAGTTTTTATCCCGCAGGGGATGAACAAATTGTTGTACAAGAAGTAACAGGCAGAGTAGTTCCCTGTGGGGGAATACCGCTTGACGTTGGGGTTGTAGTGTCTAACGTGGCGACGCTGATTGCAGCCTTTGATGCAGAAAGAGGCATTCCACTGATTGAAAAGTATGTAACGGTAGCCGGCGAAGTAAAAAAACCTTCTGTTATAAAAGCACCTATAGGCACGTCAATTACGGAATGTATAGATGCGGTCGGTGGTCCGACTATGGATAATTACCTGATTATTGCCGGCGGTCCGATGATGGGAAAGGAACTTTCGTCTTTACCGGAAGACCAGAGGAGGATATCTAAAACGACATCAGGTATTCTGGTGCTTCCGAAAAAAGGGATGCTGGAGAAGTATAAAGAAGACTTGGACTTGCCTGCCTTGAAGAAAAGAGCACGGACATCTTGTATACAGTGTAGCTTTTGTACTATGCTTTGCCCAAGACATCTGCTGGGTCATCCCCTGAGCCCACATCGGATAATGCGGGCAATCAGCTGGTCTGAGGATATGGAGCAATTGCTTGAAGATGAATACGTCAGAAATGCTTCACTTTGTTCACTTTGCGGAGTATGTACAGCCTATGCGTGTCCAATAGGACTTCAGCCCAGCAAAGTTAACGCTTTTTTAAAAACGGAGATGCAGAAAAGGGGCATCAAACGAGATAAAAAGGAAATCACTTCTCCACAGACAGACAGAGACTGGAGAAAGGTGCCTACAGGAAGGATAAGCGCAAGAATTGGCGTAGGCACATATGCACACAAGGTGCAAGACCAGTTGATTACCATTACTCCATTGGAGGTAGCAATAGCGTTGAAACAGAGTATTGGCAGACTTCCAGAGATCATAGTGGGGATAGGTGATACGGTAAAAAAAGGCGACTTGATTGGCTATGTGGATGATGGTGTAATGGGTACAAATTTACATGCAAGTATTGATGGCGTTATAACGGAGATTACAGATGTAATAAAAATTAGGAGACAAGAATGAATGCGATAGGATTTGTGGAATTAAACAGCATTGCAAAAGGCTATGAAGTAGCGGACGTCATTTTGAAAACCTCCGATGTTGAGTTAATCTCCAGCTATGCCGGATGTCCCGGAAAATTCTACTTTCTGTTTGGGGGTTATCCGGCGGCAGTAGAAGTTGCGATTAAAGCGGGGAGAGAGCTTGCTCGAGAAAATATGATAGACAGCACAGTTATTTCAAATGTTCATGATGACGTAATCCGGGCCATGTCTATGGCTACGGAAATCCCATTGGAAGGTGCACTGGGTATAATGGAATTTTTTAGTGTGACCGGAGCTATCTATGCAGCAGATGCGGCAATAAAGGCAGCAGATGTGCAGCTGCTGGAAGTCCGTACGGCTATGGGAATCGGAGGAAAAGCCTATGTGGTGCTGACAGGACAGGTTTCCGCAGTAAAAGCAGCAACAGAAGCGGCGATAACTGAAGAGAATGCGGCAGGGATGTTGGTGCATAGTGCGGTCATTGCGAATCCGGATCCTGCACTGATGCAGTCACTTTACTAGAAGAGGGTAAAAAAATGGAATTTCAGCAAAAGCAGAGAATTATACAAGAGTTCGTACCGGGAAAACAGGTGACTTTGGCACACCTGATTGCTAACCCTCAGCCAGGGCTATATAAGAAGCTTGGTGCATCTGTAGAAAACAGCGGAGCGCTTGGAATTCTTACGATTACGCCAAGTGAAGGTGTAATTATTGCGGCCGATGTGGCAACGAAAGCGGGAAATGTGGAATTGATTTTTGTCGATCGATTTTCGGGAACTCTTGTGGTATGCGGAGATGTGATGAGTGTTGAAGCCGCGTTGACCGGTGTTTTGGAAACCCTGTGTGGGCAAATGGAATTTTCTCCGACAAAGATAACGAGGACTTAATCTGATGAAAAGAATCATGATGATGGGACCGGTTGCGTCAGGAAAAACTTCACTGATACAGAGGCTGAAGGGCGAACAGATTTGTTACAGGAAAACCCAGGCTGTAGAATTAGATGGAAATACGATAGATACGCCGGGAGAATATATGGAGAATCGGCAATACCAGCATGCGCTGGCAGTTACAGCCTGCGATGCGGATATCATTGTTTTTACACAGGACCCCACAGTCGAAACCCTATGGTATTCACCAGGGCAGGCATCTATGTTCAGCGCTGCGGTTATCGGTGTGATTACAAAGATTGATATGGCAGAGCCGGAGCAAATTGCGTTTGCGCAGCAGGGTTTACAGCTTGCTGGCGTAGAGGAAGTGTTTGCGGTCTCTAGTATGGATGGGACGGGCCTTGATTCCCTGCTGAATTATCTGACGACACTGGAAGAATAATTTTAGTACAGAGGTGAAAAACATGAAGTTTGCAACTATACACAGACCATCAAAATCCACTTTGTCATTACTGAAACGAAAAATTTATGATGAGGAAATGCGAGATGTTTTGACGTGTGAAAGCGTGGAATCAGTCGGTATATGTCAGGGTACCGTTGTAGAAATCATTGTTGCCAGTGATATCGCAGAGAAGACTTCAAATGTTCTGGCCGGAGAAATCAACGGCAGCTGCCCTCAGCATATGACTTGTCTGGCAGTAGTTGGATCAACGGCAGCTGTGATGGCGGCAATAGAGGCGATAAAAGGACGACTGGAATCGAATTGAAGGAGGTCAACGATGAAGATTGATTTATCAGGTAAAAATGCAGTGATTACAGGTGCGGCCAATGGGATTGGATTGGAAACAGCCAATTTGTTTCGACAATGTGGAGCACAGGTAATCGGGATAGATTTGTCGGTCAAGGAAAACACGGAAATTGATTATATGACATGCGACATTACCGATTGCTTAGCATGCCAGAAAATATTTGCGGAAATTGTCGCAAAGTATGGACATATTGATATCTTGGTAAATTGCGCAGGTATTACACAAGATGCAATTACATATAAAATGTCGGAGGAACAATTCGATCGAGTAATTGCTGTGAATTTAAAGGGCATGTGGAATCTGACTCGGTTTGTCGGACTTCATATGCAGGAAAATATGCATGGATCGATTATCAATATCTCGTCAATCGTGGGGGTATATGGTAATATCGGGCAGAGTAATTATGCGGCCTCCAAGGCAGGTGTGATTGGTATGACCCTTTCCTGGGCCAAAGAGTTTTCGATGAAGGGTGGGAATGTTCGTGTTAATGCTATCGCGCCGGGGTATACGATGACCGAGATGATTAAAGGGGTACCGCAGAATCTTTTGGACAAGTTTGCCGCACAGACCATGCTTGGTCGGTTGGCAGAGCCTGAAGAAATCGCCGGTGCGGCACTATTTTTAGCCTCGGAATTGAGCAGCTATGTAACGGGAACGGTACTCCATGTTAACGGCGGCATGCGCTTATAGTTTTACCTTTTAATAAAGACCATACAGCGTTCTGAAAGTGAGAAACCTTTCGGAGCGCTTTTTGTATGGGAAAACCGATAATGCTTCTACATGATAGACAAAACCCCCTTTGTGTATAAATTTTCAACACGGATTAGGTATTGCATATTTTTCCCTATTTCATATAGCGTTATAATCCATCTTGTTAAAATTTAGAACAAGAGGTGAAATAGAGAATGGATAATTTTTCTGCAGCCGTAGTAAGGCGGAGAAAATTGGTATTGATCATGAGTGTTTTGCTTCTGATTCCCTCACTGTTTGGAATTCTGGGAACCAGAATTAACTATGACATGCTGACTTATTTGCCGGCTGATCTGGACACGGTTATCGGACAGGATATCCTTCTGGACGATTACGGAAAGGGTGCTTTTTCCATGATCATCATTGAAGAGAAGACACCCGATGAGGTTGTAGCTTTAAAGCGGGAAATTGAACAAATTGATCATGTGGATGCAGCGGTCTGGTATGATAATGTACTCAGCACGGATGTCCCTATGGAAATCTTACCGGATAAGTATTACGATGCATTTAATCGAGGTCAGGGAACGCTCATGGCAGTGTTTTTCGATACTTCTACTTCGGCGGATGAAACGATAACTGCAGTGGGACGGATTAGAAATCTCGTTGGAGAAAACGGGTATGTAACAGGAATGTCCGCTTTGGTTAAAGATCTGAAAGACCTGTGCGAAAGGGAGGAACCGCACTATGTAGCGCTGGCCGTTGTATGTGCAGTTGCTGCTATGATGGTATTTCTGGATTCATGGATTATTCCCCTTATTTTCTTGGCCAGTATAGGCATGGCTATCGTCTATAATTTGGGGAGCAATATTTTCATGGGAGAGATTTCCTATATTACAAAAGCCCTGTCGGCGGTACTGCAGCTTGCGGTGACCATGGACTATTCCATCTTTCTCTGGCACAGCTATGAAGAGGAATGCACGCTAAAAGAAAGCAAAGAAGTTGCTATGGAAGCGGCGATTAAACATACCTTTATTTCGGTATTGGGTAGTTCAATTACGACGGTAGCGGGGTTTATTGCACTTTGTTTCATGAGTTTTACCTTGGGAAAGGATCTGGGTATTGTCATGGCAAAAGGTGTAATTTTGGGTGTTATTGGCTGTGTAACCACTCTTCCGGCGCTGATTTTGTGCCTAGATAAAGTTATTCAGAAAACCCGACATAAAGCAATTTTGCCAAAGGGAACGAAATTAGCAGATTTTGTGGTGAAAAAAAGCGGTATTCTCATTGCTATCTTTTTATTGGTGCTTGGTCCGGCGGTTTATGGCTACAATCATACCAACATTTACTATGATATGGCGGGAGCCTTACCTGCCGACATGAATTTTGTCATATCCAACGAAAAACTGATGGACGAGTATGGTTTGGGAACGACACATATGCTTTTGGTCGACAGCAAAATGGAGAAATGCGATGCGGTCAAAATGACAGAACAGTTGAAACAGATAGACGGGGTTAAGACTGTAATCGGATTGGATTCCCTTTGCGGAAAGCGTATCCCGGATGAAATCTTGCCGGACAAAGCTGTAAAAGTATTGAAGCGTGGTGATCGTCAGCTATTGTTAGTGATGAGTGAGTACCGGACGGCAAGTAGGCAGGTTAATCGCCAGCTTACAGAGATGAATCAGGTGATGAAGGCGTATGACAATCAGAGCATGATTATTGGCGAAGCGGCTTGCACCAAGGATCTGATGCAGACTACGGACAGAGATTTTAAACTGGTAAGCGGCATTTCTGTCGTTTTGATTTTCCTTATTATCGCTGTAGTTCTGAAATCAGCGAGTCTGCCGATATTACTTGTGGCAACTATTTATTTTGCCATATTCATTAATCTGGGAATTCCATATTATACGGATACCTGGTTGGCCTTTATTGCACCAATTTGCTTGAGCACCATACAGCTTGGGGCAACCGTGGATTATGCAATTCTTTTGACCAATAGATACAAGAGAGAGCGGCTTCATGGTATAGCAAAAGAAGAAGCAATTCGCACGGCCGTTTCTGCGTCAACATCTTCGATAGTTGTCAGTGCAATAGGCTTCTTTGCTGCCACTTTTGGTGTATATCTTTATTCTGAGCTGGATATGATCAGCTCCATGTGCGGCTTGATGGCAAGAGGTGCACTGATTAGCATGGTGGCTGTCATCTTTATTTTGCCGCCGCTGCTTAAGGTTTTTGACAGAGTAATTATAAAGACGACAACAGACATGAGATTGGAGGAATTAGCGTGAATACAGAGAAAAAACAGAGATATTTGATTATTACCCTGATTGGCATATTGCTGTTTCTTACTACCACCGGCGGCATAGTTTTTGCGGAGAGAGAAGGAAACAGTTCGAATAAGCAGGAATCAGAATCACAGATGGTGAAAACAGAGGCGTCAGCGGAAAACCATATTGCCGGACAAAAGGACGAAACCGTTTATTTGTTGACTGATGCATCAGGAAAAGAGCAGGAGCGCATTGTCAGTGCAGAAGGAGAGTTACAGTATGAGGGATATGAAGACAAAACCCTTCCTGTTACGATGAAAATCGATTATACCTTGAACGGCAGGTCTATAGAGCCTGAAAAACTTGCGGGAGAGAACGGACAGGTTGAAATAACCTTACATTATATTAATCATGAGAAGCAGGGCGAAATCTATACTCCGTTTTTGGCGGTAAGTGGAATGGTTCTGGACGAAGGGCGTTTTTCCAATATTTCTGTAGATAATGGGAAAGTGATTAGTGACGGCACCAGAAGTGTTGTAGTCGGGTATGGTTTTCCGGGATTGCAGCAGAGTTTAGACAATGATAAGGTGAGCTTTCCTCAGACGGTTACGGTTACTGCTCAAGTTAGAGATTTTTCACTGGAAACCATTTATACTTTGGCTACGGCAGAGCCTTTTACAGCGTTGAATGTCGATGGTAATGTGAATATAGAGGATGTAACAAAGAAAATATCGCAGATGACAGATGGCATAACTCAGCTGCAGCAAGGATCAGAGGGGCTTTCAGCGGGAGCAGAAGAATTGGCTGTAGGCGCTGAGAAACTTGCAATGGGAACCACAGAGCTCTACCGTGGCACGGAAACACTGTATAATGGTATGGATAATCTTTCAGCCGGAGCAGCCTCTTTAAAAACAGGTACAAATGAATTAGCCGAAGGTGCAGCCGGATTGAAAGATGGAAGTCAGCAGTTGGAACAAGCGCTGACAGCGTTATCCGGCGGCCTTTCCACTCTTTCAGAAAACAGCCCGGCTTTACGTCAGGGGACAGAGCAGATAATGACAGCCTTGTTTAATACGGCCAGTGAACGTCTAAATGATATGGGATTGTCCGTAACGCTTACACCGGATAATTACGGTGATGTATTGCAGCAAATAGAGACAGATATGCCTGAAACTGCGCAAGCATTACAAAGTCTGAACGCACAGTTGGATCAGGCGATGGCGTTTTACCATAGTGTGAAGACTTACACAGAAGGAGTGGATGCGGCTGCTGCAGGTTCAGCAGAAATTACGCAGAAAACGGAAAGCATAGTCAATGGTGCAGAAAGTCTCAGTGACGGAGCGGAAGAATTAAGACAAGGGCAGGAACAGCTATATGCAGGAATAAACAATTTGTTTGACGGTACAGCGAACCTTTCTGCAGGGGCAAAATCACTGCAAGAAAATCAGGAAGAGCTTTTTGCCGGGACGAAATCTCTGCAGAAGGCGACAGTGGCATTGCAACAGGGAATAAGCCAAATGGCTGAGGAAATAGAGGTTCAGCTGAACGCTCTTCCGGTGGAGGAGCTGCAGCAGCTGATGAACAGATTGGAACAGCTTGAAACTGCAGCAGAATCGTATACGTCTTTTACTGGCATATCACAGAGTCAGAGTGTAAAGTTTATTTTTAAGGCTGATTCCATCACTCAACGGGATTAAATCTTTGGGGATTCATCCATACTATTGACGGTGAAAAGCCGCAGAAATCAATTGTATTAGAAAATTCTTTAAATTTAATTGTTTAATGGATTAAAACGGGGTATAATTATATAATAAGGGAAATATTTCATTTTTGAGGTTTCCGGACAGGAGGTGAGATACAGTGTTTGCTGAAGAGCTGGCAAAGATTAAAGAGAGCGAAGCGCAGGCTGACGCGCTTCAGAAGAAGGCAAAAACTGATGCAAAGCAGGCGTTGGCGGATGCAAAGTCCAGGGCTGAACAGTTGGTTGAAGATGCTCAGACTCGTGGAAGAGAAATCCATGACGCGCTGCTGAAAGAAGGGCAGGATATATCTGACCAACAGTACAACTCGTTTTTGGAGGCAACCCGTCGAGAATGTGACGCTATGGTTGTTAAAGCCAGAAGCAATGAAGATAAAGTTATTACATTGATTGCAGAAAGGATTGTGAGCGCAAGTGTCAATCGTTAAAATGAAAAAACTGGCTGTCATCGGCCTTGACACTGAAAAGGAAACTCTCATATCCGATTTGATGGAACTGGGCGTGGTTCAGATTACGGATCAGACCCAAAGACTCGCAGAGGATGAAACCTGGATGGAACTGGGTGACAAAGACGGCGATGATTCTGCCGTAGCTGCTCTGGAACTGGAGATTAACCGGGTTTCTCTGGCGCTCGATACGCTGGAGAAATACAGCACAGCAAAGAGCCCTCTCTTTGTGACCAGGAGATCCATGAAAAAGTCCGAATTTGCAGCAACCATAGAGGGAAAGCAGAAACTTTATGAGGATGTGAACAGAGTGCTGACCCTGAATGATCGGGTGCACAAGCTGAAAGAAGAGATCAATAAGAAAAACACCGATCTCACGGCCATCAACCCATGGGTGATTTATGATCTGCCGTTGGAAATTCAGGAGACAGGAAAAACCACTGTCAATCTGGGGGTAGTTCCGACTACAGTGGATTTTACAGCCATGGAAAAGAGAGTGTGCGATGACAGAGAAACAGTAATGATCAAAGAAATCAACCGGGATAAAGATTTGATTTACCTGGTTGTCATGACCATGAAAAGCGATCAGGAAGAAGTGTTGACCCTGCTTAAGCAACACGGCTACACGCCTACACCGTTTGCGGGATTCACCGGAACGGCGGTAGAAAACAGGGAAAGAATTATCCGCGAAATTGGGCAGGCAGAGGAAACCTGTGCTGAGGTAGAAAAGCAGATCAGCAGTTTGTATCCTTCTCATTCCGGAATTGAGTGTCTGTATGATCAGCTGATTATGGAGAGAGATAAAGAAAAAACCAAAAGTAAACTTTTGAAAACCCGAAGGACCTTCAATTTGGAGGGGTGGCTGCCCGAAGGATGTATAGAGGCAGTAAGCAAAACCCTTGATCTGCATCAATGCTGTTTTGACTTCAGGGACCCGGAAGAAGGGGAGAATGTACCTGTTCTTACCCAAAACAGCAGCATGGTAGATCCTTTTGAAGCGATTACGGTAATGTACTCTTTGCCGGACTATAGAGGTATTGATCCAACCAAATATTTTGCATTGTTTTACGCTATGTTCTTCGGAATTATGCTTAGTGATGCAGGATATGGGATTGTCATTGCCGCAGCATGTTTTATCGTACTGAGAAAATTTGCACTGGAAGGCATGACTTACAGAATGATTAAGATGTTTTTCTACTGTGGTCTGTCCACAGTGTTCTGGGGAGCCTTGTTCGGCGGGTGGTTTGGTGACTTCTTCCAGGTAGCGGCCAAGGTGATTTTCAACAAAGAGATTACCATTGCGCCAATCTGGTTTAATCCGATAGATGATCCAACCAGACTTTTGATCTGGTCTTTGGTATTCGGTGTGATTCACCTATTCCTGGGTATGGGAATTAAGGCCGGTATGCTGATTAAACGAGGTCAGCTGAAGGATGCGGTCTTTGACATTTTCTCCTGGTATATGGTCATCGGCGGAGCGGCGATGTGGCTGGCCGGAGGCTTTATCAGCCAGGCGATTGTAAAGCCGGGAATGTATATCACTATTGCAGGTGCTGCAATTCTCCTGCTGACCGGAGGCAGAAACAATAAGGGTTTCGGAAAGGTTACAGGCGGTCTCAGCGCCTTGTACAATATAACAAGCTATATCTCAGATATTTTATCCTACTCGAGACTGTTGGCTCTGGGACTTGCCACCGGCGTTATTGCCAGCGTGGTCAACACCATGGGTTCACTGGCCGGAGGCGGTGTATTCGGTATAATCGTACTGATTATAGCTTTTATCATCGGACACACCTTCAACCTTGCAATCAATGCGCTGGGTGCATTTGTTCATTCCAGCAGACTGCAGTATATCGAGTTCTTCGGAAAATTTTATGAAGATGGCGGAGATGAATTTGAACCGCTGCGCAAAAATACAAAATATATTCGCATTACAAGCGACACAGATGGAGGTAAAAAATAATGATTACTGGAAACGTATTTGCACTGATGGGTGCAGCAATTGCAGCTTTAGCTGGTATAGGAAGCGCCATGGGTGTTGGTATTGCAGGTCAGGCGGCGGCAGGCGTTGTTGCTGAAGACCCTAAAAAGTTTGGTAAAACGCTGATTTTGCAGGCTCTGCCGGGAACACAGGGTATCTACGGTCTTTTGATGGCCTTTCTGATTTTTATTAGAATCGGCCTTCTGGGCGGCGGTATGATGGATTTAACGGTGTCTCAGGGGTTATACATTTTGGCTTCCGGTATTCCAATCGGACTGGTTGGTATCTGGTCAGGTATTGCGCAGGGAAAAGCAGCAGCTGCAGGTATTATGCTCTTAGGTAAACGTTCCGATCAGATGGCAAAAGGTATTATTTATGCCGCTATGGTAGAAACCTATGCGATTTTCGCATTGCTGATTTCTATTCTGATGCTGTTCAATCTGGGTATATAACCAAGCGTGTAGATTAAAGGACGTGACAAAATGAGCATAGAAAAGATTACATCAAAGATAATCAGTGATGCCGAAAGCGAGGCAAAGATTACGCTGGATCAAGCTAAGAACCAGTGTGACGGCATACTTGCGGAGGCAGAAGAAAAGGCGGCGTCCATTCTCAAAGAAGCGGAAAAGTCAGGTCTTTCCGAAAAGGAAAAGCTGATTGCCAGACGGAAATCCGTAGTGGATATTGACGGTCGGAAAATGATTCTTGAGGCAAAGCAAGCGCTGATTGCGGATTGTTTTGATAAGGCAATTGATCGGCTTGCCGCCATGGAGAAGGATGCATACGTTTCTTTTCTTGCAGATCTGGTTGCCAAAACAGGAGAAAAAGAGGGTCAACTGATTCTCAATTCTAAGGATAGAGCCGCTGTAGGAGAATCGCTGATTACCTATCTTGGAGAACATCTTTCTGACAGTCATATTGTTCTGGCAGAAGAAACGCGAAACATACGCGGTGGATTTTTATTGAAGAAAGGCGCTGTCTACATCAATGGAACCATTGAGGCATTGGTGGAAGAAGCGAAAGAAGAACTGATCGGCGAGGTTGCCGGCCAGTTGTTCCAGTAAGGAGATAGATTCTATGGCATGGCGAAAATATGATGAATACACCTTTGTGGATGCATATGTAGGCAGCTACGTGAAGAATCTGATGACTTGGCAAGACATGATGCGAGTGGTGGCTTGCAAAGATCTGGATACGGCAGAAACCATGCTGCAGGAGTT
Organism: Emergencia sp.; assembly: GCA_036305845.1. Lineage (GTDB taxonomy): Bacteria > Bacillota > Clostridia > Peptostreptococcales > Anaerovoracaceae > Senimuribacter. Next base: position 74,034 of record JAXKAR010000015.1, read on the forward strand.
TGGTTACGGCGAAGTGAAAGAGGCCCATCGGGGTGACATCGAATGGTTTATCCGCAGGGAACAGAATAAGCTGTACTATTTGATTTACGATACTCTTCCGTCCCGAAAAGAACTGGCTATGTGCATTCTGCCTTTTGACTACCACAATGTAAAGGTTTGTCTGAAAGCGGAATTTCTGGGCATTACTCCATCGGAAGATTTATTGGTGTCCACAAGCGATACGGACTGGAAGCGAATTGTAGCCATGGTGAGAGACAGAAACTACACCTTCATGCATCCAATCATGAAGAATGCGATTGAAGAGGCGGTGGATATCTTTGGCAGAGGCGGCGATCCGCAGGAAATTGACATTATTATGGACAAAGCCTGCTACAGGCAGATGCTGGAAACGGCAGAAGAATCAGAAGAGGAATTTCTGATTACCATGACAAAGCTTCAGATTGATGTGAATAACCTAAAGACATTTGTCCGCTTGAGAGAAATCGGTAAACCCTGGTCCTTCTTTAAAAAGGTTTTTCTGGAGGGAGGACATATCAGTGAGTCGTTCTTTATCTCCTGCTATGAAGAACCGTACAACCAAGTGGCTGATAGGCTGGCGCCGTATGGATTCAAAGAAGCGATGGCAGAAGGCGGAAGGCAGATTGCGGAGACAGGGGAGTTTTATCTCTTTGAGAAACTCTGTGCGGACCGTATGATGGATTACAACAAAAATGCCAAATATGAGACGTTCGGCATCGTACCTGTTGCCGGATACTGGTACGCAAAGGAAATCGAGATTGATAACCTGCGTATTATTCTGACGGGCATTTTGATTGGATCCACACCGGAGCAAATCAGTGAGAAATTGAGGGAGCCATATGTATAAAATAGGTGTAATTGGCGATAAGGATTCGGTTCTTGGCTTTAAAGCCGTAGGACTTGAAGTATTTCCTTGCAGCCAAATCGAAGAAGCAAGAAGAGTCCTTCATCGCCTTGCAAAAGGTGAGTATGCGATTATTTATGTCACAGAAAGATTTGCGGCAGAGATGATGAAGGATATTGATAAGTACAAAGATGCAAAAATTCCCGCCATTATTTCCATTCCGGGCAAGGAAGGACCGACAGGCGAGGGAATGCGAAATGTGAGCAAGGCCGTTGAACGGGCCGTTGGAGCAGACATACTATTTGGAGGTGAAAAATAGATGAGCCAAGGAAAAATCGTAAAAGTATCAGGACCGCTGGTTGTCGCTTCCGGTATGGAAGATGCGGATATGTATGACGTTGTCCGTGTAGGCGACCTGGGACTGATCGGCGAGATTATAGAGATGAGAGGGGACATGGCCTCCATTCAGGTATATGAAGAAACCGCAGGTATCGGACCGGGAGCGCCGGTTGTAACTACAGGTGCGCAGCTTTCTGTGGAACTGGGACCGGGTCTTATCGAAACCATGTACGACGGTATCCAGAGACCTCTGGAAGCCATGAGAGAAAAGGTAGGCGCAAATATTACCAGAGGGATCAGCGTGCCTTCTCTGGACAGAGAAAAGAAGTGGAACTTTGTGCCGACGGTAAAACAGGGAGACGAAATTGAAGCCGGCGATGTGATTGGTACCGTGCAGGAAACCGTAATCGTAGAACAGAAGATTATGGTACCTTATGGTATTGCAGGTACGGTTGAAAGCATCGAAAGCGGAGCGTTTACCGTAGAAGATGTGGTATGCAAAGTGAAAAAGACAGACGGAACTGTAGCTGAGCTGACCATGATGCAGAAGTGGCCGGTAAGAAGAGGCCGTCCATATAAAGAAAAGTTAGTGCCGGAAATGCCTTTGATTACCGGTCAGCGTGTTATTGACACCATGTTCCCGATTGCAAAGGGCGGTGTAGCGGCAGTTCCGGGACCATTCGGATCCGGTAAAACCGTTGTACAGCACCAGCTGGCTAAATGGGCCGATGCGGATATCGTTGTATATATCGGCTGCGGCGAACGAGGCAACGAGATGACAGACGTACTCATGGAGTTCCCTGAACTGAAGGACCCTCGTTCCGGCGAATCCCTGATGAAGAGAACCGTACTCATCGCAAACACTTCGGATATGCCGGTAGCGGCTCGAGAAGCATCTATCTATACCGGTATCACCATTGCAGAGTACTTTAGAGATATGGGATATTCTGTAGCCCTGATGGCAGATTCCACATCCAGATGGGCAGAAGCCCTTCGTGAAATGTCCGGTCGTTTGGAAGAAATGCCGGGTGAAGAAGGTTATCCTGCGTATCTGGGTTCCAGATTGGCTCAGTTCTATGAAAGGGCCGGTCGTGTAGTATCCTTAGGCAAAGAAGGAAGACTTGGCGCACTTTCTGCTATTGGCGCTGTATCTCCTCCGGGCGGCGATATTTCCGAGCCGGTATCCCAGGCAACCCTGCGTATCGTTAAGGTATTCTGGTGTCTGGATTCCTCACTGGCATACAAGAGACACTTCCCGGCCATTAACTGGCTGCAGAGCTACTCTCTGTATGTTGACCGGCTGACCAAATGGTATGAAGAAAATGTACACAAAGAATTTCCACAGCTGCGGGCTGACGCTTTATATCTTCTTCAGGAAGAAGCAGAGCTGGATGAAATCGTACAGCTGGTCGGTGTGGATGCGTTATCTTTCGAAGACAGAATTAAGCTGGAAGCGGCAAGATCTATTCGTGAAGACTATCTGCATCAGAATGCATTCCACGATGTGGATACCTATGCGTCCATGAACAAGCAGTATAAACTGCTGAAACTGATCTTAGGCTACTATAATCAGTCAAAGGAAGCTATCGCAAAGGGTACGCCGTTTGGACAGCTTGCAGCATTACCGGTAAGAGAAACCATCGGCAGATTTAAGTATGTGGAAGAAGAAAAAGTTGATGCGGCTTATGAGGAAGCGTTGGCTGAAATGAAAAAAGAGATTGCAGATTTGATTAGCAGGGAGGCTGAAGACGATGATTAAAGAATACAAGACCATATCAGAAGTTGCAGGGCCTTTGATGCTGGTAAAAAACGTAGAAAACGTAACTTATGATGAACTGGGAGAAATCCTTTTGCAAAGCGGCGAAAAGAGATTGTGCAAGGTACTGGAAATCAATGGAAACGACGCCCTGGTACAGCTCTTTGAAAGTGCTGCCGGTATCAATCTGAAGGACAGTTCTGTCAAATTTCTGGGAAGAGGTACGCAGCTTTCTGTTTCTCCGGAAATGCTGGGCAGAGTGTTTGACGGTATGGGAAGACCGGCAGACGGAGGTCCTGACATCATTGCAGAAAAGAAACTGGATATCAACGGTCTGCCGATGAACCCGGCTGCTCGTGACTATCCGGCTGAATTTATCCAGACAGGCGTATCGGCTATTGATGGGCTGAACACGCTGGTAAGAGGACAGAAGCTGCCGATTTTCTCCGCTTCCGGTCTGCCACATGCAGAACTGGCGGCGCAGATTGCCCGTCAGGCAAAGGTAATCGGTGGTGAGAGCAACTTCGCCGTAGTCTTTGCGGCCATCGGTATTACTTATGAAGAAGCTGACTTCTTCGCATCCGATTTCCGCAGAACCGGCGCTATTGACAGAACCGTTATGTTCATGAACCTGGCCAACGACCCGGCAGTAGAGCGTATCGCAACACCGCGTATGGCGCTTACCGCTGCAGAATATCTGGCCTTTGACCTGGGCATGCATGTACTGGTTATCCTGACCGATATTACTAACTATGCAGAGGCGCTTCGTGAAGTATCCGCAGCCCGTAAGGAAGTTCCTGGCCGTCGTGGATATCCGGGCTACCTGTATACCGACCTTGCTACCATGTACGAGAGAGCCGGCAGAAAGAGAGATCAGGAAGGTTCCATTACTATGATTCCAATCCTGACCATGCCGGAAGAAGATAAGACACATCCGATTCCGGACCTTACCGGATATATTACGGAAGGTCAGATTATCCTTTCCCGTGAACTGTATCGTAAGGGAGTTCAGCCGCCTATCGACGTACTGCCGTCCCTGTCCCGACTGAAGGATAAGGGCATCGGTAAAGGCAAGACCAGAGAGGATCATGCAGATACCATGAACCAGCTTTTCGCAGCTTATGCCCGCGGAAAGGAATGTCTGGAACTGATGACAATCTTGGGTGAAGCGGCGCTGACCGAAATCGACCTGATGTATGCCAAGTTTAGCCAAGAATTTGAAAAGCAATATGTTTCTCAGGGGTATGAAACCGATAGAACCATTGAAGAAACACTGAATACCGGATGGGAGCTTCTCAAATTGCTTCCGAAGAGTGAGCTGAAGAGAATCAAAGACGAATATATTGAAAAGTATATAGGATAGGTGAGATTTATGGCAGAAAGATTAAACGTAAATCCTACCCGGATGATGCTTACCTCTCTGAAAAAGCGGCTTAAGACAGCAACGCGTGGTCATAAGCTGATGAAGGACAAACGAGATGAGCTGATGAAGGAGTTTCTGGAACTGGCCAGAGAAAACGGCAGACTTCGTCAGGAAGTGGAAAACAGGCTGGCAGGCGTCTACAAAAACTTTACGGTAGCCAGCGCCATCATGAGCCAGGAGGTTATGGAAGAATCCCTCATGTTTCCCAAACAGGGCGTAGTCCTGGAAGTGGGAAACAAGAACATCATGAGTGTGGATGTGCCGGTCTTCAACTTTAAGACTACTGCTGAAGATCCGACCAATATCTATCCTTACGGCTTTGCCCGTACTTCCGGCGAGCTGGATACAGCCATTTCCGGTCTTGCAGATATCTTTCCTATGCTGCTTGATTTGGCTGCAAAAGAGAAAGAAACCGCTCTTCTGGCTGCAGAGCTGGAAAAGACGCGTCGTCGTGTAAATGCGCTGGAATACGTAATGATTCCACAGCTTCAGGCAACAATCAAGTATATTCAGATGAAACTGGATGAAAATGAACGTGGAAATCAAACCAGACTGATGAAGGTTAAGGATATGATGCTGAAAGAAGCGATTGAACAGAAGAAAGCGCAGGATGCAGAAGCGATGGAGCAGTATGCACAGTAACAGAAGCAGAAATATTTCAGGTAAGAAAAGTTAAACACAAGTTAAGGGGCTGCCCGCATTAAGCGCAATGTCATACAGTTAAGTGACATTACCGCATGATACGGGAGCTCCTTTTTGCGTAAGAAGGGTAAAAGGCTAATACCAGCGCTGCCGCCATACGGCATACAGTTTGGTATGGTTATAGATATTTTCTATTTGCTGTCCGGGCTGATACATGGTACCGGTTCCCAAATATGTGGTATTCCAGCCCAAGAACCGGAAACCTCTGCGGCTTGGCACTCCGGTTGGGAGAACAGCCCTGCCGCCTTGAGGAATAGATTGGTCAGGAGGCATGTTTTTTACCGGTAAAGCTTGCAGTCCGACATTCTTTTTAAATGAGAGATTGACATAATGCTGTCTGCCGGCTGCAGGGGGCGGTGCAGCAGTGAGGCGTTCTTCTATCGGCAGCGGAAGAAACAGAATTTGTGCAGCAGGAAGAGGCGCCGTATTTGGCAGCGGTGTAGAAGACGCCGCAGTTTTTTCCGGTAGAAGAGCTTGATGGAAAACTACAGCTCGTTTTGGGCGCCTGCTGCCATTTTGGAAATGGACGCCGGATTCAAGATGAAGCTGACCTTTATGGATAATAATGCGCGGATGCACAGCTTCTGTGGCATCCGATAAGGTTAAACGCCTTAGAGTCAAATGACCGCCTTCAATGCTGAACAGCGGAATAGGGAAGGGGGAATCAAGGCTGATTGCGCAGGAGGCTTCCGGAGAAATCCCTTCCAGAATTACGGGATAGTTTATCGAAATCTTTCGGGTTATGACCAAATCGACAGATAGCATTATGTGACTTTCCTGTTGCCGCAGCGCTGCGAAAAGTTCCTTTTCTGTTGAAACCTGAACCATATCTTACCACCTTTTTTCATCATACTTCAGTATATTCACGGCTCGCAGCTGAGGTTCTCAAAAAAATTAAATCAAGAATTTTCAGTATGTCAATAACAAGGTAAAATGTCACCCCTAAAAGAGTTAATTATCGAGCGAAAATGTCACCCCCTCAAGTGGTTTGAGGGGAATAGCTTTAATATTTTGCACTGAAGATTTCATTTACCATTTCTACGGTTTCCGTCCAA
>JAXKAR010000016.1:0-25569 GCA_036305845.1 Emergencia sp.
AAAGAAATCTTGGCGTATTAACCCCAATGGAAAAACACAAAACATATTTGCAGGCAGCATAAAAATCTGCCAGCAGGTGATACCTACTGGCAGAAAAAACTTTATATTTTTTTGATTGTCTACTTGACGGGAAGCAATTCATTATCCAGTGAAGAGGGTATATATCATTTTTTACCTTTTAGGGGGTCATTTCTTTCTTATTTTCCGAAGAAGTAATCCGCCAGCGCAAACCCGCTGTCAAAATATTCTCCCTGCTCGCCTGAACGCTCGCAGAATCTATGGCTTTCGTCTTCCGGCTGCTCGTTTCTGCTGTCGTAGATAACAAACGGTACCGGCGTAGCGGAATGGGTTCTTATGGCAAGCGGTGTTCTGTGATCCGGAACCTCCAGCACCTTGAAGTCTTCTCCATCCTGTCTAAGGGCTTCTACAATAGGCTTCAGCACCTTCTGGTCAATATCCTTTAGGCAGGTAATCTTACCCTGCATATCACCCTGATGGGAACACTCGTCCGGTCCTTCCAAATGCAGGTAAACAAAATCCTTGCCATCCCGGAATTCCCTGATGGCTGCATCAGCTTTACCCTTAAAGTTGGTATGCAGCGTTCCCGTTGCGCCTTCCACATCCACAGAAGAAAGTCCTGCGCAAATGGCAATACCTTTAATCAGGTCAACCGCACTGATGGCTGTACCCTGAATCTTATACTTGTCATAAAATGAAGATAACTGCGGTTTCTTGCCCTGTCCCCAAATCCACAGAGAGTTAGCCGGATTGAGACCTCTGGCCATACGGTCCAGATTTACCGGATGATTCTTTAGAATCTGATAGCTTTTTCTCATCATTTCTGTGATGAATTCGCTGTTTTCCCCCTTTGGCAGATGATCTCCCACTCTCTTGTCCAGTACATCATGCGGCGGCGTCAGTTCAAATGCCGTCTCTCCGTTATGTACAATCATACAGTGGCGATAGCTGGTTCCCGTATAAAACCGGATATTTTCGTCTGCAAAAGCCTGATTAACCGCCTGAATCAACTGATCAGCCTCTTCCGTTGTAATATCTCCCGAGCTATGATCCTTGATGATCAAATCTTCGTAGTCTCCATCTCCGGCAACGGTGATAATGTTTGTCCGGAAGGCCACGTCCGTGTCAGACATCTCGATACCGATGCTTGCCGCCTCCAGCGGTGAACGTCCGGTCAGGTATACTGCCGGATCATATCCCATAACGGACAAATTAGCGGCGTCGCTTCCAGGCGCTACTCCGGGCGGCACGGTTCTGACCATACCGACTTCTCCTTTTGCTGCCAGACCGTTGATAAACGGCATCTCCGCTGTCTCCAGCGGCGTTTTTCCCTCCAGCGCCTCGATTCGCTCATCTCCCGCACCATCGGGAACTAAAATCAAATATTTCATGACAATCTCCTGTTCATACGCATTGCATACGAAAACTTTCCTGTTTTTTCGCAGGAAAGCTTTCTATCTATTATTATTTATTCTCTGCTTCAAAACGCTGCATAAAATCAATCAGCTTCTCTACGCCTTCCTTTGGCATAGCGTTGTAAATGCTGGCTCTCATACCGCCTACAGATCTGTGACCATTAAGGTTAACCATGCCTTCTTCCTTTGCCTTTGCCACAAACGCCTTGTCCATAGCCTCATCTCCGGTTACGAAAGTTACGTTCATCAGAGAACGGTCTTCTTTTGCTACCGGGCACTTATACAGACTGCTGGCATCGATAAAGTCATAGAGCATATCGGCTTTTTCGGCATCCGCCTTATGCATGGCAGAAATACCGCCCATATTCTTAATCAGCTTGAACACCTCTCCGGCAACATAAATAGCAAAGCACGGCGGTGTGTTATACATGGAATCATTATCCGCATGGGTCTTGTAGTCCAGATAAGTCGGTACCTTCTCGTCTGCAAACCCCAGAAGGTCTTCTCTGATGATGACAATCGTCACGCCTGCCGGTCCTACGTTCTTCTGTGCGCCGGCATAAATCAAGCCAAACTTGCTCACATCAATTTCTTCACTGAGAATGCAGCTGGACATGTCAGCAACGAGAGGAATGTCCCCCGTATCCGGCACCCAGTTATAATGCGTTCCGTAAATCGTATTGTTATAGCAGACATGAACGTAATCGGCGTCAGGTCTGATATCTTCTTTTGTGAACTTAGGAATATAGGAAAAAGTATCTTCTTCTGAGCTTGCAACCACTTTGATATCTCCGTACTTGCAGGCCTCTTTATAGGCTTTCTTTGCCCAGGAACCGGTAACCACATAATCCGCTTTTTTGGAATTTCTGAGAAGGTTCAACGGTACCATAGCAAACTGAAGGGTTCCTCCGCCCTGTAAGAACATAACCTTATAGTTATCCGGAATATTCATAATCTCTCTCAGATTGGTTTCTGCATCTTCGATAATCTTCTTGAATTCCTTTGAACGGTGGCTCATTTCCATGACAGACTGACCGCATCCCTCATAACTGGCCAGATTGGCAGCTACATCTTCGATTACACTGAGGGGTAGCATAGATGGGCCTGCGGAAAAATTAAATACTCGATTTGGTGTTGTCATTATATTGTCCTCCGTTTGAATTTTTATAGGTGATATTATAGCACTTTACTTCTTGAAAGTAAAGCGGCAAAGTGTTATAATTTACACTACATTACTAAAATCACTAAAAATAGGAGGTACGCAACTATGTACAAAATTGCAACATTAAACAAAATTTCACCGGTGGGTTTAGCCCGTTTCTCTGACCAGTATACCATCTCCGATGAAGTCTCTTGTTCCTCTGGTATTTTAGTGAGAAGTCAGGACATGCACGAAATGGAGCTGGACAAGGAGCTGCTTGCCATCGCAAGGGCCGGAGCCGGCGTTAACAATATTCCTTTAGACAAGTGCGCAGACAAGGGTGTTGTAGTCTTTAACACACCGGGCGCTAACGCCAATGCCGTAAAAGAGCTGGTACTTGCCGGGCTTTTCCTGTCCGCAAGAAATATTCCGGCGGGCATCAAGTGGGCATCCACGTTGACAGAGAATATTGGAAAAGCCGTAGAAAAGGGTAAAGGACAGTTTGCCGGAACGGAGCTGAAAGGTAAGACCTTAGGTATAATCGGGCTGGGCGCCATCGGCGGTATGGTTGCAAACGCAGCCTGCGACCTGGGGATGAAGGTAATCGGCTATGATCCTTATTTCGGTGTAAAAGCTGCACATCAGCTTTACAGCTGCGTGGAGGTAAAGAATGAGATCAAAGATGTTCTTCCGGAATGCGACTATGTATCCATTCACGTTCCTGCCATGGACAGCACCAAGGGCATGTTCAACGCTGAACTTTTCACAGTCATGAAGGACGGCGCTGTACTTCTCAACTTTTCAAGAGACAAACTGGTAAACGAGCCTGACCTTCTTTCCGCATTGGAAACAGGAAAACTCGGCCAATACGTAACAGATTTCCCTACCGACGGTGTGCTGGGAAAAGAAGGTGTTATCGCAATCCCTCATCTGGGTGCTTCCACAGCTGAAGCAGAAGACAACTGCGCTTCCATGGCCGCTGAACAGTTAATGGACTTTATTGAAAACGGAAACATCATAAACTCTGTTAACTTCCCTGCCGTAAATCTGGGTCCTCGCAAAGGAGATAACAGAATCGCCATTCTGACCAAGGGCGAACCAAATCCAATCAAACTGGCTTCTGCTATGTTTGCAGACTTAAATATCACTGCTATCGCCGGCAACGTCCGTGGTGAATACGGATATGCCCTGGTCTCCACCAACGATATGGTGCAGTCTGTGCCAAAAGTTGACGAAGTCATCAAAGTCAGAATTATCCAGCCTGACGAAATCTAAAAATCTAAAAATCAAAAAAGAAAAGCGACAATCAGCTCTGAATCTCGGATAATCCGATTGCAGACTCTGTTGTCGCTTTTTTGTTGCCGAAAAAAGCTGTATTCACAATTTCGATATAGGCAACCCGGTTGCATAGTGATCGATTCTCTACATATTCATGGCCAGCTTAAGAAACATCATTTATTTAAAATCTCACCGCTATTCTCAAAAAAAAAATGAGGGCGCTGTTTCATAGATGATACATTCATCCATTTCACAGCAGCCCCATCCTCGTCTTGATTAATTTGCTACTCTACAACTCTTCTTACATCCAGTACTGAACCCGTATAACCTACGCTTGTAACAGCAATGCCCATTCCTTCGTTAACGGCATGAACTTCCTGTCCTCCACCGATGTAGATGGAGACATGTCCCGGATAGATAATAATATCTCCGGCTTTTGCCGCTGACAGAGAAACAGATCTTCCGCATCCACCCTGTCCTGTACGTGGAACACTGTAACCGCAGTTTCTATATACAGAATATACAAACCCTGAGCAGTCTGCTCCGTTGGTTAAGCTTGATCCACCGTAGACATATGGATTTCCGACAAACTGCAGCGCATAGTTTGCAATTGCAGAACCGCTTCCACTGTAAACTGTTCCGCTGTATGAAGCGCTGCCGCCGCTATAGCTGGCAGCTGCCGGTGTTTCTTCCTTGGTTCCTACAAGGACGATCTTTTTCTGTGCCGACTTAATCACTTTGGATTCTAACACATCTTTGTCTGTTACTTTACCGTTTACGGTTGTAACCATGGAAGTAACCTGTTTCTTTCCGTCTTTACCTTCCTGCTCAACTTCTGTCTCACCTTCGTAAAGCTCATCAGTCTCGCGTTCTTCAGTCTCGTAAGAAATGGTTTCTTCACCGGTAACTTTCTGTGTTACCTTTACGTCGACGATAGGATCTACTTCCGTCAGCGTAACTTTTTCTCCCGGCAGGAATTTCTCAAAATCCAGTTCAGGATTCATCTTCTGCAGATTCTCAACCGTTGTCTTATTTTCCTGTGCGATATCCCACGGGGTATCCCCTTCTTTGATGGTGTATTCCACAGGTTTCTCTTCTCCGGAAAGAATCTTATCAACCGTCGTGCTTACTTCAGCAACTTCCGGTTTTTCAGAAACACGATATTCCTGCATTTCCACTTTCATTTCGGGTGTGCATGCGATTGCTTTAACCTCAGCACCTTCCTTCACGTAGTGGTTTTTCACATCTTTAACTACCTGTTTGGCACTGTTTTCAGATGTGAATACGGCATAAACTTCATCTCCGATCTTCAGGTTCCAATACTCTTCGGTCGCATAGACCTTCATGTAAGTTGTAGTAGCAGCGGCAAGAAGTGCGATAGTCAGAACAATAGTGCCTGCCAGAGCGTACTTCTTGGATTTGATTCGATTCAAAACATCCATAAAAATAATCCTTTTCTCTTGTTTACTCCAGTAACGGTCGGGTTCCCGTAAATCCGAATATCGGGTCTATCGAGAACTTGCTAAACGCAATAGAAGGATCAAACTGTACACTTCGTATAGTTGAACCTTTGGTCTGATAATCATCGTGTTTCCCCTTATATTATCTGACCTCATGATTCGGCAAAATCAATTTTAAAACTTACTCTCTCTAAATATAATCACCAATCTCCCCAATGATGCCGTATGCTATTAACAGGTATTATGCTACTTTATATACAACAAAAAGTCAACCGAATCGAGAATTCTTCACATAACTTTCACATAATAAAATCGGTATAACCGTTGCAATTTAAACGATTATACCGATTATTTATTTCTTAAGAATTCTTAAGAAATTCTTACGCTCTTTTTCATAATTATACAAACAATTGGATAAACAGCCGCACATAGTCCAATCGCAGCAAAGACATCTAAGATAGAATGCTGCTTAACCAAACAGGTAGCCATGCAAATCAGAACCGCCAGTACCGTTACTGCAATTTTAACCCAATACTTCTTGACCGTCTTTGTTGAACAAACAGCGATAGCTGCAAAGATAGCGCCTACAGCATGTACGCTGGGAATAACATTGGTATTGGTATCCACCTGATAAATGTTCCTGACCAATGTGGTAAAAATATTGTCCCTCGGAAATACTTCCGGTCGAAGATCCTGCCCATTGGGAAAGAAGGCGCAGATCAGTACGCAGGCACTGAACCCAATAATGATACAGTACATATAGCGCTTGTATACCGGCACGTCTTTCCATAATAGATAAAGGCCTACAGCAAATAGCAGCGGATACCACAAATAGTACGGAATAATAAAATATTCACAGAAGGGAATCCAGTCGTCAATCGAGCAGTAAGACACCCAATAGTCTGCACTTTCCGGCACCAGAAGTTCTACTGCAAAAAAACTGATCAAGTAAATAGGTACATATAAGATTAATAATATGTATCTGTGTGTAAAAATATAGTCTCTAAAAACTTTCCCCTTTTCCCTCATGTCTATTTCCTCGTTGTCATTAAGCGAATCGCACCCGGTATGTTCTTGACGAAGATGGACGCACTGCCCTCCTGATATTCTCCATCCAATGTCCAGGGCATTTTCGGATCTGCCGTAATCTCTAAGCTTCCGCTGCTGAAAAAAGAAATCATCGGCGATTTATAATTCTGCGTAGTCAGCGCAAATAGAATCTGATTGAGTTCCAGGATATTTGAAGGCGCTTTGATGAGCAGAACCTCGAACTTTCCGTCATTCATATCAACCAGATCCTCTGATAGGGTCAACAGCCCGCCTACAGAAGTTGAATTGCAAATTGCCCCAAAGATATAATCGCCACCGTAAGTGCCGTTTTCCATTTTTAACCAGAGTTTCTCAGGCCGAATAGACGGAATGTCCTTGATGCCCTCCAAAATATAAGCCAAATGACCAAGGGCATTTTTTATACTTTGCGGCGCTTCGTAGGATGCGCGGGTAAATGCACCAAATGACGCCACATAGGAAAAGAACCTTCCGTTAAATTCTCCTACGTCCAGTGTCTGCGGCTCTCCATTTACAATGTCTCTGGCCGCCTGTAATATATCTTTTGAAAGATTAAGGCTGCTTGCAAAATCGTTAGTACTTCCGGCAGGAATATATCCAATAGGTATGTCAGTCCCTGCCTCAAGCAGTCCTGCTGCAACCTCATTAAATGTGCCGTCTCCGCCGATGCATACAACCAAATCAAAATCGCCCACATGTTCCTTTACAATTTCGGTTCCATCACCCCTGGCTGTAGTCGTAATAACCACCGGCGCATAGCCGCCTTCACAAAATATCTGGATAATCTCAACAAAGACCTTGTTAGCCTGACGAGTCCCTGCGCAGGGATTCAACACAATCAACACTTTCTTCATCCGTAAAATTCTTCCTTTCTGCAATCTCAATCCACATCATTGTTGAATCAACGGCCACCTAAAATGACCGGAAATCTCCATACCATCTGCTGCGACCAGACGATCCTCCTCAGCCGCCGGATCTTTTCCATGCTGGATAATATACGGCCTTCCCCAGATATTGGTCAGGTTAGATACGATCGCAATATGGCTGGATTCGAAAACGACAATATCTCCCGGCTGCCACGCAAGCAAATCATAGGGGTCATTGGTCAATACCTCTGCCTGTCTCTGAAAGAAAACTTCCAGAACCGGTACCAAGCGAAAATCAATGTTAGCATCGTGCACACTGATAACATCCTCATAGGCCTGGAAGTTCTGCTCAATATCATTATCTACAAGTTCTTTCAGGTTAACCCCGATACCCTGAAACCCCTTCCAGACTACATCGGTGCAGACCCCAATATCCTCCGGCGGATAACCGCCGTCATAATAATTATCTTCATAACGAAGGTTCGGATTGCTGATATAGGCTCTCGCTGTCATCACAATCTTTTTGTTTTGTACCCCTTGCGCAAAAAGCGTTTTTTCATCCTCCCAAAATCCGCTGTAATGGAAACCCAAAAACAATGCAGAAGCAAGGATGCAGGTGGTAATAACGAAAAATCTCGGTTTAACTTTATATTTTTTCATACAATTCCTTTCTCGAAACCGTTTCTTTTTCGTTCTGTTCTTAATTTGTCTTTTTATTTATCGAATGCGTAAAGTAATGCCAAAGGATGATGCAATTTGCCGGCATCTACAAATATCTTCCTCCGGAATAACGCCTACCACGGACATACCCACGTGAGGAACATATTTCTGCACATCTGCGGTAAAATCAAGAATTGCCCCAAAGGCCTCTACTCCGAATTTGGGGTGGCAAAGGGCATTGTATTTTTCCGCCGTACACTGATTCAGGCTCACCGATACAGCATCAATCAGACCCTCAAGACAAGGCGCCGTTTTCTTCCCATGAATCAAATCTGACAGTCCATTGGTATTAATGCGTACAGAGAGATGGGTATTTTTCTTTATGTAATCCGCGATACGCAGTAATGTATCCAGCCTCTCCATGGGTTCCCCATATCCGCAGAAAACCAACTCTTCATATTGGGAAAGCTCCCAGTCCTTCAGCATTTCGATCACTTCTTCTGCAGAAGGTTCTCTCTTCAGCCACAGCGTATCTGCAGTTCCCAATCCCCGGGTCATATCACGAATACAAAATTCGCAGCGGCAAGGACAGCGATTGGTTATATTCGCATAAAGCCCTCTGCCGTAATCATAGAGAACTTCTCCAATTTCCTGTTCATATCGGTCAGTCAATGATTTCGCCTCCTGTCTTTGTATCCTTCCAGACTTTATTAAACATTACACCTATACACATAGCCCATGACAAAAAGTAAAACCAGAATAAAAGCGCCACAATACTTGCCAGCGAGCCGTAAATGATATTATAGTTCACAATGTAGTTAGCGTAATAAGAGTAAGCAATCGTCACAACCAACATCCCCACTGCACAGAGCAGGCTTCCCGGAAGAACTTCTTTAAACTTGAGCCGTTCGATTGGCAGTACGTAATAGTTATACGAAATCATCAGAAAATATAATACGCCCGCAAGCGGCCATCTGAGAAACGTCCAGACATCGGCAATCACGGAGCCTTCTATGATTTTTCCAAAAATCAGGGTCAAAATCAGTTTACCGTACACCAAAATAATGGCAACAAACGCCACAGTAAACAACGTCAGCATCATGGTCTTCAACGACCTAATCCGCTCTCGCCAAAAGGTCCCGGTGGTTCTTCCCCCGGTGTAGGTGTAATTGGTAATTCTCATCATGGAAAACTGAACTCTGGAAGCTGCCCACAATGCCATGGCAATCAGTACGATGTTAGACGTTGTCATGGAGTGGTTTGCTAAAAGGCTTTTTAGCGTGTCAGCCATACCCGGTGCAACATACTTGCCAATCCACTCATTAAGAAAGTCCAAGGAAATGTCCAGAACCCCCAAAAGCTGAGACAGTACGATAATCGTCGGCACTAGAGACAACATAAAATAAAAGGACATTTGCGCTGCAAAGCCTTGGTAATATGGATCTCTGAACTGTTTTATCGCCAAAACGATCATCTTAACCAGTCTGCTGTTCATCAATCAGGCATCCCTTTCTGCAAGTAATTTTTCCAGTTCAACCAGAGCTTTAGCTCTGTGACTGATTTCGTTCTTTTCTGCAGGCGTCAGCTGAGCAAATGTTCGCTGAAAGCCATCCGGAACAAAGAGTGGATCATAGCCAAACCCATTTTCTCCTACCGGCGCATCAATGATGTGACCTTCACACTCACCCCGGGCAACTAACGTCTTTCCATCAGGATAAACCATGGTAATAACAGAGACAAACTTTGCTCTTCTTTCCTTGTACGGTACTCCATCAAGAAGATTCAGAAGTTTGTCATTATTTTTCTCATCGTTTCCGTCTTCTCCCGCAAATCTGGCAGAATAAACACCCGGTGCGCCGCCCAGATACTCTACCATTAGACCGGAATCATCTGCAATCGTGATTTTCCCGCACATCTTCATGATCTCATTTGCTTTTTTAAATGAATTCTCCTCAAAAGTCTCGCCATCCTCTTCGATTTCCACTTTGGGAATTCCTGCCTCATCCCGAGAAAGGATATGCATACCGAATTTCTTTGTGATAGCCTCGATTTCTTTGATTTTATGTTCATTTCTTGAAGCCGCAATAATGGTCTCCATAATATTCTCCTTCTTAATCATTATATCCCGATATGGGAAAACTTACTCTGTCAGAACTTCTTTCTGCATCTGATGGAGTCTGCTGCAGCCCTGATAGGCAAGATCCAGAAGTTTTCCCAGCTCTTCCCTCGTAAACGGCGCTTCTTCTCCGGTACCCTGTACCTCGATAAATTCGCCTTTATCTGTCATAACCACATTCATATCGACCTTTGCATGTGAATCTTCACTATAGCATAAATCCAGGAGCATTTGTTCGTCTACAATACCTACACTGACTGCGGAAACGTATCCGGTTACGGGGATTTCTTCGATCATACCTTCTTTTTTCATCCACTGCATTGCCTGAACCATGGCCACATAAGCACCTGTAATCGAAGCGGTTCTGGTGCCCCCGTCAGCTTGAATCACATCACAATCAATCCAGATGGTTCTTTCGCCTAATTTTTCCATGTCTACAACAGAACGAAGAGATCGCCCGATAAGCCTCTGAATCTCTACCGATCTGCCATCAGCTTTTCCCCGCTCTCTTTTCTTTCTGGTTCCTGTCGATCCGGGAAGCATGGCGTATTCTGCAGTGACCCAGCCTTTTCCGGTTCCTGCAAGATGCTTTGCTGTTGCATCCTCAACTGAAGCGGTGCAAATTACTTTAGTATTACCAACTTCAATCAAAACGGAGCCCTGCGGACTCATCAGATAATGGTCTGTAATCCTTACCATTCTATTCTCGTCAAATTTTCTATCTGTTCTCATCAGTCGTTCAATTTACCCCCTTCTGTATAAAATTCATAACTTGTAGTATACCATTTTTTTCATCCATTCGCAAGCCACAAGTTCCGCCTGTGCATCCGATAAAATCTGTGATATAATGTCCGTACACGCCGATTGGCAAGCGATAGCGCAGACAGAGGCGATGTATGACAGATGCCAAAGCGCCCGGCGATTGGCAAGCCGAAGGCGCTGGCAGAGCTTAGCGCTCACGGCGAAATGGTTCTGCCCCAAGAGCAAAGCGATTGGTATGGCAGACCTTATGAAGTTTACTGGCTGTCCACGGTTTGCGGTACAGTCCAAAATATTTAAGTTAAAGGAGTGAAGAAATGAAACTGGTTATATTAGATGCATTTTCCATAAATCCGGGAGACCTTTCCTGGAAACCTATCGAGGACATAGGCGAATTCTTATGCTACGATCGCACCTCTCCCGAAGACATCGTTGTGCGCATCGGGGATTGCGATGGGTTCTTTGTCAGTAAATGTATAATTACACGAGAAATCATGACCAAATGTCCCAATCTGAAATTTATCGGCGTTACTGCTACAGGATATGATAATGTAGATGTAAAAGCTGCGGAAGAACTGGGAATCGCAGTTTGCCACGTACCCGCATATTCTACAGAAGCCGTTGCGCAGCACGCCTTTGCGCTGATCTTAGAGCTGACCAACCGGGTCGGCAGCTACAATGCTGCTGTACAGCGCGGCAAATGGTACGACAGCAAGGATTTCACCTTTATCGAAAAACCTCTGACCCTTCTCGAGGGTAAGTCTCTTGGAATCATCGGTTATGGCAATATTGGCAAACGGGTAGCCGGAATTGGTCAGGCACTGGGCATGAAGGTTCACATTTACAGTAAAGAACCGGAAGCCGCACAGCGTGCTGATTTCGTTACGCTTCACTGTCCGCTGACACAGGAAAACAAAGGCTTTATTAATGCAGAGTTCATTAGCAAAATGAAGGACGGCGCGGTACTGATTAATACAGCTCGAGGCGGATTAGTCAACGAGGAAGACCTTGCGGATGCACTAAAATCAGGCAAATTGTCAGCAGCTGCTGTAGATGTTATTCGTACAGAACCTCCAAAATACCCGCATCCGCTTATTGGCCTAGATAACTGTATCTTAACGCCGCATAACGCATGGATGCCAAAAGAGACACGTCAGAAAGTCATCGATATCTGCGCTGCTAATCTGCAGAACTTCTTAGATGGCGGAAAGCTGAACAGAATCGTATAGCGTAAACACTCCGGTTCAGTGAACGCAACATCCACTTATCTCTAAATACAAACAGGCAGCAGTAGGATCAATTAACTGTCCATACCGCTGCCTGCTATTTTTTATCACGTATTTGTCTTCTTCTATCTAAAAATCATTTCTTTCGTAATTTCTTCTAAAGAATAGGCCCCGCACATGGCCATTGTGTCTTCCAGCTCTCCGGAAAGTTTATCCACTAGCGCACTAACACCCTCTGTACCATTCTGATAAACCGCATTAACAAAAGGTCTTGCCAAGAGCACACCATCTGCACCCAGTGCCAAAGCCTTAAATATATCCACACCACTTCGGATACCTCCGTCTACAAGCACTTTCATCTCGTCACCCACAACGTCAGCAATGGATTCCAGAACCTCAGCAGTTGCGGGGCATTGATCCAATACTCTGCCGCCGTGATTGGACACAATAATCGCAGATGCACCAGCTGCTTTGGCCTTTAGCGCAGCCTTTGGCGTCATAATCCCCTTAACGATAAACGGTATTTCCGTTTCAGCGATGATTTCCGTCAGTTCTTCTACAGATTTACTGCCGGCAGGCGGCTGAAAGTTTTTTAGAAACGGCAGCCCTGCCGCATCAACATCCATAGCAACCGCAAAAGCGCCCGATGACTTAACCATCTCCATTTTCTCACGAATAACCACTTTATTCCACGGTTTAACCGTCGGTACTCCATAGCCAGAAACAGCCTTTATGGCAATTGCTGCAGCGCGCATTACCTCAGGATCCATGCCGTCTCCCGTAAAAGCTGCAATGCCCTTGTCCTTACAGGCAGGTACCAAAATATTGTTATATTCCAAATCATTATAACGGTCGCCATAATGCATATTCACAGCGCCTACCGGTCCTGCAAAAATAGGCGCAGAAAAAGTTTTACCAAATAGGCGCAGGGAAATATCCACGTCCCTCTTCTCAGTCAGCGTATCCATATTGATTCGGATTTCTTTCCACTTATCGTAATTGCGAATAGCTGTATCCCCGACACCTTTCGCTCCCGGTCCGGGAATCTGATTCTTACAGGCCCTGCCATTACACTCAGGACACATTTTGCAATATCCTTCCATCTGTTTTACACCTTCTTATCTAACACAGAAGAAAATCCTCCTGCTCATATATTGCGCTTAAACCAATTCCGTACAGAGAATAACAATCTGCATGGCATCCACATTATAACAACAAAAATGCTCCATAACAACCCAGCATACCTAAAGCGCACACTGCCTGCGTCGTCTTGTTTCTGAACCTAAGCATAATCCAGAACAGAGGCGTTGCAATCGCACCACAAATCAATAAGTTTCTAATCTGGGGATCTGTAACAATATATACACTACCTTCCAAAGAAAACAAATCTGCTATACAGAGAATAATAAAATTGAACAAATTGCTGCCGATAATATTACCCACAGCAATATTATAATTTTTCATCTTGAACAGGGCAATGGTTGCCGACACCTCCGGTAAGGATGTCGCTATGCCCAGAAACAACGCTCCCGCAAGACCCTGACCAATACTGTGCTTTACCGCGATAGCCTCAGTCAGACAGGTCAAAATAATGCTGAAAGTGATAATGCCTACGCTGGCAACAAAGAACCGAAAGGCAATCTGCTGCACGGATAGGTTAGTAGAAATTGAAGCCTGGTATCCCAATGCATCCTCATCAGCTGCTAAATCATCTGTAATAGAGAGGTACTTAGCGCCAAGACCATAAACCAACGCAATCAGAATAGAAGTCACACTCAACGTGAAAATTCTCCCATCAAGAATACCGATAAAATTCAGCGTAATAAAAATGTAAATACAAAAAACAAGAACGGCTACGTTCCTATAACTTTTGGAAATCCTCCCCTTGGAAAATCCTCTGAAAAACAGAAGAATCATCAACGCAAGCACTGCCAAATTGAATAAATCACTGCCAAGAATATTACCCATGCAAAGCCCCGGACGATTCAGCAGCACCGTAGCAGAAACACTGGTAAAAAGCTCCGGCAGTGAAGTCACGGCCGACAACATGATTCCGCCCAGAAATGCACCGGAAAGCGTAGTGTTCTTCTCAAGAAGATCCACATAATGTGACGCTCTGACCGACAAAACAACAACCAGAGCCGCAGCAATAATATAGCCAAAATAAATCAAAGTTCTCTCCTCAAAAATACATATATATGTTTAAAAATACCGAAAAAGTCTATTAATAAATTTATCATAAAACCCAATGAAAGTCAATGTACCCCGGCGGCTTTCTCCTTGCAGTTTCCACGATTTGTGCTATACTAAAATTTATGACATTAAAAATTTTACAGAAGGAACTTTAGAAATTATGCTATCCGTTTTTTTAAAAATTTTATCTATTTTCTGTATGGTAGGCATCGGTTTTATTGCCAGCAAAAAGAATGTCCTGCCAATGGAATCCAACAAATATCTGGTTAATTTGATTCTGGTTATCACCAACCCCTGCCTGATCCTCAGCTCCATGGGTTCACAGACCCTAAGTGATGATATTATCAGGCAAACCTGGGAGATTTTAGCGGGCTCAGTCGTTTTTTTCCTATTATCTTCAGCAGTTGCTTTTTTCATCGTAAAGGCCATGAGATATAATCCTGCAGAAGATCAAGGCGTTATGATGGTCATTATCACTGCAATCAATTCCGGATTCATGGGTTTTCCTGTAACCAAATCCATCTTCGGAGATCATTTCTTCTTTCTTATGGTCATCGAAAATGTTATTTTAAACATCTATCTCTTTTCCCTGTCTGTAGTGCAGATGAATTATGGACATCAGAAAAGCCGCGGCCTGAAAGAGGTCTTCCGTCCTCTACTGAATATGTGCACGTTTTCCGTGGTTATCGGTCTGGTCATCATGATCACCGGATTCAAAATTTCCGGACAGCTCTTTGATTTTCTGGATACCATTGCAAATGCCACCGTACCGGTTTCCATGATCGTCGTAGGCATTCAGCTGGCAAACAGCGATTTGCTAAAAATGATGAAAAACACCAGATTGATTATCGCCTGTCTATGCAATGTGGTTGTCATCCCGGTGCTGACCTTTCTGGCAGTCAACTGGCTGCCACTGATGAACGAGAGTAAACTGATTCTAATCTTTGCCGCTGCCTTCCCTTGCGCAGTCATCACGGTAGCCATCTCATCCAAGGAGGGGCGCAACTCTGCGCTCATGGCGGAAGGCGTTGCCATGAGCACCCTTTTTTCACTGGCTACGCTCCCAGTTGTTGCCATGGGTCTTATGGCGCTGTACTTATAGCCGTAACTTAAATTAGAGGAGAAAACCCTTATTATCATGAAAGAATTAACCAAACATGCAATTGCCGATGCCTTTGTCGACCTGCTGCAGACACAGCCCATTGAAAAAATCACAGTAAAAACCATTGCCCAAAACTGTGCTATCAATCGCCAGACTTTCTACTATCATTTTGCCGATATCTATGAGTTGATGGCTTGGACACTGGACAGCGAGCTAAAAAAATTCACCGAAGAAGAACCACTGACAGAAGATAATTGGCAGGATGTGCTGATGCAGATGTTCTTTTTTCTACGTTCTCGCAGAAAAATCCTGCTCAACGCCTATAATGCACAGAACCGACTTTATTACGAATTATTCCTATACCGCTATATTTCCCCCGCTGTCAGAGAGCATCTTGACTCCTTCCAGGAGGCTAAGACCGTACCTGTGGAAAAGCTGGATTTTCTCACCAAGGTTTTTACCCGACTTTTGCTGAACTTTGTTCTGGACTGGCTGGATGAGGGCATGCCCGATGAAGAAAAAATCGGCCTGAACGACTACTTCACGCTGCTCGGCAACGGTTTTCACAACGCTTTGCAAAGTTTTCAAGAAAAATTTTAAACTGCTACAAACCCTTACTTGTGTCGTAAAACCTGACACAAGTATTTTTTTGTCCATTTTTACAAAGATATGCCTGTTGTATAGTACTGTACAAAGAACAAAAGGAGGTTTTACTATGGATACATCAAACAGAGTTATACGTTATGGATTAAAACAGGCTTTTCGTTATATAGAGAAAAACCCGGAAGAAAATATGGAAAAAATCATGGACTGGGTTGATTTGCTGGCAGGAGACGATCCCAATACGCTGCCTAAACAGCGAAAAGCGTTTCGCCAAGTCATAGACAATCCGGACAGCAGTATGCACCAGCTAATTCTCCGCATTTTAAAGAATACTGACACAGATGTAATGAAAACAGTTTTTCAAAATTTCTTTCTCAATGCCGCCGTTACAGGCTGGCCGCAACAGGAAAAGATGCGAGAAAAATATGGTTGTAATATTCCTTGGGCCATTCTCATGGATCCTACCAGCGCCTGCAATCTCCACTGTACCGGCTGCTGGGCTTCTGAATACGGAAACAAGCTGAACCTGACTTTTGACGAGCTGGATTCCATCATTACTCAGGGAAAAGAATTAGGCATTTACCTATATATCTATACCGGTGGGGAACCCCTGGTGCGAAAAGACGATTTGATTGCCCTGTGCCGAAAGCACAATGACTGCCAGTTTCTGACCTTTACCAACGGCACCTTGATTGACGAGGATTTTGCAAATAATATGCTGCAAGTTAAAAATCTAATTCCTGCCATCAGTGTAGAAGGGTTTGCCGATGCCACAGACAGCCGGCGTGGTCAGGGCACCTTCTGCCAGGTCACACAAGCAATGAAAATCCTTCGGGAAAAGAAACTGCCTTTTGGGATAAGCTGCTGTTACACCAGTGAAAATATCGATGCAATCAGCAGCGATGACTATTTTGATGAAATGATAGAATGGGGCGCTTCTTTCGTCTGGTATTTTCACTATATGCCGGTGGGCAACAGCGCTGTTCCATCTCTCATGCCAACGCCTGCCCAACGAAAATTTTTATATCGGAAAATCCGCCACATTCGCAGTACAAAACCAATATTCGCTATGGATTTCCAAAATGATGCGGAATATGTAGGCGGCTGTATCGCAGGTGGTAAAAGATATTTTCATATTAATGCAAACGGAGACTGTGATCCCTGCGTGTTTATCCATTATTCCAACGCAAATATTCGTGAAAACACATTGCTGGAAGTCCTACAGTCGCCAATTTTCATGGCTTATCATAAATATCAACCATTTAATGAAAACCATCTGCGTCCTTGTCCCATGTTAGAAAACCCAGATAAACTTTATAAAATGGTAGTCGAAACCGAAGCCCATTCAACAGATCTGGAATCGCCGGAAGATGTTGCACATCTCTGTGATAAATGCAGGCAATATGCAAAAAACTGGAAACCTGCCGCAGACAAGCTATGGCAAGACTGCGGCAGGTGAAGATCCTGTTTGCTTATTTATTTTCCGAGGCGCAGCTGCAGCCTGCGCCTTTTCTGTTATCCTGCGGTTTCCCTGAACAACAGGTTCCGGCATTAGGGCAACCGATACACTTAACACCCTTTTTCTTCGCTTTAACAATATAAGTAATTGCTGCGCCGACCAAAGCCGCAATCAATAGTCCGATTATCACATCAATCATGCTGTCACTCCTGTTCCGCTGCCGGCGTGAAGGGCATACTCCGCTGCCAGTCTTCGATTAGATCTGATTACAATTGTGGCGGTAATGCCTGCCATAACGACTACTGCAATTAGTCCCGGAATAAATCCGGTTCCCAGATGTCCTTCAGTGATCAGCGTTCCGATCTGGTATACCAGGAATGCGATCGTATAACCGGTTCCAAGCTGAAGACCAATCCCTGCAAAGAGCCACTTTTTACTACCCAGTTCTGCATTCATCGCACCGATAGCAGCAAAGCACGGAGGCGTATACAGATTAAACATCAGATAAGCCAATGCTGCCGCAGAGGATAGCCCAAATACGGTTGCTACTTCTGTTGCACCGCCGGTCAGTTCCAGAGCTTCCGTATCAATAAAGCCTGTAAGTCCATAAACAACTGCAAGGGTGCCTACCACGTTTTCCTTAGCAATAAAGCCTGTAACCGCTGCTGCTGCAAGCTGCCATACGCCGAATCCCAGTGGAATCAGCAGCACAGCAAAAGGTGTTGCTATGCCGGCCAGAATAGATGTGTCTTCCATGCCTTCTTCTACCAGCTGGAGCTGCCAATTGAAGGTTTGCATAATCTGCACCAGGGCATTACAAACAAGAATAATCGTAGCCGCTTTGATGATGTAAGCCTTTGCCCGACTCAACATGGATGCTGCCGCTCTGCCAAAACTCGGCACTTTGTATTCCGGTAATTCGATAATGAAGAAAGACTTTCTGTATTTATGCCCTGTAACCTGTTTGATCAACAGCGCGCCCAAGAAAATCAATCCGATTCCAACGAAGTACATCAATGTGCTGACCCAAGAAGCATCCGCAAAGAATACTCCCGCAAACAATGCGATGACCGGAATCTTTGCGCCGCAAGGCATCCAGGTGGTCAACATGGCTGTAGCCCGTCTTTCCCGTTCATCTCTAATTGTTCTGCAAGCCATGATCCCGGGAATTCCGCATCCGGTGCTGATGATAACCGGAATAATAGATTTCCCCGAAAGCCCTACTCGTTTGAAAACAGGGTCCATAACCACACTGACCCGAGCCATATAGCCGCAGTCTTCCAGTAAAGCAATGAGGAAGTACATCACCATGACAAGCGGCAAAAATCCTACGACTGCACCAACGCCGCCTACTATACCGTCAGCAAGCAACGCCTGCAGAAATGGACTTGCACCAGCTTCTGCAAGGGATGAAGAAACCCATTCCTGGAACGTTTCGATCCATGCCACCAGCCAGTCTGCAATAAACGGTCCCAATGCAGTCTGAGAAATCCAAAACACACCGTACATCACTGCTGCAAAGCTCAAAAGCCCTGCTACCCTATTGGTCAGAACCATATCGATGGTATCCGTCAATGTCTTATCCTTGGTCAGAGTCTGCCTGTTTTCTACCTGTTGTATAATCTCACTGACAAAAGTAAAACGCTTTCTGTCCTCCAATTCTACTGCATTTTTATCGCTAAAGTCAATATCTGCCTGGGTATAAGGCGGTTTCTGTGTTCTGCCCTTTAGCTTAACGGCTTCGCTTACCACCGTCTTTAGCCCCTTTCCACTAATAGAAACCGTTTCAATCACGGGACAGCCCAATCGTTGAGACAACCGCTTTACATCGATTTCTGTGCCCTTTTTCTGATTCATATCGCTCTTATTCAGCGCCACTACTACCGGAATACCTAATTCCAGTAGCTGGGTGGTGAAGAACAGGCTTCTGCTGAGATTTGTAGCATCCACAATATTAATAATTGCATCAGGCTGCTCCTTTTTTACGTAACTGCTGGTGATACTTTCCTCTGGAGTGAAGGGTGACATTGAGTAGGCGCCCGGAAGATCTACAGCAATAAGTTCTTCCGAAACATCGGTCAATTCTTTTCTTATCTGACCTTCTTTTTTTCCTACGGTAACGCCGGCCCAGTTACCCACGTGTTCATGTTTTCCCGTCAGCGCATTGTACATTGTCGTTTTACCACTGTTGGGGTTGCCGGCAAAAGCAATTCTCATTATATGACCTCCTGTCTGTATCTTTGTATAAGCTTTAATTATTTCCTAGAATTTTTGGTTAGGTTAAGCTAACCGCATTGAATAAAAAATGGTAACTCTCCGTTACCGATTAAACGAGAATAGCTTCTGCTATTCCCTGATCAATATTATATCGTCCATCTTTGATGGAAACCACACATCCGCCTTTTTTTCGGGAAACAACGGTAATCGGCTCCCCACTGTAACAGCCGAGGCGGAACAAAAATGTCCGAAGTTCTTCATCATCTGTAACGATATCCTGAATCATGCAGGTCTCGCCAATCAGCGTATGATTTAAATTCATCGTGTACCCCACTTTCTTTTTTACCGTCTAACCCTCTGGAGTTCGCTGCGTCTCCAAGCAGGTTAGTCAAAACTAACTATGCAATTAGTATAGCATAACCAACAAATTTGTCAACACTTTTCTTGCAGACTTGTCAATATTTTTTTTCTGTGATAAGATGAATTTAATAAGAAGAGGTGAGATAAATGAAGATACAACAGTCTGCAGAAGACTATTTTGAAACAATATACATTTTAAAAAAACGTAATGGATCTGTACGTGCCATCGACATTGTCAACGAAATGGGCTTTTCCAAACCCACCGTCAGCGTAGCGCTAAAAAAGTTCCGTGAAAACGGGTTTGTCACCGTAGACGAAGACGGACAAGTTGAGCTGACCAGACAAGGTCTGTTTATTGCGGAGAAAACCTATGAAAAGCATCTAATCTTGGCAGACGCCCTTCTGAAATTGGGCGTATCTGAAGAGACCGCCTACGAAGACGCCTGCCGTATCGAGCACTGTATCAGTGACGAAAGTTTTTCTGCAATCAAAAATTTCTTAAATGCGCTGTAATAAGTTAACTTTACTTTTCCGCTGTATCAACTTTGTCTCTTTTGACGCTTTTTTCCTATACAATTCTCCGAAACCAGCGCTGCCTAAAATAAGTACCGCCTGCCAGCTGGATGACAGTCAGTTTTTCCTGCAGAAAAACCGTACATCCGGTTAGACCCCAATATGACTCCGCTGACAAGCAGTATGGCCGTTATATTTTTGATATAGGCATTTGTTTGGTTCATGGTTTGTTTGCTCCTGGTATTGTCTTATTTCCAATGCCCAAGCTGAGAAAGGTATGCATCAAACTGCTCGCGCCTTTCTTCATCTTGCAGATTTTCGGGGTTGGGCATATTCGCAACAAGATAATCAAGCAAAGCGGATTTTGACTGATATACAAATTGGCCGTCTGTATAGCACCACTTGCAGTACTCCTCATTGAATTCGCCGCTTGGCTCTTTGCTGATTGTGGAATCATCAAGAGGCATGCCGCAGCACTGACAAATCAGTGTCCTTGGTGAGCCCAGAAGAGTATTGATTGACACATCAAACAATCCGGACAGTAATTTCAGCGTTTCCGTATTTGGAACAGTCTCGCCATTCTCCCAACGGGAAACAGCCTGTCTGGTCACAAATAATTTTTCCGCAAGCTCGTCCTGAGACATACCGTTCTTTGTTCGTAATTCATAAATAATTGTTTTCGTTTCCATATTCTTCACCTCTCTACAAAAAGTATATCATCCGGGGTTTATGGATAAAAGCAACTCGCTGTTGCGCTTTGTCTATGAATAGACAAAATGATGAATCGTCAATAGGCGCTGCATGATTTCTGTAATTTCTTCAATATGCGCTTCATAGATTTCCTTTTCTTCCGGGATTAAGTTGTTCTCTTCAACAATAAATTCTCCGTTTTTCCCCATAGTTCCTTTTAGGGCTCTATTGTGATTAAATTCAATGGTAAGCTCCTCATCCTCATAAATCCTTATTCCGATTTCCGTATCATCAATCTTAAAATCAGCAGAGCTGATTTTGACGAAAAAATCTTCTTTTAAGAAAGGTAGTTTTTGATTTGGCAGCTCGAAATACACACCATCTTCTTTTAATCTGTACGTTCCGTTTTCAAGGGCAAACCCCATCTGCTCTGCATGGTCAGCAAAAGCTTCATTCATATCGGTGGAAATGATTTTCCATCTGACGAAGACTGCCGCAAATATCATAAGCAAAATGGCTGCAAGAATACCCGCTTTCTTTGCCGCCTTTTTGAATTTGTTATAAAAGTCAATTTTACTTACAAAGTTCTTATCTTCATTGAGAAGCTTATCCAAAGAAACGTTATATGTGTTGCATATATCAATCAACATCTGAAGGTCAGGCAGGCTTCGTTCATTTTCCCAGCTGGATACGGTCTGTCTCGTTACACCGAATTTCAGCCCATATTCCTCCTGAGTCAAATTGGCTTCTATCCGTGTTTGTTTTATCATTTCTCCCACTGTCATTTTTCTCTCTACCCTTTTATTTATAGTTTTTCGCAAGTTCAGTATGCCACAGAATCTGTATTTTAACAAGACAATCGTCCTTTACATCCATGTAAAGAGAGCTTATCGCTAAAATTACGCCATGTAAAAGCCCTATAGCTTTATGGCTTTTCCCCTCTGTAGTATGCTTTGGTTAAAGATAATCACAAAGAGCTTCATACAGCGGAAAGGATATAACATGGAATCCATCATCAAAACAACGAATCTTTGTAAGCAGTACAAAGAAACCATTGCCTTAGACAAGGTATCACTAAGTATTCCCAAAGGGTCCATTTACGGGTTAATCGGTAACAACGGCGCCGGGAAAACCACTTTGATGCGAATACTGTCAAATCTTCAGAGTGAGACATCCGGTTCTATGGAAAAAGCAGAAAACATCAAAGTAGGGGCAATTATCGAATCTCCGGCTCTGTATCCGACCTTAAGCGCCCGTGGAAACCTGAAGTATCAGCTGAAAATTTCCGGCTGTCCCGGAAAAAAGGTGAAGGAGCAAGTAAATGAACTTTTGTCCTTAGTTCATCTGCCCAACAATCGGAAACTGGTTATGAATTACTCCCTCGGCATGAGGCAGCGTCTAGCCCTTGCCATGGCTCTTGTGGGTAATCCCGACTTTCTGATTTTAGATGAGCCTCTTAACGGATTAGACCCGGAAGGGATAAAGGATATGCGCGCTATCATTTTTGACTTGAATCAAAAATACGGCGTTACCATTATGATATCCAGTCATATCTTAGGAGAACTGCAAAAGGTGGCTACGGATTATGGTTTCTTGAAAAACGGTACACTGATTCGGGAATTTTCTTCTTCGGATATTGTGGATAATGACCTTGAAACCTTCTATTTTAAAAATTTCTTATAGCATCGGCAGAAAGGAGACCGGCTATGAATAAACTACTATCTATGGAATTAAAGCGTACCATGAAATCACCGATTTTGTGGATTGGCTTAATTATCGTCATTGCCCTTAATGCCTTTGGCATCATATTTAACACCTATGGCTTTGATATTTACACCACAACGTTTTTATTTGAGAATTCGGCACGAATATGCATCGTACTGGCTATACTGATACCGCTGCACATCGGCCATGATTTTGAGACACGCACCATAAATAATAAAATCACAGCAGGATATAGCAGAAAAGAAATTTACATTACGGAGATTTTTGTCAGCACAATATGCGGTATGATTCTCCTCATCACAGATATCGCTTCTGTTCTTGTCTGTTCGGAAATTATGCATTTGGAATTTAGCGATGGAATCACTTATTCCGCTTTTGCTGCCAATGCCGTAATAAGCCTGATTTGCATCGTTACCATTTCCGTTCTATTTACTATGATTGCAACCATTACCCACAAGCAGCTGATCAGCATCGGAATTACGGTTATATTGGCCCTGTCCATGCTGAATTTCGGAGGCAATACGGTTTCTCGCTTAGGACAGTCTGCATACAATATAGATTCCCAAAGCAATGAAAGGGTGGAAAATGCATTACATCTCAGCGGCGTCAAAAGAACCGCAGCAAAGGCACATCTTTTGATTTCCCCATTTGCCCAGGCTGAATATGAATCCACAATGCTCGTTGTACCCGAGGAAAAGGAAGAGTATTCTTTGATTTTAAAAGACGTTCCATATCACATAGAGTTCTGTATCTTTAATCTGCTAGAGCTGATGCTGTTTTACCAGGTGGGAATTCGCATATTCAGAAAGCAGGATTTGAAGTAAAGGTATGTAAGGAAAAAGGGGTATTTTGATAAAAGCCGGAAATCTCTTAGAAATTTCCGGCTTTGTCGTTTATTCAATAATCTGTCCCCTCATGGTTTAACTAAGTTGATAGATGACTATTTTATAGCCACAAGTTTTGCGTCCTCTTCATTAAAATAGTCATCCATATTACTACTAAGTCCACTCGCTTTCCATGCTTGGTCAAAAGTAATATTCGCCGTATTACTCAGAAAAACAAATGTACTATCTTTGGCTGCTCCATCCATTTTACCGGATATTTCCAGCTTGTGTTTATAGGTATAATTATCCGTTTTCCATGTACCGTCGCTCATTTCATAATATTTCACCATTGTGACCAGCTCATCATTCTCAAAACACTCTTCAACACGTTCCGGAGGGGTTATATCGAAGGTCTTTACTTCATATGTCTCTGCTTTCTTCTCAGCGCATCCTATTAGCGCAAACATACACATACAGATCAATGGCAATATTAGTTTCCTTTTTTTCATTTTCAAACACCTCTTACGCTATACGAATTTGAAGTTAAATTAATTTAATTTTATTTTATTATTGTTGTCAATCATCATTTCTTTTGTCGATTTTCTCTTTTCTTCTGCTGTACCTATGTACAAATTCAAACCCATTCTTTCAAATTCTTCAAGACAGACGGATTATTCTCCAGGACCTCCCTCACAATAGGGCAGTTTTCTAAATCTGCACAATCGCCGCAAGTTGTAACATCCTTTTTCAATGCGCATTGACGAATACCGCACATACTATCACAAAACATAGTTTTAGTTCCTTCGGCACGACAGCCTTGGCAGTTAATATGTTCGGGAAGAATTGGCGCATTGTTTAATTCTGCCCATAGCTTTGCAGTTTTTTCCCTCAAATCTTGGTCGTCATTGATTGTTGCAAGGTATGCATCACACTTTTCGCAATCCAGGCCACAATATGCAATCATCTTTTTCACGATTATGTACCTCCATAACTTCCTTGTCAGCTTGTCTTTGTCTTTATTGCTTCTATAAACTGGGATTTAATAAACTTGTATCAAGGTTTTTAAAGTAATTATTACATTGTAGCCGCTATATACATCCAGAAAAGTGAATATAGTATAGGGATAGATAGTAATACTGCAATGACAAGAAAAACTATTTTTATAATTTTAATTATTTTTTGCGATGCATGTTTCTAACAGCTAATTTTTCATTAAGGTTAACTAATATTTCTGCAACATAGCTTTCTTCTTTATTGCTACCTGATTGTTCTGTTTTATTTCCATCCAATAATTCACTGGAACCCAGAAGTTCGATTACAGTAACTCCCAAAACATCTGCTATTTTATTTAAAACATCAGCATCTGGAACAGAAATCCCCGTTCCCCTTAATTAAAGATATTGTTGGGTTAAAAAGAAAGGTCATTCGATTTTGCCGATAAAGCGGTAGTAGATTTCTACTTCCTGCTCACGGCTTCCGTCCTCGCCTTTGACAGTTTCATGGACGGTTATCTTTTCAATCAGAGTGTTCAGAAGTTCTGCGGTCAGCTCCACAGGGTTGACATACTGTTTCATCAGGGCAATCCACTTTTCAGCGTCCGTTGCGGTCTGTACGGAGGCTTCCATTGTTTCGTGAAGCTGCCGGATTTTTGTTTCAAGCTCCTTTTGCTCGTTCTGGTACTTCTCGGAAAGCATATTGAAGTTATACTCGGTAATGCGTCCGGCAGACCAGTATTTGAAGTTGTCAAGATTGGTTGACACATTTCCCTCAAGGATTTTTGACTAGGCAGCAATGGCCAGGCTCTCATAGTATTGCTTACGTTTCAAAACCGGAGGAAGTCCTCCATTTCGAGAGCATATTCTACGGTTGTTCCAAT
>JAXKAR010000017.1:0-71737 GCA_036305845.1 Emergencia sp.
GACCCATGTTAATGCTCCTTTCTTTTGATAAAATGCAGTTGGCAGACCGCACTTTTATCTTAAGTTAGGTTGCATTACTGGTCAAATGCATAGCATCCATTGAACCCCGCGTCTAACACGGGGTTTTCTTTATACAAAAAGCCACCGATATAAATCGATGGCTTTTCAAATTCAAGGCTTTTACGTTGAACTATTTATTTTGTAGTTGCATCGTAGAGTGCTTCTGCGTTGTCCCATTCAGCAATGATTTCTGGGATAACTTTGTACAGGTCGCCTACGATTGCATAGTCAGCAATTTCCATGATAGGTGCATCAGGATCCTTGTTGATTGCAACGATGCAGTTTGAAGTCTGCATACCAGCTAAGTGCTGGATAGCACCGGAGATACCGCAAGCGAAATAGATTTCAGGCTTTACAGTAGTACCAGTCTGACCTACCTGGTGGGAGTGATCGATCCAGCCAGCATCTACAGCTGCACGGGAAGAACCTACTACGCCGCCAACTTTGTCAGCAAACTTCTTGATCAGTTCAAAACCGGAAGCATCGCCCAGACCACGTCCGCCGGAGCAGATGATGTTAGCATCAGTCAGGGATACCATTTCCTTCATGGACTTAACGATATCCTTGATTTCGATCTTAATGTCTTCCTTAGCGATTTCTGGCTTAACGTTTACAACTTCACCAGTAGCGCCAACCTGTCTTTCCTGCTTCTGCATTACGCCAGGTCTTACTGTGGACATCTGCGGTCTAGTCTTAGGGCAGATGATGGTAGCCATCAGGTTACCGCCGAATGCCGGACGAGTCTGCTTGATTCCTGTGGAAGGATCGTTAGGGTCCAGAGTGGAAGTATCTAATGTAGTGTTAGCTTTTGCAAAGTCGATGTACTTGGAAACTTTTACGTCCAGGTGAGTACAGTCAGCAGTCAGACCAGTGTTGCATCTTGCAGCGATTCTTGGAGCGAAGTCACGACCGATGTGAGTAGCACCGTACAGAACGATTTCTGGCTTGTATTCATCGATTAACTGCTTCATTACCTTAGTGTAACCGTCAGTTGTGAAGTTTTCCAGTAATGGATCCTGAACCATGTAAACTTTTTCAGCACCATATTCAAAACATTCCTGAGCCAGGTGGTCAATGTTGTTACCCATCAGAACTGCGCAGATCTGTGTATCTTCGCTGATGTCCTTAGCTAACTTCTTACCTTCGCCCAGTAATTCCAGAGCAACGTTCTGAATCTTGCCCTGTCTCTGTTCTGCAAATACCCAGATATGCTTGTAAGCAGACAGATCTACTGCAGCTTCCTGCTTCTTTTCCTGGATAGCGCCAAATCTACAAGCAGTTAAGCACTGGTTACAGAAAGAGCACTTTGCGTTAACCTTAGCAACTTTACCTAATTTGTTTCCATCATATGGTTCAAATTCGAAAGCATCGTAAGGGCAGGATTTGAAACATAATCCGCAGCCTGTACATTTATCTTTTAAAATTTCAATAGCCATTGTTATTCCTCCTCCTAATTAGATGATGTGCTTACCCTTCAGCTGGATCAGCAGGTTCTTAGCCAGTTCGTTTTCGGTATCGCCGTGAACAACCTGACCTGGAGCCTTTGGAGCCGGTGTGAAGGATCTGAATACGTTTGTAGGGGAAGCTTCCAGACCAACCTTAGTTAAGTCAACTTCGATGTCCTTAGCATTCCATACTTTGATATCTTTTTCAGCATAGATACCACCGATACTCATGTATCTTGGCTCATTCAGTTCTTTGATAGCTGTCAGCATGCAAGGAGTCTGGATACCAATCAGTTCATAACCATCTTCTAACTGTCTCTTAACAGTGATGTCTTTCAGGTTGTCTGCGATTTCAAACTCTTCAACATATGTAACCTGAGGAATGTCTAATTTTTCTGCAATCTGCGGACCTACCTGAGCAGTATCTCCGTCGATAGCCTGACGACCAGCG
The DNA here is from genome assembly GCA_036305845.1 of Emergencia sp. Classification (GTDB taxonomy): domain Bacteria; phylum Bacillota; class Clostridia; order Peptostreptococcales; family Anaerovoracaceae; genus Senimuribacter. The sequence goes on from JAXKAR010000017.1 coordinate 1,957, forward strand.
AAAATCAGGTCTGCAGGACCATTTTCCTTTTCCCATTTTCTGATTGCAGCTTCCAGAGTGTTGGAAGTAGCCCAAGTATCGGAACCACCAACTGCTCTGTCGGAAACCAGAATACCTTCGTCAGCGCCTTTAGCGATACATTCGAATAACAGATCGCTTGCCTGAGGAGGTCCCATGGAGACAACTGTAATTGTTACGTCGTCATATTTATCTTTAATCTTTAAAGCTTCTTCTAAAGCGTTAGCATCATCGTGGTTTAAGATGCTTGGAACGCCGTCTCTGATAAGAGTACCAGTCTTAGGGTTAATTTTGATAACATTAGTATCTGGTACCTGCTTTGCGCATACGATAATCTTAAATGCCATTTCTATTTCCTCCTACTATCTTATTTTTTGAAAGTTTTACCAGCGATTACCATTCTCTGTACTTCGGAAGTACCTTCGTAGATTTCAGTAATCTTAGCATCTCTCATCATTCTTTCTACTGGATAATCCTTAGTGTAACCGTATCCACCGTGGTACTGTACACACTTAGTAGTTACTTCCATGGCAGTTTCTGCAGCAAACAGCTTAGCCATTGCAGCAGCTTCACCGTAGTTCATGTGCTTGTCTTTCATGTCAGCAGCTCTGTAGATTAACAGTCTTGCAGCTTCAATCTTGGTCTTCAGGTCAGCCATAGAGAACTGCAGAGCCTGCATCTGAGATAACTTCTTACCAAACTGCTTTCTTGCCTGCATGTATTCAACAGTAACGTCGAATGCACCCTGTGCAATACCCAGAGCCTGGGAAGCGATACCGATACGACCGCCGTCCAGTGTGGACATAGCAACTTTGAAGCCGTCGCCAACCTGACCCAGAAGTCTGTCTTCAGGAATAGCGCAGTTCTGGAAAATCAGCTCTGTAGTGGAAGATGCGCAGATACCCATCTTATCTTCAGTTTTACCGATGGAGAAACCTTCGTCACCCTTTTCTACGATAAATGCGGAAATGCCGTGATTTCCCTTGGATTTGTCAGTCATAGCCATAACAACGAAAACATCTGCGTATCCGCCGTTAGTGATAAATACTTTAGCACCGTTTAAGATCCACTTTCCGTCTACTAATTCAGCTCTTGTCTGCTGTCCGGATGCGTCAGTACCAGCGTTAGGTTCAGTCAGACCGAAAGCGCCTAACTTCTCACCGGATAACAGGCCCGGAAGATATTTTCTCTTCTGGTCTTCGTTACCCCAGTTGAAAATCGGCCAGCAGCACAGGGAAGTGTGTGCGGAGCAGATAACGCCTGTGGATGCGCAAACTCTGGATAATTCTTCTACAGTGATTGCATAGGAGATGTGGTCTCCGCCTGCTCCACCGTATTCAGTTGGGAATGGAACGCCCAGCATGCCGTACTTGGCCATCTTTTCAACAGTTTCTGTTGGGAATCTGTGTTCCTGGTCAATGTCTGCAGCTAATGGTTCAACTTCGTTAGTGGCAAATTCTCTTACCATTTTTCTTACGAATTCTTGTTCCTTCGTCAGTTGAAAGTTCATGTAAATGCCTCCTTAAATTATAATAACGGTCCTTCTCTTGGAAGGGTTAATGTTAACCGTATATGGTTCTGCCGTTACTTTGTTACAGAAATAACAGCATACGTATATAGTAAACCATTTTTTTGTCTGAATTGCAAGTAATTTTTGCATTTATTCTGATAAAATGTCGATTCTTGTCTGCCTGCTCTCTATGTGTACCCTACAGTGCCATTTTTCCCCGGATCATCTCCAGAGCTCTTTTTTCTGTTCGAGAAACCTGTACCTGCGAAATTCCAATCACCTTGGCAATTTCCTGCTGTGTCATGTCCTTGTAATAACGCAGTAAAATAACCTGACGCTCTCTCTGCGGAAGCTCCTGGATTTCTTTTCGCAGCATAATTCCGTCTAGGTTATTCTCCGGTGAGTGTTCTACCCCATAAGTAAAATTGGCTTCTTCTACCAACTGCTGATCCAAACTGGTCACATTGGATACCGCCGACGCCGCCTCCATAATTTCGGTCACATGTTCGGCCGTTGTTTCCATAGCCCGAGCCAGTTCACTGAGTTTTGGCTGTCTGCCAAGATCTAGGCAAAGCTGCTGCTCCGCCTTTCTCAGCTGACCGATTTCCGATTTCAGGCTTCTGCTGACCTTGATCTTTCCCGTATCCCGAAAAAAACGTTTCAGCTCGCCCATAATCATAGGAACGGCATAAGTAGAAAACATCACACCATAGGTCGGCTCAAACTTGTAAACTGCTTTAAGCAGTCCAATATAACCGATTTGAATCAGATCATCCGTATCCTGTTCCCCTGTGGAAAACTTCAGGGCGATTTTTTTCACCAGTCCGGTATTCTGCTCCATAAGCAGCGCCTTGGCCTCTTCATCACCGTTCTGCGCCCTTTTGATTAATTCGTAGGTATCCTCCTTGGAAACAGGAACATACTTATAGCCCATAATATGTATCCAGGTATTTAATTAGGGTTATACTGGTGCCCTCTCCGGGCTGGGATTCCACCATGACCTTGTCAGAAAAACTCTCCATGACCGTAAATCCCATACCTGACATTTCGTTGTCTTCTTCGGTGGAATACATGGGTTCCATGGCCTTCTTAATATCCGGGATACCTTTTCCGTAATCCGTAATCCGGACAAAGACTTTGTCCTTGTCAATCATACGAAGCTCCATGCGAATTTTTCCGACGCCTTTTTTCTCATAGCCGTGAATAATGGCATTGCTAACCGCTTCACTGACTGCTGTTTTGATTTCCGTCAGTTCTTCTACGGTGGGATCTCCGGCGGCGCAGTAAGCGCTGACAACTGACCTTGCAAATCCCTGATTTACCGGTAGAGCCTCAAATTCTACGATTACATTATTACTTTCCATGTTTCCTCCTCTTCTTTGTCCTTTGTCTCTCGATATGGCATCAGAGAAAATATGCCTGACATATCCAAAATCTGCCGAATCAGTCTGTCCGCATTCTGAATCATTACAGTTCCGCCCACAGCTGCAAGCTTTTTATATCTTCCCAGTACAACGCCGATTCCGGAGCTGTCCATAAATGACACATCAGAAAAGTCCAAAATCAGGTTCTTGGCAGCATAAGTTTGAATCTGTGCATCAATATCGTTTCTAAGTCTTTCGGCAACGTGGTGATCGATTTCTCCGCTGAGGCAAACGACTAAAGTATCTTCTTTTAAATAAAACATTGTGTCCATAAAAAACCCCCTTTCCTCTATTATAGTCCCGGCGGTCTGCCGTGTCTTTAAGAGAAAAGGGGGAAATTATTCTACTTTTGTCGAAATTTTGTCCGCAGCTCCACGACGCAAAGTTACTGGCGAATCTGTACGATTTCTGCCGACGATACTGCCGCATCAACCAAGGACTCCACATCCAACTTGCTCTCCGACTCTTCAATGCGGGCAAGCTTTGGCTTGGTTGTCGGATGTTTCGGCAGAAATACGGTACAGCAATCCTCGTAAGGCTGGATAGATGTCTCAAAGGTACCGATTTCTTCTGCTTTATCCATAATATCAATTTTATCCATGGCAATCAGGGGACGCATAACCGGCATTTTGACGCAGTTATCCGTAACGACCAACGCTTCGGCGGTTTGACTTGCCACCTGTCCCAGGTTTTCGCCGGTAATCAACATCATGGCATGATTCTTCTCTGCGATTTTCTCTGCAATACGCATCATGAATCTTCTGACCAGAATGGTCGTCTCTTCTTCCGGACAATTCTGCACAATCTGTTCCTGTATAGGCAAAAGGTTGATCACATGCATTTTAAAATTTCCGCAGTAAGAAGCCACAATTTTGGCCAGGTCTTCTACCTTCTCCTGCGCTCTCTGACTGGTATACGGATAAGAATGGAAATGAACCGCTTCGATGACCATCCCTCGCTTTGCCATCATCCATGCCGCCACAGGACTGTCAATACCACCGGACAGAAGGACCATGCCTTTTCCGTTGGTTCCCAGAGGAAGTCCGCCAAAACCGGCAATTTTTTGTTGGTAAATGTAAGACTTGTCGTGACGCACATCCACAAAGAGATGCACATCAGGCTGATGAACGTCTACCTTCAGTACTTTACAGCCGATCAAAACCTTGGCGCCGATAATCCTGCCGATTTCCGGAGATTTTACCGGAAAGTTCTTGTCTGCCCGTTTCGCCTCTACCTTAAAAGTCTTTATCCCTTTCGTCTCAATCAGCTCCATCATGTATTTGACTGCTTCTTCGCCGATAGCGTCCAGATCACTTGGCGCTTCTACTGCCGGGCTGATAGATGCAACGCCAAATACCTTGGAAATCTGGCGGATAAGTTTATCTTTGTCATGTTTTTTATCCGCTCTGACAAAGATCAATCCTTCATGGCGACGCACGTCAACGCCATCGAAATCCTTTACATTTTTCTTGATACGGTCTACCAGCATCCGTTCAAAATACGGTTTGTTCATGCCCTTCAGCGCTACTTCGCCGCAGCGGACGATAAAAATATTCTGTTCGTTCATATTGTCTCCTGTTGTTTTTGATTATTGATAATATAAGTGAAAAGTTTTTGTATAAGATGGGTGCAATCTATTCTTTTTCCAAAGATATAATAATCCTTTTACACTTATTACAGTATTCGGCTTTAGTGAAGGATCCTTTCCAAATTCCCTTACTAATATAGAATTCATCTTTATTCTTATCCGGCATAAAAAAGGTATCGTTCTTATCTTTGCCCCACATAATTTGATGAGAGCTTTGTACATATCCCTATTCCATTTCCACATGGCAAAAAGGACACTTCATACTACCACCTCCGCAAAATCATATATATTTATAAGCAGAACACATGATATTTCTGGTTCTACAAATTTATCATCTTCGAAATTTGAAAAACGTACAAATACTATTTCTACCTAAACGACCCTAACTTTCGGAATCGAGCTACAGCTGCTTTTACTTTGTCCAAAACATAGTCCATTTCTTCGATGGTGTTAAATTCGCTGAAGCTGAACCGGATTGCGCCTTCGATTTCTTTTGGTGAAAGTCCCATTGCTGTCAGCACATGACTGCCGCCCTTCTTGTTGGAAGAACAAGCTGATCCGGTGGAAACAAAAATCTCATCTTGTTCCAGCGTATGCAGCAAAACCTCGCCCCTGGTTCCTAAAAATGAAATATTCAAAACGGAAGCCGCGCCATCCTCCGGACTATTGACAACAATATCCCCAATCTGATCCTTAATCCCCGCCAGAAGGTACGCTCTTGCTCTCTCCATTGCGCTGATCCGTTCATCAAAATGATCCATTGCCATTTGTGCAGCTCTGCCAAATCCAAGAATCCCGGGTACGTTTTCTGTGCCTGAACGCATATGTCGTTCCTGTCCGCCACCTACAATAAACGGCGGCAGGTTCACACCTTTTCTCAGGTAAAGGGCGCCGATACCCTTCGGCCCATGAATTTTATGGGCGCTAAGGGAAATCAGATCCGCATTACTCTCTGTCAGATTCACTTTACCATAGCCCTGTACTGCGTCTATATGGAACATGGCCTGCCCCTTTATTCTGCCGATTTCCCGAAATGGCATAATGGTTCCTGTCTCATTGTTGACAGCCATAACCGAAATCAAGATGGTTTTGTCATCAATAGCTGAAGCAAGCTGCTCCATATCCGGCCTGCACATTCTGTCCACACCGATGTATTCTACAACAAATCCCTCTTTTTCTAAAGCTTTGCATGCCTCCAACACTGCCGGATGTTCAACTTTTGTCGTAATAATCTTGTTACCTTCCCGTTTCCTGCTGTGCGCAATACCATAAATTGCAGTATTGTCACTTTCTGTCCCTCCGGAGGTAAAGATTACTTCCTGCTCCATCGCGCCCAAGGTTTTGGCAATCTGCTTTCTTGCATCTCTCACCTGCTTTTCTGCCGCAAGCCCCAACGCATGCAGCGCCGACGGGTTGCCATAGTTCTCCTTAACCGCTGCCAGCATCGTCTCTGTAACCGCATCATATTGTCTGGTTGTTGCACTGTTATCCAAATATACAAACATGGCTCGTCCTCCATACATACTTTTTTATTTTATCATAAGGTATTGCCTTTTACTATCGTTTTTTGTGATTCTGCCCATTCCCCGTCTGTTTTGCATATCACTGCATGACAGCCTATAGTATCTGTCTTTCCATGAAAAAAGCCGCCCCGTCATTTTGCTGAGGGGCAACTTTATTTGTTTTTTTATTTACTTTGCGTAGTCGATGGCTCTGGTCTCGCGAACCACGTTGACCTTAATCTGACCCGGATATTCCAGTTCGGATTCAATCTTCTTAGAAATTTCTCTCGCCAGTAACGCAATGCCTTCGTCATTGATTTCCTCCGGCTTGGCAATGATTCTGATTTCTCGTCCTGCCTGAATAGCAAAAGACTTGTCTACACCAGGCGTAGTGTTTGCGATTTCTTCCAGTTTCTCCAGTCGCTTGATATATGCGTCCAGTGTCTCTCTTCTCGCACCCGGTCTTGCCGCTGATAAAGCGTCTGCCGCAGCAATGAGTACGGCCTCCATGCTCTTTGGTTCATAATCGCCATGATGAGATGCCATACCGTTAATTACCTTCTCGGATTCTTTATACTTCTTCAGAATCTGAATACCAATATCCACATGAGTTCCCTCGTATTCGTGGTCTAATGCCTTACCGATATCATGAAGAAGACCAGCTCTCTTGGCAAGTTTAACATCCAAACCCAGTTCTCCTGCCATAAGACCAGCCAGATGGGCAACCTCAACGGAGTGTTTCAATACGTTCTGGCCATAAGAAGTTCTGTATTTCAGGCGTCCCAGAAGTTTGATCAGTTCCGGATGCAGATTGTGAATGCCCACTTCGAAAGTAGCCTGTTCACCCTCTTCTTTAATGATGTTGTTGACCTCTTTCTCCGCCTTCTGTACCATCTCTTCGATTCTGGCAGGATGAATTCTGCCGTCAACAATGAGTTTTTCCAAGGCGATTCTCGCAATTTCTCTGCGAACCGGATCAAATCCGGAGATGATTACAGCTTCAGGTGTGTCATCAATGATCAGATCTACGCCGGTCAGCGTTTCTATGGCGCGAATATTACGTCCTTCACGACCGATAATTCTGCCCTTCATCTCGTCATTCGGTAATGCAACCACTGATACCGTGCTTTCTGCAACATGGTCGGCCGCACATCTTTGGATTGCACCGGAAATGATTTCTTTTGCCTTCTTGTCCGCTTCTTCTTTGGCCTTAGACTCGATTTCCTTGATCATTACGGAAGCGTCGTGGCGCACGTCCTTCTCAATCTCATCCAAAAGTAACGCCTTGGCTTCTTCTGCCGTCAGACCGGAAATCTTCTCCAACTCCTCAATCTGTCTGGCCAGAAAGCCGTCCAATTCCTTCTTTTTTTCTAAGATTTCGTTCTCGTGCTTGGTAATGCTTTCTTCTTTTTTTTCGATATTCTCCAGCTTGCGATCGACAGATTCCTCTTTCTGGATTAATCTTCTCTCAGAGCGCTGGATTTCCGCTCTTCTTTCTTTAACTTCTCTTTCCACATCGTTTCTCATGCGATGTGCTTCTTCTTTGGCTTCTAATGTAATCTCTTTCTTGATAGTTTCGGATCTTGTTTCAGCATCATGGATCAGATTTCTGGCCTTCTGCTCTGCACTGCCGATTGCCTTCTCCCCAATGTTCTTTCTCAAAATATATCCGATCAATAGCCCTAAGGCTAACACTACTACACAGATAATAATCCATATAAATGGAGACATTAAAGCACCTCCTTTTCTGTTAAATTGTCTAAGCTATCTCAGCTAAATTGTCCTATATGTTCAAGAATTTTATGAAAAAAAACTGCATTACGCAATTAAATCTTGATATATTCGTACAATCTATATTATAATGTTGTAGTCGACATTATGTCAAGAACAAGAGGGGAAAACGATGAACTATTTTTCAAATTTAATCAAGAACGTTGATAAAGTCATTATTGCTGTCGTCGTACTCCTGGCGACGGTCAGTCTGTTGATTATTACCAGTGCTCATATCAGTTCCGGCGAAGTCAATCGAGAAATGATTGTTCAGGCCGCCGCATATATAATAGGACTGATTGCCATCCTGGTCATTCTCAACTTCAATTACAATATGTTTGCCGGCATGGAAAAGCAGCTGTACATTCTTTCCGTTATCCTATTGCTCCTGGTCTACGTTCCGGGGCTGGGGAAAGAACAATTCGGCGCCAGAGCCTGGATTGACCTGAAGGTCACCACGATTCAGCCGTCGGAATTTGTCAAACTTCTATTCATTTTGATTATGGCCGGCTATCTTAACGAACATAAGGACGATCTGTATAATTTCAAAGGATTGATAAAGGCCGGCATTGTCGCCGCCCCAATTATTCTCATTGTACTGAAAGAAGATTTGGGAAGCGCACTGGTATTTGCTGCAATTTGGGTCGTGATGATTTTCTTTGCAGGCATAGATCTGAAAGTCTTTGCTAAGTTTTTTGCTCTGGTACTGGCAGCAATTCCCGTAGCCTATGTCTTTATGGCTGATTATCAAAAAGAACGAATCGAGGCATTTCTCCATCCGGAAAATCTGGATCTGACAGGAAATTACCAGGTATGGCAGTCAAAAATCGCCATCGGCTCCGGTGGATTTACCGGAAAAGGGCTGTTTAACGGCACCCAGAAGGAACTGGATTTTATTCCGGTACAAACCTCCGACTTCGTTTTCTCTGTTGTCGGAGAAGAGCTGGGACTGATTGGTGGTCTGGCAGTCATTGGTCTTTTCGCAGTTTTGCTGATTCGCATGGCACGCATTATCAGAGATGCGCTGGACTTTTACGGCGCTTTGGTTGTTGCCGGTATTGTAGGCATGCTTACCTTCCAGATTTTCGAAAACATTGCCATGACTATGGGGCTTATGCCGGTTACCGGTATCACTTTGCCATTCCTCAGTTACGGCGGTTCATCCATCCTATCCAATATGATTGCCCTCGGGCTTGTCCTGGATGTGGGTATCCGAAGTAAAGGGATTAATTTTTAAAGCAATAAAAAGGCGGTTTCGTGATTCATTATACGAAGCCGCTTTTTTTGTACATTCTTGGTCATGTATAAGCACTATCTTCTTCCTGCTACAATTTCTCCAGAATACTGGTCCCCATATTCTCTTTATTTACTACTTCTTCTGGCCGACCTTTCCTTTTATACACTGCATACCCACAAGTTACTGATCTGTGGTTCCAGCCGTTCATAAGTCCAAAGCATCTGGCTCCGTTTTTTACTGCTGGGATCATTCACCTTGACTTTACCATCTTCTATGTCGACCAAAACGATAAAATGACCGCTTTGGGTAAAGTCGCCTTTCCTCATGCTGCAGATAACCGGTTTCCCATTTTCCAATGCGCCAAAAATCGCTTCCTTCGACAAACCCACAGACTGACATTTCACCCCAAAATGTCGTCCACCATCACTGATTAAATTCCAGCTGCTGCCTACGCCGTAAACATAATAGCCTTTATCTTCTGCAAACTTGCAAACCGCAGGGGGCGTAACCTTATCGTTACCTGTCAGTCCGGAAATCACCATAGACATAGCCGTTGGTGCACACCCACTATCTGCAATAGATCCGTCTCCGAAATTCTGATATCCCCACTTTCTATCCCATTGACTGAGTAGAGGAATCTTTCCTTTTGTCAACGAACCCACTGTATCCGTATATACATATCCTCTTTTATCCGGATAATCCAACATAAAAGAAATCATTTCCGGATTACGGCTAAACAACTTCCACAGATCTTTTGGAAATACCATTCGATCCTGAAGCAATCCAACAATGTCTCCATCTCGCTGATACAGAAACACTGATTTACCGAGATCACTATCTTGCATAATGATATCTGCCTTACGCAGATCACTCTCTCTGATTACTTCACTGTCCGTTGCTCCATAAACCGGCAGTTGAGCCAGTCCACCGATCAGCAATATCATCTCAAGACCAATTATCCCGCATACTCTACATACCCTTTTCATTGCCTGCCGCATAAAAATTCTCCTTTCCCTTCAGACTGACCGTCCCCCCGTTATGTTGACAGATTGTTAATTTTGCCTGGTTTTTGAAAGCATTTTCCAGTTTACTGAAAATGCATGAATCCTTTGAAAAAAAAGTAAAACTGCGATAAAAAGCTGCAATCGCTACCTTATTTTTGCTTTTTACCAAATAATTTTTTTGTTCGCTCCGACGTATTAATGGAATTTTACTTTTAAAAGTCGTTAAAAGCTGTTCTTCAGTAAAATTTAGTCACAGTAACTGCAGGGTACCGATTATTTTTACTTTTTTATGAAAGAAATTGTGCTTTTACAGTAAATCTTTCAGCATTCAAGCGCCATGGCATTGAAAAGCAAAGGGAGTGCCCCTCATTTCCTTGACAGAAACCCAAAATATTTAAAATCCGTCAACGATCCCCTGTCATCGCTTTTACCTTCGTCTTCGGCTCGCCACTTGGCGTGTACGAACATTATATCATAATATGCTAAGTAATACCACTAACAACCAAAAAGAACAAAAGAGACATTGCGGTGCAATGTCTCTTTTGTCTTAAATTGGCTAGGGTAGCAGGATTCGAACCTGCGCATGACGGAATCAGAATCCGTTGCCTTACCGCTTGGCGATACCCCAACATATGGAGGCGACACCCAGATTTGAACTGGGGAATAAAGGTTTTGCAGACCTCTGCCTTACCACTTGGCTATGTCGCCATATGTTTGGAATGGGGTGGGTAGTGGGATTCGAACCCACGTATACAGGAGCCACAACCCTGGGTCTTAACCACTTGACGATACCCACCATATTGTTTGTATTCTGTTGTAAATCAAGCTATATTGCTAAAAATGCTGCAATATGCTGTCACAGTCCAGTGCTCAACATTTGCAATAAATATTTTAGCACAAACTCTTACATCATGTAAAGTAAAATGCAAAAGTTTTAAAAAATTGGCGACCTGGAACGGGCTCGAACCGTCGACCTCCAGCGTGACAGGCTGGCATTCTAACCAACTGAACTACCAGGCCGCATTATGGTCTGTATATTACAGACAGTCAATGACTTGAAAAAAATGGTGGGCGTTATAGGGCTCGAACCTATGACCCTCTGCTTGTAAGGCAGATGCTCTCCCAGCTGAGCTAAACGCCCGAAAAAAAATGGTAGCGGCGAGAGGAGTCGAACCTCCGACCTTCCGGGTATGAACCGGACGCTCTAGCCAACTAAGCTACACCGCCACATGATTCGCGTTCAAATCACTGCAAGAAATATATTACCAAACAGAGCAGAAATTGTCAACAATTTTTTCAAAGATTATTTAATTTATTTTCCGATCGATAGAAACGTTGAAAAATACAAGTTTATATCTATTCTTCCCCCGTTTTTACAAATCATACTTTATATAATTGCCAAGAATATTTCCCAATAATGTACTTGATCTGGTAGATTTTCTCCTCGTCAAAAATCCGAGATTGGCAGGTGTAAAGAAAAGCTTCTATTCCTGCGATCCTGCTCTCTTCCACACATAATATCCGTTCCACAACCACTTCCACCTTTTCTCCTGAGTCTTCAAAAAATCTGAATTTCCGAGGCATGGGTTTCTTCTCAATGCAGAAACTGGCAATCATGTCAATCGGTTTAGCAATAATTCTCATAGTTTATACCCTCCCATCATCATATAATTGCCATCATTGACGCCGCCTTCTATAGGTTTCATCTCTGTATTGACAAAAGTCCCTCTGAAAATTGCTGTAGATCCAAATCTCTCTCTAATCTTATCCACTGTTCCGTTCAATGCCTCATCCTCTTCTATCCGCTGAAGTTCCCCAAGCGACAGCTGATATTCATCTCTCTTTGCAAACGCAGTCAGGTGAATCCCGATCTGGCGAACCGGCTCCTTTCTCCAACATTCTCTAAAAAGTCTACATGCATACTGATAAATTGCAGTCGTATCATCGGTATAGAATGGTAGCTGAATCTGATGTGTATAATGAAAAAAACTGCAGCTCTTGACACTGACGCCAATCAGAGACGCCTTGCACTCATGCCTTCTCAGCCGGCTGGTCACACGTTCGGATAGAGAAAGGAGATACATCTGCACAGTATCTTCTTCTGTTACATCGTAGGGAAGCGTCATGCTGTTGCTGAGACCCTTCTGCACAATCTGACCGTTCGGTACGACCCTGTCGTGATCAATACCGTTGGCATATTCCCAGATCAGCAGACCATGCCCCTTTAAAAGCTGGTGCAAAAGTTCCGGATTGCAGCCGGCCAAATCGCCTATAGTTCTTACATTGATCTTCAAAAGCTTTCTGCACGAGGCACGTCCTACCATAAATAACTCCCCTACAGGTAAAGGCCAAAGTTTTTCTTCTATCTCTCTATGGGTAACCAAAGTATGTACTTTATCAGGCTTGCTCAGCTCACCGGCCATCTTTGCCAATACCTTGTTGGGCCCCACGCCGACATTAACCGTAAATCCCAGCTCTCTGCAAATTCTCTCCTTGATGATAAAAGCGGTCTCCACTGCCGCATTCCCATCCCTGCTGCTGCCGGAAAGGTCTACAAAACACTCGTCCACACTGTATCTCTGAATTACCGGAGAGTAGTCCTGCAGAATCCTGTACATCGCATCACTACATGCTAAAAACAAGTCGTAGTCAGGCGGAAAAACCACCAAATCCGGGCATTTCTGGAAGGCCTCAAACAGGCTGCAAGCCGTACCGATCCCTAACTTCTTTGCCGGAATGGATTTGGCCAGAATAATACCGTGCCGATCCTCGGGATTTCCCGCAATAACAGACGGAATCTGCCTAAGATCCACAGGATACCCTTGTTCTAAAAGCGCCGCCGCTGTCCAGCTCAAATATGCGCAGTTGGCATCCACATGAAGAATCATCTCTGTTCCACCTCGCTTCCACAAAACTAAGCCTGCACAAGAACATATGTTCTTATCATGATTTTAGTATAGCACGTAAAAACTCTTTCTTCAATAGGAAAATTCTTCTTGCAATCCTGTATACAGTATGTTATGATGGCAACGTTGGCAAAATTCGTCCAACACTCTGGAGAGTTTCCTTTTACCAAAAGGAACGCCGAAGGTGGAGGTCAAGGCCTTCTGCAGATTAGATGCAGAACCGGTTTTGATGGGTCTCTCAGGCAAAGAGGACAGAGCATACTTAATCAAAAGTTTTATGCAAAAGTCTTACTCCAGAGAGCTGTTATCCGAAACAGCTCTTTTTCTATTGCAAAAATGCAAATATTTAATTTGGAGGGAGAAAAAATGTTATCACTTGTACAAAGCATCAACAGCGTTTTATGGGGGCCGATTCTGATTATTCTTCTTTGCGGAACCGGTATTCTCTACACATTCAGACTAAAATTCATTCAGGTAAGAAAGTTCGGCGAAGGCTGGAAAATCATGTTCAGTAACTTCAGCTTAAAAGGAAAGAAAAGCGACAAGGGTGAAATGACCCCTTTCCAGGCAGTATCTACCGCTATCGCAGCTCAGGTCGGTACCGGAAACATCACCGGCGCTGCAACTGCACTGATTTCCGGTGGTCCCGGCGCAATTTTCTGGATGTGGATGTCCGCATTTTTCGGTATGTCTACGATTTATGCAGAGGCAACTTTAGCGCAGACTTATAAAACCAAGGACGAGGAAGGCCAGGTAACCGGCGGTCCCGTATATTATATCAGACAAGCATTCAAAGGAACCTTCGGCAAAGTGATGGCCGGCTTATTCGCAGTATTCATTATTCTTGCTTTAGGATTCATGGGCATCATGGTTCAGTCAAATTCCATCAGCGTAGCTTTTGCTGAAGCGTTTACCGCAAGGGATATTAGCTTTTCCCCATTGGCTATTGGCGCAATCTTGGCCGTAGCAGCGTTCTTCATCTTTGTAGGTGGAACCAAGAGACTGTCCGCCGTTGTAGAAAAGGTGGTTCCGTTCATGGCCATCGTTTACATCGTGGGAAGCGTTGCGCTTCTGGTAATGAACGTTTCTAACATACCATATGCGTTCAAACAGATTTTCGTCTGTGCATTCAGCCCGCAGAGTATGCTGGGTGGTGCAGCCGGTATCACGATTCAGCAGGCAATCCGTTACGGTGTAGCCAGAGGTCTTTTCTCCAACGAAGCAGGTATGGGTTCTACACCTCACGCCCACGCAAGAGCAACGGCAAAAACGCCTCACGAACAGGGTCTTGTGGCCATGGTCAGCGTGTTCATCGATACATTCATCATTTTGACCTTGACTGCTCTTTCTGTACTCTGTACTGGCGCCTTGGACTCCGGTAAAACGGGTGTAGCGCTGACACAGGAAGCCTTCATGGGTACCTTTGGAAGCTCCGGCGACCTTTTTGTTGCCCTCTGCTTGCTATTCTTTGCCTTTTCAACAATCCTCAGCTGGCACTTCTTTGGAGCAATTAACGTGAAGTACCTCTTCGGAAAAGGCGCAGTAACCGTTTATTCCATCATCGTCATCCTGTTTATTCTGGCCGGCTCTATGATGCAGGTTGATTTAGTTTGGGAGCTGGCAGACTTCTTCAACGGTCTCATGGTTATTCCAAACGTCATCGCTTTAGCCGCCCTCAGCAGTGTGGTTGTTGCCAGCTGTAAATCCGCAGATAAAGCCAAAAAAGCAGAAAGATTAGACGACAAACACAGCGCCTAATCTAACTGAACCGGAATCATATTTTCGATATTAAGGGTGTTCCTCGTTACCTTGCAGTCACACGCAAGGACGATGACGCCCTTTTTTTCTGCCCTTCGCAGCGCATCCCCAAAGGCCTTATGCGTACGGTCATTAGGTTCAAACCGGCAAACGCCCTGCATCTGGATAACAAAAAGCACATAGCAGAAAAAACCTTCTTCTTTGGCGCGGCAAAGTTCTTCTACATGTTTAACTCCCCGCTCTGTAGGCGCATCGGGAAATCTTGCAACGCCACCTTCCTCTAAAGTCACACCTTTGACTTCCATAAAGGCACGATTTCCCTTCTCATCTTCCAAATAAAAATCAAATCGAGAAGCGCCGTAGGTCTTCTCTCGTCTTACCAAAGACAGTTCGCCCATCCCCGGAAGTTTCAGCTTGCCCGATATGAGCGCCTCTTCACAAACTCCATTCGGTGCTTGTGAATCCATATTAACCGGAGTTTCTCCCTTTTCTACCCCAATCAGCGAATAGCGAAGCTTGCGATTCCCCATGCGCCCCTCAAAGTCTTCCAAATACACAACTGCCCCGGGCAGTAAAAGTTCCCTGCATCTGCCTGTATTTTTCACATGAGCCCGAACGGTCTCTCCCCTTACCGAAACCTCTGCAATAAAGCGATTTGGTCTTGCAATAAAATTTCCTTTACATATATTTTCATATTTCATAGATTGTATTTTAGCAGATTTTTATTTATAATAAAAGGGTATGTTTTCAGTCAGTTTTTGGAAACATACAACTGCACAAAGAAGTAGAGGGGGAGATTTTATGCGCGCACCGCATCCGGTAGCTTTTACCCTATTCGGTATAGATGTAATGTGGTATGGCATTCTCATCGGACTGGGCTTTTTCCTAGCCATCGCTTTATGCTATATTCGTGCGCCAAAGCACGGAATCAAAAGCGAACACATTTTAGATTTTGCTATTTTTTTAATTCCGGCGTCAATCATTGGCGCAAGAGCCTATTATGTGATTTTCAGCTGGGAAAACTATGCCGGAAACTGGTCCAAAATTCTGGATATCAGAAGCGGAGGACTCGCCATCCACGGAGGGATTATTGCAGGCATTTTGGTAGGTATGCTGATCTGTAAATACCGAAAAACCCCGTTTTTAGAAATGGCCGACCTTGTTCTGCCTGCCGTTGCACTGGCGCAGTCCATAGGCAGATGGGGAAATTTTTTCAATGCAGAGGCTCACGGCGGACCCACGGATTTGCCATGGGCAATTCTGGTCGATGGGCAATATGTTCATCCAACGTTTTTATATGAATCTATCTGGTGCTTTATCTTGTTCATCTTTCTCATCTGGCTGGACAAAAGACGTAAGTTCCCCGGACAGATTGCTATGCTTTACGGCATCCTCTATTCGGCTGAACGCTGCCTTGTCGAGCAACTTCGAACCGACAGCCTGATGATCGGTCCCTTTAAGCAGGCTCAGGTCTTAAGCCTGTGTGTTATCGCAGCCTGTCTCATCGGATACATGATCCTGCACAAAAAATCTGCATCACGGTAATTACACAGCGGAAGGGCTAAGACCTTCCGCTGTTTTCATCATAAGATTCGCCCACTTTTCTCGGATAATCTTTGCCCTTATCCATTGAAAATCCAGTGCTTTTATGCTATACTTTATAGTTGCATCGGATTACTTTTGCGTCAAAAGGCATCCATCCGACAGAAACCAAAGATAAATTAAAACGACCAAAAAGGAGATATAAAAATATATGAAATTAGGTATCGTAGGACTTCCCAATGTAGGGAAAAGCACTTTATTCAATGCAATCACCAAAGCCGGCGCAGAAGCGGCCAACTATCCCTTCTGTACCATCGAGCCTAATGTAGGCGTGGTAACCGTTCCTGATGAACGTATCACCAAGCTTCACGAGATTTACAATTCCAAAAAGACCATCTACACCACCATCGAATTCTGCGATATTGCAGGTCTGGTCAAGGGCGCATCCAAGGGAGAAGGTCTGGGCAACAAGTTCCTGGGACATATTCGCGAAGTTGCCGCTATTGTCCATGTGGTAAGATGTTTTGAAAATGATAACATCGTCCATGTGGACGGAAAAATCGATCCGCTCTCCGATATCGAGACCATCAACACCGAGCTGATCTTATCCGATATGGAGGTGCTGGAACGCCGCATCACCAGAACCACCAAAAATCTGAAAGGCGATAAGTCTCTGCAAAAGGAGCTGGATATTCTCAAGAAAGTGAACGATTTCCTCGCAGAAGGCAAATCAGCAAGAGCCATGGACTTAACTGAAGAAGAAGCAGACTTCGTCAAAACACTGGATCTTCTTTCCTATAAACCAATCATCTATGTTGCCAACGTCTCCGAGGATGACGCTGCTGACGGTTCCGACAACGAATACGTTCAGTCCGTGCGCCGGTTTGCCGCAACAGAAGATGCAGAAGTCGTTGTTGTCTGCGCCGAAATCGAACAGGAAATCTCCGAACTGGAAGACGAAGAAAAAGCCATGTTCTTAGAGGAACTGGGCATCAGCGAATCCGGCCTCGATAAACTGATTAAGGCGTCTTATCACTTGTTAAATCTGATTTCCTTCCTGACCGCAGGAGAAGATGAGTGCCGTGCATGGACCATTCGCCGCGGAACCAAAGCGCCACAGGCTGCAGGTAAGATTCACACTGACTTTGAACGTGGTTTTATCCGAGCAGAAACCATCGCCTACGATAAGTTCATTGAGTGCGGCGGCAATATGGCAGCAGCCAAGGAAAAAGGACTGCTCCGCTCCGAAGGGAAAGAATACGTGGTAAAAGACGGAGATATTATCACTTTCCTGTTTAATGTATAAATCATCGAAGTTGCTAAATACCAACATAAGCTTATTAAAAAAATCCCCTGTACCTTTACTTCTGTACCGGGGATCTCTTATGTTCCTACTTATCTTCCACAAATCGAATTTGCAATTTGCAGGAAAATTTTCACACCGTTTTGCAGGGCGTCTTCATTAATATTGAGAATCGGTTCATGAAGCGCACCTGTAACGCTATTCTCCTGGGCACAGCCCAGCATGAAAATTACACCGGGAACTTCTTCCTGATAATAAGAAAAGTCCTCAGAACCCATATGCGGCCGCTCCAGCATAACGCAACAGTCTTCAGATTCCAGCATCTGATTAGCAGCTTCGATTACCACCTTAGTCAATGCAGGGTCGTTATTTACAGATGGAAACCCCGAAACGAAGTCAATCTCTCCACTTCCTCCCATAGCTTCAGCCGTACCTTCTACAATCTGTTTCATCTTCTTTCGGATGATTTCCTTGCTTTTCTTTTCGATACATCTGATCATGCCTTTCATTTCAACACGATCGGGTATGATATTTACGGCTTCGCCACCGCTGATCTGGCAGATAGAGAACGTCCCTACATCAAAAGGATTGATGCCTCCGCTGAGTATACTCTGCATCCCACTTATCACCTGCGCAGCAATGGTAATCGCATTTATCCCGGTTTCCGGCTCAGACGAGTGGGCAGATTTACCATGGACGGTTATCACAAATTCATCATCCGTTGCAGATAAGTACCCCGGTTTTACGCCAATTGTTCCACAAGGAAGTTCAGGGATCATATGAAGTGCAAATATGCCCTCAACATCCGGCGCCTTCAATGTTCCGTCATTGATCACACATTTTGCGCCCCCGTTAGCTTCCTCTCCCGGCTGAAAAATAAATTTTATAACGCCTTTAAAATCTTTCTTAGCATCTGATATCAATTTTGCCGTCCCAAGCAGAATTGCCATGTGCCCGTCATGACCACAACCATGCATGATTCCGGCATTTTCGGACGCAAAAGGCAGACCCGTCTCCTCTAAAACAGGCAGCGCATCCATATCCGCTCTGAAGGCGATAACCGGACCTTCTCTACCTGTATCAAAAGTTGCAACAACACCGGTACCGCCGATATTTCTTTTTACCTCAAACCCAAGTGTCTCCAGTTCTGCTGCAATATAATCAGACGTATCGAATTCTTCAAAGCTCAGCTCTGGATGACGGTGAAAGTGTCGCCTGTGCCTAATGACAGCATCATTGTTATTCTGTACCGCTTGTTTTATTTCCTTTACATCCATACTTTATTCCACTCTCTTCTTACTTTAGCGTTTCCAATCTCTTCAACAGCTGTTCAGTTTTCTCACAGTTGGCATAGATATGCTTTGTGCTTTGAAGGGCTTTTTCATGACGTTCCAGACTCATGGCCATCATAGCATCTTCAATCATATCAACCTCGTATCCCGTATCCGAAAGATCCCTAACAGAAGTACTTACACACTGATCTGTATAAAACCCTGTTACAATCACACTTTTGATCCCCAGATTCCGGAGAATTCTATCAATCGGTGTGCCGACAACAATACCGGAACAGGTTTTGTCTAACACGATTTCGCCTTCCAAAGGACTTGCTTCCTCACAAAATTCAGAGGCAAATCCGCCGGGAGGATAACACATTCCTGCAGAAGCATGAAGTCTTCCCGTGTCCTTTCCATCCGGCAGTAAGGACTGAATACGAATATGAATCGGTCTAATTCCGACTTCTCTGCACTTATTTAAGATTTTCTCGATATTCGCCAGAGCGGCGTCTGTATTTTCTTCGAGCTGATCAAGAACCGGCATCAAAGGCTCCACATCAACCCCCATAGCTTTATACCCTTCTACAAAATACTCTTTCTTTACACATTTCTGTGCATCGATGATAATTAGCGCCGTTTCCTCCTTGCTAATCTTCACCGGATTTGCATAAACCGCATCTGCAAGCTGTCCGTAATAAGCAGCGACAAATTCATTAAGAGCCTTGTTGTTATCCATTTCCATTTCCTCCTTGGATTTTCTATTTGCTTGTATATAAAGCAAAGGTCGTGCCAAATGAGAAACCTCTGCATTTTCGCCGGTTTTCCCGTTATTTTCAGCTTCAGGCCTATTGTTTTGCAATTTTTTGCAGCAGCTTGTTGCACTTTTGCAATAAATTGCATTTTTCGTTCGCCTTATATCCCTAAGTTTTTACATTTATAATATAAGGTTCTCAACGGAATCCCCAGATCATTTGCCGCCTTATTTTTATCTCCGTCGTGTCTTTTTATAGCTCTTAAAAGGCAATACTTCTCCGTTTCTTTTATTGCATCGTTTAAATTTTCGGGAAAATCCATCTGTAATGCGTCATTTTTCTTTGAACGAGGTTTATCCTGCCCCCTCAGTGCACCTTCGACGTCCTCAACACTCAGCTTTTCTTCTTTCTCATTCAAATTAATCAGCGCTCTCGATAGTACATTTTCCAGTTCTCGAACATTACCCGGCCAGTCACTTGTCTTCAGAAGTTCAACGGCCTCAGGTTCAATCATGTTTACACTTCTATCATAAAACTCGTTGTACTGATTTAACAAATATTGGGAAATCAATCCAATATCTTCCTTTCTCTCCCTGAGAGGCGGAATAAACAGTGGAAAGACATTCAGTCTGTAATACAAATCTTCTCTAAATTCACCACGCTCAATCATCTCCTCCAAAGGTTTATTTGTTGCGCAAATAATTCTTACGTCAACATCTATCGCCTCCGTAGAACCTACCGGCATAATTTCTTTTTCCTGAAGGACCCGAAGCAATTTCACTTGCATCTTGGAAGATACATCTCCGATTTCATCAAGGAACAAAGTACCTCCGTCTGCCTCCTGAAACAAACCTTTCTTTCCTCCACGTCTGGCTCCCGTAAACGCCCCTTCTTTATATCCGAAAAGTTCACTTTCCAAAAGTTCTTCAGGAATGGACGAACAGTTAATCTTTATAAACTTTTCATTTCTCCGCTTGCTGGCATTATGAATCGCATTAGCAATGATTTCTTTTCCCGTTCCACTTTCACCTCTAAGCATAATCGTGGCAGGAGTCGCCGCCGCAACCTGTGCCGTTTTCAACATGCGCTGCATTTCCGGATCTTTTCCGATAATATCCTTGAATGTATACTTCACTTCCACTTTCCGAAGTTTTTGGTTCAGTTTATCCAATTCTCTTTTCAATCTGTTAATTTCCGATATATCATGATAAACCGTTACCTTTCCCAATACTTCCTGATCAAAAACGACGTCCTTTTCATCAGCAACAATTTCTGTATTTCCACGGCTAATCATCCGTTCGTATAATTGGTTTTTATACACCTGATTCCCATCAGTATCGGTTATGGAAATCGCCTCTGCCATAGCCTCAAGGACCGGCATGGATTCTTCTACCATTCTGCTCATCTTTGTATCACGCATAAATCACCTCATTGCAATTATTTGCATTCTCACTTACCATTTTATGCAATTTTTCGCAAAAGTCAATCCGGTAGACCTTGGAAGATATGCCAAAACGCCCATCTCATTACCCTTCTTACCGATGTGCAATATAAAGAAGTAGCGAGAGTTATGTTCTTCAATTAAGAAAACATCATTTTTGCAAATACTTACCACACCGGCGGCATATAGCCTTTTTCCAGCGCTACAGAGATCGCCTCAGTAATGGTTTTAACCTGAAGTTTCTGAAAAACATTGGTCAAATGACTTCCCACCGTTCTGCTGCTAATATGTAGACTTTCTGCAATCTCTCCTCGCTTCAGCCCCTTTGCCGAAAGCTCTAACACACGAACCTCCATAGCCGTCAGTTTCTCTGATTCCGTTCTGTCTTCCCTTTTGAACACAGTTCCTCCGCTTTCGATTATCCGAAGGCCTGCAGCTAATTCCTCCACATCAATCTCTTTTGAAAAGAATCCTCTTGCGCCAATCTCTGCAGCTTTCTTTCTATACATGGGAAGGTCATAGCCGGAAAGAAATGCCACTCTATGATTGGGATACTTAACAATGAGATTTTCCCCGAAAGCAAAACTGTCAGAAACCCCTGTCTTGCGAAGGTTAATGTCCAGCAGAATAATTGCAGTTTCCCTCTCCTTCAGAAAGTCTTCCAGTTCCTGTTCCTCTCCAGTAAACTGTACTTCTTCAATATCCTCACATTGGATCAGCACCCGTTTCAGTGCATTTCCAAACAGTTTATGATCGTCAAATATCACAACTTTCATCTTCAATTGCCCCTCATTTCTATCATAATCCAAAGCCCTCCTGCAGGGTTTTTCCTGATTTCAAAGGTACCACCTAAGGTAAGAACTTGCTCCTTCATGGATACAAGACCAAAACCTTTCGACAGTAGTTCTTCTTCATTTTCTTCAATGATATCGCCGTCATCGGAAACTTCCAGGCGAATCTTTCCGCCATTTTGCCAAAGAGAAATCTCGCACTTGTTCCCCCCATGTTTAAAGGCATTGGTGGTAAGTTCTTTGATAAAATAGTAAAAGCGCAAGTCCAACGGTTCATGAACAATTAGGTTATCTCTGCAGAACAGGGATATTACCATTTCTTTTCCGGAAAATCGTTTCTCCAAACCTGACAGCATAATGCTGATATTCTCTTTAAAGGAAAGGGCTTTCTCCAAATTTATTCCCGACACTTCAATCTCCCTTCGAATACGAACCTGAAGCTCCCCTAAAATCCGTTCAACTTCATTCGCCACATCGACAGACTCTCCGGAACTTCTCACTAGCAATTTGGCCGCGTACAGCCCCTGCAGAACTTCGTCGTGAAGAAACTCTGCAGATTCTCTTTCCCTCTGCCGTTCCCGTTCAAACTGCATGATGACAAAATTTCTGCGTTTTATCCACTTCTCTGTCTTAAAGAATATCTCTATAAACTTGTAAAGCAAGATGAAACATATGCCCATAAGAACAGCAATCAGGCACTGGATAGCCGTTAAGCCGTACTGGAATAAAAGAATTACTAAAACAAAGTTTCCCGTTAGACAAATGAACAGAAATCGATTATCACCTATAAAATTTTCATCCTTCTTTTTCAGGATATTTCTGTACATGGCCGTAAAAAACACCATCAGAAAAATAAAGAAAACCTCATAGGCGATTCCCATGGGTCTATTCAGAGTTAACTCTCCCGTTACCAGGTTTTCGGCAGTGAAAACTGCATACAGAATTAAATCCATACAAAGAAGGATTATTCCCGTATAGAACAGTTTACGGTTTACGAAAGCCTGCAAATCACCCTTATGCTTAAAGCAAAGATAAAGCAGAAACAGCTCAGGGATAATATACAAAGGCGAAATAATAAATCCGCCTAAAATAAACAGCATCCATATAGTTCGTTCTTTCAGCCGCGGATAATATCCGGAAAACAAAAGTTTAACTCCGCAAATATATAACAGCCATCTCCAAATTACGCAAATCATCGTTGCCACAACTATGGAAAGCTCATCTCCATAGGCAAGCACAATTAGACTTACTCCCATAAACCATATCATAGCCCAAAGGTATAAGCCGTTTTTCGATGTGCCGTCTGCCTGTATCACATCATAGATCCCCGCCACCATAAATAAACTGCCTATGATAAAAAAGATCATAGATTCTGCATCCTGCTCAATGTTCCTCTTAGTGTACATAAGCAGAAAAATAATGAAACCCACTGTAAAAAATATGACCAGAGCAAAACTGTCCATCCTCGCATCATATTTTTTCTTTTCCACAATCTTCGTTCCCATAGCATACCTCTCTTTTTTATCATAACATATTGGTCAGTTTAAATATATCACCTTTTTCTCTAATCCTCCTGCGACTATCGTGCAAAGTTTTGCTATGTGAATTTCCCTATAGTAAAAGGAGCCCCTTCAGGCTCCTTCCGTATCTTTCTATCTATTTTGTGTGGCTCAGAATGATGTCTGTCAGGTCAACCGGATCTACGATTTTACCGTCCTTGTAGACTCTCATATTGCCGCTGGCGATTTCATCGATGAGGATAACCTCGTCGTTGTTATAACCGAATTCAAACTTGATGTCCCACAGCTCCAGACCCATAGTTGCCAGGTCGTCTGCAACAATCTTCGTAATCTTTAAGGTCTGTTCCTTCATCTGTTCAAACATTTCTCTGCTCATTACGCCAAGGACTTCCAGACCTTCGCTGGTTACCAGCGGATCGCCTTTTTCGTCGTCCTTGAAGGTAGTTTCTACGTAACCGTTCTCGAAGACTGTACCGTCTTCAATGTAGTTTCCGTATCTGCGAATAAAGCTTCCTGTTGCTCTCAGTCTGCAGATAACCTCAAGTCCCTGTCCGAAAGGTGTTGCGCGCAGTACTTCCATAGTAGCATTATCCACATCTGCATTAACATAATGGGTCTTGATGCCTGCTGCATTGATCATCTCGAAATATCTGATTGAAGTTCTCAGATTGGCTCTGCCGATACCTTCAATTGTAAGGCCTACTGTATTTTCGCCCGGATCAAAAACGCCGTCCTTGCCGGTACAGTCATCCTTAAACTTAAGAAGTACATTTCCGTTGTCCAGTGCATAAACGTCTTTGGTCTTTCCCTGGTAAATCTTTTCCATTATTTCTCCTCCATAAAAATTTATATATAGAATCGTTTATTAACTTGTTTTTCTGACTTAATTATTATAGCACAATGAACATCAATAACAAGAAAAAATTGCGGTTTTCCTGATAAATACCACGGTTTTTCTCTTGATTTGCGTAAAATCCCGGTCGTTTTTCGGCATTTTTGCGTTTATCGTTCGTGTTTGAGTCAATAATTCTATGTATTTTACCTATTTAGCCAGCTTACCGTCTGCCTTAGCCTGAAATTTCTCATTGGCAACGATAAATCTCTCGTGAGTACCTTCTCCAATGAGGCCTGCCTCATCATAGGCCGCCACCTTGAATATCAGCTTTTTCCCCTGTATCTCGGTAAGCTCGCTTTCGCAGCGAACCATCATCCCCAAAGGCGTAGCCGATAAATGGGCCACGTTCAGCTGAATGCCTACAGTGCCGCAACCTTCTTCCAACACGTCAGCTACGCTTTTCCACGCAGTTTCTTCCATCAACGCAATCATAGCCGGCGTTGCAAAAACCCGAAGGGTGCCACTTCCCATTGCAATGGCTGTATTTTCCTCTGTTACTTTTACCTGCTGCGTTCCTTTTATCCCTGTTTCTAACACGATTATTCCTCCCGTTTCATTCTGCTTATTTCTTCTTATTCTTAATTAAGTATATCCTACTTACCGCTATTAGGCAAGAAACAAATAGAGCCGGCAAAGCCGGCCCTATAATGGATTAGGAGACCTGTTACGAAATTAGTTAGAACGTAACAAGTAAGTTAGTAAGCACAGTAACTAATGGAATGGCAATGATCGTTCTCTCTAAGAATACAACAAAGAGATGTCCTACATTTACCGGTACTCTGGACTTTAATACGATTAGTCCTACTTCTGTCATATAGATAATCTGCAGCAGAGATACAGCACCCATGATAAATCTGGTTCTTTCAATTGCAAAATCAGCCAGCATCAGAGGTGGAATATACATATCTGCAAAGCCAACCAGCGCAGTCGGCGCAACTTCCTTGGCGCCTTCAATGCCAAAGAGGTCTAAATACCATCCGAACGGAACAGATATGATATCGAAAATCGGAGTAAATTCTACCAGAATCAGTACAATGGTTCCCCATGACATTACAATCGGGATCAAGTCTAAGAACATGCTGGAATACACGTGTAAACCGGACTTTAATACGTCTTTCCCTGTAGAATCCTTCGCTCTGTGACCTGCCAGATTCAGCGCCCATTTCATCTTACCAACGCCTTCCGGCATTTCTTCGTTAATCTGCTTACCTGCAAGTTCGTCATAAGTGTCAGGCAACATACGAAGAGGTGGGATTCTTGGAATAATCATCGCAAGAGCAATACCACAAAGCAGGTTGATCAGGTAGAAAATCGTGAACTTTTCCTCAACGCCAATGAGCTTTGCGATAACAAAGCAGAACGGGATAGATACAAAGGAGAAGTTCATGGAAATAGTTGCAGCTTCTCTTGCACTGTAGTAGCCCGTTTCATACTGACGGGTAGTCAGAATCGCAGCTGCATTTGATGCACCCAACCAGGAAGTCATCAAATCGATTGCAGAACGTCCCGGTACAGTGAACAGTGGGCGAACCACTTTACGAATCAGTACACCGACAAATTCCATGATACCAAAGTCTGTCAAAAGCGGCATCAGGAATGCGATACACAGAACTACAGAAACCAGTGTGCCGGATACGCCCATCATAGATCCACCGGTTGCACCGGATCTGATCATCTCAGGTCCAAAGTCAAAATAAACCATGTAAACGATTACCAATCCGATAATTCTGCTGACAAAATACAGCGGAGCAGGGGTGAACAGCTTTTTCATCGCTTCATTCTTCTGGATAAATTCCGGCTTGAAAATCATATTGAAAATGGTTACAAGCGTAGAGAATGTGATGAACACCAATACGGCAAGGTTAGCCAGATTGATAGTTTCCAGTTCTAACAATGCTGAAACCCAGTCAATAACGATACCAATGGGAATAGTAAACGTGTTGCCGCTTGGGATCGGTACCAGGAATAGGAATCCTCCAATCAGAGAGGCCAGCACAAACTTCATGATGTGTTTCTTATCTACCGGCTCCAGCTCTACAGCTGTAACTTCCGCGACAGGCTCTGTTACAGACTGCTCAGCCGCGGTCTGAATATTCTTTTCTTTCATTTCTTCGATCTCCTCTTTACTTAAATTTGCATGTAGGTTATATCAAGTATAGTGACAATAAATTATATTTTTTACTTACTGAAATGAAGCAATCTTTTCGATTCTGTCAAACGCTTCTTTCAGGGTATCCACGTTAACGGTGCAGGCAATTCTAATATATCCTTCGCCGCATGCGCCGAATGCATCTCCAGGCAGCATCAGTACATGGGCTTCTTTCAGGATCAGGTCTGCCGCTTCCACACTGGTCAGGCCTGTTTCTTTGATGTTCATGAACAGGTAGAAACTGCCTTTTGGCGGATAAATAACAGAAAGTTTTGGAATCTGGTTAATTCTTTCTGCTGCATAGAACATTCTCTTTCTGTATTCTTCAATCATCGGCGGCTGAATCTCGTTTCTATGACGCAGTGCATAGATACCGGCTCTCTGAGAGATAGAAGGTGCCGTAAATACTACGTTTTCGTTAATCTGCTGAATGACAGAGATGATATATTCCGGCGCGATAACATTACCGACTCTCCATCCTGTCATAGTAAAATTCTTTGAGAAAGAGTTCAGGATGATGGTTCTTTCCTGCATACCCGGAAGTGATGCAAAAGGTACGAACGGATTCTGATAGCTGAAAGATGTGTAAATATCATCAGCGATAACAACCAGGTCATATTTTACTGCAATTTCTGCGATTTTTTCCATGGTTTCAACAGTCAGGCAATTTCCTGTCGGATTGCTCGGAGAATTGATTACCAGCGCCTTAGTTCTTTCAGTAATCAGACTTTCCAGTCTCTCGATGTTAATCTGAAAATCTTCTTCCTCATAAGTAGGTAACTCTACAGGAATACCTCTTGCCAGCTCAACCTGCTGCGGATAAGGGGTAAAATACGGGGCCTGCAGAATAACTTCATCACCATCATCAACGATAGCTTCCAGAGCCAGATACATACCCAAGCAAGCAGATGCGCAGACGAAAATCTCTTCATCTTTTACATCCATGCTGTATTCTTCTTTGTAGTAGTTAATGATTTCCTGGCGAAGTTCCGGATCTCCTCTGAAGTCTGTATACTTCGTATGTCCCTTTTTTGCATCTGCAAATGCGTTATCAATGATGATATCATGAGTAATCAGGTCCGGATCACCCAGGCTCAAGTTAATTACATCATTGAATGATTTTGCCATAACGTCAGACTGACCCATGGCAGTACTCTGATCTTTCCAATACCTTTTTGCGATAAACGGATGTTTCATTTCCTTACCTCCTTATTTGTTTAGATGTTTATGCTAATGTTTCCTTTGTCTTCCCGATGACGTCTTTATTTACCAGATATTTAGGAACACAATGTCTGCCGATTACATCGCCGACCATCTGCGCAGCTTTCACTCTGCACTCTTCCAGCGCTTCTTCAGAATAGTAGGCCACATGCGGTGTGATAATGCAGTTTTCCATTTCGTAAAGCGGACTTTCGAACTCTGCCTCATCAATAATTACGTCTACGGCTGCCGCACCTAAAGCGCCGTCTTTCAGGGCTTTTGCAAGCTCTTCTTCTTTTACGATTCCGCCTCTTGACGTATTGATCAGGATACCGCCCTCAGGCATTCTCTTCATCAGATCATAACCAATCATGCCTTCTGTCTTCGGCGTCAGCGGTGTGTGCAGAGAAATAATGTTACATGCACCAAAAAGGTCTTCCAAGGTTTCTGCTCTTTCTACTCCATATTCTGCAAAGACTTCCTCCGGCAGAAACGGGTCAAAAGCCATGATGTCCATACCGAAGTTTTTCATCAGAGCCGCAACTCTCTTTCCGATATTTCCGAAAGATACAATACCGTATTTCTGACCCTGCAGACGATGAAGCTGTCCATACTTGTAGATATCTTCTACATTCCAAACCTTTTCTCTTGCGATTCTGTCATAAGTCGTGATCTTTCTCACTGCGGACAGTGCAAGGGTTACTGTATGCATAGCAACTTCTTCAACACAGTAATCCGGTACGTTGGTAACGCAAATTCCCTGTTCTGAAGCCGCCTTAAGATCAATGGTGTTGATACCGATGGTCTGGGTTGCAATAACTTTGCAATCCTTCATTTTTTTCATGGTTTCTTCGTCAAATTCCGTATAAACCGTGATTACACCTGTAGCCTCCGGCAGCTCTGCATCTACGGCCGCTTTGTCTGTAGCCGGAATGTACTTGACTTCCAGATTCTCCGGTTTGGTGTCGAAAGCTTCTGCAATAACCGCTTCTTCCAAAGCAATATCTTCGCCTTCGTCATTGATAATCAATACTTTCATCTTCTCCATAGCTAACCTCCATATCTATTGTTACCATTATTCTAAAGCAAATTCCATGCCAAGACAAAATATGGCTGAATTCCAACATTTTTCAGAAAAATCCCTATCAAAAAATAAAAATAATAGTCAAAAATGAATAATATTATTCATTTTTGACTATTAGCCTTATCTTATCGCAAATTGCTATTCACTTTCTTTTAAATACTGACGTATCTTCCTGGCTGCAGTAGGCTGACTAATGCCCAAAACCCTTGCAACTTCAACGGATGTCCGATATTCCCTAACCGCCTGTGTGAAAATCAGTTTTTCATACTCATAAATCATTTCGCTGAGCAATTTTTCTCCTAGCTCGAACCCTTTCTCCTCCGGAAAGTTCCCTTCGAGTATTTCTTCCGGCAAGTCCGCTCTGTCAATCGTGTCTCCCTCGCTCATAATTACAAGATGTTCAATGGTATTTTCCATCTCCCGAATATTTCCCGGCCACGGATAAGCACAAAGCGCCTTGATGCTGTCTGCTGACAAATTCTTTCTGGTTCCGTATTTCAGATTAAACTTGTCCACAAAATACCGGGTCAACGTTACCATATCTTCCGGACGCTTTCGCAAAGGCGGAATATCAATGGTAATTACATTGATACGGTATAACAGATCCTCCCGGAAGGTTCCATCTGCCACCATCTGTTTTAAATCTTTATTGGTGGCGGTAATCAAACGAAAATCGACCTCAATTTCTCGAGTGTCCCCCACAGGCATAATTGTTCTCTCCTGAAGCACTTTCAAAAGCTTCGCCTGTAATTTTAGTGGAAGCTCACCAATCTCATCTAAAAACAGTGTTCCCCGGTTAGCGGTTTCAATTAAACCCACTTTCCCTTCACTGCTTGCGCCGGTAAAGGAGCCTTTTTTATATCCAAACAATTCGCTCTCCAAAAGGTTTTCGGGAATAGCTCCACAACTGATTTCGACAAAAGGGCCTTCTGCCCTCGGCCCGTTTTCGTGAAGATATTTGGCATAAGTCGTTTTACCAACGCCTGACTCCCCTGTAAACAGTACGCTGACATCATATCCTCTGATTTTATTGATGCTTTCTATCGCGGCATTCGACCCCTGCAGCATTTTTTTCCCTTGCTTCATCGTGTCAAACTCACTCTGCAGATCTGTTAATGCCTGCTGATATTCTTCCAGCTTTTCCAAAAGACGGCTTCGCTCCTGCTGCAATGCGGTAATTTCCTTGGAGGTGGGAGAATAACTGACTACGTACTTAATTTTTCCACCCTGTTCAAAAACCGGCACCCCATTAACGATAACATAATTGCCCTTTTTATTCTTATGAGACATGATTACCTGCTGTTTAGCCTCAAAAACTCTCTTGGCAATCGAAGGATTGAATGTTTTTTCTCTTTCAATTTCCTCTACAGATCTGCCCAAAACATCTTCCCTTTTTACATCATACTGTCTTTCAAATCCATCTGTGACATAAATTAGGATTCCATCTTCGTCAACAATTGCCAAATCATCAAACATGGCGTCCAGCACTTGCTTATAATTTATTTCTTTCTGAAAAACGTCCATGCTTTCCTCCTTACTTCACATACGCCTTCGGCTTGTCAATCGGCGTGTACGAACATTTGACCATGATGATTCCTTCCTTGCGGCAACGCCGTTGGGTCGTGGAATCATTATACCATGACGATTCCGATAAAAATACAGTGGGTAGTCATGATTCAATGATTCCTTCCTTGCGGCAACGCCGTTGGGTCGTGGAATCATTATACCACAAAACACATTAAATAATTTACTTTTTTCGTTTTCTGGGATATAATATATCCCGCACAAAATTTTGGAGGTATTTCTCAAATGAATTTTATGAAAACCAGCGGCAAAGGTCTTCTCCTATGTCTATGCATCGCAGTTCCGTCTTGGTTTGCAGGAAAACTGTTTCCCCTTATCGGAGGACCTGTTATCGCAATCTTAGCAGGAATGCTCGTAACATTATGCATAAAGGATAAAGAAACCTTCGCATCAGGCATCAAGTTTACGTCAAAGAAAATTCTGCAATGGGCAGTCATTCTTCTGGGTTTCGGTCTGAATCTGAATGTAATCTGGCAAACGGGCAAACAGTCCCTTCCTATTATCATTTGCACCATCGCAACATCTCTGGTTGTCGCCTATTTGCTCCACAGGCTGATGCAAGTTCCCGGTAACATCTCTACTTTAGTCGGTGTAGGTTCATCGATTTGTGGAGGTTCTGCTATCGCAGCCACCGCACCGGTCATCGGCGCTGATGACGAAGAAGTTGCACAGGCTGTATCGATTATCTTCTTTTTCAATGTTCTGGCCGCGGTTCTGTTTCCCGCATTCGGTTCCGCTATCGGATTCGATACAGTTTCAGGCGAAGCTTTCGGTATATTTGCCGGAACCGCAGTAAACGATACGTCTTCGGTCACCGCATGTGCCTCTACCTGGGACAGTATGTGGAATCTCGGTTCCTCTACTTTGGACAAGGCCGTTACCGTCAAACTGACCAGAACCCTGGCAATTATTCCGATCACCCTTGCTCTGGCGTTTCTCCGCACACGCAAGGAAGCCTCCTCTGATCAGAAAAAAGTACAGATGAAACAAATTTTCCCCTTCTTTATTCTATACTTTATCGCTGCGTCACTGATTACTACAATTGCTACATCTGTCGGAGTTTCGCCAAATGTTTTCGCACCGGTTAAAGAACTATCAAAGTTCTTCATCGTTCTTGCCATGAGCGCTATCGGTCTGAATACAAATATCGTCAAACTGGTCAAAACTGGCGGTAAGCCTCTCATTATAGGTCTTTGCTGCTGGACCTGCATTACAGCTGTCAGCTTACTTTTACAGCGAATGCTTGGTATCTGGTAATCTATGTATGCCGTTAATAAAGTAAACTGGCACGCAGCCAGCGTTTTCATTCTTCGAAAACGTTGACAAGCGTGCCTTTTATCTTGTAAATATTTATCATTTAAATTTCCCGAAGAAATTCAGCGAATTTGTCCAAACCTTCCCTGAGGGTTTTGGAATCATAAGCATACCCGATTCTGACGGCTCCTTCCATTTCAAAGCATTCTCCCGGGGTGAAGAGCACACCTTTTTCCTTGAGCAGTTTTACACAAAGCTCCTGGGACGGAATATCTTTATCATAATAGACAAGCGCCGTTGTACCGGCAACCGGTTTAAGATATCTGACTTCCGGTGTTTCCTTTACCCACTGGTCTAAAATCGCTCTGTTTTTATTCAGAATTGCTCTGTTCCTCGCAAAGATAGCATCCTTGTGAGCCAGCGCTACGGATGCTAACTTGTCATCGATAACACCACAGCTGATTGTATCATAATCTCTTCTTTCATGACAAAGATGAATAACTTCCGGGCACTTGGCTGCAATCCATCCCATACGCAAACCTGCCAGAGAAAACACTTTAGACATACTCCCCACAGAAATTCCTTTGTCATAAAGATCTACGATAGACTGCATATAATGACCATCCTCAGAGATGCCCCGATAAACCTCATCGCATAGAATATAAGCATCTACACTTTTCGCAATCTCGATAATCTCTTTCATGGTCTCCACAGGTATCCAGGATCCCGTAGGATTATTTGGATTATTAATGGTGATCATCTTTGTATTCTCATCGACCAGACTTCTCAAGACTTCTAAATTAGGTAGGTAATCATCCTCCAGCTTTAGCTGTAAAATTCTCACGTCAGCGCCGATGGATTCCGGAATGGAGTAATGCTGTTGATAAGTCGGCATGACCGAAACCATGTTGTCTTCAGGTCCGATTATCGTTGTAATAACCTGATTATTTGCGCCGATAGCACCGTGGGTAGGAATAATCTGTTCAGGTTTTATGTCCTTATAAAGGCCCGCTACACCTTTGAGAAAATCCGGTGAGCCAAAGATATGGCTGTACGACAACCGGGTATCTGCAAGACCGGTCAAATAGGCGTCCGGATCTTCTCCTGCCAGTTCCAGCAGTTCTTTTACAGTCAAAGAATCAATGCATGTCTCCGCCAGATTATAAACCGCATCGTCTTCATATTCATTCATCCAACGTTCTACTTTAAATGTTTTAATTTTCATCTTCTGTACCTCTCCCTAAAATTATAAGTTTACACTTTCACCAAGATTCATCTCATCTGCCTTGTTTAATGCTAATTTTGCCGTTAACAGATCCAATAGGGCAGTTCCCGTTGCATCAAAGACAGTGACTTGGGATTCTGACTGTCTGCCTTCGGTCTGTCCAATCAAAATTTCTCCGATTTCACCTGCAATTTCACTTTCTTTCAGGATTCCCTTTTTTACCGGAATTTCAATTTCTCCCACTTGAACACACTGAGGGGTATCATCTGTAAACACCCTTGCGTCAGCAAAAATCTGTGGATCAATTTCTTCCTTACCTGTCATATCTGCACCAATACAGCTAAAATGTGTGCCTGGTTTCACCCATTCTCTGCGAATAATCGGCTCCTTTGAAGGCGTTACGGTAATAATGATATCACTTTCTCCTGTGGCTTTCGGCAAATCTTCTACAGCTTCGAAAACAACACCAGGTCTTTCCAATTCAAAGCTGCTTTTTATAATCTGTGGCATTTTTGCAGCGAAATTCACCGCATTTTCTTTGCTGCATCCATCGTATACAAAAACTTTTTCCATCTGCGGAAATAGTGACAAAGTAGCCGCTACCTGAAAGGTTGCCACATGGCCTGCGCCAACGACCATCATAGTTTTGGCATCTGGCCTTGCCAATGCCTTGGCGCCCACTGCACCTGCTGCGCCTGTACGCATTCCTGTGATATGGCTTCCGTCCAAAATGCCGACCGGAGTGCCCGTCTCTGCATCCATAACCATAATCGTTCCAATTAAAGGCGGCAGACCTTTGTCAGCATTTTCCCCAAACCAAGACACTACCTTAAGGCCAAAAATGTTGCTGCCTTTGAGCCAACCGGATTTAATATCCATATCGGCTCTTCCCGGATCAAATTCATGAAATACCAGCGGAAAAACAGCTGTGTCCCCCTTAGCCTTCAGCTTGTAAACTTGTTCTACTGCATCAATAACTTCCGGCATTTTCAGAACGCTTTCTGTATTTTCCTTACTTAATACCTTTAATTGAAACATTTTATAACTTCCTCTCTCTCATTATCCTTCATTATATTTCAAGTATAACAAATAGAAAAAGAAAATTCTTTGTATGATATCATAAATTCATCGTTTATTTTATAGTTTTTTACAAATTTCAAGAATACAATTTTTATTATTGACATATGCTAAAAAAAGAGTTATCCTATTACTAACATATGTCAATAAAGGAGATGTTGTGATGGGCAGACCAAGAAAAAACAGAATCATTGCCTCTATGCCTAATAGCGAAGGGTTCATGCCCTTGGGGTACGAGACTTGCGTATCTACGGTCACTTTGACCCTGGATGAATACGAAACCCTTCGTCTCATAGACTATCGAGGGATGACGCAGGAGGCCTGTGCGAACAGCATGGGCGTTTCCCGTCCTACGGTTACGGCCATTTACGATACCGCCCGTTTCAAACTGGCGGATGCCTTAATCAATGAGAAACAGCTTTTAATCGAAGGCGGAGAGGTTTCAGTCCATCAGAAAAATAAAAAAACAGCAAAATTAGAAGAGGAGAAGAAAAAAATGAAAATTGCAGTCACTTATGAAAATGGTCAAATTTATCAGCATTTTGGTCATTGCGAAAACTTTAAGGTCTATCATGTAGATAACGGGATTATCCAGTCCTCCAGTGTAGAAAATGCAGCCGGAAGCGGTCATGGCGCACTTGCAGGTTTTCTTAAAAATCTCGGTGTAGATGTACTCATCTGCGGCGGTATAGGCGGGGGAGCAAAGGTTGCTCTGTCCGAAGCCGGAATTCGTCTGTTCGGCGGCGTCAGCGGTGAGGCTGATGCTGCGGTAACTGCCCTTCTTGAAGACCGCCTGGAATACAATGCCAACGTACAGTGCAGCCACCATGGCGAGCACCATGGTGATCACGACTGTGGTCATCAGGAAGGTCACACCTGCGGTCAGCACACATGCGGCCGTTAGTGTAATTTCTGCGCCGGTCATGATCATGGCAAATAAGGCTGCGAATCTGCTTTTGGCCGGTTCGCAGTTTTTTTTCATGTCCGGATACCGGTTTAATTTACTATAGAGTGTGCAAACCTCAACGCCCTTTCCTTCCTATCATACAGATACAACTGATCAGAAAGAACCGCGCTGTCATCTACAAACCTCCTGTTTATATCTTTTATCAAAAGTGCAAGCCCTGACCCATCTACAGCTTTTACCGGTACGGCAAACACTTCATGGATCGAGGACGGTATGATATATAAATCATCAGTTTCTTTCTCTGCCAATTCCTGCAAAATATCCCGATAAAAAATCGTCACAGCGCCCATTACCAAGGTGCAGTTGGTAATCAAATAGAATCCCTTGTCCAGTGTATCCACCAAAGGCGGCATCTCTTTCCGCGTCGTCATCACTGCCTGTTGATACAATTGTTCTTCTGTCATCCCCATCTCTTTGGCTATCGCATCAGTAATAATTGCGCTGTAGACAGTTTCTCCGGAGAAATCTGCAAGCAGGCGATAAATAACAGAAAGATCCAAAAAATTCCGATGAGGTACACGGTTTAACAGTTCCAGGTTTTTCTGCCGGTTAATCAAGGTAAAAATAATTCTCGGTTCCATATCCTTTGGAACAAAGTTTTCCGCAATCTGGTCCGCCATCTCCATGCTGTTTACAAAAAAACTTGCCGTATCCCGCAAAACTTTTTCCATATCTCCGTCTTTTTTGTAGTCTTCATAAGTTCCTTTCAGATATAAATTGGGCGACGCCCCCGTTCCGGATGGAGCAGATAAGTTCAGTGCCTCTACAAATCCGTTAATCTTGGGCAGCCTATTAACTTCAGGCTGCCATCTGCAATAAGGCTCCGGCAGATAATCACACAGACCATCTGTCAAATGCCGTTTAAACGCTTCATAGTTCATCCTTGCTGTTGTGTTTTCCATATTTTCTCCTCCAAAAGAAAAAACTGTCCCAAAGAGACAGTTTCATCAATTCTTATTCTGTATAGTTTTATGCGTTTCGATAATCGTTGATATCACCGTAAAACAGTGATTTTTCGTCTATGGCCCTCATGGTTGCCAGAATCCCGTCCAGATGGTCGTATTCATGCTGAATTAGCTCTGCCAGATCACCATCCAGACAAATTTGACGTCTTTTCCACTCCATGTCAAAGTAGTCGACAATGCATTTCTTGTATCGCTTTACCTTTACTAACAGTCCGGGGAAAGACATACAGTCATCCATAACGGTCATCATTTCCGTTTCAGGAAATGAAAGCACCGGGTTAATGAACACGATCGGATGATCGATATACATGTAAAGCAGCCTTTTCTGTACGCCAATCTGTGGCGCGGCAATCGCACGTCCACTGCCATAAACACGCTTGTATTCCATAATCGTATCGTGCAAATCACCTACGACCTCTTCAATCTCTTTGATATGCTCCTTCTGATATTCTGTACTGGTTGCATAAAGCTGTGGATTACCAAGCTTTAGAATTTCCTTAATCATGCTGCCACCATTCCTTCCTTATCCTATTTTTCTCATTTTAGCACAACGCAGTTGAGTTTTCAATTGGGATAAGCCATGATAAGCTGGTGATACAAAATCTGATATCGCATAATGGTCAGCGCTAAAAGCACTGCTGCAGCTGTCAAAATAAAGTTCTTCATGTTTTTTCTCCCCGACAGCTGATCAATTTCCGTCTAATCTGATAATCCAGGCGATTGGTTTGGGTATCAACTTTCCAGAAATCCGGTGCAGCAAGGATATCTTTAATGGGAATCTGCACCATATAGACAATTTCTTCTCCTGCCGAAACCACCGTCCTATCTGTTTCAATGATAATTTCCTCTTCACTGCATCCCAGAATTTCTGCCGCGGCTTCACTGATCTTTATCTGGATGCTTTCTGAAACACAACCTTCCTTTTGAATCTCCGGCGCAAAAGCATCCATAGCCTTCGCCACTTCTTCCACCTGAAGATAGATCATCTGGCTTTGCACCATCTGCATGATCAGCGCCATAAGCAACATCATGCAGGCCGTAATCGTAATCAGATGCTTCATTTCTTCTGCTCCTGATACTGTTCTATCTTTGAGACCATCTTCTCCGCACAGGCAGTTCTCAGACTGTCTTCCTCCCCTGCAATCAAATGAAAAAGAAAACATCCTAAAACAATAGTGCCGGTAATAATAATCAAATCCTTCATTCACTTTCTCCAATCTCCATGGTTTCAATGCTTTCTATGCCCTGTTCAACAAGGCTTTGCGCTGCACTTTGCAGCGAAGTCTCGCTTTCTCCCAAAACCATAGTATTGACGATGATCACTCCGAGCAAAATTGTCCCAATAATAATAATGAGATTCTTCATCTCCTTCCCTCCCCTCACGTTATCTTTTTTAGAAAGCCTCTCTCAACATATTCATCGTATCCATAAACACCACAACAACCGTAAAGTTCAGCAGAATAGCAAAGACGGTCACCGTTGCTGCCATAGTCGTAATGAGGCTTCTCCTCTCCGTTCGTTTCATCCCCCGGGTCATTCTCTCTGCTGCAAAAGTCTCTTCAAAAGCAGTCATCTGCGCAATCAGTTCGGCTGGATTGATTTTATCGATTTTAGAAAGAATCATAGAAAAACTCTTTGCCGCCCTCAACGGAACTTTTTCCGGCAAGAGTAAAAAAGCCTGCGCTTCCCGTCCATTTCTGTAAGCCGATAAAATATCTGTATAGATGTTTTTCAAAAGATTGCTGGATTCCTGCACCTGTTCCAACATAAAATCCGCTGACATCGGCAGATCTCTGTGGACAATAGCCAGGTTTTTCAATACGATACAGCTATTGAAGATTTCTTTTTCCAATCTATCCCGGTTAAGCATACGCCACCTGTCATATAGCGTTTTTTTCCCCGCCGCCGAAATTCTTGGTACCGTTATCTTTGTGTACCCTGCCAGTCTTCGCAGCTTAAATCCTGAAGTTGTTCTGATTCTCATCGTTTCTCCTATATATCCATTTTTTCTTTTGAAAAGAACCCGTTGAGCAGAATGCCGGTGCTGTACAGCATCATTATCAAAATAAACCAACGCAGCCCCAGCGCCGTTCCCCATTGATATTGAATGAACTTTGTCAGCGTAAATCCAAAATACCTACAAGCCGCTACTATCGAAAGTACATAGCTAATTGGTGTCAGATACCACAAAATCATTCTGGCTTCGTTGTTTTCTCTCTTCCCGTATTCAACAACCTCTCTGCTTCTGGTCATACTTGCCAGTAAATCTTCCAAAGCCGCATCCACATGAATCCCGTACATATAGGCAAAGAATATATTAGCCGCCAATACATTTCCCCACGCCGTATCGAGTGCGTATCGAAAACCGTAAAGCAGCCGCTCTACCTCGTCTTTAGACACCGCCGTCTGCAGTCCCTTACTCAGGTGAAGCAGCAGTCGTTTTCCGTTTGGCGCATCTTCAAGGGATACAGCCGTGACTTCTATCGCTTCCTTCATGTTGCAGTCATAAATTTTGTAATTATTCAGCAGTTCCTGTACCAACACGTCTCCTTCTCTTGACCTGGCCACTCGTCTTTCATGAAGCCTAACCAGGAGTATACAATAGGGCATAGCAGCCGTAAAGCCTCCACAAAGCAGTGCCATGGAAAAGTTGCCCAAAAAAGAACCAATCAGTACGGCGCTGACTCCCGATATTCCGGTCAAAATATATAAAATTTCCGGCGCGGAAATCCACCGCTCTGCTTCTGCGCCATCAATCAACTGGCGCATATAATGATCTAAAGATTTGTATTTTTTCTTTTTCTGCCGTGCTGTAAGCCTGCGAAGATTTCTTCGAATCATCAGCCGATTTCGCAAAGCAATTCCCACTCCGTAAAGAACCGGATACTGCCAGACTGCTACACCAATCAAATACAAAAAATAAAGTACCTCTGTCATTTCTGCCTCACCCCTCCGTTTCCCCATATCTCTCTCCGCTGTAATAGGCCGGATACATTACCGTCTCCCCCGTTATGGGATATCTTGCCGCCAATACTTTTAATATCTGATTCATTTCTTTAATCACTCCTAAGCGCTGCGGATATTTGTCCATTTTGGCAAGCCCTCCTTTACTGTTCCATCTCCAGCAACCCTCTGCAAAATCGTATTGACAGATTTGTCTCGCAATCACCCGATCTTCCCTTGCATCATAGACATATTCCACAATGCCCTTCATGATTTTTCTTCCTTTGTCTTCCGGATCCTGACAAAGCTCCACAGCATAATCAAAATTTTTATACACCTGTGCAATCAGCTCCCGAGTCTGTCCACCGTACCGTTCTCTTATCTTCGACGCCATCTTATAAGGCACATTAACACCGTCATTGTCATGAACTGTAGCTTTACATCTTGTCGTGCCCGTGGAGGTAATATCCAAAGCCAGATGAAATGCTTCTGCATCACGCATTTCTTCCAGCAAAATATAGTCGTTATCGCCTCGAAGCAGCGATTTAGTCATAGAGGCAAGGCGCTGGCCATCGGCCACCAGCTGCATAATTGGCGCCTCCGGCATGAGAAGATGCCAGGGCGTTTCCGGGTCGGTTGCAATGGCAAGCCCTTCAAGAGAGGGGTCCTCGTACTGCTGCCAGATCTGCATAAAGGTGGTTTTCCCTGAACGTACAGATCCGGTGAAAATCATATTAAACCCCGCTTCAATCATCTTCATAAATAAAGCAATTGCCTCCCTGGGAATCGTGTTTTTCTCCCATAAACCCAGAAAAGTATGTTTCTTTAACACATATTTCCGAAAAACCATCACGTCCTGATCTTCTTTGGTTCTGTCACCCGAATAAATTGTAATTCGGATACCGTTATGAAGATAAACTTCATGAAAACCGTACTCCAGTCGCTCATGAGGCGTGGCCAAAAGCAAAGTACGCTTCAGCTGCTCTCTTCTACGCTTTCCAATTCTCTGTGGCTGCAGCTGCGCCCGACCGTCAATCATACAATATAGCCGATCGCCAATCAGCTTTGCCGAAGAAGATCTGCAGTATTTTTCTTCCATATCATAGGCCCAGGGTGCAAGACCTGCAAGGCCGTAAAGCTCTGCAAATACGCCCTCGTATAAATTAGGATACCAGGGTGGATACCAACTGTCATAAAGCTTTTTGTCCTGAAGGATTTCTCTGATTCGCTCTTTATAGAATACGGTTTCTTCTTCAAATCCCATAATCGCACGTTTTTCCCTCTCCAGCTTTCTGTTTTTGGTTTCATCATCGGTCTCATTCCACTCTTTGTTAAACTCCTGTTCGATAATCCTGCAAATACGATAAAAACGATCTGGGTCAGTAGTTTCCCCATCTGTCTCAGCTTGACGAAGCTTGTTCAAATAACTCTCTAAACAAAACGCTTTTTCCATAGAGACTCCTTTTTCTGATCCGGTTCAAGCTTGCAGGCAATACGCTTTACCGCTTTTCCAAAGCGATGAAACGCCAGCAGCGTTTTTCCTTCCATCTCTGCCTGCCAGCCATACTCAATATAAGGAACGGTAAATAAAGCCTGTCTCTCACACAACTTCAAAATGTCTTTTTTCATAAAGAGCGCCGGTTCTTTTAAGTACTTGTTCACAATCAGCGTTCCCCCAATATCCATGGGTTCCAGTATATTTTTCTGAAGGAGAAGAAAACGGTGCAGTGACTTTGGCTGCTGTGTAATCACAAAATAGTGTACATCTGCTATATTCAGCGCCGAAATCATCAATCCCAGGTTAGCATCATCTCCACCGTCAATAACGATATAATCAAATTCTTCTTCCGCCGAAGACAGCATGATTTCATAAGTATTTTCCGGGAAATACTTGGCGGTCAATGGATTACGAACGGATGGCAGAATGAAAATGTGCCTGCTCCTTTCTACTGATTGAAGTAAATCCTCTTTTCCCACTTTGCCGCTGCGAATAGCCGCTTTCAAATCATCAATAGAGTAACGACTGCTCAGGTGTGCAAAAGCCTCCCCAAACTTTCCGCTGCCCAGAATCAACAGCACCCGTTTTCCCCGCTGCCCCATAAGTTCTGCAAAAGACTGCGCAAGCATGGTCGTTCCCACCTGGCTGTCTCCACCAAAAAAACCGATAATTTTATTCATTTCTCTCCCCTCTCTAATCATAAGTCACGACAAAGGTTCCTCCCCCATCAGCAATCTCTGCCAGCATCTTGGCCTGTTGCTCTGTCACTACAACTTCAAACCCGGATCCTTCCTCTGAAACAGAAGTCACATACGCAGATGTAATGGGTCTTCCTTCTCGGTAAAATACGGCTCTATTCCCTCTCTGTATGGTCTCCGGCACAGAACTGATCCAGACCGATGGAATAAACAGAATTCCGGTACCTTCCCTTTGATCAGCCTGTAGCTTTTCCCTGTGAAAATATTCCGGAAAAAGTGGAAGTCCTTTGCGTACAAAAAAAGCCGTCTGCCGGCCAA
Organism: Emergencia sp.; assembly: GCA_036305845.1. GTDB lineage: Bacteria > Bacillota > Clostridia > Peptostreptococcales > Anaerovoracaceae > Senimuribacter. Next base: position 43,154 of record JAXKAR010000017.1, read on the forward strand.
TAATCTGATTCTTCTCTTCGGGACGAATCCATCCTCCAATACGAATATCCATTTTAACCTCCTCCAGCATCTCCTCCTCAACCGTTATCCCCCCGGCAAGATCCTGATTCAGCACAAGCACACTATCATAAAGGAATCTGGTCTTCCCCCATTTCTCCCACGTGACCAATGCCGTAATACTCACCACGATCAACAGAAGCCCCACCGCCTTCTTTCCTCTATCCAATCCGTCTCCTTTCTTACCTACGAAAAAAGGACCGCTTACGCGATCCTTCATACAGATATGCCTTCCTGTTCTCACTATCATAATAGCACAGGTTTTGTTCTCATTCAACCCTGAATTTACATTTTTTTACATAAATTGCATTTTCATCAAATCATATCATCTGGAGATTCTTCGCAACAGTGTGAATAAATCTCTGCTTCCAGTATTTCCACATTTTGTTCGGGAAAGACTTGCCGGAATTCTTTAAAATGATATTGCTTAAAATAAACGACCGATAAGCCTCCGGCACGGTGTCCAGCGCTGCACGGATACCCTGAATTCGCTCCTCTAAAATCGCTTTTTCCAATGCTCGTTCCTCTGTAGGTCTGCGCAAAACAAAATTGCCGCCGCTGTCACTGACAATACTGGTTCCGCACTGACTTCCCTCCTCCTCTCTAAGTTCCTGCAGACGATTCTCCATCCGTTCCAAATCTCTTACTGCCCAAATGCACTGATAATAAACGGCATGGGGTAAAACATAGGCCTGGTACTTCATTTGCTGCCATTCTCTTGACATATTTTCCTCTTTTCCGAAACCTCTGCTTTATTTTTACCATATTTTTACATTTTTGTCAATGTATACTTTTTCTTTTACCAATCCATACAGCATAGCCAAGTCCACCCAGATTTCCGGCAATCATATCGGTAAGGGTATCCACCATGCCTCTCTGCATCCCTCCACCGGCCATTTTGTCCGCTGCAAATTCAAAGATTTCCCAAAGCCCTGCTCCGGCTCCGGCAACAAAAAAAGCAAACAACGCAGTCAATGCCGCTGCCGTATTTCTTTGCGCATCTTTGATTTCCAGTTTTTCCAAAAAATATTCAGCAATCATTACACCAACTGCTGCAAGAAGCAGACCGCTGGCAAAATGTACAATCTTATCATATGGGCCAAAGGATCGATAAAGATCCAAAACTGATCCCACAGGTGAAGCGAAAAAAATAAAGATGATCCCGGTATAATACAGACCGTCGGAAACGTGGAATAGTTTTGCTGCCAAAACGCCGACAAAGATAGAAGCATACGCCCCAATCACATTAACCGCCGGTGGATTAATTCCCAGCCAAAAAGCGGCAATAGCGGCAGCTGTCGTTGCCGCTAAAACCAATATACATACTGTTACTTGTTTTTTCATTCTTACTCCGTCCCCCTATTTTTGATTATGCAGTTTCTTCCTCATCTTTCCCCTTGCCCTGGGAATCGCCCAGAGAAGAAATACATATGCCGGTAATGGTCAGCGCCAAACCGGCAACAGTATACCAACCGAAAGGATCTCCCCCAAGAAAACAGCCGGATATAACGCCGACTGCCGTGGTAGAATTGGCTACCACATTGCTTCCAATAGCCGTCGGCAGCTTTCCTAATACAAAATTAAAAATCAGATAACACAGGCACGAACAAAAGATGCCTAAAAACAAGACACCTGCCAGCGTGCCTCCATCGCTGAAACATATCTTGTATCCGCTGAATCCATATCCCATGGCAAAGTTAATTCCATTGAAAAATATCGCGCCCAGAATGGATATGCTGAACGTTACCTCTATCGTATTAAACTCCGCAGAGGCTTTACTGCTGCAGTAGCTGTACAAGGCGCCGGACAAGATTGCCCCCAAAAGACATAAATAGCCAAGTCCCTTTCCACCTAAAGAAAATTCCGGTGAAAACACCACACAAACCACTACGCCGGTAAAGGCCATAATAATGGCACATATCGTTCGTCTGCTATTTTTGTGTCCGAGAAATATGGATCCGATCAGCAAAACAGCAAGAGGAATCGTCGCAATAAAAATAGACGACTCCGAAGTGGTAGTCAGCTTAATGCCCATCGTTTCAAAGATAGAATAGATACACGGCTGCAAAAGCCCTGTAAGCAATACCAGCTTGATGTTTTTTCCTCGAAATCTGACTTTGAGTATGCCAAACAGCGCCAAAAACAGAAAAATCAGCGCCGATACCGTCCATCTTGCAGCAAGAAGCTGGATAACATCCAGTTTTTTCAGGGTTACCGTTGTCCCCAGAAAAGACAACCCCCAGCTTAGCGCGCACACGGGAACAATCGCACAGATGAACCATTTCTTTTCTGTTAACTTTTCCTTCATTTAACGTTATTTTCCTTTATTGCATCGTTTTTTCCAATACGCGAACCACATCGCCGAAAATGCCATAAGCAGTCTGCCTGATTTCCGGTGCATGTTCAACGATAGACAGTTTTCCCATCAAATCAGTGGTTAGGGTAACCACCGATGTTGTACTGTCAATGGATGCCAGCATCTCACCGCGATCCACCCAAACCGGCTTTACCCAGGCTCTGACTTTTCCATCCTCCGATAAAACACCTTTACAAAGCAGTTTAATCACCTGATTCTGCTGTGCCGCTTTGCGGATATCCCCAAGGGTAATCTTCTCAATTCCCTGACGTTCCACCTGATCCGGTGTAATTCCTGCATGCATCAGTACGTTAAGCAGCGCCGTCACTTTTGCCGCCGCATCATAGCCTTCAATGTCCATTGCCGGATCTTCCTCAATAAACCCCGCCTGTTTTCCGGCAGCTATGACCTCGTCATAATCCTTGCCTTTTTCCAGCTCTTCCAGAATGTAATTGGTCGTGCTGTTCAGAATGCCCGAAATTTCCGTCACCTTACAAAACTTCAATGTATGTTCTGCAAGATTAAACACCGGAGTGCCATCCATTACCGTTGTTTCATAGAAAAACTCCACGCTCTGTTCCTTTGCCATAGCCGAAAGTTCATCAAAAGCCCAGGCAATAGGACCTTTATTGGCGCTTACTACATGCTTTCCTCTTGCAAACGCCCGTTTAATATGGTCAATAGCAGGCTGACCGGTAAAAATATTCAGCGGCGTCAGCTCACATAACACATCATAATCCGCTTTGTCAATAACACCGAAAGAGTCCAACTGGCACAAGCCTTTTGTCCCCGGCGCAAATCTTCCGGTGTTCTCAACGTCTTTTAAGACCTTCTCTAAATCAATACCCTCCGGGTCGGAAATGACGCCTCTGGATCTGGTAGAAATAGCTGTAACCACAACGCCTATGCCATATCTCTTGCGAATCTCTTCGTTTTTTTCCAGAAGCATTCGTGCAAAGGCCCTGCCTGCATCGCCAAATCCCAGCACAGCCACTTTCAAATTATCCATCGCAGCGTCCTCCGTAAATATGTTCTTCTTGGAGAAGCGCGTGAATTCTCTGATTCAGCATGTCCAGAGCGACCACGTTAAATCCTCCCTCCGGCACGATAATATCGGCTTTCTTTTTGCTGGGTTCCACAAACTGCTCATGCATTAGCTTTACCGTTGTCAGATACTGGGTCACGACCGACTCTAAGGTTCTGCCCCTTTCCTGTACGTCTCTGAGTATTCTTCTGATGATACGCACATCTGCGTCAGTATCTACAAACACTTTAATATCACACAGGTCAATCAGCTCCTGATTTTCAAAGATCAAGATACCTTCCACCACGATTACCTTTGCCGGTCTTACGGTCACGGTTTCCTCCACCCGATTATGGATAGTAAAATCGTACACCGGTCTTTGGATTTCTTTCCATTGTTTCAGTTCTTTGATATGTGCAATCATCAGATCCGTATCAAAAGCGTCAGGATGATCGTAGTTAAGCTGGCATCTTTCCTCATAGGTCATATTATCGTGCTGCTTATAATAGAAATCATGGCTGAGGATCGTGATTTTGTCATCAAATCGGTTCTTAATATTATTGATCATGGTACTTTTACCTGAACCTGTACCACCTGCAATTCCAATTACAATTACCTTTTCCATTTTATTTTGTTTCCTCTTCTGCTCGGTCTTCTTCTGTAACGGTGGAGCCGAGAACCATAGTAGCCTTCGCCAGCTCCTGCACAATATTATTGATTTTAATCAGCTTATCTTTAGAAATATGATTACCCATAGCCAGGTCTGCATTATAAAGAATGCTTTCGATATCTGTGTGAATATCCGAAATCTTCTTTCTGACCGCCTGAATTTCCTCATCATTGCGTCCTTCTGCGCTGGCCTCTTCGTAATTCAGCAGCTGTGCGGTATTCATATCCAGTTCAAATTCGGAATTTCCCAAGACGACTACCGGTTCATACCCTAACTTATCATGAATCAGCTTGCCAAAATCCTTTTTGGAATCCTCCTCCCCGTGAACCAGAAATACCTGCTTCGGCTTCTGTTGAAATCCAGCCAGCCAGGAAAACAAGCCATTCTGGTCAGCATGTCCGGAAAATCCTTCCAAGTTATAAATCTCTGCGTTGACATTGACAACTTCACCAAACAACGTTACTTCTTTTGCACCTTCTACCAGAAGTTTACCCAGGGTCCCCTCCGCTTGATAGCCGACAAAAATCACGCTGGAACGGGAATCCCAGAGATTGTGTTTCAGATGGTGACGAATTCTGCCGGCTTCGCACATCCCACTGGCAGAAATAATAATCTTAGGGCTTTTATCTAAGTTAAGCGCCTGTGAATCCGCTGTCGTTCTGGTAAACTTCAGATTTTTAAAATCCAAAGGATTATCTCCGCGAAGAATATAGTCTTTGGTTTCCTCGTCGAAGACCTGTGCATTTTTTCGGAAGACCTCTGTAGCGGTGGTTGCCATAGGGCTGTCCACATAAACCATCAGGTTGTCCAGTTCCTTCCTATATGCGTTATTATCCTCATAGAATTTATTAAACTCAAAAATCAGTTCCTGGGTTCTGCCTACAGCAAAAGACGGAATGACCACAGTACCGCCTCTTTTGGTTGTTTTGAGCACAATATCCAAAAGACCCTTTACACTGGTTGCATTCTGCGGATGAAGCCTGTTTCCGTAGGTAGACTCCATAATCACATAGTCCGCCTTCTTAATGATGGTAGGATCTCGCAGGATCGGCCTATCCATTACCCCCAGATCTCCGGAAAAGACGATTTTTGATTCCTTATCATCTTCCTTAATCCAAAGCTCCGTAATGGCTGAGCCCAAAATATGTCCGGCGTCATTGAACACGATCTTCATTTCTTCGTTGAGCTCAATCTGCTGATCATATAGAATGGGTTCTACATACCGCAGAGCCTCCACCGCATCGTTATATGTATAAAGAGGTTCTACCGGAGGTTTGCCTGCACGAGCAGCTCTGCGACTTTTCCACTCCGCATCCTTTTCGTGGATAAATCCGCTATCCTTAAGCATCACGTCAAGAAGGTCAGCTGTCGCATCCGTACAGTAGATTTTTCCCGTAAATCCTCTCTTCACCAAAAGAGGGATTCTTCCGCAGTGGTCGATATGGGCATGGCTTAACACCACACATTCAATCTCTGCAGGATCAAAAGGAAACGGTTCATAGTTCAATGCCTCCTGTGCTTTTCCTCCTTGAAACTGTCCGCAGTCTAATAAAATTTTATGTCTTTCCGTTGTCAGTAAATGACATGATCCCGTTACGCCTGATGATGCGCCGCAAAATTTAATCTTCATCTTCTCCCCTACACCTTTCTATTCCATAAATCCGCCTCACCGGTGGAAACCACCGTAGCGCCTGCAGAAAGCGCTGCCCGCACCTCATCCATAGTCTCCACGATTCCGCCTGCGATAATCGGCATATCTACTTTCTCCGAAAACTCCTTAATTTTTTTGGTAATAATTCCGGGCATAATCTCAATGATATCCGGTTTGGAAATCTTAATGGATTCCACCGATGTCCCTACAGAATGAGAATCCACCATAAAAAAACGCTGAACGGTAATCAGATCAAACTCCTTGGCCGCCTTAACGATATTGGTTCTGGTTGTTAAGACGCCGTCAACCCCCTGTTTTGCCAAAAACTCAAGGCCAAATCTGTCTTTACCGATACCTTCTGCGAAATCCACATGGATAAACGCCTTTTTTCCGGCGCTATGGATTTCCTTTACACACTGATTTACCGTCATAATGTTGGAATGCAGTAAAAACACCATATCCACATCAGAACGCAGCGCCGTACTGAAATCCCGTTCTGTTCTGATCGCTGCAGCAATAGGTTTATTCATAAAGTCTATAACCATGTTTTTCTCCTCTTCTCTGATGGTCATACGCAGACAGCTTTACACTGGGTCTGCTGCTATTCACTTATGTTTATTATAATACTTTTCTTTCTGTTTGGATATAACATTTTCCGTAAATTCATCTTAATCCCCTGCAAAAAAAGAGAGCAGAAAACACAAATTTCCTGCTCAGTTTCTCTATTCTCCGTGAAAGTCAGACCCTTCCGTAATATGAAGATGATATTTAGCTGCCAGTTTGACAAGGCGTAAAGCTTCTTCATGAGAAGCAGACGGATGGTAGCATTCCAGTCCTTTTAGTCCGTCTTTTTTCAGCCGGCACAAAAGATGATCCAGATTGTCCCAAAACGCCTCTTCCGAAGGATTTCCCAGCCCTTTGGTTTTCAGTGGATGGGCAAGAACACTGATACCCCCTGCGCCTTTGACCAGATCTATAGCCTCGGACGTGCAAATCTTCTTTTTCTCTACGCAATCGAAAACCTCCCACATATTAGGAAGTTCATAGCCTTTTTTCTTTAGTGCCCTGGCAAAGTTCGGCTTTCCAATATAGCTCTGTCCCGGTCGTTCCCGAAGATCCTCCCAAGTCAGATCAAATCCCTTTTCCCGAAGCAACGCCAACAGTTTTTCGTTACGTATCTCTCGCTCATTTCTGATATCAACCAGACGTTCCCTTAAGGCTGAATTTTCAATATCAATATAATACCCAAGAAGATGAAGCTCCAGTCCTCGTCCTTCAACATCACATTCTGTGGAAAACTCAATTCCCGGTATCACTCTAATTTCCAGCGCATCTCCTGCAATCACCGCTTCATTCACACCATCTATGCCATCATGGTCCGTAAGAGAAATGATGTCATAATCCTGTTCCTTATACATTTTCACCAAATCCGTCGGTTTCATTGTGCCATCAGAATAATAGGAATGAATATGAAAATCACATTTATAGCCCATAGTCCCTCCTAAAGCATCAGTCCTGCTTTTACCTTTTGCGCCATATCTTCACCTTTCAGGACCTGGATAAGGGAAAGGGCAAAGTCCATAGCCGTTCCCGGACCCTTGGAGGTAATCATGTTTCCGGAAATAACGACTTTTTCATTTTGATAAAATGCACCTTCAAGCTCCTCTTCCATACCATCAAAAATGGTAGCTTTGTGCCCCTGAAGAAGTCCTGCCCGACCTAATACCATCGGTGCAGCGCATATAGCCGCCACCGGTTTTCCGGTCTGTGCGAAAGCTTTTAATTCTTCGTTCAGTTCTTTATGATTGCACAGATTGGTCGTCCCCGGCATCCCTCCTGGCAAAATCAACATGCCGCACCGCTCATAATCACCGTGTTTAAACAGGATATCCGCTTCCACACCAATGCCATGTGCACCGTAAACCAGTTTATCTTCCATAATGGAGACCGTTTTCACCTGAATACCCGCTCTTCTCAGCAGGTCTACACAGGTCACGGCTTCAATCTCCTCAAATCCATTGGCCAAAAATACATATACCATTGTTTACTTTTCCCCCTATCGTTTAATAAAAAATTCTTTCCGGCTTCGTCAACTGATGATTCACATAAGTCAGAACTGCCAATAACGCCACCCCTAAAACAGTAGCAAACAGCATATAGGTCTTAAAAAACGGATCTCCTATCAGTTCCATGATGATGGATTCTTTACCTAATGTACCGAAAAGATTCCGGTAAATCCATCCTCTTGCCGGCTTAATCATCCAAAGGATAATCTGACCAATCAAAATGGCTGCGGTGATGGCCGCACCGGTATAATAACGCTTTCGCAGCGCCTTTGTAAATCCGCCTTTCCAAAGATAAATGTAAATCGCCAGAGTTAAAGCAAAGCATAAAAAGCCGATCGCAAACTCAATATTAAAAATGTTTCTGGCCTTTTTCATTGCCTTCTGATCGTCCTCTTCGAAAATGGGATCTTTATAGTTGCCGTTTTTCTCATAGACCTGAAAAGCCTCTCCGCCAAAAGAATTCAAATATGATGTAATCCCCTCCGCCATTTCCTTTCCGGTGACGTTGTAAGGAATTTCATCCATTACCTGACTGTCATTAAAATGGTAATTATATGTTCCCGACATTCTTAATACTAAGTTAGAACTTAGAATCACGATCATCAGCGGTAATGTGATGACCAGTATTATCGAACAAATATAGTTGAATTTATGCATGCTGTCTCCTACTCTACATGGAACAAGCGGGATAGGCTAAATAAAAGCCTATCCCCCTGCTGAAATTTTATGTAGTTTCTCTTACTTCAAAATCTCACAGACCGTATCAGGTCCGCAACCTGCAGCGTTGCCTTCATCTGTATCCAGATGCACTTCTTTTTCATGTTTAGCGCCCGCTCTAACCAGTACGTGATCAAAGATTACGCCTCTGTCACCGTCGATCTTGATGCTTACCCAGTCGCCATCCTTTACGCCGGCTTCTGCAGCCTGTTCGTCATTGAGGTGAACGTGTCTGAGCGCAGCAATCACACCGTGATCCAGTTCCACTTCACCGCAAGGGCCAACCAGTTTACATCCCGGTGTGCCTTCCAGCTTTCCGGATTCCTTGATCGGCGCCTTTACACCGATGGTTCTTGCATCAGTCAGAGACAGTTCTACCTGTGTTTCCGGACGAACCGGTCCCAGTACTCTGATGCCGCTTAAGGTTTTCTTTGGGCCGACGATATCAACAGTTTCCTCTGCTGCAAACTGTCCCGGCTGAACCAGATCTTTCTTCGGCGTCAGCGTATGACCTTTGCCAAATAATACTTCCAGATCTGCCTGACTCAAATGTACGTGCTTATTGGATAAGCCGATCTTTACTTTGTAACCCATTTTCTTTCATTCTCCTTTTTTAAAACATAATAAACCTATATTAACCTTCCAGATAACTGATATATGGAAGATTCCTATACTTTTGATCGAAGTCAAGACCATAACCGATAACAAATAGATCCTCTACGGTGAAGCCTATGTAGTCACCGCTTACATCTACAGTACGCCTTGAAGGCTTATCTAACATGGTACAAATCTTCACACTGCGCGCCGCTTTGTCACGGAAATACACCCTGAGTTTGGCCAGCGTATTTCCTGTATCGATAATATCTTCGATAATTAGAACGTGTTTGCCTGTAATATCCAGACTGATATCTTTCTCCATCTTGACGATACCGGAACTTGTGGTGCTCTTTCCGTAGCTGCTGGCAGAGACAAAGTCAATCTGGGTATCCAGATCAATGAACTTCATCAGTTCTGCCATCCACATCACACTGCCCTTCAGGGTACCAACCAGAATCAATTCTTCGCCTTTGTAATCTCTGGTAATTTCTTCTCCCAGCTGCCTTGCCCTTTCGGTGAGCTGTTCTCCGGTAAAGAGAATCTTTCCTACTGTCTCTTTGTTTGCCATTGTCTACTCCTCGTTCTTATCGCTGTGCGTTTCTCTATCGTTTTCTACTTCAAATTCTACACCTTCGACAAAGGTTTTGTCACGGAATTTTTTGGATAAATCTTCTTTCTTTTCTCCCATCCAATAAGCATCCAGCTCATCCTTCAAATGCCACAGAATATAAATCCATAAGATTAAATCATCTAAAAATCCAAAAGGAAACAGAATCGGCGGTATCAAGTCTACCGGCAAAAACAGATAGATGATTCCAAAGATGACCAAAGCCTTTTTCCTCAGGGGAACGGTTTTGTCTCGAAGCAGGCTGGAAATCGCGGCAATCCGCTTTCCAATCACTCTAAAAGTAATAAACTGCATCTATTCCTCCAAAATCTGCTCAATCTCCAAAAGAAGTTCTTCATATCCGGTACGTTTCAATGCTGAAACGGGAATTATCTTGTCCTGCGGTGAAAGCTCCAAGGTCTTACGGATAACAGAGATGCTTTTCTGCATTTCGTTGCGGGAAACCTTGTCCGCCTTGGTAGCAACCACAATGCCGTCGAGCCCATAATGTTTCAGATATTGATACATCTGCACATCCTGTGCGGTAGGCTTGTGACGAATATCTACCAGCTGGATGACCTTACGCAGACCATCCCGTTTCTGAAAATAGGTTTCCATCATATCGCCCCAGTTTTCTGTAACTGATTTAGAAACCTTAGCATATCCATATCCCGGCAAGTCAACGATACGAAACGCATCGTTGATCAGATAAAAGTTAATGGTACGGGTTTTTCCCGGGCTTCCACTGACCCTGGCTAATTTTTTTCTGCCTGTGAGCAGATTTAAAAGAGAGGATTTTCCCACATTGGATCTACCGGCAAAAGCAATTTCCGCCATGGTGTCCGGCGGATACTGACTTGGTTTTACCGCAACAGTATCCAGATCGGATTTTGTGATTCTCATAAAATTACCTGCTTTATTTTACCAGCGCTTCTTCCAGAGCGCTGTCTACATGATCGATCAGAACGAATTCCATCTGCTTTCTAACGGCTGACGGTATTTCATCAATATCCGGACCGTTATCCTTAGGCAGAAGCACTTTCTTGATACCCGCTCTATGGGCAGCCAAAACTTTTTCTCTGATTCCGCCTACCGGAAGAACCTTACCGCGAAGGGTCACTTCCCCTGTCATTGCCACATCTCTTCTTACCGGAATACCGGTAAGGGTAGAAATTACTGCCGTACACATGGTTACACCGGCGGACGGGCCGTCTTTCGGTACTGCGCCTTCCGGAACATGAACGTGAATATCATACTTCTTATAGAAGTCCTCTTCAATATTATGCTTATCTGCAACAGAACGAATATAACTGATTCCGGCTTTTGCCGACTCCTGCATTACATCGCCCAATTGTCCGGTAAGCACCAATTTGCCGGTTCCGGCCACTGCCGTGGTTTCAATCTGCAGCGTATCTCCTCCTACAGCCGTCCATGCGAGGCCTGTGGTTACACCAACCTGATCCTCGCCTTCTACCATGTCGTAATGAAAACGATGTTTTCCCAGATATTTTTCCATATTGCCCGGTGTTATGCTATAAGACTTTGCTCTTCCGGTAACGATTTTACGCGCCACCTTTCTGCAGAGATTTGCAATTTCTCTTTCCAGATTTCTGACGCCGGATTCTCTGGTATAGTAGTTTATCAGGTCATGAAGCGCTCTCTCAGAAATCCGGATATTTTCTTTTTTCAGTCCGTGTTCCTTGACCTTTTTCGGCACCAGATAACGCTGTGCAATCTTTACCTTTTCTTCTTCTGTGTAGCCCGGAACCTCTACAACCTCCATTCTGTCCAAAAGCGGCCGAGGTATGGTATCGATAGAGTTAGCCGTAGTGATAAACATGACTTTGGAAAGGTCAAAAGGCACTTCCAGAAAATGGTCGGTAAATGTGTTATTCTGCTCGGGATCCAGAACCTCCAACAGCGCAGAAGCGGGATCGCCCTTGAAATCCGCACCGATCTTATCTACCTCATCGAAGAGGAATACCGGATTATTCGTTCCTGCATCCTTCAGACAAGAAATGACTCGACCCGGTATAGCACCAATATAGGTCCTTCTGTGGCCTCTGATTTCCGCTTCATCACGGACACCGCCCAGTGACATACGAACAAACTCTCTTCCGGAAGCCTTTGCAATGGATCTTGCAATAGACGTCTTTCCAACGCCCGGCGGCCCTACCAGGCAAAGAATCGGTCCTTTAATTCCCTTGGACAGATGGATGACTGCCAGGTATTCCAAAACCCTTTCTTTTACCTTATCCAAACCGTAATGATCCTGATTCAGAATCTTCTCCGCTTTCTTCAGGTTGACATTTACCTTCGAAGCTTTGTTCCAAGGCAGCGCCAGTATGGTTTCAACATAGTTTCTAATTACCGTAGCTTCTGCCGAAGATGGCGTCATCTTAGAAAACTTGTTAATTTCTTTTCTGACTTTATCCTCTGTTTTTTCCTCCAGATGAAGCTCTTCCAGGGCTTTTAACCATTCTGCCGCCTCAACACCGGCATCTTCGTTGACGCCCAGCTCTTCCTGTATGGCCTTCATCCTCTCCCTGAGGAAATACTCTTTCTGATTATTGTCAATATTTTCTTTCACCTTCTGTGAAAGTTCCTTCTCGATGACTGCGATTTCATTTTCTTCTGCGATGATGGTCGTCAAAGTTTTGATTCTTTCCGAAAAATCCAGCTCACTCAAAACTTTTTGTTTTCGGCTGCACGGAATCAGCATTTCATTTGCAATCTTATCCACTACAGCCCCCGGTACTTCTCCGGAAACTGCCTTGTCCACCGTTTCATCACTGACCTGGCCGGAAAGGGCTGCATACTCGACAAAAGCATCTGTCAGCAGACGCATGGCCGCTATATCCGCCAGAGTCAAATCATCTTCCTCAATATGTTCTTCGATTTTTCTGACTGTACAGGACATATAGCTTTCTTCTGTAATCTGTTCACCGATTTCTGCACGGCAAAGGCCTTCAACCAGGACTCTTACTGCATCGCCCTGAATCTTGAGCATTTGTTTTACTCTGACGATTGTACCGATCGGATAGATGTCCTTAAACGTTGGAATCAGCACATTTTCATCCTTTTGGGTAGAAACGAACATCATCTTGTCTGTCGCCATTGCCTTTTCCAGCGCACGGATAGACATTTCTCTTCCGATGTCAAAATGAATTACAGTATTTGGAAAAATGGATACGCCCCTGAGCGGAATGCAAGGAAAAATATCTTCTTTGCGCTCTTGGCGTTCTTCGTTGATTTCTTCTCTGATTTCTTCACTCATTATAGTGTCTCCTTCTAAAAACAAGGCGACTAAAAGCCGCCTCCATCATTATGAGGCATCGGCCTCGTTATTTTCTTTCTCTTCACTCAGAACCAGGGTTGGCTCCATCTCATCTTCGATAGTGCTTCTGGTAATGATGCATTTTTTCACATCTTCTCTGGATGGAATATCAAACATGATATCGGTCATCGCTTTCTCAAATATGCTTCTGAGACCTCTTGCCCCTGTCTTTCTCTCGATTGCTTTTCTTGCAATCGCAGCGACTGCATCTTCTTCGATTTCCAGCTCCACATGATCCAGTTCAAAGAGCTTCTTGTACTGCTTGATCAGCGCATTCTTCGGCTCTTTCATGATGCGGATCAGTGCATCTTCACCTAACTCTTCCAAAGTCACAATAACAGGAAGACGCCCGATAAATTCAGGGATTAAGCCGAATTTAAGCAAGTCTTCCGGCTGAATATGGGACAACAGATCAACTTCGTCTTTTTTGGTCTTAACCAGTTCGGAATTAAAACCAATTACCCGTTCACCCATTCGTCTCTGGATGATGGTGTCCATACCATCAAACGCACCTCCGCAAATAAACAAAACGTTACTGGTATCAAACTGGATGAATTCCTGGTGAGGATGCTTACGTCCTCCCTGTGGCGGCACATTTGCCACTGTACCCTCCAGAATCTTAAGGAGGGCTTGCTGCACGCCTTCTCCGCTGACATCTCTGGTAATTGACGGATTATCAGATTTTCTGGCAATCTTATCAATTTCGTCTACATAGATGATGCCTTTCTGCGCCTTCTCTATATCGTAATCTGCTGCCTGAAGCAGACGAAGCAGAATATTTTCAACGTCTTCTCCTACATAACCGGCCTCCGTTAAAGCCGTTGCATCGGCAATTGCAAAAGGTACATTGAGGATCTTTGCCAGGGTCTGAGCAAGAAGCGTCTTGCCGGAACCTGTTGGTCCAATCATCACAATATTGCTCTTCTGCAGATCTACATCCGCAGCCTTTGCACCAATGCCGTTAATTCTCTTATAGTGATTGTAAACAGCTACGGCCAATGCCTTCTTGGCTGTATCCTGTCCGATAACATAATCCGATAATGTCTGATGAATTTCCCTCGGCTTAGGAAGTTCATAGGTGACATGTTCTGTCACAGCCTCTTCTTTTCTGACAGCATCTGTTACGATGTCCATACACATCTCCACACACTCGTCGCAGATGTATACGCCCGGTCCTGCTACCAGACGGCGGACCTGACTCTGCGGCTTTCCGCAGAAGGAACATCTCAGTTGTTTATTATCATCGTATTTGTCTGTCATATTTTCCCCCTCTACTTGGATATAATCACCTTGTCAACAAGACCGTATTCTGCGGCCTCTTCTGCGCACATAAAGTGATCTCTGTCTGTATCTCTCACAATCGTCTCCAACTGCTGACCCGTATTCTCACTGAGAATTCTATTCAGCTTCTCCTTGGTCTTCAGAATCCATTCTGCATGAATCTGAATATCGGAAGCCTGACCCTTAGCTCCGCCCAGCGGCTGATGAATCATAATTTCCGCATTAGGCAAAGCGTATCTCTTTCCCCTGGTTCCCGATGAAAGCAAAAACGCTCCCATGCTGGCCGCAAGTCCGACACAGATTGTAGACACATCACACTTAATATACTGCATCGTATCATAAATAGCCATACCGGCGGTTACAGAACCGCCGGGGCTATTGATATAAATACAGATATCCTTATCAGGGTCTTCGGCTTCTAAAAACAGTAGCTGAGCAACAACCAGACTCGCAATATGGTCATCAATTTCCTCACTTAAAAAGATAATTCTGTCCTTCAGCAGTCTGGAATAAATATCATAGGATCTCTCTCCTCTGCTGGTCTGTTCAACCACGTATGGTACTAAAGCCATTCTTCATGTCCCCCTTATTTTCTGTAATTATTCTGCGGAAGCTTCTTCCTTCTTTTCGACTGTAGTCACTTTAGCCTTGTCATACAGCATATCGATAACCTTCTTCAGCTGAATATCCTTGTTCAGATAGGTCATACCGTCGCCGATCATTTCTTTGATCTGATCAACATCTACATTGTATGCCATAGCCATGTTCTTCAGTTCTTCTTCTCTTTCCTCTTCGGTAACTTCGATTTTCTCTGCTTCTACGATAGACATCAGAATCAGTCTGGTTACAACCTTCTTCGTTGCATCTTCTCTCAGTTCTTCTCTGAATGCTGCAGCATCCTTCTGCATGAACTGTAAGTACTGTTCCAGAGACAGTCCCTGATATCTCATCTGCTGATCCAGTTCCTGCGCCATACGATCGATCTCGTCTTCTACCATAACTCTTGGAACGTCAGTCTTGTTTGCTTCGTAAATCTTTTCTACTACAGCATCCTTTGCAGCGTTTACTGCGCGATCTTCCACATATTTCTGTAGTCTTTCCTCAGTAGACTTCTTTAATTCATCTAAAGTGTCAAATTCGCTGACATCTTTCGCAAATTCGTCGTCAAGTTCCGGCAGCTGTTCTTCTTTTACTTCATGAACCAGGCAGTGGAAAACAGCTTCTTTTCCCGCCAGTTCTTCTGCATGGTATTCTTCAGGGAAAGTTACAGTAACGTCTCTGTTTTCGCCGGTTACTGCGCCTACCAGCTGCTCTTCAAATCCAGGAATAAATGTGCCGGATCCAATCTTCAGCTCCTGTCTCTCTGCAGTGCCGCCCTCGAACTGTTCTTCTCCGACAAAACCGGAGTAATCCAGAAGCACGGTATCACCTTCCTGCACAGGTCTTTCTGCAACAACAACTCTTGCGTTTCTCTTCTGCAGAGTTTCCATCGCTTCATCGATATCCTTCTGGGTAACCGGCTGTACTTCTTTTTCAACTTCTACACCCAGATAATCCTTAACTTCGATGATTGGATATACAGGAACGGTAATTGTCATGGTTACCGGCTTTCCCTTTCCGATTTCGGAAAAATCTGCTGACGGACCATCGATAACTTCCAGTTCCAGCTCTTTCAGCGCTTCAGGATAATTGTCCTGGAACATGCTGTTAATTGCGTCTTCGAAGAAAATGCCTTCGCCATAGTGTTTTTCGATGATGCTTCTTGGCGCCTTGCCTTTTCTGAAACCGTCGATGGAGAACTGATCTTTAGTAGCCTGGTATGCTTTGATTACTGCAGATTCAAATTCTTCAGCGGTAAATTCCATAGTGAATTTTACATCATTATTTTCTTTTGAAATAAATGTTGTTTTCATTGATATATATCCTCCTAAAATGATAACAAATTCATCGGCTAAATGCCGTTTTGCACATAGAATGCATATTATTATACCCTTTTTGACGGCTAAAGTAAAGGAATATAACAAAAATGACTGCTAAAAAACAGTCATTTTCTTCACATTAGGTCGAGACCTCGTTTAAACTTGCTGGTATTTTCCGGAACCAGTCCATATTTCTCGGAAATTTCTGCACCGAGCTGCTTCATCTCCTCTTCGTCACCGGAATAAAGTTCAATCTCCAGTTCTGAAATCGGCGCCTCTTTTCCGTTACACTGAATCCGACCCTGATCTACAGAAATCTCACAAATACAGCTGCCTGTATCCAAACGCATCTGTCTGCGATCAAAATAGACATCCATCACAGGGTACAGGGTTCGTTTGCCAACGACGCGGGTCAATACCTCACACATCTCGCTCTGATCAAAAATCTTAATATCGGGGCTGTGCAGCTTCTCCTCATCGTCAACTGGCACGTTGATTTCTTCTCTCTTGTGCATACCGTCTTCGCTGGAGCCGTTCCACTTGAGCGTTGCGACAATCTTACGACCCTCTTTCCTTACGCGGAAAGAAATTGCCTCTCGATAAAGCCGCCTGTCTTCAGTATCAAAATAGACCGCATGCATCTCTATGGTTTCTTCTGTCTGTCGATCCTTGATCCGGCACAGATAAGCGTCTTCAAATATCTGACCGATTTTATCTGCATCGTCTATCTGATATTTTAACTCAACTTCCATATTTTCTCTTCCTTTGTATTCATTGCAGTATTTTATACTATACCACTTTTACCATTTAAAGTCAATAGAACACCTCTTCAAGTGGGTAAAATCCAGGGCTTTTGCCCTTTAACCACAATGCTGCTTCGATGGCGCCCTTAGCAAAAATCTTTTTGGAAAAAGCCGTATGTTTAATCTCAATCACCTCGTCTTTTAGGGCAAAGAGCACGGTGTGTTCACCAAAAATCGTTCCTGCTCTGACGCTGTGCAACCCGATTTCATTTTTTCTTTTCATCTCGCCTTCCCTACCGCATAAACGGGAGCTTTCATGTGCCGGATCACAGGCATCGGCCAACATAATGGCCGTTCCACTGGGAGAATCCACTTTTTGTCGATGATGTTTTTCTACGATTTCTATATCCGCACAGTCTCTGAGAAGGGGCGCCGCAAATTCGACGATCCGTTTCAGCGAATTAATCCCATAGGAAAAGTTAGAACTGCGAATAACCGGCACGATTGTTCCCAGTCCCTTAATCCTTTCTTCCTGCGATAATGTATAGCCTGTTGTAGCAAAGACAACACCGGTGCGTCCCTGCTTGCTGGTCACATACGCCACAATATCTTCCAGTGCATCCGGATGACTGAAATCTATAATTACATCCGGCGCATCAATATCAAACAGAGACTCACCCAACGCCGGCTCAATAGTCAGCACACTATCAATGCCGGAATTCTGCAAAGCCATATCCCGGACAATTCTTCCCATCGTGCCTGCACCTACGATTGCAAGCTTCATAATCCTCACTCCTTTCGGATTTTCTATGAAAATCCTCTTCATTATTCACTTTATTCCTTGGAGAAAGGATTTGCCACTTTTTTCTGTATTCCATAGCAGATTGGCGTTAAGAACAAGAAAAAGGATAACGGCACAATGCTGTAACCTACCTGAAGGAAATCCAGGACTACGGAACAAGCAAGAACCCAAGGTACGACTGCCGACAACAGAATCACGGAATTCTCCATATCCATAGCCAGTTCTTCCTTTTGGGCGCCCAACTCTTCATAAGGTCGCTTTAGGAGATCGCAGCACATCATGGAAGCAATGGTTTGATTGCAGAATACGGCTACTGTTACAAGAGAAACAACAACCATCGTTGCAAATCTGCCTATTTTTTTCATCATTGGCATCATCTTACTCTGCAAGCCCATTAACATCCCGGTTCCGGAAAATATTCCCGAATATGTACTGGATAGCGCAACAATCACCACGACTTCTATCATGGAAACAGCCCCTCCGCCGTTCATAATAACTCCCAGCTCCCCATCTATCTGATAGCCAAAGACCATATAGTCAAACAACTGCCCCAAAGGTATCTTCTGTACAAAAATACTGACTATACTGCCTGTAAAAATACTGGCAGCCATAGCGTAAATCACCTTAACCTTCAGCAGCGGCAGAACCAGCATACAGATTGCCGGAATCACACACCACCAGGAAATGCTAAACTTATCGGCCAAAACGGTAAGAAAATGCTGATCTACTGCATTGATTGGATTCAGGAAAGAAAATATGCCATAAAGTACCGTGGTAATCGCCAAAGGCACCATACCCGTTCGCATCATCAGCTTCACATTATTCAAAATGTCTGTACGGGTGATTGCCGCCACCAAAATTGCGCTGGAAGATACAGGTGACCCCCGATCGCCAAAATAAATTCCACTCATCACTGCTGCACCGGTAAGAATTTCACTCACACCCCCTGTTCTGGCCAGTGCCATGAAAATCACACCGACGGTAGCCGCCACGCCAAAAGATGTCCCTAAAGCATAAGAGAGCAAACAGCAAAGCGCAAAAGTAATAATCAAGAACAGATTCGGTGTAATCAGCCGAATACCAAAGTAAACAAAAAAAGCAATGGTCCCACTGACTCTCCATACTGCCGTAATCAATCCAATAGTAAACATTACTTCAATCACAATCAGCGCATCCTTAAACCCGGTTACGCCCATATCACGCAACTCTCCCGGTTTAAATCCGCGTCTTTTTCCTACGATGATAAACCCGATAAGCCCAATAAAAAGAGCAATAATCATCGTGTGCCCGCAAGTGATACACCATAACATTGCTCCCATAAAGACAACAAAACTAATCAGTAAATCCATTTACTTTTCATCTCCCCGGTTTCTTTTGAGCAGCTCATCCAAAAGCTGTTCATTTAATCTTTTCTGCACGTCCTTCAGCATTGTCTTTGCCGGCATATCCGTAAGCTGCAAAATCCATATATAATTGCTGAAAGCCGAGGTCTGCAGCCTCTGATTGATTGCACTGTGAATCATGCCCGCTTTTTCCTTAGCATCGATCAGATAAACCCTGGCAATAATTCCGCTTCTCAGTTTTTTTATTTCAATAAAGCTCTCTACTCGGGCAGTGTCCTGAATTGCTCGTTTAATCTCATCGGCAATCGTCTGCCCAATCAGCCTGGAACGCTCACTTCCCATCAGAAACCAAAATGCTGCAGCTGCGATAATCCCCAAAGTAATCCCTATAGCTCTGCCAAAACTTTCCTGCGTGCAAAAGAACATGATATAGCCAAAGAGAATCGATAGCCACCTTGCTTTGCTTATCATATTAACCGTCTTTTCCATCCCATACCTCAATTTCTATGTTTCAAATTTCCTCATTATTATATGCTTTATTCCCCATATTGTCAAAGAGAAACACAAAAATATCTTAACCAGCTTTTTTCGATTCATGCCCCCTATTTAAAGGTAATCTATTGGCACACAAGAAAAGCCATGCTATAATCAGTTTATCATTTCAGGAGGTAATTTTATGCATTTATTAAATAAATATTTTGACCATACGCTGCTAAAACCGGATGCTACTCCACAGCAGATTCGTCACCTGTGTCAACAAGCTTTAGATTATAATTTTTATGCGGTATGCGTAAACGGTTGCCACACGGCTTTGGCCGCAGAAACGCTAAAAGGCAGTGATATAAAGGTAGCCACGGTAATTGGCTTTCCGCTTGGTACATCTGCTACCGCGGTCAAAGTCTTTGAGACGGAAACCGCATTAAAAGACGGTGCATCTGAAATCGACATGGTACTCAATATAGGGATGTTAAAAGCAAAGGAATTTGACTTTGTCTGTACTGATATCCGCAAGGTTGTCCAAATCGCCGAAAACTATCATGCCATCGTCAAGGTAATTCTGGAAACCGGTCTTCTCTCCGACGAAGAAATCGTAAAAGCCTGTCTTCTTGCAAAAGAAGCCGGTGCAAGCTTTGTCAAAACCTCTACAGGTTTCGGTCCCGGCGGGGCTGACCCTCGCCATGTGTCTCTGATGAAAAAGACAGTAGGCGACTGTATGCAGATCAAAGCCTCCGGCGGTATCCGCGATTATGACACCGTCATAGCCATGATTGAAGCCGGCGCAGACAGAATCGGCGCAAGT
Source organism: Emergencia sp. (assembly GCA_036305845.1). GTDB lineage: Bacteria > Bacillota > Clostridia > Peptostreptococcales > Anaerovoracaceae > Senimuribacter. Next base: position 63,624 of record JAXKAR010000017.1, read on the forward strand.
GCAGGCGCAGCTATTATGGACAGCCTCGGAGGTAAATGTTGACAGAAATCCAAAATCGCAGCAATTCAGTCAGTAAATTACAAAAGGTTGCCTTAATTTAGGCATTGAATGTTATATTACCACGTCATGCCGTATTCATCATAGTATCCGTTAAGAAAAATCAGATAATCTGTCAGATTCTGAATAGGTTCTTCGTTGTCATACGGGTTGCAATAGTCCTGCGCCAGATCCAGACTTTCAAAGCCATAGAACAGAAGCGTCTCCTCGACCTGTGCTTCCACAATATCACTGCTGTTAGTAAAAAACTCATCGTACCGCTCAAATAGATCGTCGACTACCTGTGCGATGGTGTCCTTACCTATATAGTTACGCGCAAAGAGGTCAGCCTGCTCCTGCAGTTCTTCCTGATTGTCTGTTTCACGCTCCTCTTCGTCAATAAACTCCAGTGACTGCTCTGTCAGATTAGTCCCGGCATCCAGTGCAGTATCGAATATCTGCTGTTCGTCTTCCGTCTGAAAAGCATAAGAGTAACCAGTATTGTAGTCCTCTTCAGGGTAACCGTTATCATCACTGTCGCACATGGTAAACATGCCGACCAACGCTATAATCAAAGAAAGGACCAGCGAAACAGCAGATTTTGCCTTCTCCGGATTATTGGCAGACTTTCCCCCAATAGTCGGTATTGAAGACGAGTCTTTTTCAACTTCTGTTTCAAAAGCTTTCTCTTCTTTCTGATATTGCTGCAGAGACCGTTTGGCTTCTTTCGCCTTGTTCTTCAAGGCGGATAAGTCAGGCTTCTCAAGACTTTTTCTCTCTTTGTTTTTTTCTATTCCGTTTCTTTCTCTCAGCTGACTGCTGTAAGTTTTTCTCTCCTGGCTGCGACCATCTCCCCGAGCAGGATATCTGTCCGCTTCAGCAGATGCGGAAGATCCTGTCTCAGCTCTGCTTAAGGCAATCTCATAAGCTGCCTTAAGCTCCCTGATCTTTCGGTTTGCATATTCTTTCTCGTCATCATAATCTGATGACTGATACTTCTTCAGCCGGCGTTCATAAGCCTGCTGAACCTGTGCTTTTGTTGCACCCTCGTTAAGCCCCAGCAATGCAAAATTTCTATCCATAGGTTCCCTCTTGTTCTTTCTCTACCCATCGACTGATAGTTATATTATATACGTTTAATCTGACTACTGCAAGCATCCGACCGGACAGAAATCACGTTCAAGAGATATTCTAAATATGTCCCAAAATTTTTCTAAAAACCCCTTTTCTTTTAAGAAATTTGTGCTACAATGTTATATGGTTGGTAACGGGGTATGGCGCAGTTGGTAGCGCGCTGCGTTCGGGACGCAGAGGCCGTCAGTTCGAGCCTGACTACTCCGACCATAAGAAACCCCTTTAAGATACCGGTATTCCGGTTATTTTAAAGGGGTTATTTTTATTGTGAAAATAGGAACTTTTGATTCCAATATTCTCACTTTCTAATGTTCTAAAGGGATTTCCCTTCGGCACCTCTTTTATCCCTTTAAGGAAAATAAACCATGTTCACTGCAGCCGAAGACGATTTTCCCTCGACCCCTTTTGGGAAATCTAACCTCCCCTCCCTGCTCCGGATAAAGACGGATCAGGGTCACACGATCGTAGTCCATGTAGGCAAAAAACTGCAGATAATGTTCCTTTTCCATAGGATGGGCGAAAGTCAGGTAATAATCGTCCTCTACGACTTCCACCTTGATCTGGTGTTCTTCATCCGCAGGTCTGGCTTTCAGCGGTTCAAGTTTTCTTCCGCAACAGGAAATCTCTCCGCTGCCCGTTGCAGTAATGATATTGCCGCAATAAGGGCATACATAAAATTTTACTCGTTTCATATTTCCTCCATCAGCGCTGTTTGGATTCAAGTCACCTTCCAACAGCTTCTCCATATTCACACCAAAAATTTCCGAGAGGTGACGAAGCAGGGATATGTCCGGACACCCTTGCGCTCTTTCCCACTTAGAAATGGTTCGGTCACTGATAAACATAAGCTCTGCCAGTTCCTTCTGGGTCATCCCCTTCTCCTTACGGAGCGTATAAATCAGCTTTCCAACTTTCTCATTATTCATTTCGTTCACCTCCACGTTTTCAGTATACCTTAACAGAGATAGAAAAACAATCTACGCTCCGTAGAGTCCCTTGCGGCATAAGCAAAGTGAACGTTAGATTCGAATCTCTCAATTCTATTCCGCATATAACAAAACAGACAGGCTAAACCTGTCTATTTTTGCTGGTGCGGTCTAAGGGATTCGAACCCCCACGGTTTCCCACACGGACCTGAACCGTGCGCGTCTGCCAATTCCGCCAAGACCGCATATTCTATTGCTTTGCCGCTTATTTCCTGCGACTTTTCCATTATATACAACTATGCTGCAAAATGCAAGCAAAAAATATATTTTTTTAAGTTTTTTTGTTCGTACATTTTCTTCTGCAAAATGCAAGGAGCCGAACACTATACGAGAGTCCGGCTCTCTGAAATTTACATTATTTGTACTGCTCTGCTAAAATTCTTGCCACATATACGCCGCTGGCAGAGGCCTGTGAAAGGGAGTGCGTTACACCCGAACCATCACCGAGGGCATACAATCCCGGAATGCAGGTTTCCAGATGGTGATCCACCTTCACCTTGGAATTGTAGAACTTAACTTCCACACCATAAAGAAGGGTATCTTCATTGGCGGTTCCGGGCGCAACCTTATCCAACGCATAAATCATCTCGATAATGCTGTCCAGCTGACGCTTTGGAATGACCAGACTCAAGTCACCCGGCGTTGCATTCAGCGTAGGACGGGTAAAACACTTTTCCATTCTTCTCTCACTGCTTCTACGGCCTTTTACCAGGTCGCCGAATCTCTGCAGCAGAACGCCGCCGCCCAACATGTTAGAAAGCCTTGCAATAGATTCACCATATTCATTGCTGTCTTCAAACGGTTCGGTAAACTTGTTAGATACCAGAAGAGCAAAGTTAGTATTCTCCGTATGCAGGCTAACATCTGCATAACTGTGTCCGTTTACGGTAACAATGCCATTGGTATTTTCTGAAACAACCTCTCCATACGGGTTCATGCAGAAAGTACGTACAAGGTCATTATAACGATCTGTCTTGTAGACAATCTTGCTCTCATATACATCATCCGTAATATGTTTGAATACCTCTGCAGGCAGTTCCACACGAACGCCGATATCCACACGGTTCTTCTTCTGCTCCACGCCCAGCTTATCACAAACCTTGGCAATCCACTTAGAACCGGAGCGTCCTGTTGCCAGAACCAATTTATCACAGACAAAATCTCCCTTATTGGTAAATACCGCAAAAGTACCGTCCTCCTGTCGTTCTATATCCTCAATGGTTGTATAGAACTGGGTGTCGATGCGATGCTGGATATAGTCAAAGATTCTGCCTAAAATTTCCACATTACGGTCAGTGCCCAGATGGCGAACCTTCGCCTCAAGCAAATGAAGATCGTGCTGCAGACATCTGGTCTTTAAATCAGAACTGGCTGTAGAATAAAGCTTGGCATCGGAACCACCCATGGAGCAAAGTACGCTATCCACATACTCCATCAATTCCATAGCTTCTTTCGTCCCTACGTATTGGTGTAAATCGCCGCCAAATTGAGTAGTAATATTATATTTGCCATCAGATAAAGTACCTGCGCCGCCATAACCGTTCATAATGTGGCAAGGGCTGCATTTAATGCAGGTCTGTGTCTTTCCGGCCTTAATCGGACAGATTCTCTTCTCAAGTGGCGCGCCCTTATCCAACATCAGGACAGATGCGTTATTACGCTCTTTTGTCAGTTCATAAGACATAAACACACCGCTGGCACCGGCGCCGGCGATGATAATATCGTATTTTTTCACTGTTATTCTCCATTCTTTTTTATCATTAACACTTCAATAACTTTACTCTATTCAATTACAAAAAACAACCCTGTTTTCTTTCTCCAATCTGTGTTATAATAATTACCACAAATATTTTTAAAGGAGATTTCAGATATGTGGGAGATGAAGAATTTATTCGCCGGAATTGCAGTAACTATTTTTGCCCTCTTCGGCGTTGCAACAATCATCAAGGGAGACGGAGAACCTTATGTCTATATCTGTACGCTCCTTCTCTTCGGCGTTGCGATTTCTTTCTTCAGAAACGCCAAGCGATAATAAACAGATTATTTCTAAGATTGCCTGACAGAGTATACCAATATTGGTGTTCTCTGTTTTTATTTGCCGTTAAATTGCTAAACAAAAACACTCCGAACAGACTTCATCTCTGCCGGAGTGTTTTCTATTCCATTTAGATTAGTTTACGGAATTATCCTCTGCCATAATTGCATCGAATTCCTGTACCACGTTCTTAAACAGTTCATCGTCTTCAATATCTACCAGTTCGAATTCGTCTTCGCCGATCTCATTATAGCCGTAAATATATACGTCGTCAGAGTCATCCATCGGAATCAGGGCAATATAGTCCTTGCCACTGTAATCGAAAACGCCCATAATCTCGCATTCAAGCTCAGTTCCATCTTCAAATTCTAAAGTGATGATATCTGCCTCTTCCTGCATGTTTGTCTTATTATCTGCCATAGTATTCCTCCATTTTCATACTCTTGGTTATCTTATTAATATACCATCAATGGCGCTATTTATCAACCAAAATATTCTTTGATATTTTCCGCAATAGCCTCTGTAATGCCCGGAACCTCCATAAGCGCAGGTACAGAAGCCTTTTTGATTGCCTCTATCGTCTGGAAGTGGTTTAGCAAAGCGTTCCGTCTTGTTGGCCCTACACCGCTAATATTGTCCAGCACCGAGCGAATGGTGTTTTTATTTCGCAGACTTCTGTGGTAATCTATAGCGAACCGGTGAACTTCTTCCTGTATCGTTCCGGCATATCTGAACAAAACCGGCATAGTCCGAAGATCTATTTCCCTGCCGTCCTCAAAGACGATGGCGCGAGTTCTGTGACTGTCATCTTTTGCCATACCGACTACCGGAATATCCAGTTTCATCGCCCGTAAAACCTTCCTGGCAGCTGTCACCTGACCTTGTCCCCCATCCATGAATATCGCATCGGGAAGCTTAGAAAATCCACTGTCACCCTCCTGTGCCCGCTTAAACCTTCTGTAAAGCATTTCCTGCAGGCTTCCATAGTCATCCGGTCCTTCTATGGTTTTAATCTTAAACCTCCGGTAATCCTTCCTGATTTTCGAAAGACCTTCAAAGACAACCATGGCCCCTACAGAGTCCACACCGTTAGTATTGGAAATATCATAGGACTCGATACGATACGCCTGTTTTTCTTCCGGCTCATACCCGGCTTGCCGAAGCACCTCTGCAACCTGACTTTTGATACTCTGCTGTTTTTCTTCGTTCAGCTTCGCTTTCTGGGAAAGGGTCTTTACCATCTCTATGCAGTCGCTTTGCGCCATCTTTAAAAGCGCTCGTTTTTCTCCTTTTTGTGGAACAAAAATACGGGTCTTTCTTCCCTCTCGGCTGAGAAAATCCTCAATCAGCTCCCGTTCCGGCGGCTCCGTCTCCACCAGAATTTCCGGCGGTACACTGGCCCACTGACTGTAATACTGCTTGATAAATTCTCCAACCATTTCGGTGCGGCTGTCGTCCACCGAAGTCTGAATCTGAAAATTCTCCCTTCCGGAAAGTTTTCCATCACGCACCGTAAAGAGCACAATAAAACTATTCTCCTGGTCTTTCACCGGCAGCACCACATCAAGATCCTTGTCATGAACCATGGTTACACGCTGGGTTTCAGAAATGGCCTGGATAGATGCAATATAGTCTCGATATTTTGCCGCCTCCTCAAAGGCCAGACGCTCTGATGCCGCCTGCATTTTTTCCTCCAGACTGCGAATCAGCGGTTTCTCCTTGCCACTGAGAAACTCCAGCACTTTATCGATAGATGCCCTATATTCTCGGGCGCTTACCTTGCCCGTGCAGATACCCCTGCATTGATTAATGTGATAATTGAGGCAAGGCCGGTGACTCGCCGGAAAAGACTCGGCGCTGCAACGTTTCAGAGAATAAATATTGGATAGAAGCTCTACAATCTGATTTACTGCGCCTGCATCGCTGTACGGTCCAAAGTATTTATTTCCATCTTTGGCGATGATTCTGGTTTTTACCACCCGTGGAAATTCCTCTGAAGTCGTTACCTTAATATAGGGATAAGTTTTATCATCTCGGAGAAGTACATTATATTTGGGCATATACTTCTTAATTAAATTGCACTCCAAAATCAAGGCTTCCATCTCGCTGCTGCAAGTGATATATTCGAACTCCGCAATATGAGAAACCATGGCCGCCACTTTTGGGTTGGATTTTGCCGCGCTTTGAAAGTACTGGCGCACCCGATTTCTGAGGGAAATGGCTTTACCCACATAAATAATCTGTCCCAGTTTATCTTTATGCATATAAACTCCCGGAGAGTCCGGGAGTTTTTTTAAATTTTCTTTGATATCAAACATCTAGAATCGCCAATCTCTTTCTCTACGTTCCTGCTCTCTGCGCATCTGTTCCATAGCAATAGCCCTAGCTTTCTCCTGTCTCAATTTGCGCTTTCTGCGGCGGTAATTTGCTCGCATAACGGAAATCCAGATAAACAGACTAAGAAGCAGGATTAACACTGCGCAGATGATCACCGCAGCAAAATTGGAAATCCCCAGATAGGATGGAAACCACCCGGTTTCTACATTCTCCTTGACAATCAGATCCACTTCGTTGACCAGATCATCAGCCACAAAGATCTGCAAGGTTCCCACTACAGAGCCTTTTTTTACCGGCGCCTCCACATCGTCTCGCATCATCACCTGCGTACTGATCAGGGACTTAGAAGCCTCTTTCGGCAAATATGCATAACCGGTTTCCGCCGTATAAGCCTGTACCCGCGTCTTAGCTCCATGCTTAATCCGCACCTTTCCCTCGGCTTTACCCTTGCCGATAACATGAATGCCTTCTACTTTATCAGACGCATAATTAATCAGTTTATTTACGTCATTGGTTCTCTCTTCTGCCGTATCGCCTAAAAGCACAATATAAAGATGCAGGCCGTTCTTTTTATAACCTAAAGCGATACTGCAATTCTGTTCATCCCAGTATCCGGTTTTTCCGCCATAAACGCCGGAATCCTTATCGTCAATAAAACTGAGATGAGACTCAAGCTTTCTTTCTTCGCTTTTGTTCGTCTCCTTTACCGTGTACGATTTTGTCCCTGCTGCCTTAGCAATTACATCGTTGGATAACGCCATTTTAGTAATAAGCATCATATCGTAAGCGGAGGTGTAGTGGTTCTTGCTGTCCATACCATTGGGGTTAACAAAATGGGTATTCTTACAGCCCATCTGTTCCGCTGTTTTGTTCATCAGGCTGACAAAGTCCTCCATATTGCCGGAAACAGCTTCCCCCAGTGCATAAGCCGCATCATTACCTGAAGGAAGCAGCGCACCGTACACCAGATCCCGGACGGTAAGCACTTCTCCTTCTTTCAGGTTCATCGAGGCCTCTGTCTGCGCAGCTGCCTTGGCAGAAACCGTAACTTCCTTATCTAATGGCAAGTTCTGCACTGCAAGGAGAACAGTCATCAATTTAGTCACGCTGTAAGGCGCGATTTTCTCATCCCTGTTTTTGGAATAAATCACTTCCCCTGTATTCTGACAATAGACGATAGCGCCCTCTGCTGTAATATCCGGTTTTTTTGCCTCTGCCGCAAAGGACTGTACGCTCTGCGCGGTCAAAAGACTGCACAACAATACAATCACAATGAAAATGAAACCTGCTTTTTTCATGTCTTCTCCCGTATTATCTTTTGATTTCTATCGTTTTATTCTACCATGAAAAACAAAAGTTTTGAATAGGGAATTTGTCGAGGTTTGTATTCTCTTGCGATTGCCATTCGTCTGTATTGATTTAAAAATACCCTCTTTACTGTCTTATGATATGCTCCCTTCTAGGTAGACAGTTAAAATAATAAAACTGTTTATCAAGGAGGGAGCATTTTTTATGCGTAAATATTCTGCTGAAGATAAACTGCGAATGGTAAAGCTCATTTTGGAAACTAAACATAGCATCACATC